>CAWDMT010000010.1:160000-245270 GCA_963803485.1 uncultured Alphaproteobacteria bacterium | reverse complement strand
CGGCGGCCGCTGACGCGCGCATCCTCGTCGTCGACGACATCGAGGCCAACCGCGACCTCCTTGTGCGCCGGCTTCGCCGCGACGGCTACGACGACGTCGAGACTGCCGAGGACGGCGAACGGGCGCTGGGCCTCATGGCCGAGCGCGAGTTCGACCTCGTCCTTCTCGACGTCATGATGCCGCGCTGCAACGGCTACGAGGTTCTGGAGCGCATGGCCTCCGATACTCGCCTGCGCGAGGTTCCGGTGGTCATGCTGTCGGCACAGAGCGAGATCGAAAGCGTGGTTCGCTGCATCGAACTTGGCGCCGTCGATTTTCTTCAGAAGCCGTTCAACCCGGTCCTGTTGCGGGCGCGCGTCGGCGCGACGCTCGAAAAGAAGCTGCTGCGCGACGAGGCGCGCCGGCATCTCCAGCGACTCGAACAGGAGCTCGACGCCGGGCGAAAGCTGCAGATGGCGATGGTGCCAACGGACTTTCCCGCTCCGACGCCCGATCAGCCGATCGAGATCCACGCCATGATGGAGCCGGCCCGCGAGGTGGGGGGCGACCTCTACGACTTCTTCACCACCGACGACGGAACCTTCTGCTTCCTCGTCGGCGACGTTTCGGGGAAGGGCGTGGCCTCGGCCCTCGTCATGGCGCGCACCAAGACGCTGTTGCGCACCGTCGCCGCCATGACGCGCGGCAACGGCGAGGACACCCGGCCCGGCGACATCCTCGCCCGGGTAAACCGCGAACTCTGCGCCGGAAACGACGACATGATGTTCGTGACGTTGTTCTTCGGAATGCTCGACGGGCGCACCGGCGATCTCGTCTTCGCCAATGCCGGGCACGACGCACCGTTCTGGCTGCGCGCCGAAGGCATGGAGCGGGTTTCTGGTGACCGCTCGATCGCGCTCGGCGTCCTGCCCGAGGCGATCTATCCCAGCGGCCGGGTAGCGCTGGACGCGGGCGACACCGTCTACGCCTTCACCGACGGCATCACCGAGGCCACCGCGCCCGATGGATCGATGTTCACGGAGGCACGGCTGGCCGCCACACTGGAGACCCATCGGGGAGTGCCGCTCGCCGACATCACCCGCGCTGTCGGCGACGCCATCTCGGCCTTCATCGGCGAGGCGCTGCCCTCCGACGACATCACCGCGCTGGCCGTCCGCCGGGTCTAGGAGGGACTATACGTCCGAGAGCGCGGCCTGGCGGCCCTTGGCGACCGGCAGGATCGCAAGGAATCCGCTGACCTCCAGCACCTCGTGGACCGCCGGCCGGAGATCGAACAGCACGATCTTCCCGCCCGTCTGCCGCAGCTTCTTGGCCGTGACCAGGAGCACCCTCAGGCCTGCGCTGGAGATGTACTCGAGCTCGCTCATGTCGAGCGCGAGGCGCTGCGCGCCCTTGTCGAGATGTCCGACGATGATCTCCTCGGCGGCGGCCGCGTTGTTGCTGTCGACACGCCCCTCGGGCTTGAGCACAAGGACGTCCCCGGCCCATTCCGCGCCGACATTGACCTGCGCATGGCTCGCGGCATCCGACATTTCGAAACTCCCCGTTTGCATCCCGGCCGACTGGTCACCGGCGACGTTTCGCGGCCGCCGCCATTCCCTCGTCCAGAGGCACGCTCAGCGTCACGATATTGCGGCCGCCGTCGCGACTGTAGCCGACATCGGCCATCGTCTTCACGAGATGGACGCCCAGCCCCCCGATATCGCGCTCTTCGAGGGGCGTGTCGAGGGCCGGCGCTCTCGTCTGTGTCGGGTCGAACGCGATCCCGTCATCCGTCACCGCGATCTCGACGCGGTCGCCGCACCGCGCCACGGCCACCCGGATCTCGCCATCCTTCCGGTCGGGATAGCCGTAAGAGATCGTGTTGGTGAGGAGCTCGTCCAGCACCAGCATCATCCGCATCGCCGCGCGCTCGGGTATCGCTTGGGTCCGGGCGAACTCTTCGAGCGCCGCCGACAGCCGCCGGATCTCCGACAACTCGGCGCGCAGGTGAAGCTCCAGTCCGGTCTTCACGTCGCTTGCGCTCCGCGGTCTGGCGGGCCGCCTGGGCACCCCTGTTGTCCGTCATGATAGCTCTAAGCGGAAAATATGAACAATCGCTCTTCGCCACCCGGAGACGAGGTTCGCGAAGGGCTCGCGAACCGCGCGCGCCTCACCTATGATGGCGCGCCCGTTCCATCCTCGAAAACCTCTTCTCCCATGACCGGCACCCAGGACGATCCGCTGACGACGCTGCGCGACCTCTGCGACACCATCGCGAAGGGTCGCTACGACGAGATGGACCGGCTGTTCGCGATCTCCGGCGACGCGGGTGCGCCCCAGGCGATCCGCGATCTCGCCGAGGCCTTCGGCAGCATGGTCGTCCAGGTCGAGGCCCGCGAGTTCCGCCTCGAGGGCGTCATCGCGGAACTGCGCGAGGCCCATCGCCAGCTCGAGGTAATCCACAGGAAGACGGCGTCGGAGAACGTCGACCTCAAGGCGCAGGTGAGACGGCTCAGGATCGAGATCGACCAGGGGAACAAAGACCGGGAGGTGAGCGAGATCACGGACACCGATTACTTCCGCCAGCTCCAGCAACGCGCGCGTCAGATGCGCGACCGCCAGCGGGGCTGAGTTAGGCGCGATGACCCGCATCGTCTCAACCCACTCCTATCGCGGCGGCACCGGCAAGTCGAACCTGACCGCCAACATCGCCGCGCAATCTCGCCGCCCGGGGCAAGCGCGTCGCCATCGTCGACACCGACATCCAGTCGCCCGGCGTCCACGTTCTCTTCAACGTCGACCTCCAGAAGGCCCGCTTCACGCTGAACGACTACCTGTGGGCGCGCTGCCAGGTCGAGGAGACCGCCATCGACGTCACCGAGGCGGTGCGCGACGGCGAGGGTGAACCGATGGTCGCCGCCCCCGGCGCGGTGATGCTCGTGCCGTCGAGCATCAAGACCGGCGAGATCGCGCGCATCATCAAGGAGGGCTACGACGTCGAGATGCTGAACGACGGGTTCCGCGACCTCGGCGAGCGCCTGTCGCTGGACTACCTGCTGATCGACACCCATCCCGGCGTCAACGAGGAGACGCTGCTGTCCATCGCCATATCCGACTCGCTGCTCCTCGTCCTGCGCCCGGACCACCAGGACTACCAGGGCACCGCCGTGACGCTGGAGATCGCCCGCCGGCTCGAGGTGCCGCAGCTCTTCCTCGTCGTGAACAAGGCGCTGTCGAGCTTCGACTTCCAGGAGCTGTCGCAGCGCATCGTCACCACATACCGCACGCCGGTCTGCGCGGTCCTGCCCTTGAGCGAGGACATGGTGCGGCTGGGCAGCGGTGGCCTGTTCTCCATGATCGAGCCCGACCACGCCTTCTCGCGCGGCATCCGCGACATCTGCGACGCGATCGACGCCTAGTACGCGCGTTTAGAGCGAATCGAGAAGCGGGTCCGGCTCCCGCCGCCGTCGGCGCGTCAGCCGCGACCAGAAGCTCTCCTCCAGCAGCCCTGCCCGCACCGCATCGACATTGGCGGCGCGCCGCTCGCGGTCGAAGGCGAGGGCAGCCTGCAGCGCCGCGTTCTGGCGCCGCGACAGGCTCGGGATGCGTGACGCCATGAGCCCCGTGTCCCGCGCCTCCGTCGCCTTCTTCCGGTCGAACGGGTGCTGCCCCGTCAGGAGCAGGTGCACGAGGCACCCCAGCGCATAAACGTCGTCGCGCGGATCGCGCGGCGCGCCCTCGATCATCTCCGGGCTTGCGTAGGCTCCCGTCAGAGCCCCCAGCGCGGTCGCGTCGAAGCCCGCGACCCGCCCTGCCGTCGAGATGCCGAAGTCGAGCAGCTTCACCCCGCCTCCCTCCGGCAGGAACACGTTCGCGGGCTTCAGGTCGGCATGGATCACGCCCTGCGAATGAGCGTGCGTGAGCGCAGCGCAGATGCCGGTGACGATGGGTGCCGCATTCTGCAGCGACATCGGCCCCGTCGGCCGCTCCTTGATCACCTGGTCGAGGCCACGCCCCTCCAATAGCTCCATCACGAGGAAGACGTGCCCGCCGTCGCGGTCGAAGTCGTATACGGTGACGATGTTGGGGTGGGCCAGCGCCTGCGCCTTGCGCGCCTCGCCTTCCAGCGTGCGCAGCGCGTCGGGATGCTTCTGCAGTTCGTCGTTGAGGAGCTTCACCGCGACATAGGGCTGGGCGTGCATCGCCTCCAGCCTGCGCCGGTCGACGGCGGCATAGACAATGCCCATGCCGCCCCGCCCGAGCTCCCGGTCGAGCACGAAGCGGTCCTTGAGCAGCGTGCCGACGCCCGCGCGCTTCTCGCGCGCGCCGTCATGCGCCTTCGACAGGTTGAAGTCGCGCGCCTGGCCGTCAGTCGCCCGCGATGCGTCCCGCCTCATCCGCGCGCCCTTGAACCCGCTGACCAGCGCGTCGAGCTGCCTGTCCTCGCTGCGCACCGGCGCTTCGCTGCGCCTCGGGCGGTCGCGGTACTCCTTGAAGCCGCCGACCAGCGCCGACAGGACCACGTCGTCCACGCGCTCGCGCGCGCCGGTTTCGGGCAGCGGCGGCGGCGGAGACGGCGCGGCCATGTCGGCCCATCCGCCGGCCGGTTGAACCGCCGCCGGTACCGTGGGCGCGTCGTCATGGCTCTCGACGGCCACCTCCTCGATTTCGAGGGCGGCATCGGCAAGCGGCTCCAGCGCCGCCGCGAGGTCGGGCGGCAGCCGGCCGAGATTGACGAGATCGTTGAGCGTATCGAGAAAAGCGTCAGCCGCCACCGCGTCGCCGGCGATGATCTCCTCGATCTCCTTGACGAGCTTGGGATAGGGCGTGCGCCCGGCGAAGAACGCCGAGAATGCGCTCAGGAAGCGGCCGTCAGCAGCCATAATTCGTCCCGGTCACTCGTCTTGCCCGAGACCGACTATGGTCCTGCGGCGGGCCCCGATCAACCGCGGGTAGCGCCCCTTCAGCCGTTCGGTGGACGGATGTCGTACTGGCCGAGCTTGTCGACCAGGCTGCGCCGCGAGATGCTGAGGAGCTCGGCCGCCCGCGTCTGGTTCCAGTTCGCCTCGCGCAGCTTGGCCTCGATCACCATCGCCTCGTAGCGCCGGACCATCGAGCGCAGGTCGCCATTGGCCTCCGCCGGCATCTGCGGCACGCGCTCCTCGTGGGGCCGCCCGCCGATTTCGCGTGGCAGATGGGTCAGGTCGATCCGCTCGTTGCCATCGATCAGGAGCACCGCCCGGTCGATGACGTTCTTCAGTTCGCGCACGTTTCCGGGAAAGCGCCACCGCGCCAGCGCCTCCAGCGCCGCCGGCGTCAGCGCCGCCGCGGCCTTCCCATGCAGGGTCGTGGCCTGCGCCAGGAAGTGGTCGATGAGAACGGGAATGTCCGACGGCCGCTCGCGCAGGGGCGGGATCACGATGGGAAAGACCGACAGCCGGTAGAACAGGTCCTCGCGGAACGTTCCCTCGGCGATCTTCTGCCGAAGGTCGGCGTTGGTCGCCGCGACGATGCGCACGTCGACCTGCACCGTGCGGTCCGATCCCAACGGCCGGGCCTCGCCCTCCTGCAGGAGCCTCAAGAGCTTGGCCTGCAGGCCGATCGGCATGTCCCCGACCTCGTCGAGGAACAGCGTGCCGCCGTCCGCCTCGAATACGAGGCCGGAGCGGTCCGACACCGCGCCGGTGAAAGCACCCTTCTTGTAGCCGAACAGCTCGCTTTCGAGGAGCGTCTCGGGCAACGCCGCGCAGTTCTGGGTGATCATCGTCCGGTCCGCGCGCGTGCTCGACCGGTGGATGGCGTTGGCGAACATCTCCTTGCCCGTCCCGGTCTCGCCGAGCAGCAGCACGGGCACCTTGGAGTTGGCTGCGCGCCGCACCATGTCGAGCGCCGTCTTGATGGCCGGCCCGTCGCCGATGATGCCGCTCGGCCGCGCGATCTCGCCGACCTGGCGCCTCAGCCGCGTGTTCTCCTCATCGAGCGCCGCGTTGCGCCGGTCGAGCTGCTGGATGAGCTGCCGGTTCTCCTCGAATAGCCGCGCGTTCTTGACCGCCACCGCGGCATGCGCCGCGAATGACTGGAGCGGGCGTTCATAGTCCGGCGGCAGCGGCCCGACCGTCCCGTCCGCCGTCATCCGGGGATTGATGAGCTGCAATACCCCCAGCGTCACCTCGTCGTGACCGCGCAGCGGCACCGCGACGAAGGCCCGCGTCTTGACGCCCGCCCGCCGGTCCTGGTCGTAGAGGTCGCGGAAATCGAAGCCTGTATAGGCGTAGACGTTGCCCAGGTTCACGACCCGGCCGCTGATCACGCAATAGGTTGTCGCGTTGCCGAGATTGGGCGTGTTGTTGACGCCGTAGATCGACATAGGCGGCGGCGGATCGGCGCCCCTGCCGGACTCGTCGCGCGCCACCACGCAGTGCAGATGCCGGCCTGTGTGGTCGAGGGTCAGCATGCGGCCGGCCTCCGCCCGCGTCAGCCGGCAGGCCGCGTCCACAACGAGCCCGAGCAGCGTCTCCAGCCGCCGCTCGGTGGCCAGCGCGCTCGTCAGCTCGATCAGTTCCTCGGCGACCGACGGGGGGTAGCCCATCTTACCGTTTCCGCGATCAGCCGGCCGCGGCCCGCGCCTGGACCGGCTCTCCCGCGATGGCGATGTCATAGGCGAAGCGCCCATCCGGGCCGATGTCGAGCGCCAGCGATTCGAAGGCCACATCCTCGCCCATCCGCGACAGGATCTCGGTCGCGATCTCCGGCAGCAGCGTCCTGTTGATGATGTGGTCGATGTTGCGTGCGCCCGTCTCCACCTCCGTGCAGCGGCTGACGATCTGGTCGATCACGGCGTCGGTATAGCTGAAGCCCATCTTGTGGCTGCCTTTCAGGCGGTCTCCCACCTTGTCGAGCTTCAGCCGCACGATGGCCCCCAGCGCGTCGCCGACGAGCGGATAGAACGGGACGATCTGCATGCGCGCCAGAAGCGCCGGCTTGAAATGCCGGCTCAGTTCCGGGCGGATCGCCTCCACGAGCTCGCCGACGGGCGGCCGCTCCGGCCGCGTGCCCAGTTCGGTGAGGATGTCGGTGGCGAGGTTCGACGTCAGGAAGATGATCGTGTTCTTGAAGTCGATGATGCGGCCCTCGCCGTCGGCCAGCGTGCCCTTGTCGAACACCTGGTAGAAGAGATTGAGGACCTCGAGGTCGGCCTTCTCCACCTCGTCGAGCAGGACCACGGAATAGGGACGCTGGCGCACCGCCTCGGTCAGCACCCCGCCCTCGCCATAGCCGACATAGCCGGGCGGCGAGCCGACGAGCTTGGAGACGGTGTGCTTTTCCTGGAACTCCGACATGTTGATGGTGATCAGGAAGCGCTCGCCCCCGAACATCTGGTCGGCGACCGCCGTCGCCAGTTCGGTCTTGCCCACGCCGGAGGGGCCGACGAACAGGAACACGCCCATCGGCTGGCCGGGGTTGTTGAGGCCGGCCTTCGCCGCGCGCACGCCCTCGTCGATGGCATCGATCGCCTGGTCCTGCGACTTGACCCGGCCGCGCAGGTTGTCGGCGAGCGTCAGGATCGAGGCCGCCTCGTCGCGCACCATCTTGCCGAGCGGTACGCCGGTCCAGTCGGAGATCACCGCGCCGACGGCCTCCGGCGTCACCTCGTAGGACACGAGCGGCTGGCGCGCCTGCAGGGCGAGCAGCTCGCTGCGCCTGGCCTTGAGTTGCGCGGCCAGGGCTGCGTCGTCGCTCGATTCGGGCGCGGCGGTTGATATCTCGCCTGCGTCGGCCGCGTCGCCGTTGCCCTCGACCGCCTCCGCCGTATCGCCGCCCTCGGCTTCGGCGTCGTCGCCCGAGATGAGACCGAGCTTGACGCGCAGGTCGAGGATCTCGGAGACGAGCGCCTTCTCCTTCTCCCACCGCGCGGTGAGATCGGCGAGTTCCCCCTCTATCCGGGCCATGTCCTCCTGAAGCTCCGCCGCCTCGGCGCTCTCCTCTGCCATGTCGGTGCGCTGGTCGCGCGCGATGGCGTCGAGGGCGCGATGAAGCTCCGCGATCCGGCGCTCGCGGGAATCGATTTCGGATGGCTTCGAAGACAGGGAGAGCTTGATGCGCGCGCAGGCCGTGTCGAGGACGTCGACCGCCTTGTCGGGAAGCTGGCGGCCCGAGATGTAGCGGGCCGACAGCCGTGCGGCGGCGACCACCGCGTCGTCGCGGACATAGACGCCGTGCGCCTTCTCGTACATGTCGCGCAGGCCCCGGATGATCGTCACCGCCTGCTCGGGGCTCGGCTCGTCGAGCTTGACGAGCTGGAAGCGGCGCGCGAGCGCCGGGTCCTTCTCGAAGTATTTCTTGTATTCCGTCCAGGTCGTCGCCGCGACGGTCCGCAGCTCGCCGCGCGCCAGCGCCGGCTTGAGCAGGTTTGCGGCATCGCTGCCGCCTGCGCTCCCGCCGGCGCCGATCAGCGTATGCGCCTCGTCGATGAACAGCATGATCGGCTTCGGCGACGACTTCACCTCGTCGATGACGCCCTTGAGCCGGTTCTCGAACTCGCCCTTCACGCCGGCGCCTGCCTGCAGCATGCCGAGATCGAGGCCGAACAGCTCGACGTTCTTCAGGAAATCGGGCACGTCGCCTTCGGCGATCTTGAGCGCCAGCCCCTCGACGACGGCGGTCTTGCCGACGCCGGGTTCGCCGACGCAGATCGGGTTGTTCTTGCGGCGCCGGCCGAGGATGTCGACCATCTGCTGGATCTCGCGGTCGCGGCAGAAGACAGGGTCGATCTTTCCCTTCCGCGCCTGGTCGGTGAAGTTGATGGCGAAGCGGCCGAGCGCGCTGTCGGCGTCCGGGGCGCCGTCGCCGCCGCGGCCGGAAGGCGCGGCCTCCGATGCGAGGCCGCCGGCGGTCTCCTGCGACTCCGCGACGATGTCGCCAAGCGTGCGCTTCAGCTCGTCGGCGGGAATGTCCTCGATGACCTCGTACCAGCCGGCCTGCCCGTAGCGCGAAGGGTTGGCCCGGAGCGTGGCGATCAGTGCGCCGGAGCGCACCTCGGCCAGGCCGAGCTCGACCGAGCTCATCAGCCAGGCATCGGTGATCCATTCGATCAGCGCCGGCGCGAAGACGGGACGCGCGCTGTTGCCGGTCCGCATCTCCTCGACTGTGCGCTGGAGCGCGCGCTTGAAATGGGCCGGCTCGACGCCGTAGCTGCGCAGGATCAGCTGCAGGTCGCGCTGCGTGTCCTCAACCATGACGAGCAGGACGTGGTCGATCGTGACCTCGTAGTTCGTCCGCGAAACGCACAGTCCGGCCGCAGTCTCCAGCGCGCGCTTGGAATAGCCGTTGAGCCGCCCCAGCAGCGACTTCAGATCGAGCTGGATCATTGTTATTCCCCCCTATTGCGGAGCCGTCGCGCAACGCACGGATGAAGTGAGAGCATCGCCGCGGCGCGGCGGATTGCAACCCTGAAATCGTGAAGCTTCCGTGACCGGAAAGCCGGTCGCGGATCCCGGAGGCCCCCGCAAACGCGAACGCCGCCCGGGACGAGCCCGGACGGCGCTCAGCAAGCGGCGATCCGCGGGGATCAGGCGCTCTTGGGCTTGCGCCAGTCGTCGGAGCCCGACGTGCCGGCCTTCTCGTGGGTCCAGTCCACCTTGCGGTAGGTGAACGCCCAGTCTTCCATGTGGGTGAAGTTGTTGTTCGCCGGGTCGAGCGCGTTCGGCAGGTAGGACTTGCCGTTGACGAGGACGGCGTCCTCCCACTTGATCGTGAAGTAGTGCTCCTGCTGGCCCGACATGGCCGTGCGGTAGAACTTCAGCTCGATCTGCAGCACCTCGCCGGTCGCCAGCGCCTGCCACAGGAGCGGCGAGGCCTTGTCGAACTGCTTGGTGAAGGAAGCCGGCTGATGAACGCGGCTGCCGGTCGGCTGGCCCGACTGCGGATCGCGCGGGATCATCGCCTCGCCGAGGAACGCCTGCACCAGGCACTCGTCCTCGTGGCCTTCCTGATAGCTGTTTCCGACGCTGTCGGAGGTGAAGGCGCCCTGGCTGATCTTGCCCTGGCTCTGGCCCTCGATCGAGATATATGCGGGTGTCGGCATGGTTGTCTCTCCCCTCGCTGTGCTGTGGCCAGCCCCCTTGGCGGCCGTCTATTGCTTCGCAAGCCGCGTGCCAACCTGCGGCAGGAACCGCAAGTCGTTGACTTAACTGTGGTATCCGGACCGACATCGCGATCGCCAGTTGCTATGGGTGCGCAGGAATTTGCGCAGTCACCTCGATCCGCGCAGAATTCTGCGCAGTGCCGGCGTCGCCGGCCGCCTAGAAGTCTGCGATCGTCAGGACCACGCCGGACGAAGTCCTGATCACCGAGGATCCGCGGTTGACGTTGTTGACGACGCTCGGATGGTCGGCATCCGGCACCGACCCGAGAATGACCGGCCGGTCGACGTTGCCGTTGACGAACCCCACCATCACCTCGGTGCCCTTGCGCAGCGGCGTGTGAAAGCCTTCCGAGGGGCCGCCGAACGGCTGCATGCGCCGTACGGGAGCGGACGCTGAGCCATCCGAACTGGACGACTTGTCGAACAGGAAGCGCAGCCGGTAGCGGCCGTCCTCGTCGACGTTCGGCTCGTCGTCGCTCTCCCCGTCGACGAGCGCGCTCAGCATGCCCGCGATGCGGGGTATCGGCGTCGTCCGCGCCGGGCGGAACTTGTTGGCCTTCGGGATCGCCCGGAAGCGGCATTCATAGCCGTCGACGGCGCCGGGGATATCGGGCCGCTCCCGGCCCGGCCGGGCGGCCCTGACTTCGGTAGCCACCACGACGTAGTCTCCGTTGAAGTCGTCGTCGGGATGATCCGACAGGGTGAAGACCCGGCCTGCGCGCAGTTCGAGCACCGGGGTCGCGGCCTCGAGCACCCGCTGGCGGCAGATCGATTCCTCCGCGCGCAGCGCCGCGATGGCGTCGCCGGCTCCCTGGTCGGCATAGAATTCGCCGTCGGCCGCCCACACGCCCGAGCCCTCGTCGGATACGGACTTCTCGCGGAATAGATCGACCTTCGGCTGCTCGTAGTTGCGCTCCGTCAGCGCCACCTTCTCGGGAAGCATGGCGTCGCGTACGCGCACGTCGGTGACGATGCGCCTGTTCGAATGCGTCATTCCCGCATGGGTCGCGAAGGACAGCTCCTCGCCGTTGTCGACCACGGGGATCGAGACGTTGTCGTCGCAAAGCGTGATCACGCCGTCGTCGTCGAAGAGGTAGAACACGCCGCACTTCTCGAGGCGGCGATGATAGAAGTCGAGGTCGGTCTCCTCGTACTGCATGACGAAGTCGCGCGCCGGCGGCTCGCCCGTCATGCCGCTGTCGCTGACCTTGTCGGATGCCAGCACCGCGTCGGCGCCCAGGTTGTCGGCCTCCGTCAGCCCCTCGATCACCAGTTCGACGTCCGTCTTCTCCTCGGAGGTGGCGAGGATCCGGCTCTGGCGGCGCAGACCGGCGAGCCACAGGTAGGGCACGAGCACCGCCCGGTAGCGGTGAATCTCCCAGCCGCCGGTCGTCGCCCCGAGATAGTGGAACTCCGCGACCATGCCCTTGAGCTCGCAGCTCTGCCCGTCCTGCCCGTCGCGCTCGATCTTGAGCGTCGCCTCCTTGCCGGGAAGGGAGCCGATGTCGTTCGAGAACTTGGCGTCGTTTGCGTGGACGTAGAGCTCGACCTCGTAGCGCCACGGCCGCGACATCTCCTCGACGCCCCGGATCGCCGCGACCTTCCAGTCGTCGGCGAGCGGCGTGTCGACCTCGAATTCGAACTTCGGCATCTGATCGCTCATGGGCGTTTCCTTTCGCCGTTCCGCGCCGCGGCTCAGACGAAGCCGCGCGGCGGCGGCGCCGGCGCCGGGACGTGCATCTGCTGCAGGCCATGGATCTTCACGGACGGCGCCGAAATGACGATCCCGAGGGGCGTGACGCGGATATAGCTCGTGGCCCCCGATCGCACCTGCGCCCCCAGCGGCGTGACCGCAACCTGGGACGCCGCGAGCTGGTCGAGCGCCCTTGCGGCCTTCTGCTGCACGAGCGCCACGGCTCCGAGGACGACGCCCGCGACCTGCAGCAGCGTGACCAGGGACCCGATGGTAACCCCGCCTATGGCCATCGCATGGAAGGCGTCCTTCATTCCGCCGTCCCGGGTGTACTCGTCGTCCCCCATTGCCGGCAGCGCGATCGTGCCGCTCAGCATGAACGTCCCGCTGAGCCCGCCAATGGCACCGATCGCCGCCTGATAGGCGATAGATGCCGCCGTCAGGGTTCCCATGCGAGCGATGTCATGCGGCGCGGAAGTGATCGACGCGCTCTTGAAGCCGCGATTATCCTTCTCGGCGGCCACCTCGAATTCGCCGAGAAGGCCTTCGACCTTGACCGCACTTTTGCTGAACTCGACGTTCAGCGGGTCGAGCTTGGCCGAGACGGACATTCCCAGCTTGGCTTCGAAGCCGAGGGACGCGCCGATGGACTGTTCGGCGGACAAGCTGAATTCGCACTTGTACCCTAGGGAGAATTCACGCGAATCCCCCAGCGACAGCCCGGTCTTGCTGGTCCGCGACCATTCCGCGTCGTGAAAGAACGTGTCCCCCTCGAGCCCGAATGAGTAGGACGCCGAGTTCAGGTTGCCGTCGTAGCAGACGAGCGACATCACGTCGCTGCCGTTGGCCATCTGCTTGTAGGCGCCGTCGGTGTAGATGAACACGCCCATGAGCTCGGCGTCGTCGTAATCGTCGATGCGCTCGCCGTCCGGCGCATAGGGATTGGCGCCGCCCAGCCGGAAATAGGTCCGCGTGGCCTTGTTGAGGTCGCTGTCGCGCTTTTGCGGCACGTACACGCTGAACGAGCCGTGGTCCTGTTCATTCGACATCGATGGCTCCTCGCGATCGTGGCTCGTGATGGGTGCTAGGGAGAAACCTTGACGGTCGGCGCGGCCGGGGCCGTCACCGAGATCATCCCGCCAAAGGAACAGGCGCATTTGCTCATGTTGGTCGCCAGCGGCAGCCCGCAGGCGGTATGCATCGGCAGTCCCGGCGTCCATGGCGCGGCCGTGGCCGGGACGCACGGCATCGGCGTGAGCACCCCCTGCGCCGCCGCCGTTGCAGACGAGACTGTCGGGTTCGACATCGACGAGCACATCCCGAAAGTCATGATGTTCACGAGCGGGATGTTCTGCATGATCGTCGCCGCCGGAACCACGGGCTGCGGCACGCCGGGCAGCGGCGTGGCCACGAACGTGGACGGCGCCGCGCCGAAGCTGGCAGCTCAGGACCGCCCCGGTTGTCAGAAGATTGCTCATCCTCGCCCCATCCCCGCTTTCGATGTCGCCTATGAACCGGCCATCTTCTTGAGCGCGTCGGACTGTCGGTGGATTTCCTTGATGACGCTGTCGAACAGCTTTTCCGGATCGGTCTCCGACATAAGCTTCTGCCGGATGTCGTCGGGCAGGTCGACCTTCTCCAGGAGACCCTTCGCCTCGCCCATCGTCCGCTCGATCTCGGCGTCGACCTCGGCATCGCTGGGGCCGGGGGACGGCGGCGTGAGCTTGGCACTCACCTCCGGCAGGTAGTCCCCGGCCGGCCGTGCGGCCTCCCCGAGCGGCTCCTGCGCCAGATACACGCCCATGAGGTCCGACATGTCTTCCTTGCCGACGGCGGCATAGCCGCGCCAGATCACGATGAGCTTGTCCTCGGCCGGCATCAGCGCCAGCGTGTCGATGTCGAGCGGCGTCCCTCACCGCCGGCCCGCCCTTGGCCTCACGCAGGATGAAGGCGCGCAGGCGGATGCCCGGCAGCTGGAACCGAAGCCGTTCGTGTTCGGGGTGCAGCCCTTCCAGCTCGATCACCTCGTCGCCGGCGAACGCGGTCTCGAACTGCTGATCCTCCGGGCGCAGTTGTGGTAGGAGGCGTCGAAGTCGTCGGGCGGCAGCGGCGCGCGGAACGTCGCCCAGCGTCGGTCGCGGGTGCCGAGCTTCCGGTAGCGCGCCTCGAAGGTGCCGGGGAGTGGCCCGAATCCGACCGGTTCAGGCCGGTCGCCGGGGGTCGAGATCAGCGCGTCGGGGGTCTCGAGGTTCGGCAGCGCGAGGCCGACGACGCCTTCGGCGATCTCGATTTCCGTGTCGATGCCCCGGCCCATCGGGTTGCGCGGATCGTCGAGGCCGCCAAAGGCGAACTCCCAGCGCAGCGGTATCTCGTTGAAGGCGGTCGGCTCGCTCGGCGCATGCGAGCCGTCGGCGGCTCGCGTCCAGATGCGGTCGCCGAAGGCGACGATGCGCTTTTCCCAGTCGCCGATGCGGATCGCCGCCGAAGCCGATGTCGCCGGGCGCCCCCCGGGCGCGTGAACGCTGCCGTAGACGAGCACCTCGGCCAGCGGCTTCTGGGGCTCGAGATCGCTCGCCCACTGCAGGCTGCGGCCGATGTCGTCCATGAACGTCTCGTCGGCCTTCATCTTCTCCTGCTCGTCGTCGGGCAGTGCCTCGGCGACGGCGTCCGGCTGGATCGAGAATGTGGCCTTGACGATGATGGTGGCGGACGGGCGCGGTGGGTCGATCTGCGACGCCATCACGAACACGTCGAACGGAGTGTTGTTGACGAGTTGCATTCTGCCCCGTTCTCGATCCGGAAAATGGATCGCCCCAATGAGAACGGGGCGCAAGGTAGCGGCAATTGGATGGCCCTGTCCAGCGCGGTCGAGGCGGTCCGCCTCGACAACCCTCAGTAGGCGGGTCAAGATGAATCACGACGGCGTGCTCGGGGGCGGACATGGTACAGGACGACAACGCGGCTGATGGCCGGCCGGAAGGCGGAATCCGGCTCACGACGGGCTTCGGCGACACCGCGCCCGCCCTCGCGTCGACCCATGGCGTGCCGGGCCAGCGCATCCTCGTGATCGGCGCCTTCGGCGGTCGCGGCGGGGCCACGCGCCACGTCGTCGATCCGCACGAACTGTCCGGCCTGCCTGGCCGCCTGGGCGTCTCGGTCGAGGTCGCCGTCCCCAATCTCCTGGGCGGCAGCCCGCCGATGCTGGGCGCCCGCATCGCGTTCGATGCGCTGCGCGACATGGCGCCGAAGCGCGTCGCCGAACGCTTTCAGCCCCTCGCCGACGCCATGCGCGTCGCGGACGGGACGTTGCCCGACGACGGCCGCTTCCCCCTGCTCGCGCAGGCCCGTCTGGGGTCTCCCGGCAGCGGGTCTTCCGCTCCGTCCGCCGCGCCGCCGTCTCCAGCGGCCGGCGACGGTGATCTCGACCGCCTGCTCGGAATGATCGACACCCCCGGTTCTGCGGCCGACGACGGTTCGGCGGCCCGGCGCGCGGTGTCGGCCTTCATCGCGAGCACGAGCTCCAGCCCGCGCCCCGCCGCGGCGGGCTCCGGCACGGCCGGCCTCATCGCCGCGCAGCGCAAGGCCCTCCTTCAGGACCCCGGCCTCCGCGAGGTCCTTGAATCCTGGCAGGGCCTTCGCCTGCTCGCACAGGCCATCGGCAAGGACGGGTCCGTCCGGGTCGAGCTCGTCGATACCGGCGACCGCGACCCGGCAGGTATGCTCGCCGGCGAGATCGCCGACGAGGAGTTGCGCTCCGGCGAGCCGGTTCCCGCGCTCGTCGTGGTTGCCTCCCGCCTGCGCGCCGACGCATCGGGGCTGGAATTGGCCCGTGCGATCGCCCGCGCGGCCGAACGCCTGCAGGCGCCCGCCGTCGTCTCGCTCGCGGCCGACTTCGGCAACGGTCTCGATGTGGCCTCGGCGCAGGCGCTCGACGAACCCGGCCTCATCCTCGAGCGCCCGGGCTTCGAGGTCTGGAGCGCGCTGCGGGACGAGGACGCCGGCCGCTGGCTCTGCGCGGCGTGGAACGATGTCCTCGTCCGCGCCGCCGACGAGGAGGCCCCCGCCATGTGGCTCGCTCCGGCATGGGTTGTCGCCGCCCAGGTCCTGCGCAGCATCGACGCGACCGGCTGGCCGTCTGAGATCGTCGGCCGTTCCGCCGCCGTCTCCGGCTTCGACGTTCACGAGGTCGATGCCGCCGGCCGGCGCGCGGCCTGCGCCACCGCCGGCCTGTTCACCGCGAACGCCTGCCGCAGCCTCGCCGACTCCGGCATCCTAGCCCTCGCCGGCGTTCCCGACCGAGACGAGGTGGCCACGCTGGTCGCTCCGACCGTCCACCGCCCCGGCCGGTTTCCGGACGATCCGCACGGCCAGGCCGCCCGCCTCCTGTCCAGCCTGCCCTACCAGCTCGCCGCCGCCCGCCTCGCAGTCCTCGCTTCCCACGCGCGGTCGCAGCTCATGGGCGACACCCCGGCGGAACTGGCGGCCGCGATGGAGTCCTGGCTCGGCGGCGTCCTCGTCGCCACGGGGCCGGGTGCGGCCATCGGCGTGCGCGTCGAGCCCGACGCCGACGATCCGTCGCGGAATTGGCTGGTCATCGATGCGCGCACCGGCACGTCGGTCCTCGGTGGGGAATCCTTCGGCTTCGACCTGCCGGTCTGATCTGCGGCTCAGTCGCCGAAAAGCCGCGCCCAGAGCGGCCCGCGCAGGAACTCGCGCACGAACTGGTCCGCCGTCGGCGTCCGCTCGGCTCGCTCGAGCGCGAGGCCCGCGCGAAGCGCCTTCCAGCGCCGCGTCCCGATGCCCTTGGGCCGTTCCGGCCGAAGCCCCTTCTCGATCGCCTCGCGCGCCGTCGCCCGGTCGAAGGGATGCCGGCCCGAAGCGACGAGATAGGTCAGGACCGCGAGCGAGTAGACATCGTCGGTCGGCGTCGGCGGAAGCTGGCCCAGCATCTCGGGCGAGGCATAGGCCGGCGTAAGCGCGCCGATCCGGCCGTGATAGGCGACGGTGGGGTTGTCGCTGTCGGCATAGCTCGCCTCGACGCGGCGGGCATTGCCGAAGTCGAGCAGTTTGATCCGCCCGTCCGACGTCAGGAACACGTTGCCCGGCTTGAGGTCGGCATGGACCACGTCGTTGGCATGTGCGAAGGCGAGCCCGGCGCCGACCGCCCGCACGATGGTCGCCACCTGGGACATCGCCAGCGGCTGGTCGGGCGTTTCCTTGAGGATGGCGCCGAGCGTGCGGCCCTCCAGGTGTTCCATGACGATGAAGTCGTGTTCGCCGTCGGTGTCCCAGTCGTAGATGCGCACGATGTTGGGGTGGACGAGATCCTGCATCCGCCGCGCCTCGCGATGCATGAGCTCGACCGCGTCCGCGTCGATTCCCGTGCCGGTGTTGACCACCTTGAGCGCGACGGTGGGCCGCGGTGAGCGGGCCCGGAGCCGCAGCCGGTCGACGGCACGGTAGACCGTGCTCATCCCGCCGCGCCCGATGACGTCCATGATCTCGTAGCGGCCCCGAAGCACATGCCCGCCCGGCAGCGGCTGCGGCCGAAGCCTGGTCTTGGCGAGCGGTCGCCCACTCATGACGGCTCTCCCGGGAACGGTTCGTCGGCGGACCCGACCTCGACGACGATGACGGTGACGTTGTCGCGCGTTCCCTTCATCACCGCCTGGGCGATCAGCCGCTCCGGCAGGTGGTCGATCGGGCCTGCCAGCATGGTGGCGAGGTCGGGCGAGCCGACGACCTTGGTCAGCCCGTCGCTGCACACCAGCAGCCTGTCGGCCGCCTCGATGTCGACGACGACCCGGTCGAGTTCGAGATCGTCCGCCGACCCCACGGCGCGCGTGATCGTATTGGCCGGCGCCCCCGGCGCATGGGCCTCCGACGCGCTGTGGTCCTCGGTGAGCTGGTAGAGATGATCGCCGCGCAGGAGATAGATGCGCGAATCCCCGGCCCACAGGCAGACCGCATGCCGTCCGCCGAGCACGAGCGCGGCCACCGTGGAGCCGATCACGACGCGCGGGCCCCGTTTCGCCGCCGTCTCTCGAAGCGCGCGGTTGACCGAGGTCAGCGCCATCTCGATCTGCGCGACCCGCGCGTCGAGATCGCCCTCGCGCATGACCGAGGTCTCCAGCACCTCGACGATGGAGCGGCTCGCGAAATCCCCCGCCATGTGACCGCCCATCCCGTCGGCGACGACGAACAGACCGGCCTGCGGGGCGTCGTGGAACGCGTCCTGGTTCACCTCGCGGCTCGCGCTGCGACGCGTCGCGGACGCCGACCGCCAGGCGAGTGCGGTCGCCGGATAGGGCGGGGCCATGCTCACGACGTCCTCTCCCCGTGGTCGGCTGGCCGCCAGCCGTGGTCGGCCCATCGCCCGTCGAGGAACCCGGCGAACAACTCCACCGGAGGCAGCCCGCGGCACGAGACGCTTGCCGCGGGCTCGCCGTTCCACGGCGCGCGCCACCAGCATGACGCGGCTGTCGCGGCCGCGCCAGCCTTCGCGTGAGGCAGGATCGGTCCCGGCATGTCAGGACCGAGTTTCAGCCAGCCTCGCGCCTGTCCGTCCCTGTCCCGCCAGACCTGGCCGGCCGTGCGTCCGCCGTGGCCGCCGACCGCCCGCGCCAGGCGCTGGGCCTCGCCAGCCGCCGCGTCGACGTCGACGGTGCCTTCGATCACGTCGAGCGCCATGTCCTCGAGTTGCGGCAGCCAGGATTGGAGGCGCTCGCCGGCCGTCGCGACGGACACGTCGCCTCCCAGCGGAATGGCTATGGTCAGCGGGAAGAACCGGTTCACCGCATCGACCGATGTCGCCAGAACGCCGCCCCACCCTCCTGGACCGAGCAGCCCCGGTTCCAGCGCGAAACGCCAGACCGGACCTGAGAGGTAGGCTTCCGTCCAGCGCCCCCCGAGGGCGCCCCGGCTGGCCCCGAGGCAGCGGCTCAGCCACTCGTCCCAGGGACGCACGAACGCGGCCGGCAGGTTGCGGTGAACGAAGTCGGCCTTGGACGGCACCTTCCCGTAAAGCCCGGCCACCGCGGCCGACACGTCGGTCATAGCGACGCGGGGCAGCGGAACGACGACAGCAGGCCGGGGCTGAAGGCGTTGCTCACGCTGGCCGCCCGTATGTCGTAGCTCACGCCCACACCCTCCTGGTTGGCGAGCGTGACGCGGTAGCGATCGGAGCTCACCTGGCTCAACCCGCCTTCGCGCAGCAGGCGGAACAGCGCCCAGATGCCCGTCCGTTCGACGCTGAAGCTGGTACCGTCGATCATCGCTATGGCGATCGACGCGGTGCTCGATTCGGCGCGGCTGGGCCATTGCAGGTCGTAGGGGCGCGGCGGCTCGTGGCGATAGACGACCGTCCGGTTGTCCAGCGTGAACGTCGCCCGCAGCGCCTGCGGTGCCAGCGACACCGGCGTGATGCTGAAGGAGACCGCCGGCGCCGAGCCGCCGTCGGGGAAGAAGGCGCTGGATATGAACTGCGCGCGCCGGATCTGCGACAGCGCGTCCTCCGACAGCCCCAGCGTCACCCCGCCGATATCGGCCTGCACCGAACGTCCGCCCTGCACCGTCAGGAACGGCGCGAGATAGGTCGTGTGGAACGCCGCGACCGTCCCGCCGGGGCGGAAGAACTCGGAGAAGTCCTGAAGCGATATCTCCTCGCTGCTCGACGCGTTGAGCGGATAGCGCTGGAACAGCGCGCTGTCGCAGAATGGCAGGACGTCGCGCTGCCAGCTCTGGTTCACGTGCCGGTAGGTCTGCCCCATCAGCATCGTCCACGTGCCGTCGGCGACGTCGCGCATGATGGTGCGCACCGGCTCCGGCCGGAGCGCGGAATTGGTCCGCAGCCGCGACATCGCGTCGGTCTCGCCGCCGGCCAGCGCCTGCGACACGAACTGGAACGCGGCCGCCGGAGGCGACGGCGCCGATGAGACGCCGTTGACCGTGCCGTAGAGGTCGCCGAAGAGCTGCTGAACCCGCTGCACGCCGGGCGCCTGCCCCTGGCCGCCGACGGCGAGCTCGTGCATGCCCCGGAACGCGGCGGTGATGGCCGTTCCGGGCCAAGGCACGTCGCCGAGCGCCGCGCTCATCGCGCTTCCCGCCGCCGACTGGACGGCCGACGCGACCGTCCCGCCGTCCGCCTCGCCCTCGGAAGAGCCCGGCTGCGGCAGGTAGGTGTTGTCGTAGACCGCCTGCAACAGCCTGATCAGCGGCGAGTCCGGACCGGCCAGGGATTGCAATACACCTTGCCCCCTCCCCACATCCCCCATCCCCTGCACGGCGATGCGGGATAGGGCGGTGTGCCATGCTGCAATGTAATCGCGTGCGTAGCGCTGCGAGACGTCGGTGACGACGCGCTGGAAGGAGGCGTCCTCGACCGCGCCGCCGGCGACCACCCAGTCGCTGCCCTGCTCCTCGCGCACGATGCGCGGCAGGCTGGTCAGCACGTAGGTCATGAAGCCCTGGCGCGTGTAGAGCCCCGGCACCATGCCGCCGATGCCGGTTTCGCCCGGCGACGAGGCGCGCACCCCGAGCGCGTCGGCTCCGATGACGCGCGACAGGTCGAGCGGGCTGCAGCGAACGGCCCGCCTCGCCGACGAGCCGGGCATAGACCTGATCGGACTGCGGCACGCGCGCCAGCCGGCCGCGCGCGGCATCGACCGTCCGTTCGTTCAGATCCACCGGCCGCGGCAGGAGCGCGACGAGCTCCCCCATCCGGCCGTTCAGCGCCTCGCGCCGCTCCACGTCCATGCCGAACACCGACGCGCTCTCGGCTTCCGCCGCCGCGAGCACCGGCTCGGCCTCGAAATGCTCGCCGTCGCCCAGCATCAGGTAGTTGCGCAGCAGGTCGCGCAGCCGCGCCGGATCGTAGCCGGGATCGGCGGCCGCCGCCGCGAGCCGCCCGTCCATGCGCTCGGCGACCTCAGGCAGGAGGACGGTGGTCAGCATGCGGTCGTGCAGCGCCTCGGCCTCGGGCGCCAGGCGCGAGGAGGCCGAGACCCCGAAGGATTCCAGCCACGACCACAGCGAGGACCCGCTGTTGATGTCGCGGACCCGGCCGCTCGCCTCGACCACCGGCAGCGCGGTGATGAGCGTAGGCTGCCGCCGGTACTCGATGAGCGCCTGCTCGACCTCCGCCGAGGCGCCGGCCGTCGCCGACGCCTGAGCCTCGCCACGCGCCAGCCCGCCGAGCCACAGGGCGCCGAGCCCGATGACGAGCGCCGCCGTCGCGGCGTAGGCCGCGCCGTGAAACGCCGCGACCCGCCGCTCGAGCGTGCGGTTGCCGCCGACGAGCCCCTGCTCCTCGAAGACGATGTCGGTCAGGAGCTTCTTGATGAAGTAGGCCTTGCCGCGCCCCGCATAGGGCACGAGGCTGCCCGCCGCGAAGCCGAAGGTCCGGCTCATGGCGCTGAGCAGGCGATGGATCGGCGCGCCTTCCTGGGTGCCGCTGGTGAAGTAGATGCCGCGCAGGATCGGCTGCATCTCGTAGCGGTTCGGCCGGAAGATGTCGTTGATGAAGGCGCCGACGACCGGTTGCAGGCTCGCGAACTCCTGCGGGAAGGTGAAGATCTTGCAGCGCCGCGAGATGTCGCGCTCCTCGTGCATCCGCTCGAAGGCGCCGTCGTGCAGCCGGTCGGCGAGCGCGGCGTAGCGCGCGGTGAACTCCTCGGCGAGGCGCGCCTCGCTGCCGTCGAGCGGCAGCGTCATGCCCCAGACCTGCTCGCGCCCGCCCTCGTCCAGCGTCTCGAAATACTCGTTGAAGCCGGCGATCAGGTCGGCCTTGGTCAGCAGCACGTAGACCGGCACCCGCACGCCGAAGGCGCGCATCAGTTCCTGCAGCCGCTTCTTCAGCGCGGCCGCATGCCGCCTGCGCTCCATCTCGGGCGAGAGCAGGACGTCCGACAGGCTGATGGCCAGCAGCACGCCGTTGATCGGCCGCCGCCGGCGATGGCGCTTGAGGAGATCGAGGAAGCCCTTCCACGCCGCCCGGTCGACCTCGGTGTCGACGTCCTGCGTCGAGTAGCGGCCGGCCGTATCGATGAGGACGGCCTCGTCGGTGAACCACCAGTCGCAGTTGCGCGTGCCGCCGACGCCCTGGATCGCCTCCTGGCCGAGCCGCTCGGCGAGCGGGAACTCGAGGCCGGAGTTCTGCAGGACGGTCGTCTTTCCCGCGCCGGGCGGGCCGATGATGATGTACCAGGGAAGCTGGCTGATGAAGGCCCTGCCGCCCTTCTTGCGGATCTCGACCGACCGCAGCGCGTCGAAGGCGTCCTCGAAGCGCTCGCGGATGAGCGCGACCTCCTCGGAGGCCTGCGTCTCGGCCATCGAGACGAGTTCCTCGCTCTCCACGAGGCTGTTGATGAGCTGCGTGTTGGCGCGCCGCGCCATCCAGTGCCGGCCGACCGCGATCGCCAGCGCGCCCGAGAGCAGCACCGCGATGACGACGATCCGCACGACCTCCGACGCGAGCGGACGCGATTCGCCGATGCCGATCAGCGGCCCCAGGAACCAGATCAGCAGCGCGACCGCGAGCAGCCCGACGATCGTGACGATCGCCTTCCATCTCAGGAGACCGGACAGAAACGAACCCAAAGTTGCCCCCTTTTCGCCGTCGCTACCGGACCTGGCCGGAGCCGCCGCCGACCTCCTGCATCTCGTCGATCACCGGCGTGGTGATGGACGACAGGCGATATTGCGCGAAGCCGTAGAGCGCCACCAGAAGCGCGATCCCGGCCGCCGCGACGACCCACAGCGGCAGGTACCGCCGCAGCCCCCGCCGGTCGGTCACGCCGCGCCACTGCGCGGACAGTTCGCGCGGCGCCGGCCCCAGCTCCGACCGGATGATGCGCCCCAGCTCGGACCGCAGGTCGTCGAGCTGGTAGCGGCCGTTGTCGATGACCCGGAACCGTCCCTCGAAGCCGAGCAGCAGCGCCATGTCGATCAGCCGCAGGAGCCCCAGGTAGCGCCGCGGGTCCGACCGCACGCGGTCGAGGATCTGGAACACCTTCTCGCCGCCCCAGGTCTCGCCGTGGAATTCGTTGAGCAGGCTGTTCGACGCCCATTCGCTGCGCCCGCCCCATGGCGTCGTCAGCACGGTCTCGTCGACCAGCGAGCACATCACGTAGCGCGCCCCCGTCACCTCGCCGGCCGAGACCCCGGCCTTCAGCGACTTCTCCTCGAAGCGCTCGACCTGGGCCACCACCTGGCGCCGGAGGTCGGCGACGTTGGCGAACTCGACCGTGTTGCGCAGCTGCGCCACGAGCGCCAGCAGCGGGCCGGCGCTGGCGATCAGCACCTCGTGGTCGCTTCTCGGCGCGCGGGCGAGCACCGTGTCGAGCATCAGGATGGAGTCCGTGCCCCCTCCCTCGATCTCGACGCCCGGCGTCTGCGGCCCGAGGACGACGGTCGGCTCGTCGTCGCCCGCCGGACGCCCCTGCCCGGCCGCCGCCACCGGACGGCGCCGCGCCGGACGGCTGCCGCGGCCCGCCTGGTTGATGGCGACCGTCGGTTCGTCGTCGGCCGGGTCGTTGTGCGTCGTCACGACTGCCTCGTCCGGATGGCCCAGAACTCCAGCGACAGGTTGGGATAGTCACCGCTGATGTGGAAGGTGAAGGCCGCCGAACGTCGCGAGCCGTCCCCACATGTCGCCCGACTGGTCGAGCTCGAAATAGACCGCGTCCTGCATGTACGGCACCTCGCGCGGCGCCACCGGCAGCGAGCGCAGGCCGATGCCGGGGAGCTGCAGGTTGACGAGGTCGCGGATCTGCTCGACCGGCCCGATCTTCATCTGCGAGGGAAGCTGCGTGCGCAGCGATTCCGACGGCAGGTTCGACAGCGCGGCCAGCACGAAGCGCCGGCCCTCGAAGATCGTCCTGTCGCCGATCGTGCCGATCCAGATGCCGTATTCGCGGGCCTCCAGCGGAATGCGCGTGGCGCTCTGGTCGACCACGACCGCCAGCAGCGCGCGCAGCGCATCGCGAACCCCGCCGAACGTGCCCTCCAGATCGTCGTGGCGATAGACCGGCAGCGGCAGCGGACGCCGCGAGGCGTCGAAGGTCGAGAGCTGCCCGGCGAGGACGACGAGATTGCGGTAGATGCTCTCGGGATGCATGTCGGGCGTCGTCGACAGGTGCTGGAACAGCGCCTCGGCGCCGTTGACCACGCTCAGGGTCAGGAAGTCGACGAGGCCCGAGCCGTAGCTCGCCGCGCGCGACGGATCGATACGCCCCGCGAGCGCCTCGCCGCGGCTCTTCAGCAGCGCCTGCACCTCGCGCACGATCTCGACCAGCCCCGGCGCCGCCGCGGTGTCGAGCGCCGGCGGGATGAAGGTCGGCGACAGCCTGACCGCCCCCGACGTCTCGACCTCGCCGATCCGCGCCAGCGGCAGGCAGACGAGATCGTCCTCGGATTCGCCCTCGACCAGAAGCCTGGCGCTCAATAAGCCGACCTCCAGGTCGATGGCCGGCCGCTCGGCGTCGGCGGCATCGCGGACCGCTCGCTTGCCGGCGGTGAACCTGCGCCGGGCCGCGCCGTTCCAGTCCACCTCCGCGCCGTCGCGGCTGCGCACCGGTATGGCGAGCTTGACGAGCTTGCCGGCGTCGTCGCGGGTCGCGGGCCGCGCCCTGGGCGCGTCGTCCTGGTCGGGTATCGAGATCGTCGTTCCGTCCGGCGCGACGGCGCGGCAGCGCGCCAGCGCGATCTGGCCGACGGCGAGGAGCTGGGTGTCGAACTCGACCTCGCGCACCCCCCAGGCATAGGGCCCGAGGCCCGCGACGCGATCCTCCACGAAGCGTTCGATCCAGCGGTCGTACTGCTGGAAGTGCTGAGGGCGCACGAACATGCCCTCGTACCAGATTGGTTTGCTCGTGAGGGACATGCCGCTCCCCGTACCCCCTGCCAAACGCGCCCCCGGCAAGCCGCGCCGCGGCTAGATGATGCCGAAGCGCACCCTCCTGCTGTCGATCTGCACCGTCGTGCCGGATACGATTATCTGAATCCGGTTGTCGCCGCGCGGCTCGATCTGCGTCGTCCCCCGCCAGGTCGCGGTGTCGATGTTACGGAACGCCGCGACAACGCCGATATAGCGCGTATCGGCCGCCGTCTCGCGCTCGAATTCCTCGGTGTCGTTCGGCTTGATCTCGATCTCGCGCCGCGCCACGAGGTCGGCGCCGAGCTTGCCCTGGTCGTCGTCGAGCAGTTCGAACAGCGTCGCCTGCTGGAACGCGGTCGGGCTCTTCAGCTCGTAGACCCGCACCAGCACCGGCGAGGCCTCGGTATCCTCGTTGGGATTGATGGTGCCGTCGGCGGTCACCGTGAACGTCAGTTCGGTCTGCGGCTCGCGCATCATGCCGCATGCCGAGAGCGGGACCGCCGCCCCGATCAGCGCGAGCGCGTTTCGCCGGTTCATGCCCCCCCGGGCCGGAGCGTCCTTCACTGGCCTTCCCCCTTCATTTGATTGAGCTGGCGCTCGTAGGCTTCCATGAACGCCTTGCTGACGACGTCCCGCGCCGCGCCCTCGATGTCGCCGGAGAAGCCGGCGTGAAGCTCCGTGAACCTGTCCCAGAGCGCCTTCTTGTCGACGCCGCCGAAGGCCCCGCGCGCGCCCTCGGCCTCGATACGCTTCGGATCGAGGCGCGACAGTACGTGCGTCACCGCGGCCTGCAGCGCCGCCATCGCGGCGACCTCGTGCGCCTTGATGTCGCGCAGGCTTTCGCCGATCGCCTCGTCGAGCGGCATGTACCCCTCGTCGCCGACCACGATGCGCGCGAGCGCCTTCTCCCCGGTCGGGAAGAACTTGAACGGATTGTTCTCGCTGGCCTGCAGCCGCGTCTGCTCGATGCGGAACTCGTCCTTCACCGACCGCCGGGCCGCCAGTATCTCGACCAGTCCCTGGCTCAGCTCGCGCAGGCTGCGCCCGACTTCGGCCAGCAGTTCCTCGCGGCGCTCGTCGGCGACGTTCTCCGGCCTGACGCCGAGCCCGTCCCAGAACGCGGCCGCATCGCCGACGCCGCCGGCCGGCTCCGGCGCGGGCGGCAGGGCCGCACCCGCCGGCGGACGCGGCGCGGCCGGCGCGAGCGGGCGTGCCGGGGCGGGGCCTGGAACCGGCGCGGCCCGCGCGCGATCGCGCGCCTCCGAGCGCTGGCGCAGCATCGAGACGGGGTCGAGACCCTGGCCGGCGGAGGCGTCGGCCGGCTCCGACGCCGGGGCCGCGCCGAGCGCGACATAGCTCGCGCGGAGCGCCGGGCTCAGCTCGGAGGACGTATCGGCGGGGCCGGCCTCGCCGAGGAGCGGAACCTGATGCGGCGGCTGCGGCGCAGGCTCGGGCGCGACATGGGCCGGCATCGGCGCGGCGGCCACGGGCGGGGGCGCGGGCGGGGCAGGCGGGGCGGCGCCGGGGCGCACGCCCGACAACAGGTAGTCGACGCTGAGATAGTCCGGAAAGGCCGCTGCGCCGGGCTGCGGCGCCGGTTGGGTTGTCGCCTGCGGCATCACCGACGCCGCGGGGCGGCTCGGCGCGGGTGCCGGAGAGGGCACGAAGCCGCCGGCTCCCGAGCCGCCTCCGACGAGATCGTCGAGATGGCCGCCCGGCGCCGCCCGCCCGGGCTGCGACGGCGCGGACAGGGGCGCGGCCAGCGAGTTCCAGGAGATCGGCCGGCGCGCCGCCATGTCCCGACGACGTGAGGCCGGCGAACGGATCGGAGGCGCTTCCCGGCGGGCGCGCGCGGCCGGCCTCGGAATGACCGTTGCCGGACCCGTGATGAGCGGCCGGCTGGTAGGGTGCGTCTTCGGGGCGGTCGGCGAGCTCGGCCGCGATCGTCAGCCCGCCGACGCTCACCCGGTCGCCCGGCCTCAGCGGCGCGGCGCGGCCCTTGCCGATCGGGTTGGGCGCGCCGTTCAGGAACGTCCCGTTGGTGCTGGTGTCGGTGATGAAGAAGCGGTTGTCGGCGAAGCTGATCGAGGCATGCCGGCCGGAGATCGTGTTCGAGGGGTCCTGCAGCGTCCAGTCGCAGGAGGCCGACCGCCCGATGACACCGCCCTCGCGGCCGAATACGTGACTTGCGCCGCGCTGTCCTCCACCGATGACGGAGAGCACGAGATACATGGCGCTACGCTGACCTCCTCCCCCGGCGGGAGCGTGCCGCGCCTCCCGCTGGATGCCGGCGAACGGGACCGGAGTCCGGTAAGCCGGCGTAATCCTCGCTGCCCGCAGAAGCCGTTGTTCTAGCGAACGCGTGCCACACTGTCACGTTACCGCCTCCTCAAGCAACCATGGGGGGCGCATATCGGCGCGGCCACGGGGCGAGCGACAGATGCTGGGCCTTGGCCGCGTCAGGCGCGATCCAGGTTGTCCAGCCGAGCCGCTGTTCGCCGAGCTTCCAGGCCGGCGCCTCGCCGGGGTGCATCGACAGGTTCATCTCCCATTCCAGCGGCTCGCGCAGCACGAGCCGGATGAGGTCCGACAGCATCCGGTGGTCGGGCGCGTCGGGCAGGAACCCGGTCAGCCGCGCGAAGTCCACGGGCCCGACATGCAGCCGGAACTTGCCCGTCACATCGTCGACGCGCTCCGACAGGACGAGGTCCTCGCCGAGCCGCGTGCGGTCGACGCCGAGCCGCGAGCGCTGGTCGGCCGGGATGTCGACCTTGCGGGCGACGAACTCCTCGATGCGGGCGGGCACCTTGAAGTAGTCGGCGACGAGACCGGCCAGGATGCTGCCCGAGCGGCTGTACAGCGACAGGAGCCCGGTCTGCGCCAGGAGGCTCGGCACGTGCGGCAGCAGCTCCGAGCGCCGTCCCGCCGGCGGCAGCCCGAACAGCGCCGCGACGCGCGACGACAGCGGGTCGCGCCCGCCGCGCCGGTAGCGCAGGTAGTAGCGGTACTTGCGCCACAGAACGTGGACGAAGCCGATCAGGCGGTGGTTGAAGAAGTCGAGGAAATCCTCTGCCGCGCCCTCGTCGACGTTGCGCTGGATGATCTCCTCGGTGTAGCTCGGCGGCAGCGGCGAGGAGGGGCCGTACAGGCCGAGGAAGGCGACGCGGAGCTCGAGCGCGTCCTCGCGTCCGGGAAGGCGGTTCAGCGCGGCGATGTCCTGGGCCGGGAAGCCGAGCGAGCGGACGGAGCGGAAGCGCAGGCGCTCGCGCTCCGGGTCGCCGGCCGCGCCCACGCCCGCGCCCGGATCGGCGCGATCGACGATGCTCACGAGCTGCTGGAACGCGAAGTGCGAGAGCGCCTCGATCTCCGCGTCGCTCAGAGCGGCAGCATCTCTCCGGTTCTCGGCGTCCATTCGTAGACCACACTGCTCTCTGACCCGCTCACGGCGAACCGGTGCAGGCTGTTGACACTGGCATAGGCGGCGAAGAAGGCGTCGAGCACCGCGCCCAGGAGGAACATCTCGCCCTCGCCGCCCACCTTCGTCTCCGCGACGCGGAGCTGGATCTGCCGGCTGCGCACCGGGATGCCGCGCACGATGGCGTCCACCGGGGTGACGGAGAAGGATTCCAGCCCCTCCAGCAGGAGTTCGAGCCGGCGCCGCGCCTGGCTGTCGTTGATCGCCCGGAAGTCGTAGGCGGCGATGACGGTGCGCAGCGCCTCGACGTTGATCAGCGACCCGTAGTTGCGCGCCAGGTTCGCGATCAGCCGCCACAGGAGATTGTCGCCGAGCGGCGGCAGCGTCTCGGAGGTGACCGAGGTGATGTTGGAGAAGCTGACGTTTCCCGGCGTCGAGGCCGACGGCTGGTCAACCGCGCCGACGGTGATGGAATCCGCCACCGGCCCGTTGGAGCACTGAAGCTTCAGCGCGATGGTTTCCGCCTCCGGACGGCCGGCGACGTTGAGCCGGGTGACGAAGGACACGTAGTGGTCCATCCCGCGCCCGACGACGGCCGGACGGACCCGGGACCGGAAATACTGCACGTCCTCGTCGGCGGGTCCCGGCAGGTCGTGGCGGAAGGATTTCGAACGGCACGTAGACGGTGCTGGCACCCTGCCCCTGCACCCATCCCGTCACCTCGTCGACCGTGTGAATCGAATAGGCAGGGCCGCCCGACGGCAGCACCCGGTACTCGGTCTTGGAGTGGTCGATCATGAGAGGCAGCGCGTCGTGCGCGAACAGGTTGACCGCCGGCGTCGCGTTGAGCGCGATGTGGCGGTCGGACACCCGGAGCTGGCTCGGGAAGGCGCGCGCGGTCTCGAACACGAGCTTGACCTGGCGGCCCGACGCCTCGGCCACCGGCCCCAGCCCCGAGACGTCGAGGAACATGAACTTCTGCGGCAGCGTCAGGTATTCCTGCAGCAGCCGGAAGCCCGAGAAGCCGTTGGCGGGATAGGGCACCACCGCCTCGTCGTCGGCCATGCCCACCGGCGTCACCGCCGACGGCGCGAGCGCCAGCGGCTCCATGCCCTCGGCCTCGACCGATATCCGCCGGACGTGGCGCAGCAGCCAGAGATAGAGGGTGCGCCCGACCGCCGGCTCGCGCTCGGTGTTGAAGAAGAGCCGCACCCGGCCGCCCTCGAGGCAGGACAAGGACGCCCGCTCGGTCGCCGTCAGCGTCAGCGTCAGCCGGCCCCGCGTCGCCTGGTTCTCGATCTCGACCCTGGAGACCTTCAGCGGCAGCGCCGTCGTCTCGTAGCAGGTCACGAAGGGGCAGACGACCTTCGCCGGGGAGACTGGGCGCGATTGCACGGTGATGCCGCGCGGCACGCGCACGGGCCGCCCGCCCGCGGTCGGGGCCGGCTCGAACGCCACCACCGTCGTCGGCGGGATCGGGCGCAGGTAGTGCGGCCAGATGAGGCGGATCAGCCCGTGGGCGAGTTCGGGCAACTCGTCGTCGAGCCGCTGCCTGAGCCGGGCGACGAGGAAGGCGAATCCTTCCAGCAGCCGCTCCACGTCCGGATCGGTGGCGTCGCGCGACAGATGCGGCGCGAGCTTCGGGTTCTCCCGCGCGAACAGGTCGCCCAGGTCGCGGAGATAGGCGAGTTCGTCCTCGTAATGCTGGTTGACGCTCATGCCGCCCTTACGCCCGCATCCGCATGTAGCCGTCGTCGCCGAGCACCGTCTCGAAGGCGACCCGCGTCGCCGTCCCGTCGGCGCTCGCCGTCGCGGTAATCTGGAAGTTCAGGCTCAGCGGATTGGAGGAGTTCGGCACGTGGCGCACCACCGGCCCGCTCAGCCTCGGCTCGAAATTGACGATCTGCTGCCTGACCGCGCGCACCACCGTCGGGATGGCGTCGGGGAATTGCCCAACGAGGTCGGCGAAGTCGGGCATCCCATAGTCGATGCGGGTCTCGCAGCAGCCCTGCCGCTCGTTCAGGACCCGCGACAGGTTGGCGAGGATGCTTTCGGCCAGCGCGGACGCGTCGAAGCGCCCGCCCGCCGGCGACGGCGGGTCCGTCGCGGCGTGCAGGCGTTCCATGAGGCTGCGTTCGCGCATCACCCCCTAAGGCCCCTCGTCACCTTGCCTCGATCCGGCCCGCGTCATGCGCGGGCCGGCCGGCGGGCGTCACGTCTTGTCGAGCTTGCCGACGAGCGACAGCGTGAAGGACGCGCCCATGTACTTGAAGTGCGGGCGCACCTGACATGCCGACACCGGTACCAGCCGGGCTGGCCCTCGACGTCCTCGACCGTGATCTGCGCCTTGCGCAGCGGCCGGCGCGAGCGCACGCTCGGCGCCGGGTTCGTCCATGTCCGCGACGTACTGGCGGATCCACTTGTTGAGCTCGCGCTCGAGGTCGCGCGCGCTCCTTCCAGCTGCCGATCTGCTCGCGCTGCAGCACCTTGATGTAGTGCGCGAGGCGGGTGATGATGAACATGTACGGGCAGCTGCGTGCCGAGGCGGTAGTTGGTCTCGGCCGCCTTGCCCTCCGCGGCTGTTGCCGAAGAACTTCGGCTTCTGCACCGAGTTGGCCGAGAAGAACGCAGGCGTTGTCGCGAGTCCTTGCGGAAGGTGAGGCCGATGAAGCCCTCCTCGGACAGCTCGAACTCGCGGCGCTCGGTGAGCAGGACCTCGGTCGGGATCTTGGTCTGGATCTCGCCCATCGCCTCGTACTGGTGCAGCGGCAGGTTCTCGACCGCGCCGCCCGACTGCGGGCCGATGATGTTCGGGCACCAGCGGTACTTGGCGAACGAGTCGGCGACGCGCGTGGCGAACGCGAACGACGGCGTTGCCCCACAGGTAGCTGTCGTGGCTTGCCGACCGACGTCCTCGTTGAAGTTGAACGCCTTCACCGGGACGGTCTTCTCGCCGTACGGCAGGCGCAGCAGGAAGCGCGGCATGCACGAGGCCGACGTAGCGCGCGTCCTCGCTCTCGCGGAACGACGTGCCACTTGCGCGTACTGCGGGCCCTCGAAGAGCGACTTGCAGGTCCTTGAGGTTCGGCAGGCTCGAGGAAGCTCTCGACGCCGAAGAACTCCGGGCCGGCGTCGGCGATGAACGGCGCGTGCGCCATCGCCGCGACGCGACGCGCACTTCTGCAGCAGCGTCGATGTCCTGCGGCGCCGGGGCCGAAGTCGTAGTTGGCGATCATCAGCGCCGTAGGGCTTGCCGCCGAACGCGCCGTACTCGGCCGAGTAGACGTGCTTGTACAGGCCGGTCTTCGGGACCTCGGGCGCGTCCTCGAAGTCGGTCGAGCAGGTCGTCCTTGGACACGTTGAGGATCTCGACCTGGATGTTCTCGCGGAAGTCGATGCGGTCGATCGAGGAACTTCAGGCCGCGCCAGGCCGACTCCAGCTTCTGGAACGTCGGGTGGTGCAGGATCTCGTTGACCTGCGCGACAGCTTGCTGGTCGATCTCGGCGATCATCGCGTCGACGACGGCCTTGTCGACCTTCTCGTCCTTGCGGCTGCGGCGCGAGCAGCTCCGCGATGAAGGCCTGCGACGCCGCGCTTGGCGACGTCGTAGCCGTCGTCGGTCGGCTTGATGCGCGTCTCGCCGAAGGATCTCGTCGAGCAGAGAGACGTCGGTGGTTTCGGTTGCGGCCGCCGCCCGGGCCTGTTCGGTTTCAGCCATGATCTGCCTCCTTGGAATCGCGGGCCGCGCGCATCACTTGTCCTGGCCGTCGTCCGAGCCCTTGCCGGCTCGCCGCGGGCCGTCAGCTCGGCGAGGAGCTGCTCGCGCGCGCCCTCGTCGCCGAGCACGCCCTGGATCTTCTTGCGGAACGCCGGCACGTTGCCGAGCGGCCCCTTGAGCGCGATCAGCGCCTCGCGCAGCTCCAGGAGCTTGCGCAGCTCCGGCACCTGCCGGGCGACGCCCTCCGGCTCGAAGTCCTTCAGCGAGTCTTGAACTTGAGGCTCACCGCCATGTCCTCCGCCTCGGGTCCCTCGTCCAGCTTGTTCTCCACCGACAGGTCGAGCGACAGATCGTGGCTGCGCATGACGTCGCTGAAGTTGTCCTTGTCGACGTTGACGGCTTGCGGTCCTCGACCGGGGTGTCGTCCTCCTTCAGCGTGTAGTCGCCGACCATCAGGAGCTTCAGCGGAAGCTCGACTTCCTCCTTGGCGTTGCCGGTGGCAGGCTTGTAACGGATGTTGACGCGCTCCTTTGGCGCGACCGACGATTCCTTGGCCATCAGTGTTCCCTCTCAGCCCTTCCCAAAATCCCTAGTGCGGCAATCCCGCCGCGGCGGCCACGTCGATGCGCGCGAGCCGCCCCAGCGACGCTTCCAGCGCGAGGCGCCGCCGCTCCGCCCCCACGATCTTCTCCGCCTCCGCATGCCGGAAGGTGCGGTAGCGCAGCTCCGCCGCGCGCGCCGCCAGCGACGGCTCCCAGCTTTCGAGCCCGAGCCGTTCGACCGTCTCATCGAGATGATCGACCAGCGACACCGCGGCCGCAACGAAGCCGTTCTCCAGGCAGAACTCGGCCTGGCCCGCCTGCCAGGCGAAGCGCTCGCGCCCCGAGCTGACCGCGCGCAGGGCCGCGCCGAGACGGTCCAGTCCCGCCCTCGCCTTGCCGCCGCCGGCAAGCGCCCGCGCCTCGGCGATGACGGCGTCCAGTTCCTCGTCGCCCCCCGCGCCGTTGGTCGCGGCCGGCGCGCCCTCCCCGCCGGGCGCGGCCTCGGCGAGCCAGCGGCGCGTCGCGTCGTCGGCGAACGGCGTGTCGTCGGAAAAGCGCAGTTCGAGCAGCTGCGGCAGCCGCATCGCGATGGCGGCCGTCAGCCCGACGACGGCGAGCCGCGCGGGTTCGAACGCGCCGCCGAGCGCGCCGAGCGACTGGGCGACGATGCGCTGGCCGTCGAGCCAGAACGGCGCCGACGCCGCCACGCTCTCCGCGGCGGCGAGCGCCTCCTGATGCTGCTGCGAGCCGCGCATCGCCTCGATCCCGGCGAGCCGTTCGGCGGCCGGCGGCGGGACCATGGTCTTGCCGCCCTGGTGCGGCGGCGCCTGCGTCAACGCGAACCAGTTCGCCGCGCGCACGTAGAGATAGGCGCGCGGATCGGCGGGGTTGGCCGCGCGCAGCGCCGAAGCGACCTTGCGCATGGCGGTGTCGATCTGGGCGACCGCGCGGTCGGCGTCGCCGGACCCGAGGTCGGCGGGCACCTCGACGGAGGGGGCCGTCACCGCCGGCTTCGGCGCGGGAGGCGGCGGAGCGGGCTGGGACGCAGGCGCCGGCGCGGCGGCCTGCTCCGGCACGCTCTCCCCGGCCGGCGCGGGCTCGGCGGGTTCCGGCGCCTGGGCGGCGGTCTCGGCGGCCTCGATCGTCCGGCGGGCGGCCTCGGCATGCGGGCGCAGCGCGCGCACCAGCTCGCCCAGCGCGGCCTGCTCCCTGGTCAGCTTGTCGGCCAGTATCCTGTCGATGTCCTCGAGCGCCTGCGCGGCGGCGGCGACGGCCTCGGCATCGGCCTCGCCGGGCTCGGAGGCGCCGACCGGGGCGGCGAGCCGCCCGACCAGCCACTCGGCCGCCGCGACGCGGCCGCGCTCGCGCTTGAGCGGCGGCTGCAGGCCCTCCCAGTGGACCTCGATCATGTCGCGGAAGATCGCCAGCCCGACGGCGAGCCCGCGATAGGATTCGGTCTGGTAGAGCGCGTAGACGAGCCAGGCCGAGACGAGCATGTCCTTCGAGCGGGTCTGGATCAGCGCCAGCGCGTTCTGCGAGACGTTGCCCCAGCGCACGGCGGCCGGGCCTTCGGTCTCCATGCGGCGGACTTCCGCCTCGATCGCCTCGAATTCGGGTTCGTCGCGCGCGTCCGAGCCTGCCGGATCGCCGCCGGGCACGGGAGCCCCGCCCGCCTCGATGCGCGGGTTGTCGATCCGATAGTCACGCTCCGAAGACATCGCCCCGGGGTGCCCCCTCGTTCTCCGGCCCGTGACGGGCCGTCCTGCTTCGGAATGCAGGGAACCGAAACTAGACGCTAGACGCCGCGTCAGCAAGGACGCGGGTCGCCCCCTGTCCACAAGCAATGCGTTAAATGCGGAACCGTGCTCGCCCCCCGGCGCTCCTTCGAGCCCTGCTATCAGGAAACTCCTTTCGGAAGTGTTGTCGCCGCGCCGGTCCGCGAAGCCCGGGCCCGGGCGCAAACGAAAAACGCCGCCCGGTGCGGGCGGCGATTTCCGGCTTGGGGAAGGTGTTCGGCCGGCGCTCAGCGCGCGGCCGCCACGCAGGTGATCTCGATGCGCAGGTCGGGATCGGCGAGGCGTGCCTCGATGCAGGCGCGCCCCGGCGGGTTGGCCGGGTCGATCCAGGCGTCGTAGACCGAGTTCATGGCGTCGAAGTCGGCGATGCTGGGCAGGTAGACGTTGACCATCAGCAGGTCGGACTTCGAAACCCCGGCCAGCCCGAGCAGGCGCTCGATCTTCGACAGGATGTCGCGCGTCTGCTCCTCGATCGATCCCTTGGCGTTGTCGGCGACCTGGCCTGAAACGTAGACCGTGTCGCCGTGGACGACGACCTGACTCATCCGCTTGCCGGACTCGAACCGCTGCACCATCGGTATTCTCCTTGTCTTGTCGGTTGTGAAATGTGGAAAGGTCACCCCGCCCGGCCGACCTCCCTGGCGCGCCTGCCGGACCGCTTTGCCTGCCATATCGAGACGACGAGCGCGATCACGGCGATGACGATGAGGGTCCCGGAGATCGGGCGGGTCAGGAACAGCATCGGATCGGGATTGGTCATCAGCGCGCGCCGCAGGTTGATCTCGGCCATCGGCCCGAGAATGAGCGCGAGCGCCATGGGCTCGAGCGGGATGTCGAGCCGCGAGAACGCGTAGCCGACGAGGCCCATGAACAGGAACACCCAGAGATCGAACAGCTGGTAGTTCGCCGTGTAGGCGCCGACGATGCAGAACACGAAGACGATCGGAAACAGGTAGTGGCGCGGCGTGAAGGAGGCGCGGATGAACCATCTCAGCGCGATGAGGTGGCTTATGACCATCGCCGGATGGGCGAGCACCAGCGCGATGAAGACGGCGTAAACCAGCACCGTCTGCTCCTGATAGAGCAGCGGGCCGGGGTTGATGCCGTGGATCATCAGCGCGCCCAGCATCAGCGCGCCGCCGGGATCGCCGGGGATGCCGAGGCCCAGCGTCACCACAAGGGCGCCCGGCGCGACGCTGCTGTTGCCGGCCTCCGAGGCGACGATGCCGCGCGGCGAGCCGGTGCCGAACTCGGCCGGGTTCCGCGAGAGTTTCTTGGCCTGGTCGTAGGCCAGGAAGCTGCCGGTCGACGACCCGGCCCCGGGAAGCGCGCCGACGAGGCAGCCGATGACGGCCGAGCGGACCAGATTGAGTGGGTGGCGCAGCATCTCGGCGGCGGCCTGAAGATAGGGGGGACGGCGCAGCCACTCGCTGCGCAGTTCCGGGGACAACGTCCCCGATCCGGCCGCGTCCCGCACGCCGCCGAGCAGCGTCGAGAAGGCATACAGGCCAATCACCGCCGGCAGGAGATTCACGCCGCCGCTCAGCCCCTCCAGACCGAAGCTCAACCGCATCGTGCCCTGGATCGGATCGATCCCCATGGTCGCGATGAACAGGCCGAGCATCCCCGACATCAGGCTCTTGGCGACGTTGGCTCCGCCGAGGCTCGCGAGCATCGACAGCGCGAAGGCGACGAGCGCGAAGATCTCCCACGGCCCGAACTTGAGCCCGAGAATGAGGATCGGCGGCGCGAGGAAGACGAGGATCAGAACGCCGATCAGGCCACCGAAGAACGAGGCCATGATGCCGATGGCCAGAGCCCGCGTCGGCTGCCCCTTTCGGGCCATCGGGTGACCGTCGAAGAGCGTCGGTATCGACGCCGGATTGCCAGGGATTCCGAGCAGCACCGAGGTGATCATGCCGCCCGAAAGCCCGCCGACATAGACGCCGAGCATCGTCGACAGCCCCTGGACGGGTTCCATCGTGAAGGTGAAGGGCAGCGTGAGGACGATCGCCATGAAGATCGTCAGGCCCGGAATCGCGGCGAAGACGATGCCGACGAAGACGCCGACGAAGATATACGCGATGTTGATCGGCGTAATCGCGAGGGCCAGTGCCGCAAGCAGGGCGTCCATGATGCTGTCCTTCTCTCGGCGGCGCGGTCAGAACCAGGTGGCGGTCGGCAGCCACTGGCCGAGCACTCGGGTGAAGACCAGGTAGATGACCGCCGTCGCGCCGATCGCGACGCCGACAATCGGCACCGGCCTGACGGCCTGCCCGCAGGTGACGGCGACCAGGATCTGGGCGGCGAGGAGGAATACCGGCGTCGCCACGACGAACCCGGCGCCGGGCATCGCCGCCACGTATGCGGCGACCAGGACGATGATGCCCCATACGGCGATGAACCGGAGCCGGCGCATCGCGGGTGGCACGTCCTCTTCCGGTTCGCCGGTCCCGGCATCGGCCAGCGCGCCGGCCCACAGGCTCCGCAGGTTGGCGACCGCCAGCACGACCCCCATCGCAATCATCACCGACAGCGTCACCCGGGGGAACCAGCTTCCCCCGAGGACGTTCCAATGTCATCATGCCCACCCGATCCTTGACGGACGCGAGCAGCGCCGTGCCGAGCACGACGCCGCCGACGCCGATCCAGAAGTCCCGCTTCGACATCAGTTCGCCGGAGCGAGAACGCGCGTGAGCTGTTCGGAGGACCTTTCGAGGAACGTGGCGTACTCCTCGCCGGTCTTGAAGTTCGGCAGCGTCCCCATGCCGTCGAGCCGCTCGACGATCTCGGGGTCGTTGACGGCCTTCTCGAACGCGTCCTGCAAGGCGGCGACGATTTCCGGCGGCGTGTCCTTCGGCGCGAAGATGCCGCGGTTGGATGCCTCCAGCACGTCGATGCCCTGGTCCTGCAGCGTCGGCACGTCCTCGTAGCCGGGCAGCCGGGCGTCATGGGCGACGCCGATGAACTTGACCTGTCCCGCCCGCACGTACTCGGCGCCGGCCGCGACGTTGAGGATGATGGCGTCCACATGCCCGCCCAGCAGCGCGTTCAGCTCGGAAGCCGTGTCGTCGTAGCTGACGAGCCGCACCGCGCCCAGGTCCTCGCCGAGGGCGTCCATCACCGAGGATATGAAGATGTAGTTGTTGGTGCCCACCGCCGCGCTCCAGGTCACCTCGCCCGGCCGCGAGACCGCGTCCTCGACATATTCGGTCATCGTGTTCCACGGCGCGTCGGCACGGACCGTGGCGATGTTCGGCGTCGTCGTGACCATCGCGACCGGCTCGAAGGCTTCCGGCCCGTAGTCGACGACGCCCGAGACCTTGGCCATGACGATCGTGTCGTGCGTGGCGAGGATCGTGTAGCCGTCGGGACGGGCGTTCCTGACGTGGCGGGAACCGACCGTCGAGACCGCCCCGGCCATGTTGACGGCGACGATCGGCACGCCGAGATGCTCGCTCGCCTTTTCGGCGAGCAGCCTGAAGATGATGTCGGTCGCGCCGCCCGGTCCGAACGGTATGACCATCTGGATCGGCTGTCTGGGATAGTCCTGCGCGGCGGCGGGGGCCGTGATCATGCCGGCGGCGAGCGCGGCCCCGGCGGCGGCCATGAACAGGCGGCGAGAAGGTCCAGGCGAGTACGACATAACGTCTCCTTCGTGGGTTGGACTTGAAGCCTGAGCGAAACTCTCCCTTGTCAGCAGTGGGGCGGACGCGCGGAGCCGAGCTCCGGGGTCGCCAGTTGGTAGGCGTGGGCGATGCGAAGGATGGTGGCCTCGTCCCAGGCACGGCCGATGATCTGCATCGAGATCGGCAGGCCACCGGAGAAGCCGATGGGGACGGCGACGGCCGGCACCCCCAGCATGTTGATCGGGATGCGCATGGCGACGCCCACCTGGCCGAAGTTGACCGTGGCGCCGTTGACGGTGGACGAGCCATCCTCCGACAGGGGCGCAACGCAGGGCGCCGTCGGGATGATGATGGCGTCGACCTCTTCCATCAGCCGGTCGAACTGCCTGCGCAGCGCGAGACGGTCGTAGGACGCCCGCTGGTAGGCCCCCGCAGTGACGGCGCCGAACGCCTCGAGATTGGCCCGCACGTCGGCGCCGTAGCCGTCCGGTTGGCTCAACAGGCGCTCGCGGTGCAGGGCGTGGAACTCGGCCTGATGGAGCGTGAGCGAGGTATCGCGGACAAGCGCCTTGTCGGCGAACGTGACGGTAGACAGGCCCGCCCCGAGGCCCGCCAGCGTGCGCCCTGCCGTCTCCAGCGCCGCCAGCACCTCGTCGTCGACTTCCGAGATGTGGAGGTCCGGGCAGAAGGCCACCCGCAGGCCCTGCACACCCTTGTCGAGATCCCGGCCGTAGTCCTCGGCCGGCCGGTCGACGGATGTCGGATCCTCGGGATCGTAGCCGGCCATCGCGCCGAGCATCAGCGCCGCGTCGCGCGCGGTCCGCACGATCGGACCGGCGACGTTGAGGCTCCACGAGTTCGGGAAGATGCCGCGCTGGCTGACGAGACCGAAGGTCGGCTTGAGACCCACGATGCCGTTGCAGGCCGCCGGCGCCCGAACCGATCCGCCGGTATCCGACCCCGTAGCCCCGGCGCACAGGAAGGCGGCCGTCGCCGCGCCCGATCCACCGCTCGAGCCGCCCGGCGAGCGCTCCAGCGCCCAGGGGTTGCGGGCCGCCCCGTACCACGGGTTGTTGGTGGTCGAGCCGCCCGCGAACTCGTGTGTGTTGCACTTCCCGATGACGATCGCGCCGGCCGCCTTCAGGCGGGCGACCGCGACGGCGTCGGCGCCGGGCACGTGATCGCGGTAGAACGACGAGCCGTAGGTGGTGCGGACGCCCTCGGTGTCGAAGACGTCCTTGATACCGACAGGAACCCCATGGAGCGGCCCTGCCGGCGGGGTCCGCCCCGCCCTCCTGGCGGTGTCGAGCGCCTTCTCGGCCGCCACCGTGATGAAGGCGTTGAGCGTCGGATTGAGGCGCTCGCAACGCGCCAGATGCGCCTCGATCACCTCGACGGGCGAGATGACGCCGTCGGCCACCATCCGCGCGATCTCGTGCAGCGGGCGAAAGCAGATTGCCTCGTCCGCCGTTCCGGCCCTGCTCTCCTCAACCGTCATGCCATGCCCCTGTCTCGCGGCCTCAGGCGACCGGCCTGTTCCAGCCCCGCCCGTGGTCGCCGACCGCTGTGACGCCCTCGTCGGTGACGAGCAGCGTGTCCTCGATCTTGATGAGCCCCCGCGACGGGTGGAGGAGCGTCGTCTCCACCGACAGCACCATGTCGCTCTCCAGCGGCAGGTCCTTGTCGTAGGCGCTGTAGGTCACCGGGCCCCGGTTGCTCAGCCTTGGCGCCTCGTGGCCGATGATGCCCATGCCGTGCGCGACGAAATGCAGGTGCGCCTTGCTGGGCGAGCGGTTGAGCACCGCGGTGGCGGCGGCGAAGATCTCCTCGCCCATCGCGCCCTTGCGGATCGGCACGCGCGCGGCCTGCTGGATCTCCTCGACCTCGCCGAGGAGGTCGACGAGCTCGGCGTCCGGCTCGCCGATGGTGCCCATGCGGCACAGGTCGCCGATGTAGCCCCTGTAGCGGCCGCCCGAATCCAGCGCGATGACGTTGTCTTCCCGGACCGCCTGCTCGTTGGGCGCGCGGTTGAAGTTCGGCCCGGCGCTGATCAGGCAGTATTCGAAGATGAGGTCGCGGCCGAGTTCCTCGTGCCGCAGCATCCGGCTCAGCTCGCGCTTGGTCATGCCCGCGCGCATCATGCCGAAGACCGAGATCATCGAATCCACGACACGCCGGGACGCCTCGCCGATATAGGCCAGCTCCTGCGCCGACTTGCGCGCGCGCAGGCGCTCGAGCGGCAGGTGCGCCTCGACGATGCGGCTGTCGGGCATGCCGTCGCGCAGCATCTCGGCCGTGTCGACGGGAAGGAACGGGCGCTCGACACCGATGTGGCGCACGGGAAGGCCGAGGTCGCGCAGATGGCCGATCGCCACGGCCATGGCGTCGGTCGCGGTCCAGGTCGTGGTATCCACGGTGGCGCACCAGAAGGCGCCGTTCTCGACCTCGAAATCCTCCATCGCGTTGCCGATGTAGACCGCCTTGTCCGGCCGGCCCTTCGGGTAGATGAGGATCGGCAGGTAGCGGCTGACGCCGATCGCGTCGGAATAGTCGAAGAAGAAGAACCGGTAGCCGCCCGTGAGGTACTGGATGTTGTGCTTGGAGGTGACGACGATCACGTCGATGCCGGCCGCCTCCAGCAGCCGGTCCAGGTGCTCGTGGTCGAAGGGGAGCGCGTCCAGGCCGGCCGGCCTCGTCGCCTCGATGTCCGTTTCGGTTGTCACGTCTATGCCCCGTTGATTGAGGTTCGTGGGTTGGGGGTCGGCCGCGCCGCTCAGGCCGGCTTGGCCGCGGCGGAATCCTCCAGGTACTGTCGGATCGCGCCGTCGATGTCGGGTGTGATGGGGAAGTCCAGCTCGCGGGCGCGGCGAGCGTCGAAGTCCGCCGGCATGCCCGCCAGCAGGCCCTCGAGTTCGGTGTCGCGCTCGAAGCGTATGCGGGAGATCGCCTCCTCCCCGCCCGCGCGCCGCACGCCGTCGAGTATCTCCCCGACCCGCATCGTGTGGGCGGGAAGCTGGATGGCGCGGCGGTCTTCGAAGGCGGAGACCGGCAGCTCCGCCAGATGCAGCAGCGAGGCGAAGACGGTGCGCGGGGTGATGAAGCCGACCCGCGTCTCCGGCTCGACCGGACACACGGTGTCGCGGCCCAGGAGCGGCCCGCGCACGATGGCCGTGACGAAGGCGCCGGCTCCCTGGTGGGTGTCGTCGGAGCGGATGGCAACGTGGGATATCCGCACCATGCGCCCGTCGACATATCCGCGGCGGCTGTATTCGGCGATCAGCATCTCCGCGATCGCCTTCTGCGTGCCGTAGGCGTTTCGCGGATAGATGGCGCAGGCGTCGGTGACGGGGTCCGGCACGTCCTCGCCGTAGAGCGCGATGGTGCTGGTGAAGACGAGCTTCGGGGCCGCGGGCAAAGACCGGCACGCCTCGAGCACGTTGCGGGTCCCGTCGAGGTTGATCTGCCAGCCGAGCTCGTAGTCGCGCTCGGCCGCCCCGCTCATGATCGCGGCGAGGTGGAACACGGCGTCGACCCGGCCGGAGATCAGCGAGCGGACCTCCCCGGCGTCCCGCACGTCGCAGGCGATGCGGGAAACGGGGAAGTCCGCGCCGGCGGGTTCCGGCGGCGTGCGGACGTCCGACAGGACGAGCTCGGTGATCTTCCGGCCGTCGAGCGTTCCGCGCTGGGCCAGGAGCGCCGTGACGCCCCGCCCGATGAGGCCGCCGGCGCCGGTCATTACGATACGCATTTCGATATGGTCTCCTGAAGGGGCACCGGGGCGGAGGGCGGGCCGGCCGGGTGGGAGGTTCCCGGCCGTGTCCCGCAGGCGGTCCGCCCCGATCGAGCCGGCGAGCCGGCCCGGGGTCGGGGCAGGCCGCCTATTCGACGGCCTGCACCGCCGAATGCAGTTCCTTGAACTTGCCGTCCATGAAGACGTCGGGAATGCCCGCAGCCTTGGCCCGGAAGGCGTCCAGGTCGGGCTCGATGACCGTTCCGCCGGCGGCCGCGAACTCGTCGATCACGGCGGCCTCGGCGGCGATGGCGGTCTCCTTCTGGAAGACGCCGGCGTCCTTGACCGCCTGCGCGATGAGCTCGCGGTCGGCCGGATCGAGACGCTGCCAGGTCTCCTCGCTCATCGACACGGTGACGTTGGCGATCACGTGGTTGGACAGCATGATGTGGTCGTGGACCTGGAGGATGCCGTAGCCCTTCGAGATCGGCGGCGGGTTCTCCTGGGCGTCGACGACCCCGGTCTGGATCGCGGTGAAGAGATCGGCGCCGACGATCGGCGTCGCGGTGGCGCCCATCTGCGTCCAGCCGACCTCGTAGACCGGGACCGGCACGACGCGCAGCTTCACGCCAGCCAGGTTGTCCGGGGTGTTGATGGCCTTCTTCGCGGTGATCTGACGCGTGCCGAAGTACCACGAGCCGTCGAGCAGGCGGATGTTCATCTCGTCGAGGAGCCTCTCGCCGAGCACCTCGCCGAGCACGCCGTTCATCGCCTTCTGCATGTGGTCCACGTCGCGGAACGTGTAGAGCATGCCGAGCACGTTGGCGTCCTCGACGAAGGCGCCGTAGGTCGCGCCGACCACCGCGCCGATGTCGATCTCGCCGAGCGACATGCCTTCCACGCCCTGCGGCTCGCTGCCGAGCTGGTTGGCCGGGTAGAGCTGGATTCTTGATGCGGCCGCCGGAGCGCTCCGCGACGAGCTCGACGAGCCGGTTCATGCCGAGGTCGATTGGCGTGCCGATGGCGTCGTGGTGGCTCGCCTTGAGCTCGATCTCCTGGGCACGGGCGTCGCCCGCGATGCAGACCGAGGCGACCAGTGCGGCGGCGATCGCCGCTGCGGATGCGAAACTGAAAGTCTTCACGAACCCCTCCTTCGTTGGATGTTCGATGTGAGCTTCATTGACCGTAGACAAGCTGCGGCAAAAGCAGCGGAATCTGCGGAATGAACGTCATGATGACAAGAACGGCTATGAGACCGAAAAGATAAGGCGCTGCAGCCATGGCGACTTTTTGTATTGATATGCCAGATATCTGACTTCCGACGAAAAGACATAGGCCGATTGGTGGCGTTATAAGTCCGATGCCAAGGCCGAATATTACGATGATGCCGATGTGCACCGGGTCGTAACCCAGGATGATCATCGCCGGGTAGACGATCGGCGTGAGCAGGATGATCGCCGCGCCGACCTCCAGGATCGTGCCGACCACGAGCAGGAGCACGAGGAAGGACAGGATGAGGATCGTCGGGTCGGACAGCGCCTCGATGAGGAACAGCGTCAGCTCGGCGGCGACGCGGTCGCGGGCGACCATGTAGCCGAGCGGCGCGGCGAAGCCGATGATGAGGAGGACGGCGCCCGACAGGACGGCCGACCGCAGCACGCAGCCGAAGAACTCGGCCACCGACAGTTCCCTGTGGACGAACCCCGACAGGACGGTGGCGTAGATGCAGGCGAGGATGGCCGCCTCGGTGGGCGTCGCGACGCCGGTGAACATCGCGCCGAGGAGGACGACGGGCGTCAGGAGCGCGCCGAAGGAGTGTCGCAGCGCCTTCACGAAACCGATGGGCTCCGCCGCGTCCACCCCCGCGCCCCGGCGGGCGAACAGCATGCCGAACGTCGCCATCATCAGGAGGCCCGCCAGGACCCCGGGCACGATGCCGGCGAGGAACAGCGGCCCGATCGGCACGGCGGCCATCGAACCGAAGATGACCGCGTTGATGCTGGGCGGGATGATGCCGCCGACGACCGACGAGGAGACCGTGACGCCGATGGACAGGTCGTCGGGATAGCGGTGGCGGCGCATCGCCTCCAGCTCGACCTTGCCGAGGCCCGCCACGTCGGCGACCGAGGAGCCGGAGATTCCCGCAAACACCATGCTCGCGAGGATGTTGGCGTAGCCGAGGCAGCCCGGGATGCGCCCGATGACCGCCAGCGCGAATATGAAGAGCCGGATGGTGATGCCGCCCCGGTTCATGAGTTCGCCGGCGAGGATGAAGAACGGCACGGCGAGCAGCGGCACGACGGTGAGCTGGCCGACGACCTTCTGCGCCAGGATCATCAGGCTCACCTCGGCCACCGCGAAATAAGCCAGCGCGGCGAGGCCGACGGAGAAGGCGATAGGCAGACCGAGCAGCATCGTCGCGATGAGGACGAGCATGGAGACGATCATCGCAGCACCTCCCCGCCGGGTCCGGCCGGCGGTTCCGGCGGCGCGGTGCCGATGAACGTGAACTCGTAGCCCAGCGTCTTCTGGACGAGCCTGGCGACGGCGATGACCGAGAACGCCGGCGCGGCGATATAGGCCCAGTACCAGGAAAGCGGCATCGAGGCGGCGCGCATGCGCGAGCGGCCGGCGAGATCGAAGCCGCCTTTCATGAAGGCGACGAGGAGCACGATCACGAGGGCCGCCTGGACCCAGACGAGGATGCGCTGGGCCGCCGGCGGGACGCGGTGGGCGATCACCTCAACGCGGATCAGCTCGGACCGCTTGAGCGCGCCGAGACCGCCCAGCAGCGCGGCCCAGACCATGAAGAACTGCGACAGCTCCTCCGGCCAGGACAGGGGGGCGTCGAGAAAGGTCCGCAGGAAGACCTGCGCCGCCATGATCGCCGCGATGGCGAGCACCAGCGCCACCGCCAGCAGTTCCTCGGCATTGTCCATGACGACCCGTCCGATCCTCATGCCCGCGCCCTCATGGTCCGATCAGCCGGGGAAGGAACATCGGCACGTCCGGGAACAGGATGAAGGAGAACAGGATCGCGTAGAGCAGGATGGCGAATGGCACGATCTCCCTGGATATCGGCAGGATTCCGATCCGCCAGATGGACGAGGTGACGAACAGGAGCACGCCGACGGGAGGCGTGATGGAGCCAAGGACGATATTGATGACGAAGAGCAGCGCAAAGAAGACGGGGTCGATGCCCAGCGAGGCGGCCACCGGCGCCAGGATGGGCGCCAGCATGATGATGACCGTGTTGCCCTCCATGAACATTCCGAAGACCACCAGTATCGCCATCACGATGACGAGGAAGACCCTGGCGTCGGACGTGAAGGCGAGGATGGCGTCGGCGACCATCGTGCCGACCCGCTCCAGCGTGAGGAGATAGGTGACGGTCGAGGAGAAGGCGATGAGGGCGCCGACGACGGACGTGATGATGCCGGCCGCCAGCAGCGCGGGCGGGATGTCGGAGAAGCGCAGCTTGCGCGTGACGAAGAAGCCGATCAGCAGCGCGTAGACCACCGCGATGGCAGCGCCCTCGGTCGCGGTGAAGGCGCCGGCCATGATGCCGCCGATGACGACGATGGGCATGCCGAAGATGAGCGCGGCCTTGCGGAAGGCCGTCGCCGCGCGTCGCGCGCTGAAGGGCTCCCCGGAGACGGGAAAGCCACGCCTGCGGGCGATGACGCTGCACAGGACCATCATGCCCAGCCCCATGATGATGCCCGGCACGATGCCGGCCAGGAACAGCGACGCGACGGAGACGTTCGAGGTGACCACCGCGTAGACGATCATCGCGCCGCTGGGCGGGATGATCGGGCCGAGGCAGGAGGCCGACGCGACGATGCTGGCGGCGAACTGGCGCGAATAGACCTTGGCGAGATGCGGCCCCAGCGAACCGCCCAGCGCCGTCGCGTCGGCGACGGCGACGCCCGACACCGACGAGAGCCCCATGGCGGCGACGATCGTGACATGGGCGAGCCCGCCCTGGACGCGCCCGACGAGCGCGTTCGCGAACTCGATCAGCGGGTCCATGATGCCGCCGCGGATCATCAGCTGGCCGGCGATCATGAACAGCGGAATGGCCATCAGCGGGAAGGAATCCACCGCGTGGATCATCTTGCCCGGGATCATGATCGGGTCGAAGCCGGCCACCAGCACGCCGCCGAGCGAGCCGAGGCCGAGCGCGAAGGCCAGCGGCAGCCCAAGTGCGGCGAAGACGAAGAACCCCGCGATGACGACGGTCAGCATCAGTGCTCCCATCCCTCGCGGGTCTCGTCGTCGCCGAAATGCCAGCGCCGCGCCAGATGCATCAGGCAGTGCGCCGCGGAGAAGGCGAGCACGGCGTAGAATATGCCGACGCTCACCGGCAGCGTCTGGATCGTCTGGTCCCAGAGCTGGACGGCGAGGCGCGTGGCGAAGACGAGGACGACGGCCATGAGGAGCGCGGAGAGACCGAGCTGAACGCCGAGGAGGATCCGGCGGCCACGCGGCGTGAGCCGCATGGCCAGGAGGTCGATCCCCACGTGCCCGCCCTGCTTCAGCGCGAGCGGCATGCCCAGGAAGATGCCGCAGATGAAGGCGAGCCGCGGCAGCGCCCATCCCCAGTCGAGCGACGAGTTGAAGCCGTACCGCAGCACGACCTGCGCCACGATGACGGTGGTGAGCGTGCCCATGCAGATCACCACCAGCCACCCCACGACGCGGTCGAGCCACGACAGGACGAGATCGAGACGGCTTGCGATCGTCGCTGCGGTCATCGTCCGGGCTCAGACGCAGCCCTGCGCCACTTCGAGCGCCCGGTCGACGGCGGCGTCGCCGGCGCGTCCTCTCGCGGTGTCGTAGACCGGCGTCACCGCCTCACGGAACTCCTCGAAGACCTCGGGCGGCAGCTCGTCGTACTGCATGCCCTGGTCGATCAGGCTCTGCAGGGCCTTCCGGTTGTTCTCGGAGGCGAGCTGGCGCTGCCATTCCACCGCCATGTCGGCGGACTCGTGGAGCGCGGCGCGCTGCTCCTCGCTCAGCCCGTCATAGGAGCCCTGGTTCATCACCAGCCAGGCCCAGGAGAAGAAGTGGCCCGTGTTCGAGAGGTATTTCTGCACCTCGTAGAACTTGCGGTTCAGCGTGTTGTCGTACGGGTTCTCCTGGCCGTCGACCACGCCCTGCTGCAGCGCCTGGTAGAGCTCGTTGATGTCGATCGGCGTGGCGTTGGCGCCCAGCGCGCGGAACGTCTCGAGATAGGTCTCGCTGGGAGGGGTGCGGATCTTCAGGCCGGAGATGTCGGCCATCGAGGTCACGGGCCGCGCGTTGTTGGTCATGTGGCGGATGCCGTTGGCCATCCAGCCGAGGATCACGAGGCCCTTTTCGGCCATCTTCTCCTCGAGGTAATCGCCGAGCCCGGAATTGATGATGCAGTAGGCCTGCGCGTCGCTGTTGGCGAGGAACGGCAGGTTCAGCACCTCCAGCTCCGGCACCACCTTGCCGTACCATTCGGGGCCGTTGAGATCGATGTCGATCTGGCCGGTGCGGACCTGCTCGACGCCCTCGAAGGAGCCGCCGAGGAGCTCATCCGGAAAATAGTCGATGGCGACTTCGCCGGAGGTGAGCTTCTCCAGCTCCTCGTTCATGACCGCCATGCCCTGGCTGGCGGTGTGGCCGGCCGGGAAATGGCCGCTCACGCGCAGTTTGGTCTGCGCCTCGGCGGCGACGCCGGAGAATGCGATCAGGATCGTCGTCCCGACCAGTGCAGCACGAAAGCCTTTCATCATGCCCTCCTGAGGCAAGGGGTTCAGCGCATGTGGAAGCCGCCGTTGACGTTGATCGTCGCGCCGGCGAGGTAGCCGGACAGGTCGGAGGCGGCGAAAAGGATGGTGCCGGCGACCTCCCAGACGTTGCCGGACCGGCGGATCGGCACGTCCTGCTCGAAGGAGCGGCGCCGCTCGGGGCTGTCGTCGGGAGAGGAGTTGGTCTTGATCAGGCTCGGTGATACGGTGTTCACCCGGATGCCGTCGGGCGCGAGTTCCCGCGCCATGCCCTTGGCGAGCCCGATCACGCCGGCCTTCGAGGCCGCGTAATGGGCCGAGCCGTAGAGCCCGCCGCCGCGCTGTCCGGCGACCGAGGCCAGGCACACGATGGCGCCCGAGCCGCGTGCCCGCATCGTCGGGATCACCGCCTGGGACATGAACAGCGTCCCCTTGACGTTGATGTCGTGGAGGAGGTCGAACTCGGCCTCGCCGACGTCCATGACGCGCGTGCCCTTGGCCAGCGCGGCGTTGTTGACGAGGACGTCCACGGTGCCGAAGGCTTCGAGCACCCGGGCGACGGCGCTCTCGCAAGTCGCCTTGTCGGTGACGTTGCAGGCCAGCCCGATATGCCCCTCGCCGAGTTCGTCGGCCACCCGCGCCGCGCCGTCCGCGTCGAGGTCGAGGATGGCGACCCGGGCGCCGTGCAGCGCGAACAGCTTGGCGGTCACGCGCCCGATGCCGTTGACCGACGCCGCGCCGGTTATGATGGCTGCGCGGCCCTCGAGGAGCCGGCCGTGGAGAATTCCCTCGTAGTCGGGCGGATAGTGCAAAGGCTCGCTCCCTCACGTGACTGCAAAGCGCGCCCGACCCCATCGGATCGGCCGACATGCCGGCGTCATAGAGCGCTGGCATGTTGGCTGGCGGCGCGTCCCTCGGACCGAGTATAGGGAGCGGCCGCCCGCGGAACGGCGCGCGGCGCGCATCAGAAATTCGTTTTGTTTCAGTTAGTTGACAGTCCGGCCGGAGGCCAATCGCGGGATTGGTCCGCTCCCGGGACCGCCGCGCCTGCCTGAAAAACCGTCAGGCTCAGTGATTGAGCGCCGGCCCGACGCTCGTCGCGATGCCGGAGATGTGGTCGCGCATCGCCGTCTCCGCGCGCTGCAAGTCGCGCTTGACGATATGGAACAGGATCTTCCGGTGGTGGACCGAGTAGGAACTCATGAGGGAGGGATCGAACCGGCGCGCCCGGCGGATGCACCAGCGGGACTCGCGCTTGGTGCGCAGGAGCGAGTCGATCAGCCCGATCAGCACGGCGTTGCCGCTGGATTCCGCCAGCGAGCGGTGGAACAGGTCGTCCCACTCGTCCCAGGCGTCCCAGTTGCAGGCGTCGGCCGCGCGCTCGTGGAAGTTCTTCATCATCTCGATGTCGCGGACCGTGGCCCGCTCCGCCGCGAGCTTGGCGACGAGCGGCTCGATGAACAGCCGCGCCTCGATCATCTCGCTCAACGTCGCGCGGGAACTCAGCACCGCGGACGCGCGCCCGCCGGTGGTCGGGCTGCCGCCGACGAAGGTGCCCTTGCCGACATGCCGCCAGACCAGCCCGTCGTCCGAGAGGATCGACAGGGCCTTGCGCAGCACGCCGCGCGTGACGCCGAACCGGCGGCACAATTCCCGCTCCGGCGGCAGCCGGTGATGGAGCTGGTACGCGCCCGTCTCGATGAGATGCGTCAGCTGCTCGGCGACCGCCCTCGCCGGTCCGGAACCGCCGTCGCAAGCCGAGCCTGAATTCAGCGCCACCATCTCCAACTCCAGTCGCGGGTCATGCGAAGCTGCCGAGCGGTGGAACGGATGCTGCACCAGCCGGCGGCCGCGTACAAGCGATGCAATGGACGTACCAGCGCGAGAAAACGCAACTATTCCCTGTGTTGCATTGCAAGGTCACGCGGTTGCGGCGCACAAATCCGCGCCGCCGTGCCCATCCTCGCGCCAGATGCCGTCAGAACCGGGTCCGCAGACGTTGGAGGACCCGGTAGTCGTCGTCCACGAGGAGGACGACGCGCCACTTGTCGAACGTGGTGCAGGGATGGGAGACGCCGAACCCCACCGCGTCGCCGAAGGCGAGGTCGGTATCGGCGCCGACGGCGAGATGGGCGTGCTGGTCGTTCAACTCCACGACTTCGGCCGACCCGGCGAGTTCGGCCGGGCGTTCGTCGCGGCCCGGCCGGAACGACTTGACCGGGTGGGGCATGCGCGCGTCGTGGCCGGCGTCGCGCTTGCCCAGTCCGACGATGACCCGCCCGGGCTCCGGCCGCGAGATCACCCGCCCCCAGACCTCCAGTGCCGGCTCCGGGGCCCCGCTCTCGGGGAACGCGTCCGGGACGCGCTGGCGCATGCGGCGGAAGTCGTCCCGGTAGTGGCCGGAATCGAAGGAGAAGTAGCACCCGGCCCTCAGGACGATGCGGCAGGCGGGCCAGTCACGGCGTATCGGTGTCAGCCGGTCGACGACGATATCGAGGAAGCTGCTGCCGCCGGCGGTGAGGAGGAAATCGTCGACGGCGAACAGGCCCTCGCCGGCCAGCGCCGCCGCCAGGTCCCTCAACCCGTCGAGATACGCCGTGACGCGCACCTCCCTGGCCTCCCGGTTGGGCGCCGACACCAGGCCTTCATAGCCTTCGACGCCGACCAGCTCGAGACGGGGCGCCGCGGCGGCCACGGCCCGCGCCACGGCCATCACCGCCTCGGCGGTCCGGCAGCCGGTCCGCCCGCCGGGATATCCGAGCTCCACCAGGACCTGGATCGGCCGTCGGTACCCGCCGGCCCGGTGGACGTCGGCGAGAAGGGCGACCGCATCCGCCAAATCCACGAGGCAGATGAGGCGAAAGTCGTCGTCGGCATCCTGGCGGTCGGCGATCCACGCAACGTCGCCCCGGTCGGCCAGCACGTTGGCAAGCAGGATGCGACCGATGCCGGAGCGCGCGGCCACCCTGACCTGCTGCAGCGTCGACAGCGTGATCGCCCAGGCGCCGTCGGCGATCTGGCGCGCGAACAGTTCGGGAATCATCGTGGTCTTGCCGTGCGGCGCGAGATCGACGCCGGCGTGATCGAGGAAGCCGCGCATCCACCGCGCATTGCGGTCGAGCGCCGACGCTCTCAGCACGGCGACCGGCAGGCTCGCCAGATAGGCGGGGCCCTCGTCGCCCGGCGCCGGCCCCTTGTCGAGATGGGCGCTGTCCTGATCGTCGCTCATGCGCACGCGGTCTCCCTCGCCGGTCGGGCGCGCGGTCAGTATCCGAGCGCGCAGCCGTCCTTGCGCGGGTCCGACGCCCCCGTCAGGACGCCGGTTTCCCAGTCGATGCCGATGGCCTGGCCACCGCCGATGGGCCTGGAGGGACGCGCGATGCCGTGGCCCAGTGCCCGCAGCCCCTCCTCGATGTCGGCGGGCATGCTGCGCTCGACCTCCAGCGTGTCGGTGCCGAACAACGGCGAGGCGCGCGGAAGGTCGATGGCCGACTGCAGGTCGAAGCCGTAGTCGACGACACGCGACAGGACATGGGCGTGGCCCAGCGCCTGGTAGTGGCCGCCCATGACGCCGAAGCAGAGCTCGGCCCGGCCCTCCCGGGTCGCGATGCCGGGGATGATCGTGTGCATCGGCCGCTTGGACGGCGCGATGGCGTTGGGGTGGCCCGGCTTCAGCGAGAACCCCATCGCCCGGTTGTTCAGCAGGACGCCCGAGCGCGGCGCGACGATGCCGCTGCCGAACGGCGAGAACAGCGAGTTGATGAAGCTCGCGACGTTCCGGTCCTTGTCGACGACCGCGATATAGACCGTGTCGGAGTGCGCGGGCATGTCGACCGCCGGCAGTTCGGCGATCCGCCGGTCCGGGCGGATCATGCCGGCGAGTTCGTCGGCGAGCCGGTCCGACAGGAGGTGGTCGAGCGGAACCGCGTGCTGGTCCGGGTCGCACAGCACCGCGTCGCGCACCGAGTAGGCGAGCCGGGCCGCCTCCATCTCCATGTGGATGCGCGTAACCGACATCGCCTCCACCGAGGTGTCGAGCCGGGACAGGATATTGAGCATCATCAGCGCGATGACGCCCTGTCCGTTGGGCGGGCACTCGTGCACCCGGAGGTCGCGGAAGTCGCCGGAGACCGGCGCCACGTAGTCTCCGCGCGTCGCCGCGAAGTCCTCGAGCGTGTGCAGGCCGCCGAGGCTCCTCAGGTGAGAGGCGATGTCCTCCGCCACCGCGCCGGAATAGAAGGCGTCCCGCCCGCCCTCGGCGATGCGCTTGAGCGTGTCGGCCAGCTCGCGCTGGACATGGCGGGTTCCCGCCTTCATGGGCCTGCCGTCCGGCAGGAAGATGCGCCGGGCGTTCTCGTCCTTGCCGAGGAGCGCCGCCTGCTCGTGCCAGTCGAAGCTCACGCGCGGGGTGACCGCATAGCCGTCGCGTGCCAGACGGATCGCGGGCTGGAGGAGTTCGCCGAGGTCGCGCGTGCCGTGGTCGCGCGCCAGCGCGGCCCAGGCGTCCACCGCGCCCGGCACGGTCGCGGCATGGGGCGACTGCCGGTCGAGCGCCGCGATGCCCTGCGCCTGGAAATGCTCGGCCGAGGCGGCGGCCGGCGCCCGCCCCGATCCGTTGAACGCCACGATGTCGTCGCCGCCGCCGCGCGAATACAGCGCGAAGCAGTCCCCGCCGATGCCCGTCGACCCCGGCTCGACGACGCACTGCACGGCGCACGCCGCGATCGCCGCGTCCATCGCGTTGCCGCCGGCCTGCAGAACGTCGATCGCGGCAAGGCTCGACAGCGGATGGGACGTTGCCGCCATGCCGGTCGTCGACATGACGAGCGAGCGGCCGGGAGTTTCGAAATCACGCATGGGAAAGCTGAGCCCTGAACTTCTGGAACACCCCGACCTCGATGCAGGAACGCGCAATCCTCGAGCGACCCGGAATCACACGCATCGGAAAGCCCCGCCTGCGACAACCGCCGCGAATTAAGGTCGCATGGGTCTTCGAGTCCACCGATATTGCGCCGGTCCCATGGCCCAATCGGCGCATTGGTCGACATTCCGGCGCCGGGTTACGGCAGCGTCGTCGCCACCGGCGCCAGAACATGGCGCCCCGACCGGTGCAGCGTCGGAAGCGCGCGCGTGAATGTTCGACGGCCGGATTTGAACCCCACGAGAGGTGCCGCTATCTCGCCGAGAGCCTCGTTTTCGTCCGTCGCGTCCAGCACCACGAGGTCGGCCGTGGCTCCGACGTGGAGACCATAGCCCTGCACGTTCATCAACCGCGCCGCCCCGTCGGTGACGAGTGCCAGCACGGCGCCGAAGTCCCCCGGGCCGGCGTGGCAGACATTGGCATAGAGGTTGGCCATGCGCAGGAGGCTCAGGTCACCGAAGGGCGTGAAGGGATTCATGACGTTGTTGGTGGCCACGGAACAGCACACGCCCCGCCGGGCCAGCCGGTGGACCGGCGCGACGCCCCGTGGCACGCCGTGGTCGTGGTCGCGTCCGGTGAGGTAGAGGTCGGTCGCCGGGAGCGACGTGACGGCGATGCCCGTGTCGGCGAGGCGCGCGGCGATGGCCGCCAGCCTCTCGTCGTTGATCGCCGACAGCTTGGTCACATGCCCGACCGCGACCCGCCCTCCCCAGCCGCTCGCCTCGGTCTCTGTCACGACGTCGTCGAGGTGCATCCAGGACGGGTCGAGATCGAAGTCGAGGTGGAAATCGATATCGACGTTGAAGCGCCGGGCGAGATGGAATATCCGGGAGATGTGAGCGCCCGGTTCGCTGTCGGTATAGGGACAGCCGCCGAGCAGGTCGGCGCCGTGCTCGAGCGCCTCGACGAGGAGCGCCTCCGTGCCCGGATTGTTCAGCATGCCTTCCTGCGGGAAGACGCAGACCGACAGGTCGATGGCCCACGCATAGTCGCGCTTCAGCGCCATGACGGCGTGAAAGCCGCGCAGGCCGATGGCCGGATCCAGCTCGACATGGGTGCGCATGTGCGTCGTGCCCTGCATGACGGCCTTCTCGATGCATCGCCCGCCACGACGATACACGTCGTCCTCGGTGAAGCCGGCCTTGAGCGAGGACACCGCCCCGATCGCGGCCTGCAGGTCGCCCAGGTCCCGGTCGAGGCGCGACAGAAGGCAGGCCTTGTCGAGATGGACGTGGCTGTCGCAGAAGCCCGGCAGCACGAGCCTGCCACCGAGGTCCTCCATCGGCGCGGTGGCCTCGATGCCGGGCTCGACGGCGACGATGCGGCCGGCCGAGATCGCGATGTCGGCGCGCCGTCCGCCCCGCAGCGCGGCATTCTTCAGAACGAGGTCGGGTGGGGGCATATGAGCGCTTCGGGGGTCGGGGTCGGAATGTTCAGACGAACGGTCGCGACAGATCGGAAACTGTAGTGTATGCAGTTTCAGGGATTTCTGTATCGCAGATTCTGACGGGGTTCGCCATGCCTTCATCGACCGCCTCTCTTCAAACGGAGCCGCAGGCCGCAGCGCATCCTGACGCCGAGGTCGTGCGGCGCTATCTGGAGGCCTCCATGATCCCCGACCCGGACGCCGCGGCGCGCTTCGTGGCCCCCGGGTTCGTCGTCACCTTCACCGGCGGCCGGGACTACGACCATCCGCGCGGGCCGACCGCCTTCAACGCGGCGCGCTACAGGTGGGTGAAGAAGGAGATGGAGCGGTTCGACGTGGCGCCGGCCGGGGACGAGACGGTGGTCTACAGCATCGGCACGCTCTACGGCGAATGGCCCGACGGCACGCCGTTCGCCGGCAACCGCTACGTCGATCGATTCGTGGTCAGCGGCGGGCGCATCGTGAAGATGGACGTGTGGAACGACAGCGCGGAATGGATACTGGACCCGTCCGTCGCGCGGACCGGGTGAAGCCGGGTCAGCCCCTCCGGCCGCGCCGCCGTCCGGCTCCGGCGTCCTCCTCCGCCGCGTAGGGCGCGAGGATATCCATCAGGTCGCGGCTCTGCGGCTCGGGCGCCTGGAGAAGCGCCCGTTCGGCGACCTGCTCCAGGTGCTGGCTCATGAGCGTCCCGGCGCTGTCGACGTCGCCGGCCACGAGCGAGTCGATCAGCGCGCTGTGCTCGCTGATGGCGCATTCGGCCGAATGGGGCCGCCCGAACGCCGACAGCATCAGGCCGCAGCGGTAGGACACCTCGTTCACGTAGCGGATCAGGATCGGTTTCCCGGTCATTTCGGCGAGCAGGACGTGGAACTCCGTGGCAAGCCGTATCGACGCCGCTTCCGCCCCCCCGCGCGCGTCCTGCTCTTCCTTCACATGGGCGCGCAGCGCGGCGACCTGCGACCGGGTCAGTTTTCCCGCCAGGGCTCTCACGACGAGACGCTCCAGCTCTATGCGTATGTCGAAGGTGTCGCGCGCCTCCTCCATGGACGGGGTGGCGACGACCGCGATCCGGTTGCGCCTGAGATCCACCAGCCCCTCGGAACCGAGCTGACCCAGCGCGTGGCGGGCAATGGTGCGGCTGACGCCGAAGCGCTCGCCCAGCGCATCCTCGGGCAAACGATCGCCGGGCCGTAGCGCCTGCTCCACGATCGCGCGGCGGATGGCGCGGCAGATCACGCCGACCTTGTCCTCGCCGGCCCCGCGCCTGGTGGTGTCATGCCCGCTACTGGCCATCTCGTCCCGCCGCCTCCCGTGCGGAATCTGAGTATCCGGCCAGGGCCTCGGGTTCAACAGTCCGCGTACGATGTTGGGGCCCCGGCGCATGCATCCGGTGCATAAAGATTGCGCATCGGCGCCGGCGCGCTGCTTCCTGAACGATCACGACGAAGCCCCCGCGTCCCGGCCGGTCCGGCCGCGCAATGCATGAATCGCCCCCCTGCCGGGGCGACAGGACCGTTGGCATGCCTGTTGCATGCACTTTTGACCATGAACAGTATGCAGAAAATCCCGGCCGGACCGCCGCCGGATGCGGCCGCCCCCACGCCGTCGTCCGGGGCGCCGGACGGCGCGCGGCCGGGATCGACCGCCGTCGAGCTGTCACAGGCGAGTGTGACCTTCGGGCGCGGCGATAGCAAGGTCGCGGCGCTCGCGGAGACCTCGCTGAAGATCGCCGACGGCGAATTCCTTGCGCTCGTGGGCCCGTCCGGCTGCGGCAAGTCCACGATCCTGCGACTCGCCGCCGGCCTGATCCGCCCGACAACCGGCGTCGTCCTCGTTGGCGGACGCGAGGTGGCCGCGAGGGCGCTTCGGATCGGCATGGCGTTCCAGAACCCGACCATGCTGCCCTGGCTCACGATCGAGAAGAACGTGATGATGCCGCTGAAGATCGTTCAGCCGTTCCGCCGGGAATACCTGCGCAAGCGCAAGACCGAGTTCCGAGACAGGGTCCACGCGCTGCTCGACGACGTGGGTCTCACCGGCTTCGCCAATCACTACCCCTGGCAGCTGTCCGGGGGCATGCTCCAGCGGGCCAATCTGTGCCGCGCCCTCGTCCACGAGCCGCGCCTGCTCCTGCTCGACGAGCCGTTCGGTGCTCTCGACCAGTTCACCCGCGAGGAGCTTTGGGGAACGCTCCAGTCGCTCTGGCTGAAGTTTCGCCCGACGGTGCTGCTCGTCACCCACGACCTCAAGGAAGCGGGCTTCCTGGCCGAGCGCATCTGCGTGATGAGCGCTCGCCCCGGCCGCATCCTCGACGACAGCCGCGTCGACTTCCCGCGCCCGCGTACCGTCGAGATGACCTTCCAGCCGGAGTTCGTCGACCTGAACCAGCGCCTGAGGGGCCTGATCGTGGAGGCCCGCGGAGGCACCCGCGGGTCGCAACCGGAGATGGAGGTGCAGCCGTGAACGGCGCCATCAAGCGCCGCGCCGCGGCGGTCGCTCTCATCATGGGATTCTTCGTCACCTGGGAGGTCCTGTGCCTGGCGCTCGACGTGTCGGATCTCGTGCTGCCCCGGCCGTCGCAGGTCCTCGCCACGCTGTACACCCGCATCAACGTATTGTGGCCGCACATCGTCCAGACGCTGATGACGACGATGATCGGCTTTTCCTTCGGGGTTGCCATCGGCGTCTTCATCGGCGCCGGCATCGGCGTTTCGCGCACCGCCTACGACACGGCCTATCCGCTGCTGATCGGCTTTTCGTCGATCCCGAAGGTCGCCGTCGTGCCGATCTTCGTCCTGTGGTTCGGCTCCGGCACGGTGCCCGCGGTGCTGACGGCCATCGTCATCTGCTTCTTCCCCATCGTCGTGAACATCGCCACAGGGCTGGCGACGACGGAGCCCGAGCAGGAGGACGTTCTCAAGGCGCTCGGCGCGAGCAAATGGGACATCCTCTGGAACGTCGGCCTGCCGCGCACGATGCCCTTCTTCTTCGCCTCGCTGAAGGTGGCGATCACCTACGCCTTCGTGGGCACCGTCCTGTCCGAGACCGTCGCCTCCAATCGCGGCATCGGCAACGTGATGATGACGGCGTCCTCGAATTTCGACGTGCCGCTCGTGTTCGCCGGCCTCTTCATCCTCGCCGGGATGGGGGTCGCGCTCTACGCGATCTTCTCGGCGATCGAGGGCCGCGTCATCGGCTGGGCCACGCGCAAGAACGACTTCGCAGCCGCCTGATCTCCAATCCGCAAAGAGGGGAACGACAATGAAGAGACTTCTCACCGCGATCGCCATCACGGCGATGGCCGTCTCCGGCGCCGGCGCGCAAGGGCTCACCGACATCCGGTTCACGCTCGGCTGGAAGACGCAGGGCTCCGACGCCGCCTTCTTCGTGGCCAAGGACAAGGGCTACTTCGAGGAAGAGGGCCTGAACGTCATGATCGACCAGGGCGAGGGCTCCGGCGCCACCGTGACGCGCATCATGGGCGGGGCCTACGACGCCGGCTTCGGCGACATAAACGCCATCATCCAGAACGCGGCCGAGCGGCCCAACGAGGTTCCGGTCATGGTCTACATGATGTGGAACCAGCCGCCCTTCGCCATCGTCACCAAGAAGACGAGCGGCATCACCTCCATCGAGGACTTCCCCGGCCGCACGCTTGGCGGCGCGCAGGGTACGCCGACGACACGGCTCCTGCCCGTCTTCGCGCGCACGAACGGCCTCGACATCGACGCGATCGCCATCTCGAACATGGCCCCGAACCTTCAGGAGCCGATGCTGATCCGCGACGAGATCGACGGCGCGCTGGTGTTCAACATCACCAGCTACTTCAACCTCCTGAACAATCGCCAGGATCCGGAGAACGACTTCGACTGGTGGCAGTTCGGCGACTACGGCCTCGATCTCTACTCGAACGGCCTGATGGTCTCCCAGCGCCTGCTGAACGACAATCCCGATGCGGTGGCCGGCCTCGTCCGCGCCGTGAACCGCGCCTCGATCGAGATCGGCACCGACCAGGACACGGCGATGGAGGCGGTCATGAACTTCGACAACCTCGTCAACGAGGAGGTCGAGCGCATGCGGCTGAACTTCGCCTACGAGCGCCTGATGGCATCCGAGGAAGCGGCCGAGATCGGTCTCGGCGACGTGGACGACGAACGCCTCGCCCGCTCCATCGACATCGTGGTGGAAGGATACGAGCTGTCCACCACGCCGACCGTCGACCAGGTCTTCAGCCGCGAGTTCCTCCCCGAGCGCGAGGAACGCGAGCTGGTCCACAGCCCTAGCTGACCGTCATGATGGCGGGCGTCACCGGCGCCCGCCATACCCCTCCTCATAAGGGGCCGATACGTGCCGACGTTCCACGCCACACATGCCCTCCTCGATCCGTCGCGGGGCGTAAGCGACGACGTTGCGGTCACGACCGAGGGGGACAGGATCGCCTTCGTGCGCGACGGCACCGCGCCTGACGTGCCCTCGACGAAACGGCGGCTGATGCTTCCCGCCTTCGCGAACGCGCACGATCATGCCCGGCCGCTGTCCATGTCGTCATTCGGGGCGGCGTTCCTGCCGCTCGAGACCTGGCTTCCGCGCTCGATGGTGGCGACGCCGCCCGATGCGTATCTGGCCGCGCTGGCGCCGCTCGCACGCGCCGCGCGCGCCGGGTGCGCCGCGGTCATGGTGCATTACACGCGCCCGAGCGGCCGGCTGTCGCCGGTGGACGAGGCCCGCGAGGTCGCCCGGGCCTCCGGCGACGTGGGGGTCAGGATCGCCTTCGCCCCGGCGCTCAGGGACCGCAATCCGGTCGTCTACGGCGACGAGGCCGCCATCCTCGCCGGCCTCGACGAGCCGGCGCGCTCGATCCTGCGCGACACCTATTGCCGGCCACCGGCGTCGGCCAGCGACCTGGTCGCCACCACGGACGCCATCGCCGATGCGATCGCCGGCCCCATGGTCGACGTGCAGTACGGTCCGGCGGGGGTGCAGTGGTGCAGCCGGGAGCTTCTGGAACTGATCGCCCGCCGCTCGGCCGAGACCGGCCGGCGCGTCCACATGCATCTTCTCGAGACGCCCTATCAGCGCATCTGGGCCGATCGTGCGTTTCCGCATGGCATCGTCGCGTGGCTCAGGGACATCGGTCTGCTGTCGCCACGGCTGACGCTCGCCCACTGCATCCACGCGCGCCCTGACGAACTCGACATGATCGCCGAGGCGGGCGCCGCCATCGTCACCAACACGAGCTCGAATCTCCACCTGCGATCGGGCATCGCGAGGATTGCCGACGCATATGCCCGCGGTTGCCGGATCGCCGTCGGCGTGGACGGCCTCGCCTTCGACGAGGACGACGACATGGTGCGCGAGACGCGTCTTGCCCACGCACTCCACGCTGGCCTCGGCTTCGAGCCCGCGTTCGATCGCGCCGGCTTCCTGGCGCGCACCGTGGAAGCCGGCAGGGCTGCCGCCGGCGCTCCGGGAGACGGGCGGCTCGCGCCCGGTGCCCCTGCCGATTTCGTCCTCCTCGACCATGACCGCATCGACCGCGACGCGATCATGGACGTCGATGCGCTAGACCTGTTCTTCGCCCGCGCGACCGCCGCGCACATCGAGACCGTGGTGGTCGCCGGGCGGGACATCGTCAGGGGCGGCGAGCTGGTCCGCGTCGACCTGGAGGCGGCGGAGGCCGAGCTGCGCGCGCTCTATCGCGGGCAGCGGGACCGTTTCGCGGAGCTGGAGCGATCGTGGCCGGCCATCGCGGCCGCGATCGAGGGCTGGTATCGCGACTATGCGGGCTGCTGCTGAGCACCGCGCGGCCGCGACCCCCGGCCGTCAGAGTTGGGCGACGGCCTCGACCTCGAACAGGAAGTCTTCCTTCACGAGACGATCGATGACGAGGATCGTGTTCGGCGGGAACTTGTCGCCGGAGAACCACTGCGGGAACATCTCCTGGCGCAGCCGCATGAACGCCTCGATGTCCTGAGAGCGGACGAACAGGGTCGTGAACTTCACGACGTTGTCGAAGTCGGCCCCGACGCCCCGCAGGACGTTGCGCATGTTGCCGAACACCTGGCGGAACTGCGCCTCGAAATCGTTCTTGCCGACGACGTTGCCGTCGAGATCGACCGAAAGCTGGCCGGCGATGAAGAGCAGCTTGCCGTCCTGCGCCGTGCCGATGTGGGAGTAAAGGCCCTGAGCGGGGGCCGTCGCGGGCGGATCGATGTACTCGACTGGACGGCTCATCTCGTTCCTTCTCGTGCTGGAATGACGCGCGGCGCGGCGACGGCCGGCGCCGCGACCGGGGTCGCTATCGCGGCAGGCCGGCGATCGCCTCGATCTCGACCTTCATGCCGGGAATGGCCAGCTCTGCGACGCCGAACAGGGTACTGGCGGGCCGGGTCTCGCCGAAGAACTCCTGGCGCACGGGATTGATCTTCGTGCGGTCGTTGACGTCCGTGAGGTAGACGGTCACGCGCAGGACGTTGCGGAACGAGGCGCCGGCCATCTCGAGGATCTTGCCCATCTGCTCGAAGATGGAGCGCGCCTGCTCGGCCACGTCCTCGCTGACGAGCTTCATGTCCTTGTCCAGCGGGGCCAGCCCGGAAATGTACAGCGTATCGCGAAACCGCACCGCGTCCGTGTAGTGGCTTATCGGCGGCATCCCGCCTTCCAGGGCAAATTCCTCGCGATCCGTCTCGTTGGCCATGTGGCGCCTCCTGAAGTGAAAACTGTCCCCATGATCAAAGGATAACTGGATACAGAAATCAAGTTTCAAAAGAGGTCTCGTCGCCAGCTTCCACAGCTTGCGGGCCGGGGCCGGCGCTCGGACGTCAGCCGGCGGTGTTGACGCCGATGCCGCCGTCCACGGGAAAATCCGCCCCGGTGATCCAGGACGAGCGGTCGGACAGGAGGAACGTGACGGCCGCCGATATGTCCGTGGGCTCCCCCACCCGGCCCAGCGGGTATGCCCGCGCCCGCTCCGCGAGATACCGCTCGTAGTCGTCCGGGGACATGCCCGCGGAGACGAAGATGTCGGAGCGCACGAGGCCCGGGCTGACGGAATTGACGCGAATGCCCTCGCCGGCGAGCTCGATGGCCATGGCGCGGGTGAAGCCAAGCACCGCCCCCTTCGAGGCCGCGTAGGCGGAGACCCCGGCGACGGGGCGGGCCAGGAGGGACGACGTGACGTTGACCACGCTGCCGCCGGGACGGCGCAGGAGCGGCAGAAGCGCCCGCGTCACCATCACCGTACCGGTGAGGTTGGTCCGCATGACCTCCTCGAAGGTCGCTGGCTCCTGCTCGGAAAGCCTCGCCTTGCGGATGATGCCGGCGGCGTTGAACAGCCCGTCTATCGCGCCGAACGCGGAGCCGACGGTGGCGGCGAGCCTGTCGACGTTGCCCGCATCGGAAACGTCCGCCGCGACCGGGCGGATGCGGTCCTCGGCAACGCAGCCCTGCCCGCCCGCCCCGCGGGCGACCGCCACCACGTCGTGGCCCTCGCCCGCGAGTTCCAGCGCGACCTGGCGTCCGAGGCCGGACGTCGCGCCCGTGACGACGAAGGTGCCCATGCCGTCAGCCCGTCCGGCCATCCGCATCGAGCGGGACATGCCCGCTCCCGGCCGCCGCCCTGGCGCCCGGGGCGGGATCGGCGCCGCCTTCGCGGCTCGCGAGGAAGTCGATGACGCCCTGGCTGGCGCTGCGGATATGGTCGATCATGTAGGTCTGCGCGGCCGCCGGATTTCCGGCGCGGATGACGGCGATGACGTTGTCGTGCTCGTAGCCCTTCATTTCCGTGTGCTGGTAAACGGAGTTGTACATCAGCAGGTAGGGCTGGACCGAGCTTTGGATGCGCTTGATCGTCTTGCGCAGGTGCTGGCGCCCCGAGATCTCGGCGATGAAATCGTGGAACTCCGTGTGACGCTGGATCCAGGCCCTGGGATCGAGGCGCGCCCTGTCGAGGAGCTGGTTCAGGAGCTCGAGCTGCGACAGCGCCGCGGCGTCGAAGCGCGGGACCGCGAACCTCACGGCCAGCCCCTCGAGAACCGCGCGCATCTCGAACAATTCCTCCACCTCGGCCGAGGTCAGCTTCGTCACCACGGCGCGGCGGTTCGGCAGGATCGTGACCAGCCCCTCCGCCTCGAGCTGGCGCAGGGCCTCGCGGACGGGCATGCGGCTGACCGACAGTTCCGCGGCGACCTCCACGGGATTGAGGCGTGCGCCGCCGGCCATGTCGCCGCTCAGGATGCGCCCCCTGAGATGCAGGTAGACATGCTGTTCGGCCGTTTGAAACGGAGCGCTTTCGCTAACCGCCAAGTTGGCTTCCTTTCGGGGTTCGCCACGACACTAGCGGTATAGAAGTTCCGGTAGCCATGTCGCAAGCGGCGGCCAGAAAAGGAGGGTCAGGAGAACGAAGACCTGCAGGAAAAGGAAGGGCAGTATTCCCTGATAAATGTCCACCGTCGTCATGTCGGGCGGACTTACGCCGCGCAGGTAGAACACCGACAGGGCGAAGGGCGGCGTGAGATAGGAGATTTGCAGCGCGATGATCATCAGGGTCGCGAACCAGACCGGATCGAACCCGAGCTGCGCGACGATGGGGGTGAACAGCGGAACGCAGATCAGGAGGATGCCGATCCAGTCGATGAACATGCCCAGGATGATCACGATCACGAGCATGATGAAGACGATCATCAGGGGCGCGAAGTCGAGGCCGAAGAACAGCCCCTCCACCAGACCCCGTCCGCCCAGCCGGATGAACAGGCCCGTGAACAGACTCGCGCCGATCGTCACGATGAAGATCATGCTGGAGACTTCGAGCGTCCGCTTAGCCGCGTCGTAGATGCGCCTGAGGGACAGCTGGCGATAGCAGGCGGCCAGGAGGATCGCCGCCAGCGCGCCCACCGCGGCGGCCTCGGTCGGTGCCGCGATGCCGAGTATGATCGTCCCCAGCACCGACGCGATGAGCAGGAGCGTGGGGACCGCCGAGTAGACGAACTCCAGTATCCGCTGGCCGACGGAATATTCCAGGTCGGCCCCGGACAGAGGCGGGCCGGCCTGCGGCCTGAACTGGCAATAGACGAAGATCGCCACGAGGTAGAAGGTCACGAGCAGCAGTCCCGGCAGCAGCGTCGAGGCGAACAGCTGGCCCACCGACAGTCCGGCCATCGGGCCGTACATCACGATCAGGATGGACGGTGGAATGAGGATGCCGAGCGTCCCCGCCGAGCAGACCGCGCCGGCGGCGAGTTCGGCGGTCGTACGCGTAGGACAGCATGGCCGGCAGCGCCACGACGCCGAGCGTCACCACCGACGCGCCGACGACGCCGGTGGCGGCGGCGAACATCGTGCCGGTCGCCACGGTCGCAAGCGCGAGGCCGCCGGGGATCCGGCCCATGATCAGCCGCAGCGCGCGGAACATGCGCTCGGCTATGCCCGTGCTCTCGAGCATGTAGCCCATGAAGACGAACAGCGGGATGGCCAGCAGGATGTAGTCCTGCAGGAGCGTGAAGGTGCGGAACACGAACATGTTCGCGCCGCCCAGGCCGTAATAGAAGACGGCGCTCACGACGGCCACGCCGCCGAGCGAAAAGGCGATGGGAAAGCCCGTGATGATGAGCCCCAGCGCGACGACGACGATGACGATCGCCAGAGTGGTCGGTTCCATGTGCGATCAGCCCTGCCTGCGGGTGGCGATGAGGACGTTCCTGAGCGCCAGCACGATGCCTTGCAGCAGGAGAAGGCAGATCGCGAGGAAGACCCAGCTCTTGAACGGATAGATGACCGGCAGCCAGGTGCCGACGGCCGCGCGCTCTCCGGAGCGCCAGGAATTCATGATGTTCGGCCACATCGACATGAGCAGGAACACCCACATCGGCACGAAGACGGCCAGCAGCATCACGGCGTCGTAGACGGCCCTGACGCGCTCGGGATATCGCGAGTAGAGGAGATCGACGCGAACGTGGCCGTCGCGCTGTAGCGTGTAGGCGGCGCCCATCATGACGAAGAACGAGTTCAGGAAATAGCTGACGTTGAAGCTCCACGCCGTGGGCCGGTTGAAGCCGAAGCGCATGACGACCTCGTAGGTCAGCGTCAGCATCAGGGCGATCACGGCGAGGGCGGCGATCCGCGCGACCCAGGCGCTGAGGCCGTCCACGAAGGAAAACAGCCGCTCCATCTCGATCGGTCTCCCAGGTGATTGGTCCCCCGGCCGCGGCGCGGCCGGGGGCAACTGCGTTCAGTCCTCGGTGGCGCGCACCGGCAGGATGAAGGAATTGAACTTGTTGAGGCGCAGGTAGTAGTCGCGGACCGACGTCCACACCTCGGCAAAGAACGGATCCTGCTCCGACTGCTGGTCGAGATAGGCCCAGGCACGCTCGCGGAAGGCCGCCTGAGCCTCCTCGGAGACCTTCACGAACTCATTGTGCTCCTGGAAGTACTCGAAGGATTCCATGGAGTTGTGATAGTCCATGGTCCATGACCTCAGGGTCACGGCCTCGGCCGCGGTGTCGACGATGGCCTTGAGGTCGGCGGGCAGGCTCTCATAGGCGTCCTTGTTGATGGTGAGTTCCATCATGCTCGCCGGCTGGTGCATGCCGGGACCGGACACGTAGTCGACCACCTCGTAGAACGACAGGATCTGGTCGATCCACGGCGACGCGAACTCTGTCGCGTCCAGGACGCCGCGCTCCAGCGACGTGTAGAGCTCGCTGGCCGGCATGGTGGTGACCGCGACGCCCATTTCGCGAAGGATTCTCGCCCCACCAGCCGACCGTGCGGTAGCGAAGGCCATCGAAGTCCTCGACCTCGCGCAGCGGCCTGCGGCTCCAGGCGAGGAACTCGGTGATGTTGATGCCGCCGGGCATCGCCACGACGTTCAGGCCCAGCTCGTCCTGGTAGAGCCGGTTCCACAGCTCGATTCCGCCGTTCTCATAGAGCCAGGCGAGGAACTGGTCGCCCTCGAACGCCATCGGGATGGCGGCGAAGAACGGCGTCGCCTGGTTCTTGCCGATCCAGTAGGCCGCCAGTGAGTGGCCCATCTCGACCGTTCCGGTGCTCACCGCGTCGAGCACGTCGAAGGCACCCACGACGGCCCCGCTCGGCTGAACGGTGATGGTGAGGCGGCCGTCGCTCATCTCCGAGACGCGCTCTGCGAACATCTCGGCCATCAGCTGCGGCGGCAGGCCGCTCGGCCAGGATGTCGCCATCGTCCATTGGAATCGATCCTGCGCGCTCGCCGCGCCGGTCAGGGCCGCCGCCATTAGCGCGGCCGAGACTGTCTTCCAGAAGATTTTCATGTGCGGGTGCCCTCTGTTCCGGAATTGCGTCGTCGTAAAAAGTGGATACACTCATCACGTTATTCGGAGAGCGCGGTGGCAGTCCAGCCCAATTTTCAGGCATGACTGCTCATTAGGCAGCGCTCGGTTTTGATTTGGGGAGGTGGGAATGGCCGGAATTCTGCTGGAGGGAGAGAACGTCACGGAGGCGGAGCGGGCGGCGCATGCCCTCGAGCTCTCCGACCGCAACCGGCGGGAGGCGCGGCGACGGACCACTGACGCCAGCGAGGCGGCCCGCCAGGCTGTGGAAGCCGCCGCCGCGGTCGAAGGCACCGTGATCGGCGATCATGTCGTCGAGGCCGGCGCGCCGTTCTCCCTGACCGTTCCGGCCGGGCACCTGTTGCGCATCATCGATCTGGAAGGACGCCAGGCGGTCGACTTCCTCTGCTATGACGCGGCCGACCACGAGAACCGCTACAACGCCGGCAATACGATCAAGTTCAACCGCTCGATCTATGTGGGCCTCGGCTTCAAGCTCTATTCCGATCTCGGCGAGGTCCTGATGAGCGTCGAGGCGGACACGGTCGGCTGGCACGACACCATCGCGGGCTGCTGCAGCACGGAGGCCAATTATCTGCGCTACGGCGTCAGGGACACGCCGAGCTGCCGCCGCAACTTCATCTCCGAGCTCGGCAAGTACGGCATGGGCTCCAGGGACATGCCCGCCAACCTCAACTTCTTCATGCTGACCCCGGTCGCCGAGGACGGCACGACGGAAATCGTCGAAGGCAAGTCCGAACCGGGGGACTACGTCGATGTCGCGGCCCATCGCGACGTCCTCGTCGTGATCTCCAACTGCCCGCAGGTCTTCAACCCCTGCAACGGCTGGAATCCGTCGCCGATCCGCGTGATCGAATGGGCGCCGGCTTGAGCGTGGTGCGGCGACCCGAAGCGGAGGAGAGCGGCATGTCGGGAATTCTGCTGGAAGGCGAGGCCGTTTCCGACGAGGAACGCGCGGCGCATGCCTGGGCGATGTCCGAGCGCAACAGGCAGGAGGCGGTCCGCCTCGCCGCCGAGGCCCGTGCGCGTATAGGTGAGGCCGCCCTTGCGGCGTCCGCGGCGGTACCGGGCCATGTCGTGGCGGACGAGGAGGTGGCCGCCGGCGCGCCGTTCTCCATCACGGTCGCGGCGGGAAACCGGCTGCGCATCATAGATCTCGAGGGACGGCAGGGCGTCGACCTGCTGTGCTACGACGCAGCCGATCACGAGAACCGCTACAACGCCGGCAACACGATCAAGTTCAACCGCTCGATCTATGTCGGCGAGGACTTCCGGCTCTATTCGGATTCTGGGCGACGTTCCTGATGACGGTCGAGGCCGACACGGTCGGCTGGCACGATACGATCGCGGGTTGCTGCAGCAGCGAGGCGAACTATCTGCGCTACGGCGTCGAGGACACGCCGAGTTGCCGCCGCAACTTCATCGAGGAATTGTCGCGGCACGGCATGGGCGCCCGAGACATTCCCGCCAACCTCAACTTCTTCGCGCACGCCCCGGTGCTGGCCGACGGCACGACGGCGTTCGCAGACGGAAAGTCGGAGCCGGGAGACTATGTGGATCTGAAGGCGGAGCGCGACGTTCTCGTCGTGATCTCCAACTGCCCCCAGGTCTTCAATCCGTGCAACGGCTGGAACCCGACGCCGATCCGCGTCATCGAGTGGCGGCCCGGCCCGCTCTGACGGAAGCCGGCGTCCCCGGCAGGTCAGGCGGCGGCCGGCATGTTGGAGACATGGGCGCTGACGACCCGCCAGCCCTCGGGGAAGCGGACCCATGTCTGGCTCTGCCTGCCGATGCCGGGCGTTCCCTCGCGGGTGAACTCCACATTGGCGATCGCGACATCGTCGCCGAACGTCGTGACCTCCATGCGCCGGACGGCGCGCGCCAGGCCCTTCGCGCTCCGGCCCTTGCGGAAGGCGAGGATTTCCTCCTGCCCGTAGAGCACCTCGCCGGGCCCGTAGCGCACCGTGTGGGGGCTCGACCAGAACAGCTCGTCCAGCGTCTCGACATCGTTCGACGTGAGAGCCGTTTCGTAACGCTCCACGACGGCCACGACCTCCGCGTGGACGTTGGGGCGGTTTATCTCGCCGGCATGGGTCAATTGTCGCGCCTCTTCGGAAGGGTGGCGGCCGGGACGGGTTCGCACAGCTCCTCGGCGAGCGCGAGAAGCGCGAGGTCGCTTCCGCGCGGACCGACGAGCGACAGCCCGACCGGCGCGCCGCCGACGCGGGCGAGCGGAAGGTTTACCTGCGGAAGACCGGCAAGCCCGGCGGGACAGAGCAGCTTCATCGCCCTCTTCCGATAAGAGGTTTCGATCTCCGCCGGCTCCTCGCCGAGGAAAGGCGCGGCCCGCGGGGTCGTCGGCAGGCAGAGGACCGTTCCCGGCGCGAGCAGTTCGTCGAGCCGGCCTATGATCTCCGTCCGCGCCCTGCCGGCGGCTTCGGCGTCCTGCGCCGTCACATTCGCCGCGGCCTCGAACCGCTCGCCAACGCCCGGACCGAATTTCGGCCGGCGATCGCGAACCCAGTCGCCGAGCGACTGCCAGATCTCGCGCGCCTGGAGGATGCGGAAGGTCTCGAACCAGCCATCGAGGCCGTCAGGGCTCAGCACCGCCTCGTCCCGGCGCGAGAACGTACCCGCGATACGCTCCACCTCGCCCGACAGCGCCTCCACCAGGTCGGCGTCGGCCAGTTCGAAGGCGTCGCTCAGGATGATGATCTTCCCGGGCCGTGCCGGCGTCTCGTCCTCGCCGAGAAGTATCCTGCCGACGCTGTTCAGTAGTGCAGGATCGCGCGCCATCCAGCCCGCGCAGTCGAAGCTGGGCGCGAAGGGGGCGCAGCAGTCGAGCGAGACGCGGTCGTGCGTCGGCCGAATCCCGAATATCCCGCAATAGGCGGACGGCAGGCGAACCGAGCCGCCACAGTCGGTGCCGAGCGCGAAATCCACGAGGCCGCCCGCGACCGCCGACGCCGACCCATTGGACGAGCCGCCCGGGACGCGGTCCGGCGCCCACGGGTTGACCGGCGTGCCGTAGTGCACGTTGACGCCGGTCAGGGAATAGCAGAGCTCGTCACTGATCGTCTTGCCCACCATCGCGGCGCCCGCCTCGAGCAGGCGGCGCACCGTGGGGGCTGTGGTCGTGGCCGGGGGATGCGTGCGCAGCCATTCGGGATGGCCGAATCCGGTGCGGCTCCCGGCAATGTCGAAGACATCCTTGACCGCGAAGGAAAGGCCGCTGAGGGGGCCGTCTCCATCCGGCTCGCACGAGATGTCGTTCTCCACGCAGAACGCTCCCACCGGATCATCCCTAAACACTCCCGGGCCGGCGCCCGTCTCGACATTAGACATTCCTGAACGCAGACCCTTGTCGCTGATTTCCGCAAGATTGGCGCGCCCCGCGCGGCGCGGCGTCATCGGGTTAGTATCCAGTTGCCGTCGGGAGATCAACCGGGGCACCGGACCCGCCGGAAACGAACCGCGCGCCCTGCGAAAACCCCCGCCCCGATACGAAAACGCCCCCGCGGGATACCCGCGGGGGCGCTGTCAAATCTGGTTGCGGGGGCAGGATTTGAACCTGCGACCTTCAGGTTATGAGCCTGACGAGCTACCGGGCTGCTCCACCCCGCGGCAATGGATGTGCCGCCGTCGCGACCGTTCGCGGTGTATCTATCAACGCCGTCATCGAATTGCAAACTCCGTCGTGCATAATTCGCCCGATTTCGTGATGGCGGCGCGCACGCACCCCGCGCGTGGCGCCTGAGAAGCGGGTGGGCGGCGAATTGAAGCGCCGTATCGACGTTGCCGGTCCGGTCGGGCCGGCCATTGCCGACACCGTGCGCGATCTCCTCGCCGCGGCGGCTCAGTCGCTCGACCGGTCGTCGCGCGAGCGCGCCCGCAACGTCCATGACGCCCGCAAGGCGCTGAAGGCCGTGCGGTCGCATCTGCGGCTGGTACGGCCGGCGATCTCCGGGCGGAGCTACCGGGCCGTCAATGCCGGAGCCCGCGACGCCGCCCGCGCGCTGGCCCGGGCGCGCGACGGCCAGGCGCTACGCGAGGCGGTCGATCTCCTCGCCGCGAAGCTCGGCGACGCACACGCCCCAGACATCGACGCGCTTCGGCAGGCGGCCGAACGCCTGATCGACACGGCGGCCGGGGAGGACGCGCTGGCCGGCTCCACGGACGAGGTCCACGCTCTGGTCGCCCGCTGCATCGGGGAGGTCTCGGACTGGCGGCTGCCGGCCGGGAAGCTCGACCCCTATCTCGAAGGTCTCGGCGCGACCTATGGCGCGGCCCGGTCCGGCCTGAAGGCGGCGCTGGCGAGCGGCGATGCCGACGAGCTGCACGAGGCGCGCAAGCCGGTCATCCACTGGCGCTACCAACTCGACCTGGTGTCGGACATCTGGCCGGCGATGATGAAGCCCGAGGTCCGCGAGCTGCAGGCCCTGCGCCAGGTCCTGGGCGATCATAACGACCTCGTCCTGCTGCGACGGCGGATCCACGGCCGCGCGCCCGGCTTCGACGACCTTAAGGGCGCCCGCGCGGTATGCGACGCGATCGACGTCCTCTGCCGTGCCCTGAGGCGCAAGGCGCGCCGCGCCTCCCGGCGCCTCTTCGCCGAACCGGCCGAGGCGCGGATCGACCGGCTCGCGGCCGCATGGAAGGCGGCGCGGCGCAGTTGATGGTTTGGCATACCATTCCGGAGACAGCGGTCGATAAGCCAGCCGCATAGCGTTTGACAGCCCCATAATTGCATGCAAGCGTCCGCCTCAGGTCCGGTGCCGCTTGGCGCATCGGTCTCCGCGAAGCCGGCGTCGCGGATCGCGCAGGTCCGTTCGCCCCATGAGCGTCGCGGCAACGCAAAGCAAGACAAAGAGGGAGGACCCGATGGGTCGACGGCTTTCAGCAATTCTGGCGGGAGCGGTGGCGGCGATGATCGCCGTGCCGGGCTCGTCATTCGCCTTTCCCGACCGCCCGGTGACGATCATCGTTCCGTGGGCGGCCGGCGGCGGCACCGACGCGGTGGTGCGCATCTTCGCAGCCGGCTACGAGAGGGAGCTCGGCGTACCGGTGAACGTCGTCAACCAGGCCGGCGGCGGCGGCGTGCCCGGCCACACCGCGATCGTCAACGCCGAGCCCGACGGCTATACCCTCGGCGCCGCGAGCCCCGAGATCACCTTCTACCGGTCGCTCGGCCAGGCCGATATCGGGATCGACGATCTCGATCTCTTCTCGCGGCTCGCGGTGATCCCGGCCGGCGTCACCGTGTCGGCGGATTCCGAATACGAGACCCTCGAGGATCTCCTCGAGGCCTTCCGCAACGAGCCCGCCGAGACCCTGTCCTCGTCCGGTACCGGCGTGGGCGGCTCCTGGCATATCGCCGGGGCGGGCCTGCTGAAGAGCGCGGGCATCGAACCTACGGCAATGAAGTGGGTGCCGAGCGAAGGCGGCGCGCCCGCCTTGCAGGACGTTGTCGCCGGCGGCATCACCATGTTCACCGGCTCGCCGATCGAGGCGACCGGGCTGCTGGACGCCGGCCGCGTCAAGACCATCGCCATCATGACCGACGAGCGTTCGGACGCCTTTCCGGACGTGCCGACGGCCGCCGAGCAGGGCGTCGACTGGCAGTACGGAAACTTCTTCGCCCTCGTCGCGCCGAAGGGTCTCGACCCCGCCCATCGCGAGGCTCTCTACGAGGCCGCCACCCGTGCCCATGCCCTGCCCGAGGTCCAGGACGGCCTGAAGGCACGCGGCATCGTCCCGGTATGGGATGGCCCCGGCGAGTTCGAGGAATACGCGGCGAACTTCGCGAAGACGGCGCAGGAGATCCTGGGCGATCTCGGCCTGGCAAAGCAATAGCGGCATCGATCGCGGGCGGCGGCGCGATCCGCCGCCCGTGCGCCCCGCTCATTCCGGCGAAGGCCGCAATCCAGATCGGCGGCCTGCCACCCTCTCCCTCGTCTCCCCGCACGGCACCGCCCCCTCCGCCCTTCGGGCGGCCCCACCCCCGACCCCTCCCCACGAGGGGGAGGGGAGCCACCCGCCGCAGCGCCTATGTCCCCTCCCCCCTCGTGGGGGAGGGTCAGGGAGGGGGCCGCCCGAAGGGCGGAAAGCGGGAAGCATCCTGGGAGGGGGCCGGCGCGCGGCTACGCGCGACGGACAACGGCGCCAGCCCCACCCCCCGCTCGTCCCCGTGCAAACGGCGACCCAGCGCGTCCCACAGGCGTCACGCTTGCCGCATCTCCGGCCCACCGCCCGGCAGCCGACACTGGAGCAGACCCCGGCATTTTCTGGTAGACTTACGGGCGTCGGAATGGCCTGGAACGCCAGCCGGAGGGCCGGAGCCCGAGGTTCGCCCAACGGGTCGCCCGCTCGAACCGTCTGAACGACCTCCGGAGCGTCAAAAAGGCGTCGATCAAGCCGGCGGGAACCCGCGACGCGGGCTCGCCCGCGCATCGAAGCGCCAAGGCGCCCACGAACGGTGGGCTTCACCGCTGGCCACGGAACCGGCCTCCGACACGCGTAATGACTCTGGTTCAGGTTCGACGAGAGGAGTGTCGAAAATGGATCCCTTCCAAAGCCGCGAGCGCGCTTTCGAAGCCAAGTTCGCGCATGACGAGGAGCTGAGATTCAGGGCGATTGCACGGCGCAACAGGTTGACGGGCCATTGGGCCGCACAGAAGCTCGGGCTTTCTGGAACCGCCGCCGTCGACTACGAGGACGCCCTGGTCAGGGCCGATCTGGAGCATCCCGGCACCGACAGCATCTTCAGGAAGATCCGCGCCGATTTCCGGGCGGCCCGAGTGGCGCAGTCGGAGCATCGGATCCGGCGCACCATGGACGAGTTCCTGTCGCAGGCCCTCGCCGAGCTGAAGGCGGGAGACTGACGCCCGGGCGACGCGCGGGGGGCATCCCGGTCGCCTCGGCTGCACGGAGCGGCGGCCCCCGGCCGCCCGGACGGGCTCAGCCGCCCCAGCTCAGCGTGATGCTGAAGTCGCCGGGCATGCCGTTCGGCCATTCGGCGATCTGGTACTTGATGTGATAGCCCCGTGGCTGGAGATACGTCTGCCAGAAAATGTAGAGTTCCTTCGGCAGCCCGAGCAGCGTGTTCTCCCAGCCCGGCTCCTGCTGGTTGATGGCGCGGCCCCGGTCGGAGGTCAGCCTGTTCGGGAAGCGGCCGACCTCGACCTCGCTCAGGCCGTTCGAGACGGCCCGCTTGATGATGGCGGCCGCCCGCTGCATGCGGTCTTCGTCCGACACGCCCGACGGCTTCTCGAGCCTGTCCAGCAACGCCTTCTTCTCGGCCTCGGCGGCCTCGTGGCGGCGCATGTATTCGGCCGCCTTCTCCGCTTCCTTCGCCGCGGCGGCCTTGCGGCAGTCGACCGCGGTGGGCAGCAGGTCTTCAAGCGTGGTCGTCATGGCAGTCTCCTTGCGGGCGCGACAACGTCAAAGCGGCATTTCGGGAACCTCGTCCTGCACCGCGAGATGCGCCTCGGTCGCTTCGACGATCTGGGTGACGGAAACGCCCGGCGCCCTCTCCAGGAGAGTCGCCCGGCCCTCGGGAAAGCCGATCACCGCCATTTCGGTGACGACCATGTGCACCGGACGCGTCGAGGTGATGGGGAGGGTGCAGGTCTCCACGATCTTGGGCGAGCCCTTGGCGGTGTGCTGCATCGCGACGATGACCCGCTTGGCCCCCGATACGAGATCCATCGCGCCGCCCATGCCCGGCACCATCTTGCCGGGGATCACCCAGTTCGCGAGCAGCCCGTTCTGGTCGACCTGCAACCCTCCCAGGACCGTCAGGTCGAGATGCCCGCCCCGGATCAGGCTGAACGACATCGCGCTGTCGAAGGCGCTCGCGCCGGGCAGGGCCGTGACGGGCTGGCCGCCGGCGTCGGTCAGCATCGCCAGCGCCATGCCCTGCTCGGGCACGGGGCCCGTCCCGATCAGCCCGTTCTCCGTCTGGAAGAAGACCTGCGTCTCCCTGGGCACGTAGTTGGCGACCAGGGTCGGAATCCCGATCCCCAGATTGACCAGCATGCCGCTTTTCAGTTCGCGGGCGATGCGTCTGGCAATGACGGTCTGGGCGTCCATGGCGGTTCAGTTCGCGATGAGATAGTCGACGATGGGAGCCGGTGTGACGACGTGGTCCGGCGAGATCACGCCCACCGGGACGATGTGGTCGGCATCCGCGATCACCGTCTCGGCGGCCATCGCCACGACGGGATTGAAGTTCCGCGCCGTCAATGCGTAGGACAGATTGCCGATGTAGTCGGCCAGGAAAGCGTGAACGAGCGCGAAGTCCGCGCGCAGCGCCGTTTCGAGGAAATATTCCTCCCCGCCGACCACGATCTTCTGCCTGTCCTTCTCGATGACGGTGCCGACGCCGGTGCGGGTCAGGATGCCGCCGAGCCCGCTGCCCCCGGCACGGATGCGCTCGATCAGCGTGCCTTGCGGCACCAGTTCGACCTCCATCTCGCCCGACATCATCTGCTTCTGCGTTTCCGGGTTGAGCCCGATATGGGTCACGATCGCCTTCTTCACCGCCTTTGCGGTGACCAGCTTGCCGATGCCCAGACCCGGCCTGGCGGTGTCGTTGGCGATGATCGTCAGGTCCCGCTTGCCCTGACGCACCAGTTCGTCGACCACCCGCTCGGGCGTTCCCACGCCCATGAAGCCGCCCACCATCAGGCTGGCGCCGTCGGGAATGCGCTCGACCGCCGGTTCGAGAGCCACGGTTCGCATCGTCGTCGCGATCTCCTGCATCAGTTCGTTGCATCGCCCGACGGAGCGATCCCGTGGGATGCCCGCCGTGAGACCTTCGGTTCCTGCGCGGCGCTTCCCTAGTCGGTGGCGGACGGTCCCCGCACCACGCTCGGCCTGTCGGACGGCGGGCAGGCCCTGAGATCGTCCTCGAGTTCGTCTTGCCTCCTCGTACATCCCGATCCAGCGCAGCTTCCTGATGCGCTTGATGAGTTCGACGGGTTCGTCCGGCAGGTCCGCCACGACCGACCTGTTCTGCGCCATCCTCATGACAGTTCTCCCTGTTCCTTGACGTGTGGCGGTTCTCGGTTCCGGCCGTCGATGGTCCGCCATCGCCTGTCGACGGCCATCCGCTCAGTCGATGATGTGATAGCCGGCATCCACGTAGAGCGTGCTGCCGGTGATCAGCCGCGCCGCGTCGTGGGCGAGGAACGCGGTGGCGGCGCCGACGTCGTCGATGCTGACCAGCGCGCGCCCCGGCGCCTTCTCCTTCGCGATCGAGAGCAGTTCCTCGAATTCCGGAATTCCGGAGGCCGCGCGGGTGGCGAGCGGTCCGGGCGAGATCGCGTGGACCCGGATGCCCTTGGGGCCGAGCTCGGCGGCCATGTAGCGCACCGCGCATTCCAGCGCCGCCTTCGCCACGCCCATGATGTTGTAGTTCTTCACCACCATCTGGCTGCCGTAGTAGGTCATCGTGAAGATGGTCCCGCCGTTCGTCATCAGCGGCTCGGCGAGTTGGGCCATGCGCAGGAACGACCAGCAGGACACGTCCATGGTGGCCCTGAAGCCGTCGCGCGGGGCGTCGGTGACCCGGCCGTGCAGCGTGTCCCTGGGCGAGAAGGCGATCGAGTGGACGAGGAAATCGAGGCTGCCCCATTCCTCCGCGATGCGGTCGAACAGGGCCTCGATCTGGCCCTCCACGGTGATGTCCATCGGCATGAAGATCGGCGCCTCGAGCTCGACCGCGAGCGGCTCGACGAACGGCTTCGCCTTGTCGTTGAGATAGGTGACTGCGACCTCCGCGCCGAGCGCGCGGAACGCCTTTGCGCATCCCCAGGCGATCGACTGGTCGTTGGCGATGCCGACGACGACGCCGCGCTTGCCCTCCAGCAGGGGCGCCTTGGCTCGTGGTATGGTCATGCCGTCCTCTTCATTTCGGGGCTCGCCATGCGGCCGCCGGCGATCAGCGCCAGGGTATGCCGGGCGATCATCAACTCCTCGTTGGTCGGCACGACATAGAGCCTCACGCGGCTCTCCCGCCGCGAGATGACGGTCTCGCCGGCGGCGTTGGCGGCCGGATCGAGGGTGGCGCCGAGCCAGGCCAGGTGCCCCGCGATGCGCGCCCGCATCGCCGCCGAGCGCTCGCCGATCCCGGCCGTGAACACGAACCCGTCCAGCCCGCCGAGCGCGGCGGCCAGCATCCCGGCATGGAGCCCGACCCGGTAGACGAAATGGTCGAGCGCCAGCCCCGCGCCGGCCTCCGCGCTCTCCAGCAGTTCGCGCACGTCGTTGGAGACGCCCGACAGCCCCTTCAGCCCGCACTCCCGGTACAGGAACGCCTGGACCTCCTCCACGCTCATCCCCTTCTCGGACATCAGGTAGAGCACCACGCCAGGGTCGATCTGCCCCGGCCGCGTCCCCATCGGCAGCCCGTCGAGCGCCGTGAAGCCCATCGTGCTGTCGACGCTGCGCCCGTCGGCGATGGCGCACATCGAGGCGCCGCTTCCCAGATGAGCGACGATCACCCTGCCCTGCGCCACCCCCGGATCGATCTCCGCCAGCCGCCCGGACACGAACTCGTACGACAGCCCGTGGAACCCGTATCGCCGCACCCCCTCGCCATACAGCCGCTGCGGCACCGCGTAGTGATCCGCCGCCGCGCTGTGCCCGCGATGGAACGCCGTGTCGAAGCACGCCACCTGCGGCAGCTCCGGATAGCGCCGCGCCAGCGCGCGGATGGGCGCCAGGTTGTTGGGCTGGTGCAAGGGCGCCAGCGGCACGAAGCGCTCCAGCTCGGCCAGCACGCCGGCGTCCACCATCACCGGCCGGTCGTACAGCGGGCCGCCATGCACCACCCGGTGGCCGGCCGCGACGAGGTCGAGCTCCCGCCTGTCGCGCAGCCAGCCCCCCGCGACCGCCATCGCCGAGGCAACGTCGGGAACCTCGTCGGCCGTATAGTCCTCTTCGAACAGGATCGCGCCGCCCGCATCCCTGGCGCGCAGGCGCGGCCGGACCCCGATCCCCTCCATCTCGCCCCGGATCGACGGCACGAGGCCGCCGCCCTCCTCGATGGCGAACACCTGGAACTTCACGCTGGACGAGCCGGCATTGACGACGAGCACGGTCTGCATAGCCGGTCACGCCGCCGTCAGGGTCGCCGTCTGGCGGCGCGCGTCGGCGTCGAGCACGGCGACCGCGCACGAGGCCATCCGGGTGCGCACCGCGTCGGCGCGCGAGGTCAGCACGATCGGCACCCGCGCCCCCAGCACCAGGCCGGCGGCGTCGGCGTCGGCGAGGAACGTCAGGTTCTTGGCCAGCATGTTGCCGGCCTCGAGATCAGGGACGACGAGGATCTGCGCCCGGCCGGCCACCTCGGATTTGATCCCCTTGATCCTGGCGGCTTCCGGGTCGATGGCGTTGTCGAAGGCGAGCGGCCCGTCCAGCAGGCCGCCGGTGATCTGGCCGCGGTCGGCCATCTTGCACAGCGCCGCGGCCTCGATCGTCGAGGGGATCTTCGAGGTCACCGTCTCGACCGCCGACAGGATCGCGACCCGCGGCGTATCCGCCCCGATCTTGATGAACAGGTCGATGGCGTTCTGGATGATGTCGCGCTTGACGTCGAGGTCGGGGAATATGTTGATCGCCGCGTCGGTGATGATCAGCGTTTCGGGATGGTTCGGCACGTCCATGATGAAGACGTGGCTGATCCGCCGCGCCGTCCTGAGGCCCGTCGCCGACAACGTCACCGCGCGCATCAGTTCGTCGGTGTGCAGGCTGCCCTTCATGAGCACCTCGCCCCGTCCCGCCCGGATCAGCTCGACCGCCCTGGCGGCGGCCTCCTCGCTGCCGGCAACGTCGACGATCTCGAACCGGCCGATGTCGATGCCGTGCTCCCGCGCGACCGCGCCGATCTTCTGGGCGGGGCCGACCAGGATCGGCACGATGATCCCTTCCCGCGCCGCCTCCGCGACCCCTCGCAGCGAGGTCTCGTCGCACGGATAGGCCACCACCGTGGTGGCCGCCGGGACCTTCCTGGCCCGGGCCACGAGACGGTCGTATTTGGAGGGCCGCGCCGGATCGGCGCGCGTGGCTTTCGAAAGGGCCATCGGTCGGCTTCCTTCATGCATCAGCCGCGGCGTGGCGGGCCGCCCCCTTCAGGAGGCGACCGACCGGATGTCCTTGCCCGCCGGCTTCCGGTCGACGACGCGCTCGACCTTGGGCTGCTCCTCGACCGAGAACAGCCGCGCGATATGGTTGAACCGCTTTTCGGCTTCGCCGGCGATGTCGCCGCGCGCGCTCAGGATCTCGCGCACCGACGCAAGCGCCCGGCGCCGCTCCTCCTGGCCTTGCGGCAGGAGATCGGGAATCGCCGCGAGCGCCGCCTCTTCGTCGAGCAGCAGCATGAAGTACTGCTCGCGCACCAGCGACTTGAATTCCGGCAGCGTCAGCCGCCGCTCGCCGTCCATGGTCCGCATGCGGCGGATGAGCTCGAACCCACGCTCGTCGACGGAGCCGCGGGCCAGACCGACATGGATGAGCGCGCGCACCATCGCCTCGCGCACGCCGCCGTTCCCGATGGCCGCCCTGATCTCGGCGATCCGGTTGTCCAGCAGGCGCTTGTGAAGCGGGTTCTTCGAGGCCTTGCGCTGGCGCGCCGTGGACCGGGGATCGACGCCGACGGCCGCCTGCAGTGTCGGCGAGCCGTAGACCAGGAGGAACGTCCGTTCCGCCATCGTCTCGCTGAAGTCGCGCCAGGCATCGAGCCCGCTCACGATCCGGCGGGACATGTCCTCCTGCAGGGCCAGGAACGGGTTGTCGGGGCGGGCCGGCTTCCGGTCGCGGCGAACGACGTCCGCCATTCCCGCGATCGGCGCCATCAGCGGATTGGCGTCGGACAGCCATTCATATTGCGCGCGCAGCGGGTGCAGCTGCCTCGCGAGATCCGCCCATGCCGGGCTCACGGCCGCCCGCACGAAGGGCTGCACGAAGGTGCGATAGAGCGACAGGTTGATTTCGGACACACGATCGGCCGTGGCGAAGCGCCGTTCGTCGGCCGCGTCGTTGCCGCCGAGCGCGCGGATGTCCTCGAGATCACGCGCCTCGCACCGCATGATCCACTCCCCGGTCACGAGGTCGGGATTGCGCTGGTCCGCGTCCTTCTGCTCGAACACCGCCTCGTAGAGACCCGGGGGCAGCGTATCGATCAGGTCGATGTTGCTGGAGAACTCGCCGTGCTCCTTTTTCGCCACGCCGGACGACACGAATATGCCCAGGTGGCCGACCGTCTCGTGGATCGTGTAGACGATGGTCTGGCCGTGGAAGCGGATCTGGTCGACGTCCTCGTAAAGCTCGAGGATCCAGTCGAGGGCCTGCTGCGGCGGCGTGATGTTGTCGCCTTTCGAGCAGAAGACCACGATCGGCGAACGGATGTTGCGCAGGTCGACGGCGGTTCCGTCGGACATCTCGATGCGCCCGCTCGCCAGCTTGTTGCCGATGAACAGTTCGTCGACGATGAACTGGATCTCGCTCTCGTTCAGGTTGACGTGGGCGCCCCACCAGCGCTCGAAGCCGAGATAGCGCGGCGCTTCCGTGTCGATCCTGGAATAGAGGTTGTACTGCTTGGTCCAGAGCGTGTTCGAGGGGTTCTGGTTCTCGAAGTTCTGTACGAGCCACGCGCCGTCGAACAGGCCGTTCCCCAGGTCGCTGGTCAGCGCGGTGAGCCAGCTCCCGCCGAGCAGTCCGCCCGTGTAGCGCATCGGATACTGCCCGCGCACGCCCGCCCAGTACGACAGGGGCGAGCCGGCGACGATGATCGGCCCGAACAGCTCCGGCCGGACCGCCGCCAGCATCATGATCGCCCAGCCCGCCTGGCAGTTGCCGACGACGCATGGCTTGCCGTCCGCTTGCGGATGCAGCTCGATGACCTTCTCCAGGAAGGCCGCTTCGGCGAGGACGATGTCCTCGATGGTCTGGCCGGGCATCGGGTCCGGCAGGAAGCCGATGAAATAGCACTGGTGTCCGGCCCTGAAGGCCACGCCGATCTCGCTGTCGGCCTTGAAGCCGCCGATGCCCGGGCCGTGCCCGGCGCGGGGGTCGACGATGACGAACGGCCGTCGTCGCTCGTCGACCTTGACGCCGGCCGGCGGCACGATGCGGACGAGCGCGTAGTTGACCGGCCGGTCGAGCGTCCGGCCGTCCATGACGAGCTCGGCCTCGTAGTCCAGCACGTGCGGCGCGGTGCGCGACATGTGCTCGGCCGCCGCGTTGCCGCGCTGGCGCATGACGTCCCAGAACAGGATGCTCCGCTGCGCCGCGTCGGTGAGATATTCCACCGCCGGTGACCAGGGTCCGAATGCCGGGAAGGACATGGTGTCGGAAGACATCTTCTTGGCGCACATGAGTCTGCACCTTCGACTGGGCCTGGATTCGCCGGTTTGTGGGCTCCGAAACCTCGACCGCCTGCACCATCGCGACCGGCGCAATACTGGCTCTCGGGTCGGGCTTTGGTCGGCACTCACTGACCATAAGCCACAGACGCCGCGCCCGCCGAAACTGTACATAGGTTTAGAACACCAATACCAAAATGCCCGGCGCGACCCGGTGCATCGCATTTGCGCGACGTGCAGAATGTGGACCGGAGCGTCCGCAACCGGCGGCCCTTATGAGCCCGTTCGGTCGAATGGCGGTTGCGGTCGGTGGTTCGAGGTTTGCGGCGGCGCGCTTGGCGGGGTCGCGGCGGGAGCCGCCGATCGCTGCAGCCTCCGGCCTCGACGACGCTCCGCCGGCGAGGCGCGAGACCATGTTCGACCTTCACGAACTCTCCATGTCCACGATCTTCCTCGGCGGAGTGGCGGCGATCCTGGTCGCCAGCGAGATCGGGCGTCAGTTGGGCATGCGCGCCAGGAACAAGGACCGCAGCAATTTCTCCACACTGGAGGGCGCCGTGCTCGGGTTGCTGGCCCTGATGATCGGCTTCACCTTCGCCATGGCGCTGGCGCGGTTCGAAACACGGCGCGATGCCGTCCTGAGCGAGGCGAACGCGATCGGCACGACCGCGCTGCGCGCGAGCCTGCTCCCCGAGCCGCAACGCTCTAACATATTGTCGATACTCGGAGATTATGTTGCCGTTCGGCTGGATGTCACGCAGCGCCCGACGACCGACGCCGAGCTCGACGCGGCGATCGAGCGTTCCAGCAAACTGCACGAGCGGGTTTGGAACGAGGCCCGGTCACTCGCCGCGCGGGATGACCGCATGGTGCCCACCGGACTGTTCATCCAGTCGCTCAACGAGATGATCGATGATCAGGCCAGGCGCGTATGGGCGCTTCGCGGCCGCGTGCCGAAGGTGGTCTTTTTCGCGCTGTTCGGCATCGCCGTCATTGCCGGCGCGTTCGCGGGTTATGGAAGTGGGCTGCCTCCCCGAAGCTCCCGGGTTCCGGTCTTCTTTATCGCGGTGCTCGCCTCCGCGGTGATCCTCCTGATCCTCGACCTCGACAGGCCCGGTGCCGGCTTCATCGAGGTGAGCCAGCAGCCGATGATCGACACGGCGGCCGGCATCTCGGCCATACCCCGCTGAATCGTCTCCTGGGACGCGCTGGCCGAAGACGCCCGCGCCTGGAACCGGCGCCGGCCGTCATCGCGTGCGACCGATGCTTGGGGGCATCCCGACCTATCCCTAGGTGCAATACACGCGCGAGCGTTCACCGGGCATGGTTGCGAATTCTCCGCCATTGACCGTCGAGGCAAGATGGCGACTGCATCGCTACATCCGGCGGCTCCTCATCACCTTCCGTGGTTCATCACGGCACCCGGCGGGACCGACTGGCTCATGGTGGTCATGGCGGTCGTTCTGGCGGTCTCGGTGGTGATGTTCGGTGTCCTGTTCCTGCGGCTGCATGCCTTGCCCGAGCAGATCGCGCACAAGCGGCACAAGCTGCAGTTCGAGATCGTCGCCGTCCTGGCACTGATCGCGCTGTTCACGCACATGCACATCTTCTGGATCGCCGGGCTGCTGCTCGCGCTCATTGACCTGCCCGATATCGGCGGATGGATGAGCCGCATCGCCCGGGCGACGGAGAAGATCGCCGGCATCGATCCCGACGAGCCCTCGGCGGAAGCGGCCGACGGCCAGATCCAGCGCCTCGAGCCGGTGCCGCGTCCGCAGGCCGAAGGCTTGTCGGCCGTCAGGCGCGGCGACGCAAATCCGGTAACACCCGCTGAAATCCCTGCGCGACGGAAGGAAGCCGAACGTGCTTGAGCTGATGTTCTGTTCGCTCGTGACGATCCTGCCCGACTATCTCTACCGCAGGTACGGGCAGGGCAAGCGGATCGGGCACGAGATCACCTTCTACTCGGTCTGGTACGAGCTGAGGTGGGGGATTACGGGCTGTCTTATTCTGACCGTCAGCCTGATCACCATCGTGTTCTACAATCACCCCGCGACCACGCAGGCGACCCTGTTCTTCCGGACCGTGCCGATTTTGCCCGAGACGAGCGGGCGCGTTTCTGAGATCTACGTCGGATCGAGCGGACGCGTCGCCCGGGGCGAGCCGATTTTCCGGTTGGACAGCTCGAAGCAGGAAGCCGCGGTCGAGACCGCGCGTCGCAAGATACTCGAAGTGGATGCGGCACAGCAGGTGGCTGCGGCGGAGGTCCTGAAGGCCGACGGTGCGATCCAGGAGGCCGAGGGCGCGCTCACGCAGGCCCGCGATGAGCTCGCCACCAAGGAGGAGTTGTGGCAGCGCAGTCCCGGCATGGTTCCTTTCCGGGAGATCGAAAGGCTTCGCGTTCGCGTGACCGCGAGCGAGGGCACCGTCGCCGCCGCCAACGCATCCCGGCAGGCGGCCGATCTTCAGGCCCGCAACGTCCTGCCCGCCGAACGGGAAAGCGCCCAGGCCGAACTCGAACAGGCGCAGGTCGAACTCGACAAGATGGTCATCCGGGCGGGGGTGGACGGGCGCGTCGAGCAGTTCTTCCTGCGGGTGGGCGACATCGTCAATCCGCTTATGCGCCCGGCCGGCGTCCTGATTCCCGAGGGCGCGGGCACCCGCAGCCTGCAGGCCGGGTTCGGTCAGATCGAGGGGCAGATCATGCAGGTCGGGATGATCGCGGAGATGACGTGCGTGTCGAAGCCCTTCACCGTGATCCCGATGGTCGTCACGCAGGTGCAGGATTACATCGCCGCCGGGCAGTTCCGGGGCGGCGAGCTCCTCGTCGACCCGCAGCAGGTCACGAAGCCCGGCACACTACTGGTCTACCTGGAACCGCTGTTCCCCGAAGGGCTCGACGGCGTGGCGCCCGGTAGCAGCTGCATCGCGAACGCCTACTCCAGCAATCACGACCTGCTTCAGTCGCCGGACATCAGCACCTCGCGCTGGCTGGCCTTGCACGTGGTCGACGCGCTCGCTCTCGTGCATGCGCTGATCCTGCGGCTGCAGACCCTCGTGCTTCCCTTCAGGACGCTGGTCTTCGGCGGACACTGACGGGAACGGCCCGGCTGGCCCGGCGGCAGTGAATCCATTAACATTCGTTCCCGTCCCGTCGCCGAGGGTTAGCGGTGTCGTCGCTCGCCCCTTCCGGACGAAGTCCGGCGACGGCCGCGGATATCGCAGTGCCGTTTTTCGGGTAGCCGCCGATGAAGCCCGGGGCTGTGCAGGAGTCACCGGTCGTCTACGTGATCGACGACGACGACGCCGTGCGCGATTCGCTGAGCCTCCTCCTCGGCACCGTCGGCATCGCGACCGAGACCTTCGCCACGACCGGCGATTTCATGCGCTTCGAGCGGCACGATTCCGAGAGCTGCCTCCTGCTCGACGTCCGCCTTCCCGGCATGGGCGGCCTCGAATTCCAGGCGGAACTGCATAAACTCCATATTCCCATCCCCATAATCTTCCTAACCGCCCACGCCGACGTGGCCATGGGGGTACAGGCGATGAAGGCTGGTGCGGTGGAATTTCTATGCAAGCCTTATCGAGAGGAGGATCTTCTGGATGCCGTGCGGTCCGCGCTGAAGCGCGACCGTGCACAGCGCCGGGCCGATGCATTGCTGGCCTTGGTACGGTCCCGCTTCGAGCAGCTGACGCCGCGCGAACGTGTCGTCATGGGCCATGTGGTGACCGGGTTGATGAACAAGCAGATCGCAGCGCTGCTCGGGGTGAGCGAGATCACCGTCAAGGTCCATCGCGCGGGCGCCATGCGCAAGATGGATGCCAGGTCGCTGGCGGAACTCGTGCGAATGGCCGACCAGCTGGGGCTGACGAGCGCCGACCCGAGCCAAATCACCTCCTGATCCGGCCATGATGGCCGAAGCCGGTCAGGCCCGACTTGCACGATGATGCGAGATGGCCCGGCCGGCGGCATTCGCAGGCGCGCTCTCAAACGAAAAACGCCCGCCTGGAGGGGCGGGCGTTCTTGTCTTGCTCGAAGTTATCGACACCGTTTCATCTGTGCTTGGCAGGCCTGGCAGCGACCTACTTTCCCGCGTCTTAAGACGAAGTATCATTGGCGCTGGAGGAGTTTAACGGCCGAGTTCGGAATGGGATCGGGTTTAGGCTCCCCGCAATAGCCACCAGGCCGGCGAAGCACAGATGATGAAGAGGGATGTGAAGTGACTTCGCCGGCAAGCCGACGAATCTCGTCCGGATGGGCATTGAGTAATGAGAGTGATCAAGCCAATCGAGCTATTAGTACCGGTAAGCTTCACGCATTGCTGCGCTTCCACACCCGGCCTATCAACGTGGTGGTCTTCCACGGCTCTCAAGGGAGAACTCGTTTTGAGGGGGGTTTCCCGCTTAGATGCTTTCAGCGGTTATCCCGTCCGCACTTAGCTACCCTGCAATGCGGCTGGCGCCACAACAGGTCCACCAGAGGTACGTCCATCCCGGTCCTCTCGTACTAGGGACAGATCCTCTCAATTCTCCTACACCCACGGCAGATAGGGACCGAACTGTCTCACGACGTTCTGAACCCAACTCACGTACCACTTTAATCGGCGAACAGCCGAACCCTTGGGACCTGCTCCAGCCCCAGGATGTGATGAGTCGACATCGAGGTGCCAAACGATGCCGTCGATATGGACTCTTGGGCATCATCAGCCTGTTATCCCCGGAGTACCTTTTATCCGTTGAGCGATGGCCCGTCCACGTGGGACCACCGGATCACTATGGCCGTCTTTCGACTCTGCTCGACTTGTCAGTCTCGCAGTCAGGCGGGCTTATGCCATTGCACTCGACGAGCGATTTCCGACCGCTCTGAGCCCACCATCGCGCGCCTCCGTTACTCTTTGGGAGGCGACCGCCCCAGTCAAACTACCCACCATGCACTGTCCCGGACCCGGATTACGGGCCGCGGTTAGACATTCATAACAACAAGGGTGGTATTTCAAGGTTGGCTCCACCTGAGCTGGCGCCCCAGCTTCAAAGCCTACCACCTATCCTACACATGCCGTCACGAATGCCAGTGCAAAGTTGTAGTAAAGGTTCACGGGGTCTTTCCGTCTAACCGCAGGAACCCCGCATCTTCACGGGGAATTCAATTTCACTGAGTCGATGCTGGAGACAGCGGGGAAGTCGTTACGCCATTCGTGCAGGTCGGAACTTACCCGACAAGGAATTTCGCTACCTTAGGACCGTTATAGTTACGGCCGCCGTTTACCGGGGCTTCGATTCAGAGCTTGCACCCCTCCTCTTAACCTTCCGGCACCGGGCAGGCGTCAGACCCTATACGTCATCTTGCGATTTCGCAGAGCCCTGTGTTTTTGTTAAACAGTCGCTACCCCCTGGTCTGTGCCACCCCCACCTGGTTGCCCGAGCATGAGGTCCTCCTTCTTCCGAAGTTACGGAGGCAATTTGCCGAGTTCCTTCAGCATCGTTCTCTCAAGCGCCTTGGTATTCTCTACCAGTCCACCTGTGTCGGTTTAGGGTACGGTCTATACGCGGGGGCTATTTCCTGGAACCCCTTCGCTGCCGGGAGAATCCAATAATCCCCGACAACATACGGAATTCGTCACCACCCGCAGGCTCAGGAATATTCACCTGATTCCCATCGACTACGCCTTTCGGCCTCGCCTTAGGGGCCGGCTAACCCTGCGCAGATTAGCTTTACGCAGGAACCCTTGGACTTTCGGCGACAGTGTCTCTCACACTGCTTGTCGTTACTCATGTCAGCATTCGCACTTCCGATACCTCCAGGAGCCCTCACGGGTCCCCCTTCACAGGCTTACGGAACGCTCCGCTACCGCTTACATCTTGCGATGCACACCCGAAGCTTCGGCGCATGGCTTGAGCCCCGTTACATTGTCGGCGCAGGAACCCTTATTTAGACCAGTGAGCTGTTACG
>CAWDMT010000010.1:0-155000 GCA_963803485.1 uncultured Alphaproteobacteria bacterium | reverse complement strand
CGAATCGCCCGTCGCGCGGCTCGCCTCGGGCATAGACTCCGCGATGCTGCGCCGCACGAGCACCGTGACGCCCGCCTCGTCCAGCGCCCGCGCCAATGTCTATGACGGCATCTACGAGACCGGGCTGTCGCACGAGGTCCCGCGCGACCTGGTCGACGAACTGATCAGGGTCTTCTCCTTCGACGTTGATTTCCAGCGCTCGGTCACCATGGGCGACGCGCTCGAGGTCTTCTATGCCGAGACAGGCGAGGAGGAAGGCGTCGACAGTCCGCAGCTTCTCTATGCCGGGATCACCCTGCGCGGCGAAACCCAGCACTTCTATCGCTTCCGCGCTCCCGACGACGGCCAGGTCGACTACTACGACGCAACCGGCCGCAGCGCGAAGAAGTTCCTGATGCGCAAGCCGCTGTCAGGCGGCACGTTCCGCTCGGGCTTCGGCAACCGCCGCCATCCGATCCTCGGCTACAGCCGCATGCATACCGGCGTCGACTGGTCGGCGCGCACCGGCACGCCGATCATGGCGTCGGGCGGCGGCACCGTCATCGATGCCCAGTGGAAGTCCGGCTACGGCAATCACGTCCGAATCCGCCACTCCAACGGCTACGAATCGACCTACAGCCACATGTCGGGCTTCGGCGACGGCGTGCAGCCCGGAACGAGGGTGCGCCAGGGCCAGGTCATCGGCTATGTGGGGTCCACCGGACTGTCGACCGGCCCGCATCTCCACTACGAGGTGCTGGTCAACGGCCGGCACGTCGATCCGATGCGAATCCGACTGCCCCGCGGGCGCGTCCTCGAGGATCGTGTGCTCGCCGCCTTCGAAAAGGAACGGGCACGCATCGATGGCCTGATGAACCGGGCGCCCGCCTCGACGCGGGTGGCCTCGCGCTAGAAACGCCGACGCGCCGGGCTCAATGGCCCGCCGCCTCCAGTACATCCTCGAAGCTCCTCAACCCCGTCGCCGGCGACGACACCAGCACCGCCATGTTTCCCGGCGCGTGCTCGTTTCGCCACATCTTGGTATGTGCCTTGGGAATCTGCGCCCAGGGAAACACTTCCGACATGCACGGGTCGACGCGCCGCTCGATGACGAAGCGGTTCGCCTCGCTCGCCTGCTTCAGATGCGCAAAGTGCGAGCCCTGGATTCGCTTCTGCCGCATCCAGACGTAGCGCGCGTCGAAGGTGAGGTTGTAGCCGGTGGTGCCGGCACAGAACACGACCATGCCGCCCCGCTTCACCACGAGACAGGACACCGGGAAGGTCGCCTCGCCGGGGTGCTCGAAGACGATGTCGACGTTGTTGCCCTTGCCGGTGACGTCCCAGACCGCCTTCCCGAAGCGCCGCGCCTCCTTGACCCAGGCGGCGTATTCATCGGTGTTGACCGTCGGCATCTGTCCCCAGCAGGAGAAGTCCTTGCGGTTGATCACGCCGCGAGCGCCGAGGCTTGTGACGAAATCACGCTTGTCTTCCTCGGAGATGACGCCGACCGCATTGGCGCCGGCCGCAGCGCACAGTTGCACCGCCATCGAGCCGAGTCCACCCGACGCGCCCCAGACCAGAACGTTCTCGGCCGGCTTCAGCGTGTGCGGCGCATGGCCGAACAGCATCCGGTACGCCGTCGCCAGCGTCAGCGTGTAGCAGGCGCACTCTTCCCAGGTCAGGTGCTGCGGTCGTGGCATGAGCTGCTGCGCCTGCACCCGGCAGAACTGGGCGAACGAACCGTCGGGCGTCTCGTAGCCCCAGATCCGCTGTGACGGCGACAGCATCGGGTCCCCGCCATTGCAGTCCTCGTCGTCCCCGTCGTCCTGGTTGCAATGAACGACGACCTCGTCGCCGACCTTCCAGCGCTTGACCTTCGACCCGACCGCCCAGACGATCCCCGATGCATCGGAGCCGGCGACATGGAAGGGCTGGCCGTGGGCGGCGAGCGTGGAGACGGGTTGGCCCAGTGCCGCCCAGATGCCGTTGTAGTTGACGCCCGCGGCCATCACGAGGACGAGCACCTCGTTGGACTCGATGGGCCAGGTCGGCACGACTTCGACCTGCATCGCCTCTTCCGGGGGGCCGTGCCGCTCCTGCCGGATCGCCCAGGCGTACATCTTTTCGGGCACGTGGCCGAGCGGCGGAATCTCGCCGACCTCGTAGAGATCCTTCTTGGGCGCGGAATAGGCCGGCGGCTGCGCCGCCTCTGCGAGAACTGACATCGTCGCTCCTCCCCTCGGCGCGCAGGCTGCCTCCGGCTGCCGCAAGGCCAACGAGGTTGCCAGCGGGCGGAGGTGGGGGGCAATGCTACTATTGGCGTGCTGCGTTGCAATATGAAATCCGTTCGCATGCGCCGCATCACTGCGCGCGACGCCCTCGCCGCCCGCGCCAAAGGTCTTGTTGCGTTGCAAATAAACCCCGGCTTTGATTGGGGCTCAGGAGGAGCCGAGCCGATGACCAACGAAACCGGGCAGCGCCGCGACAGGCCGTGGATCATCCGCACCTATGCGGGCCATTCGACGGCAGCCGAGTCCAACAGGCTGTACCGGGCGAATCTCGCCAAGGGCCAGACGGGCCTCTCCGTCGCCTTCGACCTGCCCACCCAGACCGGCTACGATTCCGATCATCCGCTGGCCAGGGGCGAGGTCGGCAAGGTCGGTGTGGCGATCGGCCATCTCGGCGACATGCGGTCGCTTCTCGACGCCATCCCCCTCGACACGATGAACACCTCGATGACGATCAACGCGACGGCGGCCTGGCTGCTCGCGCTCTATGCGGCGGTCGCCGACGAGCGCGGCATCGACCGCAAGTCACTCACCGGCACGACGCAGAACGACATCGTCAAGGAGTTCCTGGCCCGCGGCACATATGTCTTCCCGCCCGGGCCGTCGATGCGGCTGACCACCGACACCATCGCCTGGACCGGGCGCGAGATGCCGAAGTGGAACCCGGTCAACGTCTGCTCCTATCACCTGCAGGAAGCCGGCGCGACGCCGGTCCAGGAGATCGCCTTCGCGCTCGCCAACGCCGTCGCCATCCTCGACCGCGTCCGCGACACCGGGGCGGCCGCCGATTTCCCGTCCGCCGTCGGCCGCATATCCTTCTTCGTCAACGCCGGCATCCGCTTCCTGACGGAAGTCTGCAAGATGCGCGCCTTCACCGAGCTCTGGGACGAGATCACCGCCTCCCGGTACGGGATCGACGACGAGCGCCACCGCCGCTTCCGATACGGCGTGCAGGTCAACTCGCTCGGTCTCACCGAACAGCAGCCCGAGAACAACGTGGCGCGCATCCTCCTCGAGATGCTGGCCGTCACCCTGTCCCGGGGCGCGCGCGCCCGCGCGGTACAGCTTCCGGCCTGGAACGAGGCCCTCGGCCTGCCGCGCCCCTGGGACCAGCAATGGTCGCTCAGGATGCAGCAGATCCTCGCCTACGAGACGGATCTCCTCGAGTTCGACGATGTCTTCGAGGGCTCGCCGGCGATCGCCCGCAAGGTCGAGGAGTTGAAGGCCGCGGCGCTGGAGGAACTCGACACCATCGAAAAGCTGGGCGGCGCCATCGCCGCCGTCGAATCCGGTTACATGAAGCAGGCGCTGGTGGAGTTGAATACCCGCAGGCTCGAAGCCATCGAGCGGGGCGAGCAGGTCGTGGTCGGCGTCAACGCCTACACCGAGAGCGAGCCTTCGCCGTTGTCGACCGGGCCCGGCGCGATCCTCACCATTTCGCCGGAGGTCGAGCGCGATCAGATCGCGGCGCTGGACGCATGGCGGTCCGCCCGGAACGCGGCGTCCGTCGCCGCCGCGCTCGCCGACCTGCGCAGCGCCGCCGCCGATGGCCGCAACATAATGGAACCTTCCGTCGCCTGCGCGCGGGCGGGCGTCACCACGGGCGAATGGGCGGCCTGCCTGCGAGGAATCTTCGGCGAGTACCGCGCCCCTACCGGTATCGGCCGAGGCGCGCGCAACGACGCCGAGGGACTTGACGAGATACGCGATGCGGTCGACGCCATATCGCGCCGCCTGGGCCGTCGGCTGAAGATGCTCGTCGGCAAGCCGGGCCTGGACGGCCACTCCAACGGGGCTGAACAGATCGCCGTGCGCGTTCGCGATGCCGGCGCCGAGGTGGTCTACGAGGGCATCCGGCTGACGCCTGCCGAGATTGTCGCGGCCGCCCGCCGGGAAGACGTCCACGTTATCGGGCTGTCGGTGCTTTCGGGAAGTCACGTCGCGCTGGTCGGCGAGATCATGGAGCGGCTTGCCGCGGAAGGCCTGCGGATTCCAGTCGTCGTCGGTGGAATCATACCGCCCGACGACGCCGAGGCGTTGCGATCCGCCGGAGTTGCCGCCGTCTACACGCCCAAGGACTTTCGCCTCAACGACATCCTCGGCGGGATCATCGCGATCATCGAGGATACGCTGCCGGAAGAGGTCGGCTGAGGCAGTCCCCCGGACGGCCGAAGCCTCGATACTCTCACATCAGGAGCGGCTGGTCGGCCAGGCGCCGCTCGAGCGCGCCGACCAGGGCGGAGATGAGGCCGTCGGTGTCGACCGGCGTCTCGACCATCCCCGCAAGGCCCGCTTCGGTCATGTCGTCCTCGTCCAGCCCCGCCGAACCGAGCGCCATCACGAGAGGACCGTCGTTGCCGGCGAGCATGGCGATCCGGCCTGCGGTGGCGAGCCCGGCGAGCCCGTCCATCTCCACATCGATGAGAACCGCGTCGAATGTCTCGCGGGCGAGCCGCAGTATCGCTTCCTCGCCACAGCCGACGGCGACGTGATCGAGCCCGATGCGTTCCAGCAGGACGCCGACGAGGAGCCTCTGGACGGGATTGTCCTCCACCAGCAGGCAGCGCGGGCGCAGGACCGGTACCGGTCCCGACGCCTCGCCGACCTCTTCGAAGTCTGCGGACCGGTCGGACATTGGCATCAGGCTCCCGAGCCTTTGAATGGCGGCCCCCGCCGGACGGTTCGTCCCGTCGTCGGCGGGGGCGACGCCTCCCTGTTTATCACGGACCATGCTCGCTTGCCCCGATTAAAGGAAGGTCAACCGGCATGATTGAGAGGAATTAGGGTAAACGTTGTGCGGTCCGGCCGGCGCCGTCTCGCCGGGCGTCGTACTCTTGCTCAGAGTTCCGATCATTCGCCGGATGTCGTCGGGTGTCGCGCCGGCGGCTCGAAGCGTCTTCAGCCCCGTATCCCGTCGCGATTTCGAGAGCTTCCGCCCGTCCGCGCCGGCGATCAGCCGGTGATGGGCGTAGACCGGCTCGGGCAGGCAGAGCAGCGTCTGGAGCAGGCGGTGGATCGCGGTCGCCTCGTAGAGGTCCCGCCCGCGAGTGACGTGGGTTATGCCCTGGATCGCATCGTCCACCGTGACGGACAGGTGGTAGCTCGTCGGCACGTCCTTGCGCGCGATCACCACGTCTCCCCAGCGAGACGGGTCGGCATTGATGCGCCGCGTGCTTCCGGTTTCATCGATCTCCGTCCAGGCGAGCGGCCCGGCCATCGCCTGCGCACGCTCTATGTCGATGCGCAGGGCGAATGCCCTCCCCTCCTCCATGAGCCTTGTGCGCTCCCCTTCGCCCATTCCCTTCGACAGACCGGGATAGAGCGGCGCCCCATCAGGATCGCGTGGCCAATTTGGCGCTTTCGTCGCCGCGGCGATCTCGGCCCGCGTCACGAAGCAGGGATAGACGAGGCCCATGGATTTCAGTGTGGCGAGCGCCGCCTCGTAGTCGTCGAAATGGTCCGACTGCCGGCGCACCGGCTCCTCCCAGTCGAGGCCGAGCCAGGCGAGAATCTCATAGATCGCCGTTTCGTATTCGGGCCGGCAACGGCCGATGTCGATATCCTCGATGCGCAGAAGGAACCGCCCACCGAGCCGGCGCGCGGTCTCCCACGTCACCAGCGCCGACAACGCATGGCCGAGATGAAGTTCGCCGTTGGGGCTCGGGGCAAAGCGAAGGACCGGTCGCGACATCGCGAAACGGGTACCACGGCGCCGGACGTGCCGCTATCGTGCCTCCCCATGAACGATCTGCCTTCCCGAAATCGACGCGATCTGCGATCTCGAGGCTGCCTTCGCTGATCTGGCGGCACGCGACACGGTGATCGCCCGCGTGCTGGATCAGGCCGGCATGCCGCCTTTGCGCCGGCGCGAGGGTGGCTTCGAGGGACTTGTCCGCATCGTCGTATCGCAGCAGTTGTCGGTCGCCAGCGCCGAGGCGATCTGGGGCCGGCTCCAGACGGCCGTCACGCCGTTCGAGGCGGCGGGGTTCCTCGTCACGGATGACGCTACGCTGAGGGGCGCCGGACTGTCTGCGCCGAAGATCCGCACCATGCGGGCGATCGCCGAGGCGGTCACGTCCGGCGCCGTCGACCTCGACGCGCTGTCGATCGACGATGCGGACGCGGCCCATGCCTCCCTCTGCTCCGTCAAGGGCATCGGTCCCTGGACGGCCGACATCTATCTGCTCTTTTGTCTCGGCCACCCCGACGCCTGGCCGGCCGGCGACCTCGCCCTGCAGCACGCCGTCGGCCACGCGCTGAAACTCGAGGCCCGCCCCGACCAGAAGACCATGGCCGAGATCGGCGAGCGCTGGCGTCCGTGGCGCGGTGCCGCTGCGCGGCTGTTCTGGGCCTATTATGCGGTGGTGCGCGGGCGCGCCGGGATATCCCAATAACCAACAAGACGAAGGAGAGCCCGATGCCCCGAGACCTCGATGGCCCGCGCCTGCCGCCCGCCTCCGGCGGCCCCGCCCGCCAGCTCGTCGTCCTGCTCCACGGCTACGGCGCGGACGGCAACGACCTGATCGCGCTCGGCCGGCAGTGGCAGGGCGCTGCTGCCCGACGCCGCCTTCGTCTCGCCCGCACGCGCCCGAGCGCTGCGGCCCGGGCGCGTCCGGGCTTCCAGTGGTTCCCGCTGACCATGCGCGATCCGTCGCGAGATGTGGCGCGGCGTGACCCGCGCCGGCCCGGACCTCGACGCCTTCCTCGACGCCGAACTGTCGCGCCTGGGGCTCACCGACCGCGACCTCGCCCTCGTCGGCTTCAGCCAGGGCACGATGATGGCACTGCATGTGGGATTGCGCCGCGCCCGCGGGCCCGGCGCCATCGTGGCTTTCTCCGGCGCGCTGGCGGGGCCGGAGCACCTGGAGGCGAAGGCGCGCGCAAGGCCGCCCGTCCTCCTGGTCCATGGCGACCGCGACGAGGTGATCCCATTCCAGGCGATGTTCATCGCCGGCCAGGCGCTGGCGGCCGCCGGCATCGGCGTGCAGTGGCACCTCTCGGAAGGCGTCGCCCACGGCATCGACGGCCAGGGCCTAGCGCTCGCAGGAGATTTCCTGCAACCGATCCCTCGCCGCCAGTCCCTATTGAGCCCGCTTCACAGCCTGTCACGCGGTCTATACTATATGCAGTATCGGCCGCCGGCCGGCGGCTCCGTCGACCAACAGGGAGTTGGCGGTGACGGTCCACGTGTCGCCCGAGTCGTGCCCCGCGCTGGTGCTGAACGCCGACTTCCGTCCGCTGAGCTACTACCCCTTGTCGCTGTGGTCCTGGCAGGACGCGATCAAGGCGGTCTTCCTCGACCGCGTGCAACATCGTCTCCGAATACGAGCGCACCGTCAGGAGCCCCAGCTTCGAGATGCTCCTGCCGAGCGTCGTCTCGCTGAAGGAGTATGTCAAGCCCGGCCCGGCACCCCGCCTTCACCCGCTTCAACGTCTTCCTGCGCGACCGCTTCAGTGCCAGTATTGCGGCGCCGACGACGACCTGACCTTCGACCACGTGATCCCGCGCTCGAAGGGCGGCGCACCACCTGGGAGAACGTCGTCGCCGCCTGCTCGCCCTGCAACCTGCGGAAGGCCGGCCAGCTGCCCCGCGAGATCGACATGTGCCCGCGCAGACGCCCTTCCAGCCCGACGGTGCTTCGACCTGCACAACAACGGCCGGGCTTTCCCGCCCAACTATCTGCACGAGAGCTGGCTCGACTATCTCTACTGGGACACGGTGCTCGAACCGTAGACACCGGCCGGCACGTCGCGAACGGTCTCGCGAAGCCTCTACCGCCCCCTGACCGCCCCGGCAAAGGACGCCAGCGCCAGCCCCGCCGAGACGACGAAGTTCCAGCCCGCGAACGACAGCCCGAGGACGCGCAGCGCCGGCTCGTCGCAGGCCACTACGCGGGCGCCCGAGAGCTGGCCGAGAAGGCCGCCGGCATCGGTGACGCTGCCTGAATCCACCGCGCAGTCGGTCGGCCCCGGCCACCAGCCCCACTCGACGCCGGCATGGAAGCCCGCGAGATACATACTCCAGGCGAAGACGAGGCCGACGACGAGGAGCGCCAGCCGGGGTGCCGCCCCCCATTTGCCGCGCAGCGCCGCCCAGGCGGCGACCGCCGCGATGGGCACGGCGACGTAATAGGGGATGCGCTGTTCGAGGCACAACGGGCAGGGCAGGTAGCCGCCGACGACCTCGAACGCCCAGGCGATGGCGAGCGTGGCCGCGCCGACGACCGCGACGCCGGCCGCCACCGCGCCGGTATCGCGCAGGGCTGCCGGAAGACGGGCGGCGCTGTCGGTCATGGCGAGAGCCCCTAGAGCATGTATCGCGCGGCGACGAAGCCGCCGATCAGCAGTACCACGAAGATGGTGAAGAGAAGGCCGAGCCGGCGCTCGATGAACTCGCGGATCGGCTCGCCCATCCACCACAGAAGCGCGGCCACCAGATAGAACCGCAGGCCCCGCGCGACGACGCTGGCGACCAGGAAGACCGGCAGCGACAGCCCCGTCGCCCCGCTGGCGATGGTGATCACCTTGTAGGGGAACGGCGTGACGCCCGCGATGAACACGATCCACCAGCCGTACTCGTTGTAGCGCTCGGCGAACTCCTCGAACTGCTCTGCATAGCCGTAGAGGTCGAGGATCGCGACGCCGACGGTCTGGAACAGGAACGCCCCGATCAGCCAACCCGCGAGCCCGCCGAGCACCGAGGCGACGGTGCAGATCGTGGCATAGACGAACGCCTTGGCCCGCTTGGCCAGCACCATGGGGATGAGCAGCACGTCCGGCGGGATCGGAAACACCGAACTCTCGGCGAACGAAACCCCGGCGAGCGCCCACCGCGCATGCCGGTGGGCCGCGAAACTCATGGTCCAGTCGTAGAGCCGCCGCAGCATGGGACGGGGATTTACGGGGATTTGCGGGGGAAGTCTGTGAGGGGTGGAGTGGGTGTAGGGTGGCGGCGGCGTGGCAAAGTCACGAGCTGGTGGGCGGCGCTCAGTCCACTAGCGGCCGGCACAACCGAATACGGACGCCTAAGTGCATGGCTTGATTGGGGCCGTTTCCTGACCGACCGCTTTTAAAGCGTGTAGGATCGAATAGCTGTCTGTCGCAGCATCTACGCGACATGTTCCCTGCTCACTAGCGCCCGTGGAACAAGAGGACACCGTAGGAGATCACGAATGGCCGCTGATCCAAGCAAAATGAGCGATCCGACAAAGGTGAGACAGCTGCTCGCGAACGCCGAACGGCTCAACGCCACAGAACTGGCAGCTGCGTGCCGGCGTCGGCTTTACGAACTCGGTGGCGCCGATCTCGACGACCCTGTCGAACGCCGGTTGGCACAGGCCGTTGCCGCGCTGGAGAAACTATCGCAAGAAGCATGGCCGCGCACAGGCTGCCGGCTATACCCGAAGGAAGATTGCCAATGCCGGCGCGGTCGCGACGCTGTCGGATTGGGCGTTGAAGCCGGACGTAACCCCGGGATTCGTAGCTCTGGTCGAAGGCGGTATGGCAGAGTTCACGGGCGAGTACGTCGTCGCAGAGTTCCCCGATCGATTCGAGCCCCATGTCGTTGCGGCGGCCCGTAAGCGGCTGGAGCAGCACGGCGTTAAGTTGCCGCAGGGCTAGCGCCATGGCGGACAAGTCGAAGCACTATTACGAAGCCCGCGGATTCAGCGTCTACTACTTCGCCAACGCCGTGTTCAACGTGGTCAAGGACGCCGGCGCTTATCTTCGTGGCATCGAAGAGATTCTTGGGGACATGCAGGTGCTAAACCTGATGAGGCCGTTTCACAAGTTCACCAACCTCCACCATTTCCTCGTGGCGATTATTCACGAAATCATCGAGGAGGAGATGGAGCGTCGGGACGAGCACGATCCCCGCTTCCTGATCGCCTTCCTCCAGACTTACAAGGTCCCATTTAACGCGAAGAACTTATCGGACGAGGACGACTTTTATACCTTCGTTTCGGAATCCGATGCCTACCATATTGCGATGGACGACCTTGTCGACGAGGTGTTCCACGTTTTCTTCAACGACATCCGTTTCCTCCAGAGTTTTAACGAGCTTTGTGCCGGATACATCGACGGAGCCGGTTTCGGTCAGGAATTCATGACGGAAGCCGGGACACTGAAGCGCGTGCCGATTCCAGCGTGGGCGCGTCGTGCGATCTTCCATCGGGACAAGGGGGAGTGTAGGGAGTGCAAGCGCAGCCTAGCAATGGTGATCAACCGTCTCGAGACGGAGCGCTACGACCACATCGTGCCATTGGCCCGGTTCGGTGTGAACGATGTTCACGAACCTTCAATTGCTGTGCGAACCATGTAATCTCAAGAAGGGTGCGGGCCTACAGCCAGTTTCGCCCTTTTACCCCCGAGCGTTCGGGCCCTGAGCGCGCATATTTCAATTGAGCTTGCCGTTAGCACCATCGTCCGGCAGCGGCCCAAGCTCGTCGACGGCCTCGAGAACAGCGGTGCCGACATCGTGCTCGGCACAATGCTTGGCACTCTGACAGATTTCGAGCTTGCAGGCCGGCCACCCATCGGCCCAGCGCACCGCTGCATCAACTCAGCCGTGAGCCGAACGCTGACCAGATTGTGGTCGGCCAGCCGAAGGAGCTAGTTGCTTCGGACGGCAGCTTCTGTGGGAAAGGTGCCAGTAGCAGACAGTCCGCTCTCCACATTCCAGCGGTCATCATTGACGACATACCCGGCCCCACCAGTGCACCCCCCAGTTGACCCTCCCCCGCCACCCTATATTCTCCGCGCCCGTGCCCCAGTGGCGGAATGGTAGACGCGGCAGACTCAAAATCTGCTGCCTGCAAGGGCGTGCTGGTTCGAGTCCGGCCTGGGGCACCATCCGCTTTCCCGATCCGTGACAGTCTTCCCGTCGCGGTTTGCCTTTCGGCAGGAAGATCGGCGCATCATGGCGGCGGTGATCCGGGAGGGCTTCGCGTGCGGCTGTCATATTCGCTTCGCAAGGACGAGTACGTTTCGGCACTCGAGGCGGTCGTGGGGAGCATTTCCGCCACGCCGACGCATGCGGCATGGGAAAGGAGCATCTCGCGCATCGGGGTGGCCCATTACCTGCTGATGGGGGCGGTCGCCCTCGCCGGGGCCTGGACGTTTCCCGGCGCGCGGGCGGAGATCGTCGCCGTCTCCTGCATTTTCGTCTTCCTGCATGTCGCGGTCGGTTGGGCCGTTTCGAGGGTCAACAGCGTCGGCGTCGGCGCGACCTTCGACGCGCGCCGCCACACCGGGGTGACGGCGACGCTCGAAACCGGCGGCGCCGGCTATGCCGGACCCGGGCACCGGCAGACATGGGACTGGCCGCCTGCTCAGCCGGCTGCACGACCTGCCGGACGTGCATGTGCTGGACTTCATCGGCTTCGACATGCTGGTGCTGCCGAAGCGGGCGTTTGGATCGCGCGCCGAGGAACGCGACTGGATCGCAGAGATCCGCCGGCATCTCCCCTGACGATCCGGCGCGCGGTGGCGGGCTAAGCGGCTTCGAGCCGGTCGATCAGCGCCTGTGCCGCCGCCGGGTTGCGCTGCTTGTAGCCGCTGATGACATAGAGAAACACGTCCCTCGCCGTCTGCGCCGGGGCTTCGGCGACACGGGTCAGGTCTTCCGGCATGCCGCCCTGCGCCCAGGCCTTCGCGCGCGCGGCCCAGGCGTCGATCTCGTCGGCGGAATAGCCGTTCGGCTCGCCCTCGCGCGTGCCCATGATGCGGGCATAGACGAAGGGCGCGGTGACGTCGGCGATCTGGGGATATTCCGCAGTCGCCGGCGATGATGATGGCGACGCCGTGCTCGCGCGGCGAGCGCGACGAAATCGGGCGTGGCGGAAGCTCTCGTGGCGCACCTCGACCGCATGGCGGATCGCGCGGCCCTCGACCGTCTTCGGCAGCAGCTTCAGGAAGGCCTCGAAATCCTCCGGGTCGAATTTCTTGGTCGGCATGAACTGCCAGTTGATCGGCCCGAGCTTGTCCTTCAGCTCCATGACGCCGCTGGCGAAGAAGCGCTCGATCGATGTGCCGGCCTCGGCCAGCACGCGGCGATTGGTGGCGAAACGCGGGCCCTTGAGCGCGAAGACGAAACCGTCCGGCGTCTCGTCGTGCCATTTGGCGAAGCTCTCCGGCTTCTGCGAGCCGTAATAGGTGCCGTTGATCTCGATGGAGGTCAGCTTGCGGCTGGCATATTCCAGCTCGCGCTTCTGGGCGAGCCCGTCCGGATAGAAGACGCCGCGCCAGGGCTCGAAGGTCCATCCGCCGATGCCGACGCGGATGGTGCCGGTGGGGTTCGTCATGCCGCGGGTTCCGTACGTTCGAGGGGCCGTCGCGGGGAGAGTGGGGCGGGGCGGGGCGAAGGTCCACCCGCAAACGAAGACGCGGCCCGGAGGGGGCGTTCCGGGCCGCGTCGAAGGCGCACCGCCAGGGGGGAGGCGGCGCGGGGAAGATCGTCAGGCGGGGGTCAGTTGGCGTCGGCCTCGCCGTTCTCCTCGCCCTGCGGCGTCACCTCGCCGGACTCCTGGCGGAGCATCTCGCGGCGCATCTCGCGATGCTCGCGGGCACGCTCGCGCCACTCGCCGCGACGGCCCTCGCCGCGTCCGCGCCACTCGCTGTGGCGGCCGTAGCCGCGCGGGCCGCGCTCCATGGCGTCGCGGCTGATCTCGTCCTCGCCGCGCGACAGGCGGTCGAACAGGCGGTTGGCGGGGCGCTCGATCTGTTCCGTGCCGATGGTGCCGGCGCCCTCGGCATCGAGGAACTGGAAGGCGCGCACCATGGCGGGCCGGGTGATCTCGAGGTAGAGGCCCTCGAACTCCTCGATGTCGAGCACGCCGTCGCCGTTGGTGTCGTATTCGGCGATGCGGTCGGCGATGGCCTGGTCGAACTCCTCGCGGGTGATGGTGCCGTCGCCGTCGGCGTCGGCGACGTTGAACAGGCGGTCGACCATCATCGTGCGGGCCATGCCCATGCCGTGGCCGCGCATCATCATGCCGTGATGGCCGGGCCCGCCCCAGCCGCCGCGGCTGTCGGCCTGGCTCGGCGCGGTGAGGGAGAAGGTGGCGGCGGTGCCGACGGCGACGACGGCGACGGCTGCGATGGCGATCTTGCTTGCGGTCTTCATTGGGGAAGGTCTCCTCGTCCGGTGGTTGCCCCGAGGGCCCCTTTCTCGCCTCGCCGTGTCGCAGAAATGTGCCGCGATCTCCCTTAAATGTTGCCGGGATGCACCCGCGCCAAGACCTGACACGGTTTGTTACACTTTTCCCGCGCATCGCCGGCCCGCCCGGCGTAACAGGGACGGCATGGAACAAACGCCGCACATCCTCGTCGTCGACGACCATCGCGACATCCGCGACCTGCTGGCGCGCTTCCTGGTGAAGCACGGGCTCCGCGCGAGCGTCGCCGAGAGCGCCGCGGCGGCGCGGAGGGCGATGCAGGCCGCCGGCCATCGACCTCGTCGTGCTCGACATCATGATGCCGGGCGAGGACGGGCTCTCGCTCAGCCGCGATCCTCCGCGAGACGAAGGACATCCCGGTCATCCTGCTGACCGCCATGGGCGAGGAGACCGACCGCATCGTCGGGCTCGAGGTCGGCGCCGACGACTACGTCGCAAAGCCGTTCAATCCGCGCGAGCTGCTGGCGCGCATCAAGGCGGTGCTGCGGCGCGCGCAGACGCTGCCGCGCGCCGCGCGAGCCGGCGACGGGCGCGGCTCCGCTTCGACCGCTGGATCCTCGACCTCGGCCGGCGCGAGCTGATCGACGAGGACGGCGTCGCGGTGCCGCTGTCGAGCGGCGAGTTCCGGCTGCTCTTCGCCTTCCTCGAGCGGCCGGGCATGGTGCTGACGCGCGACCAGCTGCTCGACCTGACGCGCGGGCCGCGGCGCAGCCCTTCGACCGCTCGATCGACAACCAGATCAGCCGGCTGCGCAAGAAGATCGAGCGCGACCCGCAAGAACCCGGCGCTGATCAAGACCGCCTGGGGCGGCGGCTATAGCTTCGCCGGCGAGGTGACGCGCGCATGAGGCTCCTGCCCCGAAGCCTCGCCGGCCGGCTCGCGCTCGCTGCTTCTCGCTGACGCTGGTCATCGCGCAGGTGGTGACCTTCGTGCTCTTCGCCGGCGAGCGGGCGCGCGCGGCGCGGTTCGCCTACCAGGAGAACATCCTGGCGCGCACGGCGACGCTGGTGCGGCTGCTGGAGGACGTGCCGGCGGCGAGCCAGCGGCAGATCCTCGACGCCGCCTCGACGCGGGTGGTGCGTTTCAGCCGCGATCCCGAGCCGGTCGCCAACGAGGGCGACGCGCGCATCGAGACATTTCTCACCCGCGAGCTCGCCGAGGCGCTGGAGCTGGCGCCCGGCGACGTGCGCGCCTCGGTGGAGCGCGACGAGGCGGCCGGCCCGCGCTGGCGCTTCTCGAGGGGCGAGGACGGACGCGGCCGCTTCCGCGAGCACGCCCGCGAGGGACGGGGCCCGCGCTGGCGGCCCGTCACCTGGATCGACGCCTCGATAAGGCTGCCCGAGGGCGACTGGCTGAACGTCGTCGCCGGCCCGCCGCCGGGACCGCCGCCGCTCGGCGCGCCCTTCGTCGTCTCCCTGCTCCTGTCGATGATGGCGACCGGCGCGGTCGCGCTCCTCGTCGGCCGCCGCATCGCCCGCCCGCTGAAGAGCCTCGCCGACGCCACCGAGGCCTACGGCCGGGGCGAGGCCGCCGACCCGCTCCCCGAGCGCGGCCCCGACGAGGTACGCCGCTCCGCCCGCGCCTTCAACGAGATGCGCGACCGCCTGGACCGCTTCGTCTCCGACCGCACGGCGATGCTGGCGGCCGTCTCGCACGACCTCAGGACGCCGATCACGAGCCTCAGGCTGCGCGCCGAGATGGTGGACGACGAGGAGACGCGCGACAGGCTGGTCGAGACCATCGAGGAGATGCAGGCGATGACGGAAGGCGCGCTCGCCTTCCTGCGCGCCGACGCCGCCCGCGAGGAGACCCGCGCCACCGACCTCTCTGCGCTCGCCGGCAGCGTCGTAGACGACCTGGCGGAGATCGGCATGGCCGTGGAGATGGCAGAGGGCGCCTCGCCGGTCGTGCGCTGCAGGCCGGGCGAGATCCGCCGCGCGCTCAGGAACGTCGTCGAGAACGCCGTGCGCTATGCCGGCTCGGCGACGGTCCGGATCGAAACGACGCCGGGCGCGGCGCGTGTCGTGGTCGAGGACGACGGCCCGGGCATCGGCGAGCCTGATCTTGCCCGGGTCTTCGAGCCGTTCGTGCGCCTGGAGGACTCGCGCAGCCGGGAGACCGGCGGCGTGGGGCTGGGGCTCGCCATCGCCCGCACGGTGATGCGCCGGCACGGCGGCGACGTCACGCTCGCCAATCGACCCGAAGGCGGCCTGCGGGTGACGCTGTCGATGCCCGCCGGCGACGGCGGGTGACCTGCACGGCCCCTCAGATTTCCGGTCTTATGTATCAGACGCATAAGACCTAGCCGCCTAGCCAGCACTTCCTCCTCTCGGCCAAGGCCCGCACCCTTTCCCTCAAGGCCATCTATCAGGCCGGCGAGGGCGGGCGTACTGCGATCTCGCTGGCGGTAACACCAATCAGGCAGAAAGCCACTTTGCTCGCGTTCGCCGCATGGTCGAGGGGCAGCACCACCATGTCTCGCCGCGCTACCTGCACCAGAACGCGAACGAGGCGGTATGGAAAGAAGATCACCGCCGCATGGACGACGGCCCGCTCGCGAGCCGCACAATCGGCCTCGCGATGGCCTCGCCGGTCAGCCGGCAGTGGGCGGGATACTGGCAGCGAGCGGCGTAGCGCTCGCTATCTCATCCCCATCACTTCGCTAAGTCGGATCGCGGCGTCATCGGAGTGAACCTGGGCGAGAATTTCAACGTCAGGAACGCTGCCGCGCCACGTCGTTTCATAGAGAAAGTAACCGCTCACGTCAGGCAAATCTCCGCCGGCGGCAGCGATCATGTCATCGCTCAACGGAGCCAAATACAGCGTGCGTCCGTCGTCAAGGTTCACGCTGAAGTAGAACTGAGACATACTATAGACCCTCTATGGAGCGAATCATGCCCAACGAGAAAACCCACCGTCAAATTAAAGAACCGCAAATTGGCATCCGATACTTGGCCGAGTATATGAACGGCTCTGACCGGGCAAGACGAACCTTGCTCAGAAGATGCAAATACCAGCCAATCGCAAGAGTTATTCAGCATAAAGAGGCAAAACTTTCGGTATCATATTTCTTGCGAAACGACGGATATTCTCTCGATGACTTGGTTGCTGAAGCCGAGAAGATCAGAAACCGCATAGCCGACACCGATTTCGACGCCGCGCTGTACTCACACAACGCGGACTACCTCATAAGATTCTCGAAGATCGCTGACGATTTGAAGCTCCCGACCACGGACGTATCGCAGCCTGGGAAGATGATTGACACCAGCTTGCACGGAACCCGCGTTACCGCCTCCTTGGATTTCCGGCTACGTCGTGTGACCAAGACCAACAAGGTCCGCGTTGGCGCGGGAATGCTGCGATACGCGAAGGGGAAGAAGGTGAATGCCGCTGAGGCTCAGTGGCAGTCGGCTCTAATGTTCGGGCTTCTTCGCTTGCCGGGGCATATGGAGGACGGGGCCGACCCGGAGCTCAAACTGTGCATAACATTGGACGCCTATTCTGGCGACTGCTACCCGGCCCCGAGCGATGCCGTCAGCAGGTTCCAGAATGCTGAGGCTGCCTGCGCGACAATTGCTGACGCATGGGGCCAGATTCAACCCCCGAAGGGGGCTGTCCTATAGGTGGCACCTCCACACGACATTCCCGTGCGTATCTGCCCCGGTCAATCGCGCTGATGTCGTTCTTGATCCCTGCCAGGCGATCCCTGATACGCTCGGCTTCGCTGAACAGGCCGGCGCGCTTCGCCAGAAGGCCGGCTACCGTCTGCTCGAATGTCCCTGTATGTGCTGGTCTCATACCGGCATTCTTTCAAAAACCAGCGTGACTTCAGACGGTTATTTTTCTGCGTTTGCTACCTAAGGTCTCAGATCTCCGTCCGCCTCAATCTCAACGCGTTGCCGACGACGCTGACCGACGAGAGCGCCATGGCCGCGGCGGCGACGATGGGCGACAGGAGCAGTCCGAGCACCGGATAGAGCACGCCGGCGGCGATCGGGATGCCCGCCGGTTGTAGGCGAACGCGAAGAAGAGGTTCTGGCGGATGTTGCGCATGTCGCGCGCGACAGCCGCCGCGCCCTGCGATCCCCGCCAGGTCGCCCCTGACCAGCGTCACGCCGGCGCTCTCGATGGCGACGTCGGTGCCGGTGCCCATCGCGATGCCGACGTCGGCAGCGGCGAGCGCCGGAGCGTCGTTGACGCCGTCGCCCGCCATGGCGACGACGCGGCCTTGCCCCTGAGGCGGCAACGGTCTCGCCCTTGTCCTCGGGCGACACCTCGGCCTCGACCTCGTCGATGCCGAGACTGGCGGCGACGGCCTCCGCGGTGGTCCTCGCATCGCCCGTCAGCATGACGATCGCGCATGCCTTCGGCGTGCAGCGCGCGGATCGCGGCGGGCGCGTTTCCTTCACCGGGTCGGCGATGGCTAGCGGCCCGAAAACCGCCCGCCGATGCCGCGACCACGACCGTGGCGCCGTTTGCGCGCAGCCTGTCGGCCTCGCCGGAGACGTCGGCCGTTTCGACCCCCTCCCCGGCAAGGAACGCGGCATTCCCCACGACATTCTCGCGCCCCTCCACCGTGCCCGAACGCCCCGTCCCGCGGGCGATTCGAAGTCCGTCACCCCGGCGAGGGAATGCCCTTCGCCCGCGCCGCGCCACGATGGCCTCGCCGAGCGGATGCTCGCTCGCCTGTTCGAGGCGGCGACCAGGCGGAGGAGCTCGTTCTTCGCGAAGCCCGTCCGCTGCCGACGACGCGCCGTCACCTCCGGGCGGCCGAGGGTCAGGGTGCCGGTCTTGTCGACCACCAGCGTGTCGATCCGCTCCAGCCGCTCCAGTGCCTCGGCGTCGCGGATGAGCACGCCCTCCTGTGCGCCCCGTCCGACCCCCACCATGATCGACATCGGCGTTGCGAGCCCCAGCGCGCAGGGGCAGGCGATGATCAGCACCGAGACGGCGGCGACCAGCGCGAAGGCGAGCCGCGGTTCGGGGCCGAGCGCCACCACACTGCGAAGGCCGCGACCGCCACGGCGATCACGGCAGGCACGAACCACGCCGCCACCCGGTCGGCGAGCCCCTGGATCGGCGCGCGGCTGCGCTGTGCCGCGAGACCATCTGGACGATGCGGGCCAGCATCGTGTCGGCGCCGACGCGGGCGGCCCGCATGACGAGGCCGCCCTGCCCGTTGAGCGTGCCGCCGATGACCGTGTCGCCTGCCCCTCTGGCGACCGGTGCCGGTTCGCCCGTCACCGACTCGTCGACATGGGAACGGCCCTCCACCACCTCGCCGTCGACCGGCACCTTCTCGCCGGGACGCACGCGCAGAAGGTCGCCGACGGCGATCTCGTCGAACGAGACCTCCTCTTCCGAGCCGTCAGCACCGATCCGCCGCGCGGTGCGCGGGGAGAGATCGAGAAGCGCGCGGATGGCGCCCGAGGTGCGCTCTCGTGCCCTCAGTTCCAGAACCTGGCCGACGAGCACCAGCACGGTGATGACCGCCGCCGCCTCGAAATAGACCGCGACGGACCCGTCATGTCCCCGGAAGGCGTCGGGAAAGGCGCCGGGAGCGACAGTCGCGACCGCGCTGTAGGCCCACGCCACGCCGACGCCGAGAGCGATCAGCGTGAACATGTTGAGGTTGCGGCTGGCGAGCGAGGCCCAGCCGCGCTCGAAGAACGGCCAGCCGGCCCAAAAGACCACGGGGGTGGCGAACGCCAGCTGCAGCCATTCGAGACCTGCTGCGGCACGATGTGGCCGAGGCCGGCGAGGTGCCCGCCCATCTCGAGCACGAAGACCGGCACGTCAGCGCGCCGCCGATCCACAGCCGACGCGTGAAGTCGACGAGCTCGGGGTTCGGCCCCTGGTCCGCCGTGACGGTCTCGGGTTCGAGCGCCATGCCGCAGATCGGGCAGGAGCCCGGCCCGACCTGCCGGATCTCGGGATGCATGGGGCAGGTGTAGATCGCGCCCTCGTCGACCGGCTCGGCCGCGCGCGGATCGAGATAGCGCGAGGGGTCGGCTAGGAACTTCTCCCTGCATCCCTCGCGGCAGAAGTAATAGGTCCGGCCGCCGTGCCCGGCGCGATGCGTCGCCGTGTGCGGATCGACCGTCATTCCGCAGACCGGGTCGCGCACGGAATCGGCGACCCTGTCGTGGGCCGCGCAGCAGGCGTTGGGGGTCGGGGTCGGCTCGGTCATTCGCTCGGCTCGCTCGTCACGGTATGTCCGCTTGAATATCGGGGTTCCAGCGGCTGGAAGGTCAAGGGCGGCCGTTTACCCGAATGTAAAGGTCGGAATGGGAAGGTCGGTCGATAGTCCTGCCTCGAGGGGATTGCGTGTCATTCGGTCGCTTGCGCGGATCGGCCAAGGAGCCCGGCGCCATCCGCTCGCTCATCATGGGCAGCGTGTGCCGCAAGGCGGTGCTGACGGTGCTGACCGCAGCGCTGGTCCTCGGCGCGGTGGCGCTCGTTCCCGCCTATGACGGGCTCCGCAAGAGCTTCGCCGCCGAGATGCGCCAGGGCACGCGCGACCTCGTCCGCACCGCCATCGATCCGCAGGAGTTTCCCAACCTCGACCGGCTGATGGCCATCGGCGATCACCTCGTACGGGCGACCGACGTGACGGGCGGGGTCTATCTGAGCGGAATCGGCGAGTTGCGCGGCACGTTCGGCGAGGAGCCCGGGCTGAAATGGATCGAGGCGCGCGTCCACGGAAACGCGTGGCGGCTGTCGGACGATCATTCGCGCTTCGAGATGTTCTTTCCGCCCGAGGCGACGGGAACGCCCTATGGCCTCATCGTCGAGCGCGACACGGGACACCGCTGGGCCGCGGCGCTCGACCGGGCGGTGAACGCGCTCCTGTTCCTGCTTGCCGCCGTGGTGGGGCTCGCCGCCTTCGTGGCCGTGTTCGTGAACCGGCATGTCCAACGCCCCCTCGCGATCCTGCGCAATTCCGTCGACTTCGCGCTGAACCAGCCCGAGCGAGCCCAGAAGCACCTCTCGCAGATCGCCCGCCGCGACGAGATCGGCCAGCTTTCGCGGGCGCTCGACCAGCTCCTGTTCTTCACCGCCAACACGGTGGACGACGAGCTGGCGGCGGCGCAGGCGATCACCGAGAAGAACCCGCACGCCATCATGACCTTCTCCGCCGAAGGCCACCTCCTGAGCGCCAACGCCGCGGCGCTCAGACTGTTCTCGGCGCGCGACGTGGAGGCGCTGGCGCGCCGCGACCCCGAATGCCTGTTCCGCTTCGGCGGCGAGCCGAGGACCGCCGCCGATCTGGTCTCCGGCGGGCCGGCCTTCGGGCCCGGCGAGATCGTGCTGCCGGGCTCGACGATACCGTGCCTCATCGGCGGCGACATCGTGCGCCGGGCCGACGGCTCGCCCTTGCGGCTGTTCCTCGTCTTCGTCGACGTGACGAGCCTCGTCACGGACATGCGCGAGCAGGTGCGCCAGCGCCAGGGCGCCGACAGCGAGATGAACGCGATGCGCGATCGCCTGCAGCGCATGCGCCACCTCTTCGATGCCTGCCTGGTGCTCCTCGAGCTGGACAACGATTCGGCGCCGTCCGGGCAACCGGTGACGATGTCTCCCGATCATTTCCTGGACGGCTGGCTGAGCAAGGCGGTCACGGCCGGCGGCATGCTCCCCGGCGCGATCGCGCGGGAAGAGCTGCCCCCGGTGATGGGCGATCCCGACGAATTGCGGCGGCTGTTCTCGACCGTGCTCGACGCGATCCGGTTGCGCAGCCCGGAGCCGACGCCGTCGCTGCGCGTCCTGTCCGCCCTGAAGCAGGCCGACCAGGTGACGATCACCATCCACACCGAGCCCGAGGACGGAAGCGAGGTACCCTGCGGGGGCATCGCCTCGGGAGAGGACGTGTCGCTCATGCTCGCCGCGGCGGCTGTGCTCGCCCGCCGCCAGGGCGGCCGGCTCGTCGCAACGAGCATGGACGACATCGGCAACGCGGTGATCTTCGCCCTGCCCGTCGACCGCCACGCCATGGGCACGGCCGCGCCGGAAGCCTCCGCCGCCTGAAAACCGGACATGCCGCAACGGCAGATTGTGACTTTGTCCGGCGACCGGAATCCGCTAATCAGGTGTGCATGAGCACACGAGGCTGGATTCGACTGGGGCTGGCGGCATTGATGTGCGTGCTGGCGCTCGTACCCCCGGCGGCGCAGGCCGGGCCCGCGCTCGTCTTCGAGGCGCGCTCGGGAACGGTGCTGCATTCCCACGAGCCCTTCGCCAAGTGGCATCCCGCCTCGCTCACCAAGCTGATGACCACCTACGTCGCCTTTCGCGCCATCCGGCAGGGCCGCATCCGGCTCAATTCGCCGGTCCGCATGTCGGCGCGGGCCGCCGCCGAGCCGCCGAGCAAGATGGGTTTTCCCGTCGGCACCGACATCAGCCTCGATTACGCGATCCGCATCCTGATGGTGCGGTCGGCGAACAACGTCGCCGTCGCCATCGCCGAATCCGTGGGCGGCGACCACGACAGCTTCATCGCCGAGATGAACGCCTCGGCCGCGCGGCTAGGCATGACCGACACGCGCTTCTACAACGCGCACGGACTGCCGGACGCCCGTCAGGTCACCACCGCCCGCGACCTCGGCCTTCTCGCCCGCGCGCTGGTGCTGGAGTTCCCCGAATACCAGTATTTCTTCGAGACGCAGTCGATCCGCGTCGGGCAGAACGTGCTGGAGAACCACAACAAGCTGATCGGCAGGTTTCGCGGTGCCGACGGGATGAAGACGGGCTTCATCTGCTCCTCGGGCTTCAACCTGGCGGCCAGCGCCACGCGCAACGGGCGCCGGCTCATCGCCATCGTGCTCGGCGCGCAGACCGCGCGCTACCGCGAGCAGGTCGCCGCGGGACTGCTGGAGGAAGGCTTCGGGCGCACCGGCGGCTTCAACCTGTTCGCGTCGTTCGGCTCGTCGCGGCCGACGATCACGAGCCTGCGCCGGCCGGCCGTGGTGCCCGAGCCGGTCGACATGCGGCCCTACATCTGCCAGCGCCAGAAGATGCCCGATCACCTCGCCTCGTTCGGCACGACTGCGACGGGCTCGACGGTCGCCGTCGCCGATCCGTCCGCCCCGACGACCGCGGCGGCTTCGCTGGCGCTGTCGGCGGCCCAGATCGTGACGCTGCCGGCGGCCCAGCCGAGCGCGCCGGTCGTCGCCTTCTCGGTGCCGCTGCCGAGGCCGCGTCCGATGCGCGAGGGGGCGGGAGGGTCGGCGGATTTCGGCACCGTCGCCCTGCAGGCGCGGACCGCGCCGGGAGTGCCGATACCGCTGCCCAACCCGCTCCGTCTGCCGGCCCGCTAGGACCTGTCCTCGCGGCGGCGGATGAGGAACCGGTAGACCCCGTCCGATTCGGACCGCTCGACGAGCACGTGCCCGGTCTCGGCGCAGAAGTGCGGGATGTCGATGACCGACGCCGGATCGGTCGCCTCGAGCTCGAGGATCGCGCCCGGCGCGAGGCCGGTCAGCACCTTGCGGGCCTTGAGGACCGGAAGCGGGCAGAGAAGGCCCTTCACGTCGAGATAGTCGTTCATGCGCGGTTCGGACCGGGTCGTCGTCGGGGGCGCGATCCTGTCCGCCCGCGACCGCACTTGTCAAACGCACTGGACCTCAAAATTCGCCCCGTGCCATGCTTGGGGCGAACGGGGCGCCTTCGACGCGGGGCGACCTCCATCGTCACAAGCGTCGCGGGCACTCCGAACGGGGGCGGATGGGAGGATCATGGAACTCGTCGAACGGCTGCGAAGCGAATTCGCGTACCTGTCGGGCGCCGTCAGGATCCTGCGCCGCGTCACCCCGATCGCCAAGGACAAGTCGCGCATATTCCCCAACGTCCTCGACAACCTGGCCGCCCGGCATGGCGACCGCGTCGCGCTGCTCAACGACACCGAGACGCTGACCTACAACGGCCTGCTGGCGCGCTCCAACCAGTATGCCCGCTGGGCGCTGGACCAGGGCGTCGGCAAGGGCGACACCGTCGCGCTGATGATGATGAACCGGCCGGAATACCTGGCGATCTGGATGGGCATCATCCGGGTCGGCGGCGTGGTCGCGCTGATCAACACCAACCTGACCGGCCAGCCGCTGGCGCATTGCCTCAACATCGTCAGGGCCCGGCACCTGATCGTCGGGCCGGAGCTCGCCGCCGCCGTGGAGGGCGCCCACGCGCTCCTCGACCCGCCGCCGCGCATCTGGGTCGCCGGCCAGTCGAGCGCCGGCCACGAGCGCATCGAGCACGCGATCGACAAGCTCCCCGACGACGCGATCCCCGCCGCCGACCGCCCCGCGATCACCACCGAGGACCCGGCGCTCTACATCTATACGAGCGGGACGACGGGGCTGCCCAAGGCCGCCGTCATCAACCACTACCGCGTGCAGGGCGGGATGGCGGCCTATTCGGCGGTCTGCCGTTCGGGCCCGGACGACCGCATCTACAACACGCTGCCGCTCTATCACACCACGGGCGGGATACTGGCGCCGGGCGTCGCGCTGTGGACGGGCGGCTCGTGCTTCATCCGCGAGCGCTTCTCGGCCCGCCAGTTCTGGGACGATGTCGTCGCCCACGACTGCACGATGTTCCAGTATATCGGCGAACTGTGCCGCTACCTGCTGAACGCGCCGACGAGCCCCGGCGAGACGCGGCACAAGATCAGGCTGTGCAACGGCAACGGCCTGCGGCCCGACATCTGGATGGACTTCAAGACCCGCTTCCGCATTCCCGAGATCGTCGAGTGGTACGCGGCGACCGAGGGCAACGTCATCCTGTTCAACATGGACGGCAAGCCCGGCGCGGTCGGCCGCATCCCGAAATGGCTGGAGCGCCGCTTCCAGACGAAGATCGTGCGTTTCGACGTGAAGACCGAGACGCCGGTGCGCGGCCCCGACGGCTTCTGCATCGAATGCGGGCCCGGCGAGATCGGCGAGGCGATCGGGCGCATCTCGAACGACCCGTCCGCCCCGGGCCAGCGCTTCGACGGCTACGCCGACAAGTCCGAGACCGCGCGCAAGGTGCTGGAGAACGCCTTCGAGCAGGGCGACCGCTGGTTCCGCACCGGCGACCTCCTCAAGAAGGACGAGCGCGGCTATTTCTTCTTCATCGACCGTGTCGGCGACACCTTCCGCTGGAAGGGCGAGAACGTCGCCACCTCCGAGGTGGCCGAGGCGATCACCGTCTTCCCCGGCGTGCGCGACGCGAACGTCTACGGCGTCGAGGTCGCCGGCCACGAGGGCAACGCCGGCATGGCAGCCCTCGTCGTCGAGGACCATTTCGACCTCGCCGGTCTTCGCGCCCACATAGACGGCCAGCTCCCCGCCTACGCCAGGCCCATCTTCCTCAGGATCAAGCGCGAGATCGAGGTGACGGGCACCTTCAAGCAGAAGAAGGTCGAGCTGAGGAAGGAAGGCTTCGACCCGCAGCACATTTCCGACAACCTCTATTTCTCCGACCCCGAGACCGGATCCTTCCGCAAGCTCGACGCCGCGCTCCACGAGCGCATCCAGGCCGGCGAGTTCCGGCTCTGACATCCCGAAGCAAGGACGATTCATGAGCGACCTGCCGACACCCCTCGACGTACTCGATTTCTGGTGGAAGGCGGGCCCCGAGCGCTGGTTCGCCAAGGACGACGCGTTCGACGACGACTGCACCGCCCGCTTCGGGAAGCTTCACGCCGAGGCAGCCGCGGGACGGCTCGACGGCTGGCAGGACACGCCGGAAGGCGCGCTGGCGCTGATCGTGGTGCTCGACCAGTTCTCCCGCAACATGTTCCGCGACACCCCGAAGGCCTTCGCCCAGGACGCGCGCGCGCTGGCCGTCGCGGACGCCGCGCTGAAGCGCGGCTTCGACCGGGCGTTCCCGCTCTCTGGCCGGCAGTTCTTCTACATGCCCTTCATGCATGCCGAGGACATCGCGGCGCAGGAACGCTGCGTCGACCTGTTCCGCGAGCTTGGCGACAAGGACGGCGACTACTACGCCCTCCTGCATCTCGACGCGATCCGCCGCTTCGGCCGCTTCCCGCACCGCAACCGCATCCTCGGCCGCGACACGACCGAGGCAGAGACGCGCTATCTCGAAAGCGGCGGCTTCACCGGCTGACGCCCGCCACCGGAAGGCTTTCTTAAGCCCGCGCCGCCTAGCCTCGGCGCGAATGGCGGCCCCTACACGCCGGGCCGCGCAGGCGGTCCCGATCTTGCTGGACCCCTTCGAGGACCCCGATCCCTGCCGGGTACGCGTTCATCGCGGAACCCTTGCGGGGTGCGCGGTGTGCCGGCGCGGGACGCGGCGTGCGGACCGGGACACGAGGAAGACCGATGAGCGATCGCGCCGAGACCACCGCGACACTCGCCCGCTGGGCACGCGACGACGCCCTCGCCCGCGCACGCCTGGCGGGCGGCATGACCGCGGACCGGCTCGGCTGGAGCGACCTGCAGGCGGCGCGAGAGGAGTGGAAGGCCCTCGCCGCCGGCGCGGCCGAACCGAACGTCTTCCTCGACCCGGACTATGCGCTCGCCGTGTTGCCGGCGATCGGACTGGCGGATCGCCTCGAGGCCCTCGCGGTGCGGCGGGCGGGCCGCCTCGTAGGGCTGTTCCCCTTCGTCCGGCGCCGGCGCTGGGGCGTTCCGGTCGCCGTGGGCGAGGCACTGGTCCAGCCCTACGGTCCCTCCGCCATGCCGCTCGTCGCCGCGGACGCGGTCGAGGACACCGTCGAGGCCTTCCTCGACTGGCTCTCCACCGATGCCGACGCGCCCGCCGCGTGGCTGTTCCGCCTGCTGCCGGGCGACGGTCCGGTGGACCGCGCCCTGCGCGACGCGCTAGCCGGACGCGGCATGGCGGCAGGCGACTTCGCCGCCCATGGCCGTGCCGTCTTCGAGGCGTCAGCCGGGCCGGAATGGCTCGCCGGCGCGCTGCCCAAGAAAGCCCGCAAGGAATTCGCGCGCCTCGAACGCCGCCTCGCAGAGCGCGGCGAAGTGGTTCGCACCACGGCGCGCGAGCCGGCGGACATCGCAGGCGCGATCGCCGAGTTCCTGGCGCTGGAGGCCGCCGGCTGGAAGGGTCGCCGCGGCACGGCGGCCGCCTCGCAGGCGGCGACGGCGGAGATGTTCCAGGCCGCCACCGCCGCGCTGTCGGCCAACGCCCAGTGCCGCGTCGATGCGCTACGCCTCGACGGCCGGCCCGTCGCCATGACGATCTCGCTCGGCTGCGGCGAAAGCTGGTGGCTCTGGAAGATCGCCTATGACGAAGGCCTGGCCAACGTCTCGCCGGGCGTGCGGCTGGTGATCGCGCTGACCGACGAGGTGGCCGCCGGCGGACACGGCCACTGGGATTCCTGCGCGCTGCCCGGCATCGGCATGATCGAGCGCCTCTGGCGGGCACGCAGGCCCTATTCCGATCTCCTCATCGTCTCGGGAACCGGCGGCATCGCCCGCGCCGCGCCGCTCCTCGAACGCGCCCGCCGCAGCGCCGAGCAGGCGGCGAAAGCCCTTCGCGACAGGCTGCGCGGTTAGGATCCCCTCGCCGATTCACGCCATGTCGCGCAGGATGCGGCGGATCACCTTGCCGGTCGTCGTCAGCGGCATCTCGCCGATGAAGGCGATCTCGCGCGGATATTCGTGCGCCGACAGCCGCTCGCGCACGAAGCCCTGGATGTCGGCGACGAGCGCCGCGTCGGCGCGACCCCCTCGCTTCGAGCACGATGAACGCCTTGACGATCTCGGTCCGCACCGGATCGGGCTTGCCGACGACGGCGGCGAGCGCGACCGCCGGGTGGCGGATCAGGCAGTCCTCGATCTCGCCGGGCCCGATGCGGTAGCCCGACGAGGTGATGACGTCGTCGTCGCGCCCGACGAAGCGGACGTAGCCGTCGGCGTCCATGATCGCCCTGGTCGCCGGTCGTCATCCAGTCGCCGACGAACTTCGTCGGCCGTCGCCTCCGGCTGGTTCCAGTAGCCGAGGAACATCACCGGGTCCGGCCGCCGCACGGCGATCTGGCCGTGTCTCGCCGGCGCGCAGCACGGTGCCCGTCGGCGTCGATGATCGCGACCTCGTGGCCCGGCACGGGCTTGCCGATGGCGCCGGGCCTCGCGACGCCGATGGCGGCGCAGGACGACGAGCACGAGGTTGCACTCGGTCTGGCCGTAGAACTCGTTGACGGTGACGCCGAGCGCCTCGCGCGCCCCAGGCGTAGGCCTCGCGCGCCGAGCGTCTCGCCGCCGCTGACCGATGGTGCGCAGCTCCAGGTCGAAGCGCTCGCGCGGGCGCTCCACGCCGCCGCATCATCCGCAGCGCCGTCGGCGGGATGAAGGCGTTGCGGACGCCGAGCTCCGCCATCAGCGCGAAGGCCGCCTCCGGATCGAACTTCTCGAAGCGGTCGCGACACGACCGGCACGCCGAAATGCAGGGCCGGCAGAAGCACGTTGAGGAGGCCGCCGGCCCAGGCCCAGTCGGCCGGCGTCCACAGCAGGTCGCCCGGCTGCGGCAGGAACTCGTGCGGCATCTGCACGCCCGGCAGATGGCCGAGCAGCACGCGGTGCGCGTGCAGCGCGCCCTTGGGCGGGCCGGTGGTGCCGGAGGTGTAGATCATCATCGCCGGATCGTCCGGCCGCGGTGTCGGCCGGCGCGAACTCGGGCTTCGCCGCGGCGAGCGCCTCGCGGAAGCCGATCGCGCCTGCCGCCGGCGCCGTCGATCGAGAACACGCACGGCGAGCCCCGGCAGGCGGTCGCGGATGCGCCGCGAGCTTGGCGAGGCCCGGCCGCGTCCGTGACGAGCGCGCGCGCGCCGGCATCGCCAAGCCGGTATGCGAGCGCGTCGACGCCGAACAGCGTGGCGAGCGGCACGGCCACGGCGCCGAGCTTGTAGATCGCCGATATGCGCGATCGCACGTCTCGGGGCCCTGCGGCAGGAGGATCGCGACGCGGTCGCCGCGCGCGACGCCGGCTTCGGCCAGCGCCGTGGCGAGCCGGTCCGAGGCGTCGGCCATCGCGCCGTATGTCAGTTCCTCGACACGCCCGTCGCCGTGCTTGTGGAGGATCGCGACGCGGTCCGGCTCCGGACGCCGCCCAGCGGTCGCAGCACGCGTCCGCCGATATTGAAGCGGTCCGGGATGCGCCACGCGAAGCGGCGCAGGAGCTCGTCATAGGTCGGCGCTTGCGGCAGCATGGACGGGCGCTCGCGTGGGAGCCGCGCATCCTAGTCCAATGCCCGCCTCCGGCAAGCGCCTTCAGATGATCGCGTGGCGCACCTTCGCCGACACCCACTCGCTGACGATCACCGTCACCAGGATGACGGCGAAGATGACCGTCACCTCGGCCCATGCAATGCGGCTCAGCGAGGACTGGAGCTGCAGCCCGATGCCGCCGGCCCCGACGAGGCCGAGGATCGTGGATTCGCGGATGTTGATGTCCCAGCGGAACACGCGAGATGCCGGCGAAGGCGGGCAGCACCTGGGGCACGATGGCGTAGTCCATCACCTGCCAGCGGCTGCCCCCCGTCGCGGTGACGGCCTCCACCTGGCTTTCGTCGATCTCCTCGATCGCCTCGTAGAGCAGCTTGCCGACGAAGCCGATGGACCTGAGCGCGATGGCGACGATGCCGGCGAGCAGCCCCGGCCCGATGATGGCGACGAGGAGCAGCGCCCAGATCAGCGAGTTGATCGAGCGCGACGACGACGATGATCAGGAGCGCGATGGGCCGGACGATCAGCACGCTGGGCGTCGTGTTGCGGGCGGCGAGGAAGGCGACCGGCACCGCGATGATGACGCCGAGCATCGTGCCGAGCGTCGCGATGTTGAGCGTATCCCACAGCGGCACCCACAGCCGGTCCATGTAGGACCAGCGCGGCGGCCAGGCGCGCGACAGCAGGTCCGAGGCGGCGCGCGGCGCGTCCTCGACGAACAGCCAGATCGTGTTGCGGTTCATCACCTCCCAGCAGAACACGAACAGCGCCACGAGGCAGAACCAGCCGAACCAGTTCAACCACTGCGCCCGCGTGGTGCGGTGGCGCCAGACGGCGGCCTCGGCGGTGCGGGTCACCGGCATCACTGCACACACTTGCGGACATGGCTCGACGAGTATTCGCAGAGCATGACGATCACGATGATGAGGATCAGGACGGCGGCCGCGGAATCGTATTCGTAACGGTCCATGGCGGTGTTCAGCGTCGCCCCGATACCGCCCGCGCCGACGATGCCGATCACGGCGGATTCGCGGAAATTGATGTCGAACCGGTAGAGCGACAGCCCGATCAGGCGCGGCATCACCTGCGGCTGGATGCCGTAGTTGATGACCTGCCACCAGCCCGCCCCCGTCGCCCGGATGGCTTCCGCCTGCGCCTCGTCGATGTCCTCGATATCCTCGGCGAGAAGCTTGGCGAGGAAGCCGATGGTGGCGAAGGAGAGCGTCAGGAAGCCGGCGAAGGGACCGAAGCCGAACATCGCCACGAACAGGATCGCGATGATGATCTCCTGGAAGGAGCGCGACACCGCGATGATGGCGCGGCAGACGAGATAGACCGGCATCGGCGCGATGTTGCGCGCGGCGCCGATGCCGATGGGGATCGAGATGAGCACGCCGACGACGGTCGAGGTGACCGTCATGGTCAGGCTTTCCTCGAGCCCGCGCCAGATGTCGCGCGACCGGGTCGTGAAGTCCGGATAGAGGAAGCCCTGGACGAAGCGCCAGCCGCGATCCAGCCCCTCGTAGACGCGCGTCCAGTTGACGTCGACGGTGGAGATGGCGAGCGCGAGATAGACCAGCGCGCCGATATAGATGCCCCAGCGCCAGTAGGGATTCCTGATGAAGACCGGCGGCCGCCTCCAGCGGCGGCCCGCGACCGTCGCCGTCATACCATGCCCGCCATGCGCTCTTCGCGGACGGTCTCGGGCGTCTCCCCGTCGTCGTCCTCGGCCTCCTTGCGCACCGCGGTCCAGTCCTCCTCGCCGTAGATCTCGGTGAGTGCCGCGTCGTCGAGCGTGTCGGGCGGGCCGTCGAACACGACCTCGCCGGCGCGCAGGCCGACGATCCGGTCGACGAACATCTGGGCGAGCATGACGTCGTGGATGTTGATGATGGCCGGCAGGTTCCGCTCGCCGCAGATCTCGCGGATGAGCCGCATGATCTGGCGCGAGGTCTTGGGATCGAGCGAGGCGGTGGGCTCGTCGACGAGCAGCAGCTCGGGATCCTGCTCGAGCGCCCGGGCGATGCCGACGCGCTGGCGCTGGCCGCCCGACAGTTCGTCGGCGCGCTTGTCGGCGTGCTCGGACAGGCCGACCCGGTCGAGCAGCGCGAACGCCTTGTCGACGTCGGCCTGCGGGTAGCGCCGCGTGAAGGAGCGCCAGAACGGCACGTAGCCGAGCCGGCCCGACAGCACGTTCTCCATGACGGTCAGGCGCTCGACCAGCGCGTATTCCTGGAAGATCATGCCGATGCGCCGGCGCACCCGCCTGAGTTCGCCGCCGCCCGACGCCGGTGATCTCGGCGTCATTCAGGTAGATGCTGCCACCGGTCGGCTCGACCAGCCGGTTCACGCAGCGGATCAGCGTGGACTTGCCGGCGCCGGACGGCCCGATGAGGCCCAGCACCTGTCCGGGCTCGACGGTGAACGACACGCCCCGGAGCGCCCTGTCCCCGGTCTTGTACTGCTTGGAGAGGTTCTCGATCCTGAGCATCCGTCACTCCGCCGCGTGGTGATGCGGCGGCGCCGGAGCGCCGCCGCGGGGAAGTCACGGTGTCACTGGCACTCGTAGACGACACCCATGGCCTCGTCGATCTGACGGATCACCGCCCAGTCGTCCTGGAAGGTGATCTCGACGAACTGGTCCTCGCCGTTCCGGTTGAACTCCTCGGCCAGCGCCGAGCCTTCCCACTCGAAGGAGAAGAAGGCTTCCTTGATCTTCTCCTGCAGGTCCGGGACGAGGTTGTAGACCACGCCGTATCCCGTCGTCGGGAAGGTCTGCGAGGTGTAGACGATCTCGAGCTGGTCCTCGGTGACGACCTGCCGGTCGAGCATGCGCGCCTTGACCGAGTTGGCGATCGCCGCGGCGTCGTAGTCCTTGTTGGCAACGCCGAGGATGGAGTTGTCGTGGGCGCCGGAGAAGGCCGGCGTGAAATCGCCCTCGTTGAGGCCGAATTCGGCGGCCAGCAGCGCCGACGGCGCCTTGAAGCCCGAGTTGGACGTCTCGGCCGTGAAGGCGAGCGTGCGGCCGCGGATGTCCTCGACCGTCTCGATGCCCGAGCCCGGATAGGTGATGATCTCCATCTCGTATCCGAACGAGCCGTCCTCCGCCGCCATCATGGCGAAGGGACGGAAGCCGGCGCAGGCGACCGCGAGCGGGTTGGAGCCGGTGTTGAAGCCGGCGACATGCAGCCGGCCGGCGCGCATCGCCTCGAGCTGCGCGGCGTTCGACTGCACGGGGAAGAACTGGACCGACTTGCCGGTCACCTCCTCCATGTGGTCGAGGAAACCCTGCCAGACTTCGGCGTAGACGGCCGGATCCTCGACCGGCGTATAGGCGAAGATCAGTGTCGAGGGATCGACCAGCTGGCTCTCGTCGCTGGGGATGTCGGCGATCAGGTCGCCGTCATCGTCGGTGAAACGCGGATCCAGCTTGAACTCCGCGTGGGCGACCGTGGTCAGAGCGAACGCCGCGCAGGCGGCGAGCGCGAGGCTCTTCAATGCAGGAAGGCTCGTCATCGTCTCGTCCTCGTCCTGTTGACAGGGCATGTCACGAGGCGCGGACGACAACCCCCCGTCGTCTTCGCGATGTTTCGGAGGATGCATCCATTCCCACCGCGCCCTGCCCGCCCGGTAGCAAGCCCATGTAACAGTCCGATGACGGTCGCCGTCTACCGAGAAATTCCATTGGGCGGAATGACGGACGAACTGCCGTTGGGGCAGGCTGTGCGCGCCGCGCCCTCACATGGTGCGCGTGTAGTAGAAGATATGCCGGCCGACCTGCCCGACCCGCATCAGCTTCGCGGCCCAGACCGGATCCACGTAGTCGCCGTGGTAATGCGTCGACATCCACAGCGAGTTCTGCTCCTGGCTGATCTGGCAATCAACGTCGGCCAGGCAGTGGACGAGCTGATCGGCGACATCGCGGATCGCATACCAGACGCGGCTCTCGAGGATGTCGTCGGGCTGGCCGTCGCAGGCGAAGGAGAACTGGCAGCGATGCCGTCTTTCGCGGTTCTGGTAGACCACCTCGCAGACGGAATCCGGATAGTACCGGCTGGCGACCCGGTTGAGGATCACCCTTCCCACCGCCTTCCAGCCGATCCTTGGCTCGCCGCGCGCCTCAAAATAGATGGCGACCGCGAGGCAGCGCCGTTCGGCCTCCGCGACGATGGACGGCGCGACGTACCGGTCGCCCCCGCTCCCGTCGACGGCCGGCTCGGCGACCGCCGTTCCCGCCATCGCAAGGCACAACCCCAGCATGGCCGCGAAGCGCGCGACCGCCCTTCCAGTGACCATTGCGACGCTCCCCTGCTTGGACCCCGAACTCCGAGGCCAGCGCCTTCAACGACCGGGGGATTGTCGGTACAAGGTCGAAACAGCCTGCAAATCTGCGCGTCGCAATGCTCTGAAAAGTCTCGCCGCGCGGTAATCCGTTTGTTTAGAACAATTAACCGGGCTTAACGGATGGTCGCGTTGCCGACGGCTTCCGCCATGCGGCGTTCCATCGTGCGGGGCGGCTTCATCGACCGTCCGCCATGGCACGAAAGCCGCTCATCCACTAGAAGTGAAAATGGGGCCACGCTCGAGCGGTCGGCCGGATGGGCGCAGTTATTGAGGTCGTGCGTGCAAACAAGCCAGCTTCCCAAGGGCAAAGACGTATTTCTCGATCATATCGCGCATTTCGTGCCTGACATGGAGAAGGCGAGCACAACTCTTTCGCGCCTCGGTTTCGTCCTGACGCCGTTCACCCATCAACAAAACAATACGCCGAACGGCCCCGTGCCGGCGGGTACCGCCAATCGCTGCGTTATGCTGCGGAGCGGATACGTGGAGATACTCTCGGCAGTCGCGGCGACCGAACTGGCCAAGCGGATGCAGAAGGCCATCTCGCGCTATACGGGCCTGCACCTCATCGCGCTGAGTGCGTCGGATTCGTCGCACGCAGCCGCGCGGCTGGAGGATCAGGGGTTCGAGCCGGAGCAACCGGTCCATCTCCGGCGCGCGGTGGACCTTGAAGACGGCGCCGCCGGGGAAGCGCGCTTTACGGTGGTGCGTGTTCCGCCCGAGAAAATGCCGGAAGGACGAATCCAGGTTCTCACCCACCATACCGAGAAGGCTGTATGGCAGGATCGCTGGACGGGCCACGAGAATTCGATCAGCTCGCTGGGGGCGGTAATGCTCACCGTCGAAGACCCCTCGGAAGCCGCCGAGAGATATGGCCGGTTTTCAGGCCGCCGGCCCGAGCTTCGCGAAGGGGACCGCTGGGTACTGCCCCTCGATCGCGGGAGGATCGTCTTTTCGCCAGGGAACGACCATTCGCCTTCCGGACCCGGCCCTTTGCAGCTGCCCATGATCAGCGGCTACGCGCTGGGTAGCGACGATCCCGCCCGAACCGCAGCTTGCTTCGAATCCGCGGGAGTGCCGGGCACGCCGACCGCGGCGGGCGAGACCGTGTATGTCCTGCCCCCCGAGCTTGGTGGGGTCGTCACCGTGACTGAGGCCGGACGGCTGCCCTCATGGGCGCGTTGATCCTGGTCTAGGCAATCCATTCCGTCACAGGAGCCGCCGCCTCGTGCAAGGGCTGGGAGACGATGTCGACCAGCGACGGACCCCCGTGTTCGAGGGCCGCCGCGAGCGAGCGTCTCAGATCGGCAGGGTCCTCGACGCGCCATGCCTTCACGCCGAACGCCTCGGCGACCCTGGCGTGGTCGGTGCGATCGAAGTCGACCGAGAAGAAGCGCTGTCCGAAGCCGGAGTTCTGGCCTGCCTTGATCCACCCGAACACGCTGTTGGACATGACGATCAGCGTTACCGGTGCGCCGATCCGCACGAGGGTTTCCATCTCTCCGGCGTTGAATCCGAAGCTTCCGTCTCCCATCATCGCGACACACTTGGCCTCGGGGCGCGCATAGTATGCGCCCAGCACGGCCGGCAGCGAATATCCCAGCGCTCCGTGTGCACGGTTGGAGATGAGGCGGCCGTTGGCATCCGTGAGCTCATAGTAAGCCGAGAGATAGGGGCAGGGCGTCCCCGGGTCGGCCACGACTATGGAATTGGCGGGAAGCAGGTCGTTGAGTTCCCGCACGACGCGTTCCGGACGGATGGGCGTGCCGTCGGATGAGGCAAGCTCCGCGAACCGCTTGAATTTCGCTTCCTTCGCGCGGGACACTGCTTCTCTGGCGGCCTTGCCGTCGCGGACGTCGGCCCCGCGTGCCTTCAGGGCTCCGACCAGAGCGGAGAGTGCCAGCTTCGCATCACCGGCGATGGAGACCTCGGTGCGATAGTTGGTACCCAGAACGGAGGGGTCAACGTCGATATGGATGATCCGCGCCCCGTTCGCCGGATGACGCCAGCGCTCGGTCGTGACGGATCCGGCGCGACAACCGACGAAAACGATGACGTCGGCCGTATCGAGGACCTCCCGGGTCTCGTTCGTGCCGCCATTCGAGCCGACCACTCCCAGCGCCAATGGATGGGAATCGAGGATCGCGCCCTGACCGCTGATGGAGGTCGCGACGACAGCGCCGATCTGCGTGGCGAGGGCGTCCACCTCGGCCTGGGCGCGGGAGATGACCGGGCCGCCTCCGCAGACGAGTACCGGCCGTTGCGCTTCGGCAAGCACGTGCGCCGCAGCCTCGATTGCTGCCGTGTCGGGCGAGGTTCGCGCGGCCGGGAAGCTCCCGAACTGCCGATCGGCCCAGACATCATCCTCGTTCACCACGCCTTTCTGGACATCGAACGGGATTCCGAGGTGGGCCGCACCGGGCTTGCCCGAGGTCATCTGGCGGAAGGCCGTGCGGACGGTCTGCGGCAGGGACGCTGCCGTATCGACGACCTTGTTCCATTTCGTGAGCGGTCGGAAGAGTGCGTCCTGGTCGAGTTCGGTCAGGGCGTACTTGCCGCGGGAACCCACGCCGATGTCGCTGGTGATTGCCAGCAGGGCGATCGAGGATTCATTGGCCTCGACCACGCCGGGGAGAATGTAGGTGGCACCCCCTCCGCTGGGTCCTTCGCAGACGCCGACCTTTCCGCTCACGCGTGCATATACGTCCGCCATGTAGGCGGCCGAGCGCTCATCGCGCGTCAGGACGTGCCTCATGCCGTGATCGAGCCGGTACAGCGCATCATAGAAGGGGAGGCTCGTGTCTCCGCAGAGGCCGAAGATCACCTCAACGCCGTGGTGTTGCAGCATGCGAACGAGCGCTTCGGCACCGGACAGCTGGTTCATGGATCCTCCCCGTCGACAATCTCTGTATACAGCTAGTTATGCAGACTTGTCTTTCGTGCGCAAGCTCGACCGCGCGGGAGACATGGTCTCCTACGGGCGAAGGTTCTCGACCGGACGTGTTCAGCCGCGCGCCTCGGCCGCGCGCTCGCGTCGTGCGATCAGTCGGGAGGCGATCATGGATACGGCGATCGCCGCCCAGAGCGCGATGCAGATCGGCCGCGTGAAGAAGATCGTGAAGTCCCAGTTGGACATCACGATGCTCTGAGCGAAGTAGCGCTCCGCCAGCGGGCCCAGCACCAGCCCCAGTACCACCGCGCTCAACGGGTACTGCCTCTTAACCAGGAGATAGCCGAGCAGGCCCATGAACAGCATCACGAGGATGTCGAACATCATCATCCGGTTGGAATAGGCCCCCAAAGACGCCGTGGCGATTGTGCACGGCACGAGGATGCTGATCGGGATGCGTGTGATGCGATGGAAAAAATTGGCCGCGACGGCGCCTATCACCGCGATCAGCGCGCAGCCGAAGAGCAGGAAGAGCACGAGCGTCTGGATGAGCGGCATCTGCTCGACGAACAGCGTCGGCCCCGGTCGAAGCCCCATCAGCATCATCACGCCGAGAAGGATCGCCGTGGAACCGGAACCGGGAATGCCGAGCGCAAAGGTGGGAATAAGGGCGCCCCCGACATTGGCGCTGTTCGCGGCCTCGCTAGCGATCACCCCGTCCACCTCACCTTTGCCGAAACGCTCGGGATGGGAGGATGTGCTCTTTGTGACGGTATAGCTGATGAAGGAGGCTATGGTGGTGCCGGCGCCGGGCAGCATCCCCACGAAGGTGCCGAGGACAGCACTCTGGACCAGAACCCTGATACGGGAAAAGGCGAATGCCATGCCCTTCCAGGTCGCCGCAAAGGTAGGTTTGTCACTTCTGGCCGAAGCTTCCGCGAGCTGCTTGTCGTCGATCAGGAGCATCATCTGCGAGACGCAGAAGAGCCCGAGCAGCGCCGGAATGAACGGAATCCCCTCATAGAGGTAAAGGGAGCCGAAGGTCATTCGCTCCTGCCCCCAGTATTGGTCGACGCCAACAAACGACAGTCCGATGCCGATGCCTCCCGCGAACAGCGTCTTGAACGTGTTCTGGGTGTTGAGTGATGCAAGGATGGTCAATCCGAAAACGACAAGCATGAAAAATTCGGGCGGGCCGAATGACAAGGCAAATCGCGCAAGCACCGGGGCCAGGAAGAAGAACAGCAATACACTCAGCGTCGCGCCGACGCAGGAACCAACGGCACCCGCCGCCAGCGCCTCGGAGACCTGTCCGTTACGGGTCATCGGAAAGCCGTCGATAACCGTTGCCGCGCTCCCTGGAGAACCGGGAACGCCTATCAGGATCGCCGGGATGCAGTCGCCGTACTGCACGCCGCCATAGACGGATATGAGAAGGACCATCGCATTGAGCGGAGACAGTGTGATGGCGATGGGCAACAGGATGGCGATGGCCGCGCCGCCCCCGAAACCTGGCAGCGCGCCGAAGAAAATGCCGAGAGCAATGCCGATCGCGGCGATCAGGAACGTGTCAAGATAAAGCGCCGAGATGATCTCGATCATGGGGACCCCGTCTGGAATTTCTGCTTTGGCGAGACACCCTGATCAGATGCCAACCCCGAAAAGTTTCACGAAGATCAGGTAGAGACACGCAGTAAAGCCCGTAGCGATTGCCGCGGCCTTCAAGGCGTTGTTTCCGAAGAGAATGATGAAAGCCAGCGTGTATATGAACGTGGCTGGGTAATAGCCAACGACATAGATCAGCCCGACATAGGCGAGCGCTCCGGTGAATACGAGCGCGGGGTTCTTGTAGGCATCGATCCAGCTCGCACCGTCGTGGTCTGATTCGGAATGCGATCGTGCAGAACCCGCCCTCATTTCCACAACCACGATGCCGATGCCGAATACAAACATCGCAATCATGAGAACGTAGGGGAATATCGTCGCCAGGCTCATCATCCCGTGGATGTTGTAGGCCAGTAGCGCAAAGAAAATTGCCGTTAGAACCGGAACGACAAGTTCGGCTGGATCCAGCAGGCGTCTCACGATCTATTCCTCCATCTCGTCGCGTCCGACCCGGAAGGAGCGTCGTCAACTCGGTTAAAGGCCAGCGACACTGCCGGTTCTACGAGGGTCGGCGCCACCTTCAAGCGTGCCGAGAGCTTCGTCCATCCTGATCGCGCACACCGACCCCGCGCGCCACTCCCAGTCGGGCCACTCGACGACATCGTGTCCCAAGGACCGGAGCCTCTCTGCGGTCGATGCCGGAATCCGGCCTTCCAGGTTCAACCGACCGGGATGGTATTGGTGGGGATCGGAACTGCCCGGATAGCTGTAGCTGGCACAGCGCGGCTGCAGGATCGCCTCGCCGATTGGCATCTCGAAGTTCACGATGTTCAGGAACGCCTGCAGCATGGCCTGCGGCTGGACGTCCTCGCCGGGCGTGCCGAAGGGCATCCTCCAGGCTCCCGGCCGGCGGGCGAAGGCCGGGCTCGGCGTCAACCGGGGCCGCTTTCCCGGAAGAAGGCAGCTGGGATGGGACGGATCGAGCCAGGACTGCCCGCCGCGAGCCGACGGGTTGAGCCCCAGACCCGGTATCATGGGACCGTTCAGGCAACCGTCGCTCGGCGTGGCGGAAAAGGCGTTCCCCTTGCTGTCCACGACGCCGATATAGGTGGTGTCGAGGTCCGGCTCGACCCATCTTTCAGATGGCGCATGCGATGCACGAAGCCCGTCGACGAACCCCGGCTTCGGCATCCCCGGGCTGGCTCGCTCCATATCGATCAGCGTTCGCCTGCTTGCGGCATAATCCCGCGAGATCAGCGTCTCTATCGGTACGTCGATGAAGCGCGGGTCGCCGTAAAAGGCCTCGCGGTCGGCGAAGGATAGCTTCAGCGCCTCGACGATGTAGTGGAGGTAGTCCGGCGAGTTATGCCGCATCCCGGCGAGGAGGGCCGGGTCCAGCAAATTCAGCGTTTGCGCCAGAACAGGCCCCTGGCACCATGGACCGCAAGTGTACACGTCGATATCGCCGAAGCGGACCTTGAGCGGCGCCTCCACCCCTACGCGAAATTCCCTGAGATCCTCTAACCGCAGCCAGCCGTCGTTCTCACGGTGGTACCGGTCGATCTCCCTGGCGATGTCGCCTCGGTAGAAGGCGCGTCTGGCCGCGTCGATACCGGCTTCCCGGCCCTGCGCAGCCACGGCCGCTTCCTCGTCCGCCATGTAACGCATGGTGCTGGCGAGGTCCGTAAGCCGCAACAGCGTCCCCGGGCGGGGCGCTGTGCCGTCGGCAACGAATACCCGTGCGTTCTCCGGCCACCCCGACAGCAGTTCCAGCCGGGATTCGATGATTTCCGTCATCAGCGTCGAGACGGGAAAGCCGTCCTCGGCGAGTTGGATCGCCGGCGCCGCGACGTTGCCGAAGCTCATCGTCCCGTGCTGCTCGAGAGCGGTCAGCCAGGCATCCGGGGCCGCCGGAACCACGGCCCTCTTGATACCCATGGGAATGCGGCCGCCGCATTCGTTGCGAAAGTGGTCGGCGGAAGCGGCTTTGGGCCACCACCCGACACCGCTGATCGTTATCACCTCGTCGGTCTCGGCGAGGTAGATCATGATCGGTGCGACACCGGCCAGATGGACGTATTCGCACTGCACGACCGAGAGTACCAATCCTCCGGCAACACCTGCGTCGATGGCGTTGCCGCCGGATTCCAGGACGCTGAACGCGACCTGGGTCGCGAGATAGTGGCCGGAGGCCGCCATATGGCGACGACCGATATGCCTGGCGGCGTGCGGCGGGGAAAGCGGCTCGTACCTCATTGCTGCCACGCACCGGCTCCCTTGCAGCATGGCAGCCGAAGGGAATGGGAAACGGCGCTCACCATCCTGCCACTCCGGTCGGTCGCCGTGGATCCGAGGCGCCCTCTATGAGACCGGAACCGTTCGCCTGGGCGACGATCGCGCAAACCGCGCCCGATACCCATTCCCAGGCCGGCCACGCCTTGGCGTCGTGGCCCTTGGCACGGAGTGCCGAGATCGTGTCGGGCGAGATTCGATTTTCCACGTACAGCAGATCCGGATCGTAGGAATGGGGCTCGCTGGACCGGGGATAGCTGGCGCTCCCGAATCGAGGCTGCTCGACCGCCTGTTGCGGGGTCATTCCCCACACGACCATGTTGAGCAGCACCTGAAGCATCGCTTGCGGCTGCATGTCGTTTCCGGGGGAGCCGAACGGCATTACCCACTCGCCCGGCTTGACCGCGATCGCGGGGTTCGGAGTAAGGCGTGGCCGTTTTCCCGGCGCGAGCACGGCCGGAACGGATGGGTCGGTCCACGACTGCGAGCCGCGTGTCGACGGCACGAACCCGAGGCCCGGCACGACGGGCGAGTTGACGGAAGCGTCACTCGGCGTTGCCGAGAAGGCGTTCCCGAACCGGTCGACGACACAGATGTAGGACGTATCGAGCTGGCTTGCATCGTCGAGCGGCGTACTCGTGGCGCTCCTGTCGGGGGCGCGCCGCTCCGCAAGTCCGGGAGGCGGCATTCCGGCCGATGCCGTTTCCGGATCTATCTCTCTGCGACGCCGGTCCGCGTAGTCGGCGCTCAAGAGCTGCTCGATGGGCACGTCGACGAACTTCGGATCGCCGTAGAAGTGATGGCGATCCGCGTAAGCAAGCTTCAGGGCTTCTACGAGATGATGGATATAGGCTGGAGAATTGTGTCCGGCGCCGGCAAAGTCGAAGCCATCGAGGAGAGTCAGTGTCTGGCCAAGCAACGGGCCCTGGCACCACGGCCCGCAGAAAAAGAGCCTGGTTCCAGCAAAGTCCACCGAAAGGGCGGGTTCGACGTCGACGCTGAACTCCGCGAGATCGTCGGCGCTCAGCCAGCCGCCGTTCTCCTCATGAAACCTGACCATCGTCCGGGCGATATCGCCGCGATAGAAGGCGTCGCGCGCAGCCTGCAACCCCTTCAGCCGCCCGCCGGACTTAAGTGCAGGCGCCTCTTCGTCGATCATGAATTGTATCGTGCGGCCGAGATCGGTCTGCCTGAATATGTCGCCGGTCTTCGGGGCCGAGCCGCCGGGCAGATAGATGGAGGCGCTGGAATTGTACCTGCGGTATTCGTCGGCCTGCTTTTCGATGATTGCGCAGGTCAGCGACGCTATCGGGAAGCCATCCGATGCGAAGCGTGCCGCCGCACCCGCGACTTCGCCGAACGACATGGTGCCGAAGCGCTCGAGCGCCGTGATCCACGCATCCGGCGCAGCAGGAACCACCGTCCGCAGAAGGCCCGACGGTATGCGGCCGCCGTGATTCTCACGAAAATACTCGACGCTTGCAGCCCGGGGCCAGGTGCCGACACCGCTGATGGTATGAACGTCCCCGGTCTTGCCGGAACGAACGATGATCGGTGCGACGCCGGCGAAACTCACATACTCGCTTTGCAGCACCCCCAGGGCGATGCCGCCTCCGACGCCCGCATCCACTGCGTTTCCGCCACCCTCGAGGATCTGCAGGGCGGCCTGAGCCGCGAGATAGTGTCCGGAGGCGGCCATATGGCGGTTTCCGAACATGCGGGCGCGGTGCGGTGCAAAGTCTGCCACTGAGATCTCCGGGGAATTGCCGTTGGCTGGAGAAGGAGGGCGCCGCGATGCCGCGCCCTCCCCGAAGACTTACTGCCGCGAGGGGGCAGCTTCGATCAGCTCCTTGTATTTCTGCACTTCCTGGTAATTGGCATTGAGCTCATCGCGAGCAACGTCGCTGGGAACCCAGTCGATGGCGAAGCCCAGCCGGTCCATCGCCTCCTTGTACTCGTCGGAGAAGACGGCATCGCGAACGGCCGCCTCGAGCTTCTCGAAGGCCTCGGGATTCTCGGTGGCGAATGTCGTCGTGACCATCAGGCCCCGGGCTGTGCTGACATGCGGGATTCTGATCGATTCCGGCAGCTGTTCGTCGAAGGTCTGGGCGTCAGGGAAAAGTTCGCTGCGCTTCGATCCGACCACGCCGATGGCCCGAATGTCGTCCTTGAGACTATAGGCCGTCGAGGGACGGCTGATGCCCGCGACCATGTGGCCGCCGATGACATTCGTCAGCGGCTCGCTTCCGCCGATGACGCTGACCGGCCGGAATTCGACACCCGCCTGCTCCTCGAGAATGGCGAGCGTCAGATACTGCTCGCTGGTGAAGTTGCCGACCGCGACCGACACCTCGCCGGGGCGCTGACGTGCCTCCTCGATCAGATCGTTCATGTCCTGGATGGGCGAATCCTTGCTGACGAACCACATCGGCACGTCCCGGTTGATGATGCCGACCGGGGTCATGTCGTCGTGCTTGTAGCGGGGCGTCTGGTAGATGGTCGTGTTGGTGAAGTGCGGCTCCTGCAGGATGCCGATCGTGTATCCGTCGTCTCCCGCAAGGAACACGCTTTCAAATCCGACCTGTCCGTTGCCGCCGGGCCGGTAGTTCATCAGGATCGACTGTCCGAGACGCTCTTCGAGAAGAGGCCTCAGGGGCAGCATCATCTGGTCGGTACCGCCGCCCGCAGTGAAGGCATAGACGAGATTGATGGGCTTGGAAGGCCAGTCGGTCTCGGCAGAGGCAGGCACCGAAACGAGCAAGGAACAGGCAAGCGCAGCGTACCCTATTGAACGGAACATGGTGTCCCCCTTTGTACCGTTAGCGATAATCATGTTTCGACCGGGCAGCGCCCTCAGGCGGCGAGCCCGGCAACGCTGGTGCGATAGCCGTATTTGGAATCGAGCCCCAGCTCCCGAACGATCCTCACGCCTGCCGCCAGCGCCTCGCCTTCGAGGCCCGTCAGCGGCTTGCGTAGGCTTCCCGCCGGCAGGCCGATCGCCTTCATCAATGACTTCACGGCGACCGGGTTGATCGCCGAGTAGGTGTAGTGCAGCAGAGGCAGGAGGTTGAGGTAACCGTCCTTGAAGCCCTCGGCCTCGGCATAGCTGGTCCACGGCTTCGAAATGACCGCCATCTCCGCAGGTGCGATGTTGCCGGTCATGTTCGCCGTGCCGTGCCCTCCCAGGCTCATCGTCGGGACGACGAGACCCAGATTCGGGCTGTCGCAGCACATGACGGACACGGCGGGCCTGGCCGCCAGCACCTGCGCGACCTGGCCGACGCGACCGGTCGACTCCTTGTGCACCACATAGTTCGGATGCTCGAAGATGCGCAGAAGATTGGTCCAGTGCAGGTCGCTCTTGACCCGGGGCGGGTTGTTGTAAATGCCCAGCGGCAGATCCGTGGCGTCGGCGACATCAAGAAAGTAACCCTCGATGTCGGCTTCCGAAGCGCAGATATAGGCTGGCGCGGCCAGAATGGCCCCATCCGCCCCATTGTCCTTGGCGAAGCGGACGTTGGCGATCGTCGTCTCGGTATTGTTGCCCGTGCAGCCGAAAAAGATAGGCATGCGCGCCGACTTCATTTTCGAGCACTCGACGATGATCTGCTTCTTCTCGTCCGGAGAGAGCATCGAGGATTCACCGGTGGAACCCATGATCAGGACGGCCCCGGTTCCGTTCTCCTCCTGAAATTTCAATAGGGTGCGGAAGGCCTCGAAATCGACAGAGCCGTCCGCATTGAACGGCGTAATGAGAGCGACGAATGAGCCTGTCAGCTTGTCACTAGGCATCAACGATCCTTTCGATATCTGACGGCCGTGCGAGGCACAGGTGCGCCGGCTTGACCATCGTCAAAATTCGCGGCGGAGCTTATCCGTTCTGCGGTGCGGTGCCGACAGCAAGAGCCGGCACTGGTGTCCAAAATTCGGCGTGCGGAGAGAACGTTTTGCCGGGTAGTCATCGCGAGATAGCATAATCGACCGCCGCGTCGGCATGAAGGAGTGTGGAGTTGAAAGTCGGCAGATCCACGTCGTCGGGCCCGATCAGAAGCCCGACCTCGGTGCAGCCGAGAATGACGCTGTCGGCGCCCGCCTCGCGGCCACGCTCGATGACATCGAGATAAGCCCGACGTGACTCCGACCGGATGCGCCCCTGGCAAAGCTCGTCGAAGATGATGTCGTGCACTGTCTGGCGATCCGCCGCATCGGGGATGACCGGCGACAGATCGTACCGCTGCCTGAGGGCGTCGACGTAGAACTCCTGTTCCATCGTGTAACGGGTGGCAAGCAATAGCGGGCGCCTGCATCCGCTGTCCGCCACCGCGCGGCCCGTCACATCGGCGATATGCAGCAGTGGCACGTCGATCGCCCCCGCCACCTCGGGCGCGAGCTTGTGCATCGTGTTGGTGCAGATCACGACGCACGCCGCTCCGGCTCGCTCGAGTTCGCGCGCGATATCGCAGAGGATGCGGCCGGCCTCGTGCCAGGAGCCTGCGGTCTGAAGCGAGACGATCCTCGCGAAATCGACGGATCGCATCAGCACTTCGGCGGAATGCAGCGCACCCATCCGCTCCCGCACCTGCTCGTTGATCCGCCTGTAATAGACGGCTGTGCTTTCCCAGCTCATGCCGCCGATCAGTCCAATGGTCTGCATTCCGGTCCTCGGGTCTCGGTCGATCTTGAGCGACAAGATTATGACCGTAGCCACGCGAGGGGGTATCAAAGTCTCTGGACATACCAGCAATATCGGCAACCAGATTTCTTCGCTTGGAGAACAGGCGCAATCAGATTGCTGATTGTGTGACGCGCGATAATCTACGTCGCTACCATGAGCACGAACTGGAGGGGCGACGACGGTGAAGATCGATGAAATCGACCGCAGGATCCTGGACATTCTGCAATCGGACGCGGCGGCACCGATCGCCGAGATCGCCAGCCGGGTGGGCCTCAGTAGCGCCCCCTGCTGGCGACGAATCCGCCGTCTGGAGGACGGTGGGCTGATCGTGCGGCGGGTCGCACTGCTCGACCGCCGCAAGGCCAATGTGCCGATGACGGTCTTCGTTGCAGTGCGCACGGCTCAGCATTCCTCAATCTGGCTCGAAGGCTTTCGCCGGGCGATCACCGACATCAACGAGATCGTGGAGGCATGGCGACTGACGGGGCGCGACGATTATCTGCTGAAGCTCGTCGTTCCGGACATCGATGCCTACGACGCCGTCTACAATCGGCTGATCGACCGTCTCGAGTTCTTCGACGTTAGCGCGTCCATCGCGATGGAGGAAATGAAGTTCACCACGTCCATCCCGACGTTCCTACATGTAGCCGGCCGAAATCCTTCATGGCCCCGCCTTCGCCGTCGGCATGTAGATCTGGGCATACCCCTCGCGGATGGCGGATGTGATTTGATCCAGCCGCCGGTCGATATGCTTTTCAAGCACGGCGATACAGGTCTCGCTGTCGCGTTCTTTGAGCGCCAGCAGAATGCGATGGTGCTCCAGCTGGGTACCGGCGCGATTGATGCGGTCCATGTCGATCCATCGCACGAAGCGGATGCGGGCGTTGACGTTCCGGAGCACTCGCAACATCTCCAAGTTGCCGCTCATCTCCATGAGACGCTCGTGAAAGGTCTCGTCCAACGCCACAAGCTCGACCGCCGCCCTTTGTCCTGGATCCGGCCCGGTCTGATCCAGGAACTCGAAAAGCGATTGAATGTCGTTCGGTTCGGCCCTGTCCACCGCGAGCTTGACTGACGCCACTTCCAGCGCCTTGCGCAGCTCGTAGAGATTGAAAACCTCATTCGGATCGAGCTCGCGGCAGAAGTACCCCCGCCCCGGTATGATGCGAAGGAAACCTTCGACGCTCAGACGGTTCAGCGCCTCGCGCAGCGGGGTGCGGCTAATGCCCAGCTCCTTGGCGATTTCGCCCTCGTTGATGCGTTCCCCCGGCTTGAAGGCGTAGGAAATCGCCCGCTCCTTGAGCTTCTGATAGACGCCTTCGACGATACTTTCGCTTGCCGTCTCCACCCCTCCATCCTCCCTCGGCCTGTTTTGGTCGTTGCAGTCACCGGTTCGTTGCCAGGCACGCAGCTCGTTCGCGCCATTCTAGCGATCGGGAGCGGGAAACGTTCGTGGGCGAAGGCCTGCGTGGAACCAGCTGATCATCGAAAAGATGTCGTAGACGGGCAGGCCCGTCACGGCCGCCACCCTGCCGGCATACGGCGGCATGTTCGTGCATTCGAGGACGATCGCACCGACCTCCGGATGCCGGTCCACCAGTTGGACCGCGGCATCGACCACGTCGCGCTCCGCCTGCGCGATGTCCATGTCTTCCTTCTCCGCCTTGACCAGCACGCGGAAGAACTCTTTCCCGCCTTCGGTTCCGATGGCGGGTGTGTCGGGAGGGGCGCCGACCGTCTCCAGATGAGACGGCGTGAGGGTGGAACCGGAGACGGTTACCACGCCAACCCGTTTTCCCGGCGGCAGTGTCGACTGGACCCACGGAACCTGCATCAGCGAGGAGGTTGCGACCGGCACGTCGATCGCGCCGGCAAGTTCCTTCTGGAACACCGACAGAAAGCCGCAATTGGTGGTAATGGCCTCCGCACCGAGCTGCACCAGGTCGCGCGCGGCTTCAATGAAGTCGGGCAGAAGGCCGCGGGCGCCTTCGAGCACGACCCTGTCGACCCGCGCTCCCCTCACCACTCTATAGAGCACGGGAAACGGCCATGTCGTCGCGTTACCCATGTCGCCGGGGATGCGGGGAAACCTGGCGTCGAGCATCAGGATGCCGAGCGGCGATCCATAGAGCGCCTTTCCGCCGCGAGCGATCGTACCTGGAATGGTGGCCGGCGCTGTCATTGCTTTCCCCGAAACTTACCCAAAGCGCTGTGGATTGAACGGCTGGAGCGGGATTTCCGGCTCCTGTTGCCCCACGAGTTGCGCAACGACCCGTCCGGTGCGAGCCGAACCAACCAGGCCGATATGGCCGTGTCCGAATGCATAGACAACGTCCTTCGTGGAGGTCGCGTGGCCTATGCACGGCCGCCCGTCCGGAAGGCTGGGGCGATTTCCCTGCCACATGCGAATGCGATCGGCCGGCAAATTCAAGGGCAGGGTCGGAAACATCGCCCGAAGATGGGTAAGAAGCGTTTTCGCCCGCTCCCAATCCGGCTTGGCGTCGAGCGCTGCGAACTCGACGAGGCCGGCCGCTCTCAGTCCACCGTTCATCCAATTGACGACGAACTTTCGGTCTGCCGCCATCAGGCTGTTGCGCGGCCCTTCATCGAGACCGGTCAGCATCACATGGTAGCCGCGCTCGGTCTCCAGAGGGATGTTGTCGCCTGCCATCGCGGCAAGATGCTTGGATTCTCGCTCCGGCGCAGACCACTGCTGCGTCGCAGGCGATGTCTCCTTTTTCTGTCATCACCGCAGACAGCGACCCGCCATCCAGACGGAAGCCCGTCGCCGACGTCTCGACGAACTCCGCACCAAGCTCCCGGGCATGATCCGTCAATGCAGCGACATAGGACCCGGGATCCTTGCATCGGCCCGCCTCCTCGACGAGCACGCCGAACTGATAGCTTCGGTCGAGCAACGGTTCGCGTTGCCTCAGCTCGTCACCCGAGAGCTCCTCCCAGTCCACCCCGACACTGCGCCTGACTCTCCAGGCCACCCCCTCCCCTTCGAACGCAGCGCGTGACGGGAAGGCGTGGATGACGCCGTTATGCTCGATCAGATCGCCTACGCCCGCCTCGTCGGCCAGGCGCTTGTGCAAGGCCGGCGCGTCGACCAGCAATGTCCGCAGAGCGCGTGCCGTCTCGGCAATCCGGGCCTCGGTCGATCCTGACCGGAGGTATCGTATCAGCCAGGGTGCAATCCGGGGCAGATAGGACCACCGGATAGACAGCGGCCCGAGGGGATCGGACAGGTATCTGGGGACGTTCTTCCATGCTCCGGGAGTAGCCGGCGGAATGACGGAATGAGAGGACAGCCATCCCGCATTGCCGTAGCTGGAGGCCTGCTCCCCGCCCGGAAGAGACGGCTCCACGATCGTCACGCGATGGCCCGACCGCAAGCTTTCGATCGCGCTGACGGCACCGATCGCGCCTGCGCCGATTATGACCACGTGACGTCCCATGCGCGTCGATCCTTTCTCTCCGAACCGACCGCCAGCCAGAACCACCGGCAGCGCCCGGCGCATGGACTTCCAACTGACCTTCAAACGACTTTCGAGTAGAATACGATTGGAAATATGGATTGCAATCACATTCTGAATACCGCCCAATACGCAGGCGCGGCTTCCGAGCTCGAATAGTTTGGAGGCGGATCAGGCGACACTGCGTGGCGTTGTCCGAATGCCTCCTTCACCCAGAATGTAGAGGAGAGAAATCGATGAACTCCGTTCTCAGGAGCTTGGTCCTCGGGGCCACGGTCGCCTTCGCCCTGACCGGGGCAGCGAAGGCTGAATGGCCGGAGCGGGAGGTCACATTGATTGTCCCCTTTTCGCCAGGAGGTGGCGTCGACCAGTTGATGCTGCCGCTGAAGCCGCTTCTCGAAGAGCGGCTGGGCGTTCCCGTCCTGATCGACTATCGCCCCGGGGGAAGCGGCCAGGTCGGCTATCAGACGGCCCTCGCACAGGGGGACGACGGGTACACGATCGCCGCGCTCGTTCTGCCTCACATCATCGGAACGCAGGTCTACCAGAACCCCTCGTACGGTCTCGAGGATTTCGCGCCCGTGGCAATCGTCAGCGGCGACGTGCCGATCTGGTTCACCTCGAAGGATTTGCCCTACGAGGACATGAACGACCTCATCGAAGCGGCCCGCGAGCGGCCGGGCGAACTGACGGTCGCCATCGGCTCGTTCACGGGCGAGCACTATCTGACGCTCGTTCAGATCGAGGACCAGGCGGGTGTGAGCTTCCGAGCGGTCAATGTCGGCGGAGGCTCGGATGTGATGACGGGAGTTGTCGGCAAGCACTTCGATCTCGGCATCAGCCGGCCCGCCTCCATCTCCGCGGTGAGCGGCGACATTAGAGGACTTGGTGTCGTGGCCCAGGAGAGAAACGGCCTGTTCCCCGATGCCCCCACGTTCGAGGAGCAACTGGGCGACGAGTTCGAGATCTCGAATCTTCAGTTCGCCGTGGGCGTCGCGACCACGACGGCCTTCGCGGAAAACAACCCGGACGGATTCCAGCGGCTCGTGGATGCGGTTCGGGAGTCGGTCAATTCAGACGCCTATCTTGCAAGCCTGGAGCAGGGAGGTCGCGATCTGACCTATCTCGACCCTGAAGGTGCGCGGACGCTGATCGGCGATATGACGGACGTGATGGAACGCTACAAGCCGCTCGTCGAGGCCGCCCAGCAATAGACAGGTAGGTGATGCGGATGCTGGGCCGTCGGAAGGCCCGGCATTCGCACCAAGCTGTAAAAACGCTCGAAATCCATTCGAGCCTAATGCAATGCAGCGTCCGGGCATCCCCTTGCCGGGACGTATGCACTGGCTGAGCTCGGCCCGGTCAATCGCTGTGACGCGGACGATCCGGTTGACTTCTCAACATCCTTGTCGGCTTGCCATCTCTGCAATCGTGGTGACCATATGGTGACCACCCGGTCGGCCGCCGCCAGTCCCACACGTCACATGACTGGGGCATTGGCGTCCCCGGCAGGATTCGAACCTGCGACCCTCAGATTAGGAATCTGATGCTCTATCCTGCTGAGCTACGGGGACCTGGAGCCAAGTTGCGCGACCTTCTATCACAGACCGGCACGCTGTGCAGCCTGTGGCTCGCGGCGGGCGCGCTTGTGGTTGTCGTTCCCGCCGGCGCGGCCGCGCTCGAGGCGCCGTGCGACCTCGTGCGCAGCGAGAGCGGTGTCGTCTCGGAGGTGATCGACGGCGAGACGTTGCGCCTGTCGGACGGGGTGGAGGTGCGGCTCGTCGGGGCGCTCGGCGTCGGGGACGGCACGCCCGAATCCGAGGCGGCGCGGGCCTGGCTCGAGACGGAGGTGGCGGGACGGGCGGTCGTCATGGGGTACGGGGGCCGCCGGGAGGACAGGCGCGGGCGGAGGCTCGCCCAGGTCTTTGCCGGGGAGGGCGGGCTCTGGGTTCAGGGCGCGCTTGTGGACATGGGGCTCGCCAGGGCCTATTCCTTCGCGGACAATCGCGCGTGCGCCCGCGATCTTCTCGCGCGGGAAGCAGCGGCGCGCGGCGCGCGTCTGGGACTTTGGCGGGACGGCGGGAGCCGGATCCATCGTGCCGACCGGCCGGCGGAGATTCTGCCTTCGGCGGGTACCTATGCCATAGTGCAGGGCACCGTCCTGTCGGTCGGCGAGAGGCGCGCCAGGACGTACCTTAATTTCGGCACGTATTGGAACGAGGATTTCACCGTCGTCGTTTCGGGCAGGGACAGGGACCGATTCGCAGACACCGGACTTGATCTCTCCGGACTTTCCGGGAGCGTCGTACGGGTCAGGGGTTGGATTCTCGACGAGCGCGGCCCGGCGATCGAGGCAACGCATCCGGAGCAGATCGAGCTTGTGGACGACCGCTAGAGCGCACAGATCGGGATTGTGGCACAGGGTCCGCGCGGCGAGCATCGTCGTCGCCGCGGCAATGCTGCTCGCCGGTTGCATGGGCGGCGCCGGCCTCGATAGCGCCGGCGGCCTCTTCTCGCCCCCGTCCGCGCCGGCCAACGAGGGTTTCGACGCCCGCGAGACGGCGCTCGGCCAGCGCGAGCATCCGCGCATCGTGACCGCCTTCGGCGGCACCTATGTGGAGCCGGACCTGCAGAACTATCTCGACGCCACGGTCGAGGACCTGCGGCGGTATTCCGACCGTCCCGAGCTCGGCTACCGCGTCACCGTCCTGAATTCCCCGTCGATCAACGCCTTCTCGCTCCCCGGCGGATACATCTACGTGACCCGCGGCCTCCTCGCGCTGTCCAACGACTCCGCAGAGATCGCAGCCGTGCTGGCCCACGAGATGGCGCATGTGACGGCCCGCCACGCCATATTGCGCGAGGAGCAGGCCGTGTCGGCCTCGATCGTCAGCCAGGTCGTGTCGGACATCGTGCAGGACCCCGACGCCGGGGCGGCCGCCATGGCGCTGACGCGCGGCAGGCTCGCCCAGTTCTCGCGCCAGCAGGAGCTGGAGGCCGACGTGATCGGCATCCGTACCGCCGCGCGCGCCGGATACGATCCGCAGGGCGCCATCGACTTCCTGCGCTCGCTGGAACGCCAGACGGAGCTGCATACCCGCACGCTCCACCAGGAATACGATCCGAGCAGGGTGGACATGTACGCGACCCATCCCGCGACACCGCAACGCATCATCGCAGCCGAACGCGAGGCCCGCGTGGCCGAACGCCGCCCGGATGCTCGCCGCGACCGCGAGAGCTATCTCCGGGTGATCAACGGCCTGCCCTATGGCGACAACCCGCGCGAGGGCTTCGTGCAGGGGCGCACCTTCATTCACCCGGAACTCGGCTTCACCTTCACCCTTCCCCAGGGCTATGCGCTGGAGAACACGCCGCGCGCGGTGGTGGGTTTCTCGCCGGCCGGCGACATCGTGCGCTTCGACACCGTCACGGTCGCAAGCGCGACGAGCCTCGCCGACTATCTGTCGGAGGATGCGGTGCGCGGCGGCGATGTCGGGCCGGTGGAGGAGGTCTCCATCAACGGCCTGCCGGCCGCGCTCGCCACGGTCCGCGGCAATGCCTGGGACTTCCGGGTGGCCGCGATACGCGGGCGCGGGACAACCGTCTATCGCTTCATCCTGGCGTCGCGCGAACTGGACGCGGCACGCGAGGCGGAACTGGCGACCGCCGCGCGGACCTTCACCCTCATCCCGCAGGACCAGGCCCGCCAGATCCGCCAGCAGCGCATCAGCGTCGTGCGGGTCGGTCCGGCCGATACGGTGGAGTCGATTGCCGCGACGATGGCGTTCGACAACCACCCCGTCGAGCGCTTCCGCGCGCTCAACGGACTGTCGCCGAGCGACCGGGTCCGGCCCGGAGACCTCGTGAAGATAATCGCGCGCTGAGACGCGCTCCCGTCAGACGAAAGCCGTGTCCACGCCGCCGGTCAGCGCCGTGCGAAGCTTCTCGAGCGCGCGGCTCTCGATCTGCCGGACACGCTCCTTCGAGATGCCCAGCGCCCTGCCCAGCGCCTCGAGGGTGGCGCCGTTCTCCTTGAGCCTGCGCTCCCGCACGATCCTGAGTTCGCGATCGGTCAGGACACGCAACGCCACATACAGGCGCTTGCGGCGCTTTTCGCGATCGATGGACTCGCCAACCACCTCGTCCTGCAGCGGCGCGTCGGAGACGAGGAAATCCTGCCGCTCCGCGCTTCCGTCCGTTTCCAGAACCGGCGCGTTGAGGCTGGTGTCAGGCGCCGACAGACGCGAATCCATCAGCGCGACATCGTCCTCCGACACGCCGATCGCGGTGGCGATCTCCTTGTACATCTCGCGCTCGGCCATCGGCTGCGGGCCCTGGCCAAGCCGTGCGCGCAGGCGCCGCAGATTGAAGAACAGCGCCTTCTGCGTCGAGCTCGTGCCGCCGCGCACGATCGACCAGTTGCGGAGGATGTAATCCTGGATCGAGGCGCGTATCCACCATGTGGCATAGGTCGAGAAACGGACCTCGCGCTCCGGCTCGAAGCGGGCAGCGGCCTCCAGGAGGCCGACATGGCCTTCCTGGATCAGGTCGTTCATCGGCAGGCCGAAATGACGGAACCGCGCGGCGATCGCGATGACGAGACGCATATGCGCGTGGGTGAGGCGGTGCAGCGCGTCCTCGTCGCCGTTCTCGCGCCATCTGACCGCGAGTTCGCGCTCCTCGTCCCTGGCGAGGTAGGGCGCGTTCATCGCCGCCCGAACGAACTGGCGGCGGGGGCTCATCGTGGTCTGCATCTCGAGATGACCAGCGGTTCTCCGGATCCTTACGTCCGATTCTACGCGGAATCGGCAGTCTCGGTTCAGTCAACTGATCCGGACGGCATCGGTTTCACCGGAATCAAAACAGAAAAGCCGCCCGGCTTGAAGGCCGGGCGGCGCACAATTCGGTGATCGGAAAGTGCGTCCCGGCGATTACGCGGCTTCGTCGCGTTCGTCCTCGTCCGAGTTGTCGGCGGTCTCCGCCGCGGCGCCGCGGCGCGGGCCCTTGGCCAGCATCGCCTCGATCTCACGGATCGCCTCGGTCTCGGTGACGCGCTTCACGGCGCTGACTTCGCGCGCCATACGATCGAGCGCGGCCTCGTAGAGCTGGCGCTCGCTATAGGACTGCTCGGGCTGGCTCTCGGCGCGGTGCAGGTCGCGCACCACCTCGCCGATCGCGATCAGATCGCCGGAATTGATCTTGGCCTCGTATTCCTGCGCCCGGCGGCTCCACATCGTGCGCTTGACGCGGGCGCGGCCCTTGAGGACGTGCAGGGCCTTGCCGACCACCATGTCCTCGGACAGCTTGCGCATGCCCACGCTGCCGACCTTGGCGGTGGGGACGCGCAGCGTCATCTTGTCCTTCTCGAAGCTGATCACGAACAGTTCGAGCTTGGCGCCCGCGACTTCCTGCTCCTCGATCGCCACGATCTGGCCCACGCCATGCGCGGGATAGACGATGTACTCGCTGGTCTTGAAACCCTGGCGCTGCTGGAACTTCTTGTTCTTGATCGTCGTCATACCCGCTCGAAACTCCTGAATGGCGACGAACAGATGTCGCCTCGCCTGACCCCGTTTCGCCCGACCCGCCTTCCGCCTTGGCCGGCCGCATGGGCCAGCCGAACCGATCTGTCGGTCCACCGACGACGAGGCCGATGAACACCTCCCGGCCCAACCAGAAGTCGGCCGGTTACAAAATACGCCCGGGGGGTGTACCCGAGCGGTGCGGTTAAGGAAGGCTACCGACGATGTGAAAGAGCGTACCACATTTTCTTTATAAATCCAAGCTTTACGGGAAAAGTCCCCGCCCGGGTCGCCGCGCGGCTCGCATAATCGCCTGGATTCCCGCCGTCGGAGCCATCACTGACATGGCAGTCCGGCGCGGCGGTCGAACGCTAGATATGGTGGGTCGGGGAGATCGCGCCAAGGGCGCGCACTGGCCGCGCGTCAGTCGCCCTCGCCCGGCTCGGCCGAGAACTGGGTCTCGAACTTGCCGGCAACGCCCTCCCACTCCTTGGCGTCGGCGGGAGGATCGCGCTTGATCGTGATGTTCGGCCACTTCTCGGCGAACTCGGCGTTCACCTTGAGCCACTGCTCCAGGCCCGGCTCGGTGTCGGGCTTGATCGCCTCCACCGGGCATTCGGGCTCGCACACGCCGCAGTCGATGCACTCGTCTGGATGAATGACGAGCATGTTCTCGCCTTCGTAGAAGCAGTCCACCGGACAGACTTCGACGCAATCCATGTATTTGCAGCGAATGCAATTGTCGTTGACGATGTAGGTCATGGCCTGCTCCGCGCACAGCCCTGTCCGGGTGGGCTCGGGATCGCTCGTATCCCTTTTGCCCCCGGCGTTCAAGGGGCTGCCGGGAAACGTTATTCCGCGGAATCGCCGGACCTTGGAACGCCGCGCTTCAGGCTCTCGATCGCGCGCCGGTCGCGCTTGGTCGGACGGCCGGTTCCCGGCTCGCGAAACGCGGCCGGGGGCCGCGGCAGCGGCGGCGGGGAGAGATCGGTGTAGGTGAGCCGTGCCTCCGGTGCCGGACCCCGGCGGGCGGCGAGCGCCTCGACCCGCAGAACCATCACGCGGCCCGTCATCCCCACGGTGACGACATCGCCGGCGCGCACGCCATGGCCGGGCTTGACAACCCGCGCGCTATTGACCCGCACCTGCCCGCCGGTGACAAGCCCCGCCGCCGACGTGCGCGTGCGCGCCACGCGCGCATGCCAAAGCCACTTGTCGATGCGCTGCGTCTCGCTCAATCCGCATCCTTTGCGGCGATTTGCCTCATCGCTCGCGGGAAGTCAGCTCGTCGCGCAAGGCGGCCAGCGCCGCGAAGGGGGACAGGGGATCGGGGCCCTTCTGCGGACGCGGCGCGCGCGGGGCCGGCGCCGGCGCGGGCTTGCTGCCGCCCTGCTGCGGCCGCGGCTTGCCCTTGCGGCGGCCCTTCCTGGAACCCTCGCGCGACCTGCCGTCGTCGGCACCGGCCTGCGTCTCGCCACGCTGCCGCGCACGCCCGCCCTGTTCCGGGCGACCGCGCGGCTGGGACGGCCGGCCGGCGCGCCAGACCACGATCTCCGCGGCGACCTCATCGGCCGTGATCGCGGGCGCCACATCGGCCTCCGCCGGGGCAGGCGCAACGGGAGCGTCCGCGGAGGGCTCCGTGGGGGCCTCGGCGGCCATGGCTTCCGCCGGCGTCGCCGGATCGGTGTCGTCCGCGGCGATCTCCGGCGCCTCCTCGACTTCCGGGGCGGGGCCTCGATCCGGCCGCGGCCACCGTCGGTGCGCTTTGCAGCGCGGGATTGGGCCGGCGCTCGCTGCGATATCCCAGCGAGCCCAGGATCTCGGCGAAGTCGTCGCCGGCGCAGCCGGCAAGCAACGTCATCGCCTCGGTCACCGAGAAGACCCGTCCGTCCACCGCGCCGGGCGGCGGCATGGTCTCGGTCGCCGGGCGCCAGGACAGCGCGGTGCGGATCAGGTCGGCGAGGCGCTCCAGGATGTCGACGCGGATCGCGCGCCCCCCGCAGGGCCGGTAGCCGAGCCCGCGATAGAGGCCGCGCGCCGTCCCCGGCTCCACCGGCACCGACATGCGGCCGGACGCGGCCAGCGCGGCAAGGTCGGTGAACCCCGGCTGCGCGAGCCCGCCGTGATGCAGCGCCCAGAGCTGGGCGGCGAAGATGCGCGGGCCGGGCTTCATCAATGCCGGCACGAACAGATGGTGGGCGCCGAAGCGAACGCCATGCCGGCGCAGCGCGGCGCGCTCCTCCTGCGGCAGCGACTTGACCTCCTCGGCGACACGCGAGCGTTCCAGCACGCCGAGCGCCTCGACGAGCTGGAAGGCGATGCCGCGCGCCATGCCGGAGATCGTCTCGTCGGTCTCCATGGCGACCAGCGGCGCCAGCAGCGTGCCGATCCGCCGGCCGAGCCAGCCGGAAAGCTTCTCCTCGACCTTCTGGCGCGGCGCGCCGACGAGCAGTTCGTCGGCGATCAGGACGACGCGCGGGCCGAGCGCCCGTTCGCCCTTCTCCAGACGCCCGACCGGCGCCTCCTTCCAGAAAACGGTTCCGTCGAGCGCGAGCTTCAGCGCGTCGTCTGAAGCCCGGCACAACGCCTCGGCACGAGCCGACAATTCGCCCGCCAGCGCCTTGCGCGCGGCCGCCGAGACGGCCTTGCCGTGATTGCCCTCCGCGCTCGGGTCCGGCGTGAAGCGCAGGCCCTCGAGCCGGCCCACATGCTGGCCCTCCACCGACACCTCGCCCGCGGCGTCGATGTCGGAGACGAGGTCGTCGTTCTCCCGCAGCCGGCGCGCCAGCACGGCGGTGCGGCGGTCGACGAAGCGCTGCGTCAGGCGCTCGTGCAGCGCGTCCGACAGCCGGTCCTCCACCGCCCGCGTCGTCTCCTGCCAATGGACCGGATCGGCGAGCCAGTCCGGCCGGTTGGCGACGAAGGTCCAGGTGCGGATATGCGCGATGCGGTTCGACAGCGTGTCGATGTCGCCCTCGGTGTTGTCGGCGAAGGCCACCTGCCCCGCGAACCAGTCGTCGGCGATCCGGCCCTCGCGCATCAGGTGGGTGTAGATTGTCGCGACGAGGTCGGCGTGGTTGGCCGGCGCGATCTTGCGGTAGTCCGGCACCTGGCAGACCTCCCACAGCCGCTCGACCGCCGCGGCACCGGCCGCCAGGCCGGCGATATCCGGGTCGCGCGCCGCGATCTCCAGCGCCTGCACGTCGTCGCCGCCCGGCGCCCGCGTCAGGCCCTGTTCGCGCGGCGGCGCGGCGAGGCTCGACTGGAGCGCGTCGAGGGAGGAGAAGTCGAGGTCGGGATTGCGCCACTGCAACAGCTCGACCGGGGCGAAAGTCGTGGCTTTCGAGCGCGCTCCACGAGCTCGGCATCGAGCGGATCGACCCGGCCGGTGACGCCGAAGGTGCCATCCCTGAGATGACGCCCGGCGCGGCCGGCGACCTGGGCCATCTCGGCGGCGGTCAGGTCGCGGAACTGCCAGCCGTCGAACTTGCGCCTCGATGCGAAGGCGACGTGGTCGACGTCGAGGTTGAGACCCATGCCGATGGCGTCGGTGGCGACGAGGAAGTCGACGTCGCCGTTCTGGTACATCTCGACCTGGGCGTTGCGGGTGCGCGGGCTGAGCGCGCCCATGACCACCGCGGCGCCGCCGCGCTGGCGGCGGATCAGCTCGGCGATGGCGTAGACCTCGTCGGCGGAGAAGGCGACGACGGCGGTGCGCCGCGGCAGGCGCGTGATCTTCTTCTCGCCGGCATAGGCGAGCTGCGACAGCCTCGGCCGGGTGACGACGTTGAGCCCCGGCATCAGCCGGGTGAGGATCGGCCGCATGGTGGCCGCGCCGAGCAGCAGCGTCTCCTCGCGCCCGCGCATGCTGCAGCGACCCGGTCGGTGAAGACGTGGCCGCGATCGAGATCGGCGGCGAGCTGCACCTCGTCGACCGCGACGAAGGCGACGTCCAGGTCGCGCGGCATCGCCTCGACCGTCGATACCCAGTAGCGCGGGTTCGCCGGCTTGATCTTCTCCTCGCCGGTGACGAGCGCCACCGCGTCGGGGCCGAGCCGCTCGACGATCCGGTTATAGACCTCGCGCGCGAGAAGCCGCAGCGGCAGGCCGATGATGCCCGACGAATGGCCCAGCATCCGCTCGATCGCGAGATGGGTCTTGCCGGTGTTGGTCGGACCGAGCACGGCGGTCACCGTACGGCTTCGCGCCGCCGGATGATGGCCGACTTCGACCTCGCTCATGAAACAACCCCTCGCTTGGCCCTGACGCCTTTCAGGCGGCGCCCTGTGGCATCTTCGCCCCGCCTTGTAAAGCCGCGGCCGCTCATCCTACCCGAGCCGATGTCCCGCATCGGGACGAAATTCCAAGCAGCGTTAACGCCGGGAACGCGGGAAGAACAAAAGCCGCCCAAATCGCTGACTCGCGGCAATTGCCGATTCGTTCCAGACCGTGGGTGGCAACGCATGGGCGGCGGCGGAGGCTGGCTGGTTCGACGGGCGAGGTCGCGGCCGGACGGATGGCCCGAGGCACCTTTCCGGTGGCAGAAATCCCGGTGCTAGTTGGCGAGCGCGGCCGAGCGCGAGGTCAACGCGCCCTTCGCTGTGATGCTGGTCGCCTGAATCGCGCCCGCGCCGAGCATGGTCGAGACGGACGCGCGATACGGCACGACGAGGTCGGACCCGGCGACCGGCGCCAGCATCACCTCGAAAACGACCTTGTCGCGGACATAGGCGATCTCTTCCTTGTCCGAGCGGTGGCCGGCCACCGGCCAGTAGCGCGCGGCACAGACGAGGACCGGACCCGAATAGCCGTCGGGCGACGCGCTCTCAACCGTGCGGATGCCCTGGTACTGCAACCTGACGTCGAAGCGCTCGCGGCCATTGAAGATCGGCACCGAACGGTTGCAGATCGAGCGGTCGAAGTTCTCGCCGTCGAACCCGCCCGGCGCGATCAGGGCGCTCATCGGATGCCATGACGTTGCGCCGGTGCTCGTCGGTGATCTTGACCCTGTGGGGGTGGTTCGCCTGATGCGGCTTCAATTCGGGCTTCAGGTTGACCCGGCGCACGCCGTCGTTGACGAGCGTCATGCGTACCGACATCAGCTCCTTGCCGTCCGATGCGTCGGCGCTGAAGGCGGACGGCGCGATGCGGCCGGCCCTGAGGCGGCCCGCGGCGGCGGCGGTGCCCGAATAGTCGAACAAAGCTCCCGCGATGCCCGTCAGCCTGCCCTGCCCATCGAGCCGGTAGTCCGCGCCGTCGAACGTCCCGCCGAGCGACGCCCTGCCGATCGGCAGGCCGTTGAGCGAGATGCGATAATCGACATTGAAGCGGTAGTCCTCGGCCGCCGCCCTGTCGGGCAGGGTCGTCGCCGCCAGAGCGGCCAACATGCCCGATACCGCGATCGCCCGGCGCCACGCCGCCAACGCAACACTCGCCATAACCCGTCACGCCTTCCGAAAGAACGCCGCGCGTCCCGCAGCCATCGAAGCTCGCCCGGCACGGTTAAGGATTGGTTATCCGACGATTGGGACCACATCGTGGCCGGCCGTTCGATGCCCGGCGCGCTTGACGCTTTGCCCGCCCGTGACTATACCCTCCGCCGAATTCCAATTAATCGGCAGGTGCCGAGACCGGCCGCCGGCGATGGCCGGCCGCCAGAACCCGAGGATTTGAGATCATGGCCCGGCGTTGCGAGCTGACCGGCAAGGGCGTCCTGACCGGCAACAATGTGAGCCACGCGAACAACAAGTCGCGCCGGCGCTTCCTGCCCAACCTGTGCGAGGTCACGCTCCTGAGCGACGCGCTGGGCAAGAGCGTGCGCCTGCGCATCTCCGCCAACGCGCTGCGCAGCGTCGAGCATCGCGGCGGCCTCGACCAGTTCCTGGCCAAGGCCCGCGACGAGGAGCTGTCCGACCGCGCCCGCGTCCTCAAGCGCGAGGTCGCCAAGGCCGTCGCCGCCTCCTGACCCGGGAAGGATGCCGCGACATGCGCGGCTCGCAGATGTCCCCCTACCGTCTCTTCGCGCTGCCCGTGGCGGCGATGGCGCTCGTCGTCGTCGCCTCGAACGTGCTGGTGCAGTATCCGTTCGAGCCGTTCGGCCTCGCGGACTATCTCACCTGGGGCGCGTTCACCTACCCCTTCGCCTTCCTCGTCACCGACCTGACGAACCGGCGCTTCGGCCCCGCGACGGCGCGCAAGGTGGCGCTCGTCGGCTTCGCCGTCGCGGTCGTGCTGTCCTTCGTGTTCGCCACGCCGCGCATCGCGCTTGCCTCGGGCACCGCCTTCATCTGCGCGCAGCTACTCGACGTCGGCGTCTTCCACCGGCTGCGCCACCGCGCCTGGTGGCAGGCCCCGCTCGCCTCCTCCCTGCTCGGCTCCGCGCTCGACACCGCGCTCTTCTTCACGCTGGCCTTTGCCGGAACCGGTATCGGCGAGGCGAGCTATTTCGGAATGGTCCTGCCTGTGTGGATGGGCTGGGCCTTCTTCGATTTCCTCGTGAAGGTCGCGCATGCGATGGCGATGCTGGCGCCCTACTGGCTTCTGAGCTCGCGCATCCCCGCGACCCAGTCCTGACGCCGCTCAGTCCTCCAGCGCGAACTGCAGCAGGAGCGTGCGCTGGAAGCGGATGAAGTTGTCGTCCGACAGTATCGTCAGGACCGTCCGGCCCTCCCCGTCGCGGTGTGCCGCGAGCGCTTCCATGTTGTCGACCTCGTAGGCCATCGTCGCGGTCATCAGCACCTCTCCGTCGATCACCGCGTCCGGCTCGATCTGCGATGCGTGGAACCTGCGCAGCCGCATCGACAGCCCGGTGAGGAGCGCGAGCCGCCGCTCCAGCACGACGACGTCGCCGTCGGGCAGCGCCACCGCGTCGGTGACCTTGAAGTCGTCGCGGCGCGCGAGCCGGAACAACGTCACGCGGCCGTCCTCCGACATCCAGGCGGGAATACGTCCCGGCTCGGCTGAAATCGGCTTCGGCGACCATCACGATCGCGCCGGCGCGCGGCGCGCGCGGCGGCAACACCGCGACCGCCTCGAGCCCCTCGTTCCTCGGCAGGGATGCGACCGCGTCGGGCACCGCCATTCGCCGGGCGGCGGACGGCGCACCGGCGGTATCGATGGCGTAGCGCACGACGCGGTCGTTGCGCTCGAAGGCAACGAGCACCTCGTCTCCGAGCCCCGCGCCATCGGATGCTCGCAGGGCCTCGGAATCGGAGTTGGCACCCTCCGGGATCGGCTGGCCGGCCTCGTCGACGAGCTGGTGGATCCGCGCGCCCGCGAGCGCGGCGGGGCGGCCGTCGCGAGAGACAAGGTCGGCGGAGATCAGGTGGGCGCGATCGGTGAGCAGGAGAAGGCGGCCGCCGTCGGGCGAGATTTCCGCTCCCGAGATGCCGCCGAAGCGGCCGTCGGCCGACGACAGGACGAGCCCGCCGAGGAACGTCAGCGCGCCGAAACCGTCGCGGCCGGGATCGCGCGGATCGAAGGCCGTGAGGTCCGACGCGTCGATCGTGAGCGGCTCGGCGGCGGCCGGCAGGACGAAGAGCCAGGCGACCAGCGCCAGCCGGACGGCGCCCCGCACCGCTCAGGCCGTGCCGGCCGGCGCCTTGCGCGGCATGCGGCGAACCGGCGCGCGGCCGGTCTCCTCGAACAATTCGGCGAGCTTTTCCGTCATCGCGCCGCCAAGTTCCTCGGCATCGACGATGGTCACCGCGCGGCGGTAGTAGCGCGTCACGTCGTGGCCGATGCCGATGGCGATCAGCTCGACCGGCGAGCGCGTCTCGATCTCCTCGATGACGCGGCGCAGGTGGCGCTCGAGATAGTTCCCCGGATTGACCGACAGCGTGGAATCGTCGACCGGCGCGCCGTCGGAGATCATCATCAGGATGCGCCGCTGCTCGGGCCGCGCCAGCAGCCGATCATGCGCCCAGGCGAGCGCCTCGCCGTCGATGTTCTCCTTCAGGAGCCCCTCGCGCATCATCAGCCCGAGATTGCGCCGCGCCCGCCGCCACGGCATGTCGGCGGCCTTGTAGACGATGTGCCTGAGGTCGTTGAGCCGGCCGGGCGACGCGGGCTTGCCCGAGGCAAGCCATGCCTCCCGGCTCTGACCGCCCTTCCAGGCCCGCGTCGTGAATCCGAGGATCTCGACCTTGACGCCGCAGCGCTCGAGCGTGCGCGCAAGGATGTCCGCGCAGGTCGCCGCCACCGTGATCGGCCGGCCGCGCATCGAGCCCGAATTGTCGAGCAGCAGCGTGACCACCGTGTCGCGGAAGTTGGTGTCCTTCTCGTGTTTGAAGGACAGGGGATGCATCGGGTCGATGACGACGCGGTTCAGCCGTGCCGCGTCGAGCACGCCCTCCTCGAGGTCGAACTCCCAGGCCCGGTTCTGCTGTGCCATGAGGCGGCGCTGCAGGCGGTTGGCGAGCCGCGTGACGACGCCCTGAAGGTGGGAGAGCTGCTTGTCCAGGAAGCCGCGCAGCCGTTCCAGTTCGTCGACGTCACACAATTCCTCGGCCAAGACCGTCTCGTCGAAGCGCGAGGTGTAGATGCGATAGGCGTCGGGGCCGGCCATGTTCGAGAAGGGAAAGTTGGGCCGCCACGGCTCGGTCGCGTCGGTGGCGTCGTCGGTCTCGCCATCGGTCTCGAACTCGTCGGCCTGCGAGCGATCCGCCTGGGCGTCGGCCTCGTCGTCCTCGCCGGGATCGGTCGCGTCCTCCATCGACATCGCGTCGGAGGCTTCGCGCTCGGCCTGCTGGTTCTCCTCGCCGGAGGTGTCGGAGGAATCCTCCCCGTCGTTCTCCTCGCCCTCCTCGTCCTCGTCGCGATCGGCCCCGAGTTCGTCGGCCATGTCGAGCGAGGCGATGAGGTCGCGCACGATCTGCGCGTAGAGCCGTTGGTCGTCGGCCGTGTGGCTGAGCCGTTCGAGGTCGTCGCCCGCCTTCTCCTCTATCCAGGACCGCCACAGCTCCACGATCCTGGCCGCGCTTTCCGGCGGTGCGATGCCTGTCATCCGCTCACGGGCGATCAGCGCCACGGCCTCCTCGAGCGGGACGTCGGCGCGGCTTTCGGCCTGGGAGAGGTTCATGCGCGCATATCGGGCCTCCAGCATGGCGCCGATATTGCCGGCCACGCCCTCGAGCCGGTTGCAGCCGATCGCCTCGCAGCGCGCCTGCTCAACCGCCTCGAACAGTGCCCGCGCGTTGCGCCCCGTCGGCGCGAGGCGCCGATGCACGGCCTGGTCGTGGCAGGCGAACCGGAGGGCGAGCGCGTCGGACTGCCCGCGCGTCACGGCGGCGTCGGCGGTCGACATCTTCCGTGGCGGCTCGGGCAGCTTGACCGAGTTGCCCGAGACGCTGGCGCGGTCGGACGCGAACGAGACCTCGAGGTCGGCGCGGCCCGCGATCGCCCGCACCGCGGCACCGACGGCGCGCTTGAAAGCCTCGTTGGGCGTGCCGCGTCCCGAAGAGCCGTTCTTCTGCATCCGCTGCCCTTCGGCGCGCCTCAGTTCAGCGCCAGGTTGACCGTGGATTCCGGCAGCTCCTTGCCGAAGGAGCGCTGGTAAAACTCGGCCACGATCCCGCGCTCGACCTCGTCGCACTTGTTGAGGAAGGTCAGCCGGAACGCCATGCCGACGTCGCCGAAGATCTCGGCGTTCTCGGCCCAGGTGATGACCGTGCGCGGGCTCATCACGGTGGACAGGTCGCCGTTCATGAAGGCGTTGCGCGTGAGTTCCGCGACGCGGACCATGCGAGACACCGTCTGCCGGCCCTCCTCCGAGCGATAGTGCTTCGCCTTGGCGAGGATGATGTCGACCTCGTCGTCGTGCGGCAGGTAGTTGAGCGTGACCACGATCGACCAGCGGTCCATCTGGCCCTGGTTGATCTGCTGGGTGCCGTGATAGAGCCCCGACGTGTCGCCCAGCCCGATGGTGTTGGTCGTCGCGAACAGCCGGAAGGCGGGATGCGGGCGGATGACGCGGCGCTGGTCGAGCAGCGTCAGCTTGCCCGACAACTCGAGCACGCGCTGGATCACGAACATCACGTCGGGACGGCCGGCGTCGTATTCGTCGAAGACCAACGCGGTGTTGGTCTGCAGCGCCCAGGGCAGGATACCATCGCTGGAACTCGGTGACCTGGAGGCCTTCCTTCAGGACGATCGCATCCTTGCCGACGAGGTCGATGCGGCTGATGTGGCTGTCGAGATTGACGCGCACGCAGGGCCAGTTGAGGCGGGCGGCCACCTGCTCGATATGCGTCGACTTGCCCGTGCCGTGGTACCCCTGCACGAGGACGCGGCGGTTGTGGGCGAAGCCGGCCAGAATGGCCAGCGTCGTCTCGCGGTTGAACTGATAGTCCGCGTCGACGTCCGGGACGTGCTCGTCGGGCTCGGAATAGGCCGGCACTTCGAGTCGGAATCGATTCCGAACACCTGCCTGACCGAAACCTTCATGTCGGGCAGGGAGTGTGCCTCGGTGGCTTCGCTGATCATGCTTTCTCCAGCTTGGCGGAACGCCCTCCGGCGCCCACCTGTCCTGTATTTCGATGGCGTGAAGCGGGCCGGACTTTAGTCACCAATCGCGCCCGGCGCCAGTGGGCATCGCAATCGGGATAGAACCCGGAGGCCTTCAGCATGGCATAGGCCTCGATGATCTGGCGCAGGCGGCCTTCCTTGCTCCGGTCGCCGCCGTTGGCGTCCGGATGATGGCGCTTCACCAGCTGCTTGTATCGCGACTTGATTTCGGGGCCCGTCGCGGTTTCGTCAAGCCCGAGCGCGTCGAGCGACTTGCGCTCGGCGTTGCCGACGCGCCTGCGCTCGGTCGTCGCCGCGCCGCCGAAATCACCCTCGTGGAAGAACCCGAACGGGTCGTTGACGGAATCCGGCCCCAAGCCATCCCGCGCTCCCCGGCCGCGGCCGCCGGGATGCGAGTTCTGGCCAATCGACCAGGTCGGCCGGTGGCCGGTCACCCGCGAAGCCTGCCAGGCCGCGATGTCGGCGTCCGACATGCCGTTGAACCAGTTGTACGAGCGGTTGTACTCGCGCACGTGGTCGAGGCAGAAACGGAAATACTCGCCCTCGTGCATCCGCCCCTTCGGCGCGCGATGCGGCGCCGGTTGCCGGCAGCCGGGCGCCTCGCAGCGCGGCTGCCGTTCCTCCACCGGGGGCTTTTCCCGGCGGTGGATGCGGATGCGGTCGAACCATTTGGAGTCGAGCTTCATGGCTGCGGATTATGTGTAGGGGTCGGTAGCGATACAAGCACCCCCCTCGGGTACTCGCTCCACAGATGCATATGAGATATGGACACGATCATGACCATGCGAGATCGAATTATCGAAAAGTTGACGGCGGCTTTCTCGCCCGCCTCGCTCGACGTCATCGACGAATCCCACCTCCATGCCGGCCACGCCGGATCGCGGGAGGGCGGAGAGACGCATTTCCGCGTGAAGCTCGTGGCGGTGGCCTTCGAGGGCCAGGGCCGCGTCCAGCGCCACCGGATGGTCAACGAGATCTGGCCGAGGAACTGCGCGAGCGCGTCCACGCCCTGGCGATCTCGGCGAAAGCTCCCGGCGAATAGCCCGGGTCCGCCCGCTCAGGCCTGCCGGCCCTTCGCGCTCTCCGCGGCGCGCGGCGGCTTGGCCTTGGCCAGCTTGCCGACGGGCGTGATCCTGAGCGACGTTACCGGTTGCGGCTCTTGCGCAGCACCTCGAAGCGGAATCCGTGGAAGGTGAATTCCTGGCCGGGCTCGGGGATCTGCTTGCGCCTCGTGGATGACCAGGCCGGCGATGGTCGTCGCCTCCTCGTCGGGCAGGTGCCAGTCCATCGCGCGGTTGATGTCGCGGATCGGCACCGAGCCGTCCGACGATAAACGAGCCGTCGGTCTGCGGGCGCACGCCCTGTACCACGACGTCGTGCTCGTCGGCGATGTCGCCGACGATCTCCTCGAGGATGTCCTCGAGCGTGATCAGTCCCTTCACCTCGCCGTACTCGTCGACGACCAGGGCGAAATGCGACTTGCGCCTTGAGAAAGGCGTTGAGCTGGTCCTGCAGCGTCGTCGTGTCGGGCACGAACCACGGCTTGGACGGGCGATCGACATGACGTCGAGCTTGGCGCGAATCGCCCTGCGTTGCCGCCATGGCGCGCAGCAGGTCCTTGGCGTGCAGGACGCCGACGATGTTCTCCGGCTCGCCCTGCCAGAGCGGCAGGCGGGTGTAGGAGCTCGCCAGCGCGTCGCCGACGATCTTGTCGGCAGGGTCGTCGGCGTCGAGCGCCAGCATGCTGGTGCGGTGGACCATGACGTCGCGAGACGTCGAGTTCGCGCAGGTCGAGGATGCCGCCGAGCATGTCGCGGTCGCTCGCTTGCACCACCTCGCCCTCCGTGTGGAGGAGGTCGATGGCGCCGCGCAGTTCCTCGTGCGCCGACACCATGTCGGCATTCGACGTTGGCACCGAACAGCCGCAGGATCGCGCCGCACGAGCCAGTTGACCGCGAGGGTCAGCGGCCCGAACAGCGCGACGACCAGCCGTGACGAGCGGCGCGACGACCAGGAGCGAGACCCGGTCCGGGCGGTGATCGCGTCAGGTCTTGGGCAGCACTTCGGCGAAGACCACCACGACCGCGGTCATGACCAGTGTCGCATATGCCACGCCGGCGCTCGCCGAAGAGCTGGATGAGACGCTCGTCGCCAGCGCGGAGGCGAGGATGTTGACGAGGTTGTTGCCGAGCAGCATCGCGCCGATCAGGCGATCGCTGCGCCTCGAGCAGGCGCGACACCGTGCGCGCCCGCAGTCCCCGCCGCGCTGCAACTGGTGCATGCGCGCCCGTGAGGCCGCGGTCAGGGCGGTCTCGGACCCGGAAAAGAACGCCGACATGACGAGAAGGAAGACGACGGCGCCGAGAAGGACGAATGTTGTTGTGGTCATCGTTCGATGCGGGTTTCGAGGAAACTCCGAACGCTGTCGGCCGGCACGTCGCGGGCGACGAAGGCCCGCCCGATCCGCGCGCCAGGATGAAGGTGAGCGCGCCGCGCGCGACCTTCTTGTCCTGGACGATGAGTTCCATCAGGCGGTCGGCGCCGGGAATGCTGCCTTCGATCTGGGAAATCCGGGTCGGCAAGCCGACGGCGGCCAGATGACGCGGAGACGCGCGGCCTCCTCAGCGGCATCGCAATGGCCGAGTTCGGCGGAGAAGCCGAAGGCCAGCGCCATGCCGATCGCCACGGCCTCGCCGTGAACGAGACGGTCGGAGAAGCCGGTCGCGGCCTCCAGCGCGTGGGCGAAGGTGTGGCCCGAGATTGAGCAGCGCCCGCTCGCCCGGCCTCGCGTCTCGTCGGCGGCGACGACGCGCGCCTTGGAACGGCAGCTCGTCGCGATCGCCTCGGATCGCGCGCCGGCCCGCCGGCAGAAGACTCGCGCCAGTGGCCCTCGAGCCAGGCGAAGAAGGCGGGATCGTCGATCAGCCCGTATTTGGCCACCTCGGCATAGCCGGCCGCGGAACTCGCGTCGGCGCAGCGTGTCGAGAACGCCGGGTGTCGGCGAGCACGAGCACCGGCTGGTGGAAGGCGCCGACGAGGTTCTTGCCGTGGCGGGTGTTGATGCCGGTCTTGCCGCCGACCGAGGAATCGACCTGGGCCAGCAGGCTGGTGGGCATCTGGACGCAATCGCATGCCGCGCCGGAGGATCGCCGCTGCAAAGCCCGCGAGGTCGCCGACCACGCCCGCCGCCGAACGCGATGACGATGTCGCCGCGCTCCAGCCGCGCGTCGAGCAGCGCGTCGACGACGCGCTCAAGCTCGGCGAAGCACTTGGAGTTCTCGCCCGGGGGCACGACGATGGTGGCCGCGACGGGCACCGCCTGGCCGAGCGCGGCCCGGATCGCGGCCCCATGGGCCGCCGTCGACGTTGCGGTCGGTCACGATCGCCGCCCGGGCACCCGGCGCGACGCGCGAGATCAGGCTGCCGGATCGATCAGAACGCCGGGCGCGATGAAGATCTCGTAGGCTGCGCTCGCCGAGATCGACCGCGACGGTCTCGACCGCGGCTGCCGTGACGTCGTTCATGACGCGTCGCCCTGTCCGAGCGGTCGCGCGACGAGGCCAGCAATGATCTCGTCGACCACGACTTCATGCGGCACTTCGCGCGATGACCACGGTGACGTCGGCCTGCGCATAGACCGGGTAGCGCTCCTCGATCAGGAGCCTCATCTGCGTCTCGCCGGATCCGGCCCGGTCTGAGCAGCGGCCGGTCGTTGCGCCGGCGCACGCGGTCGGACGAGCACGTCGAAATCGGCCTTCAGCCAGACCGAGATGCCCGTGTCGGCGATCTTGGCGCGGGTATCCTCGTTGATCGAAGGCGCCGCCGCCGGTCGCCAGCACGCACGGCCCCTCCCCGAGGAGCCGCGCGATGACCCGCCGCTCGCCGTCACGGAAATAGGCTTCGCCGTATTGCGCGAGAATATCTCGGGGATCGAGCAACCGGCCGCGGCCTCGATCTCCGTGTCGGCGTCGACGAACGGCAGCCCGAGTCGCGCCGCCAGCCGGCGCCCGACCGTGGACTTGCCCGCGCCCATCATCCCGACCAGCACGATCGACCGCCCGTCCAGGCGACGCGTATTCGTGCCGGATCGGGCGCCGGACTCGACGGCTCTTCCGAGCCGGACTGTTCTGAAGCGGGAGATGGGGCCTGGCTTGGCATCGTCATGGGATCCGATCGGCGGGCCGCGGCCCGCTGCTTTGCGCGACACGGCCCGGCTCCGGGCCCTTCGTCAAGGGCGAACGCCCCAAGACAAGCTCAACCGTCCATATTCGTGATTAACGACGCTGCATGGCAATGTCTCGCATCTGCTGAAAACTGTTGCGATGTCCGCGCGGTTGGCGCTTTTCTGGACCGCGACCCGACCGCATGGCGGCCAATGTCGGAGAGGTACCTTGCCCAGCCTGATCCGCTTCCTGATCGCCGTCGGCTTCATCGCCGCGATCGTCTACGGCGCGATGTTCGCGCTTGCGACCTTCGTCGAGCCCGAGCCGCGCGAGATGTCGATCCGCATCCCCGCCGACCGGCTGAACCAGTGACGTCGCGCGCCGCGATCGAGGCGTTCCTGGAAATGATAGCCGCCGAGCGCGACGCCTCGGCCAATACGCTGGCCGCCTATCGCCGGGACCTGGAGGATTTCGCCGGCTTCGCCTCCTCAGCCGGCGAAAGCGTGACCAAGGCCGGCGCGGCAACCGTCACGGCCTATTTCGCCGACCTTGCCCGGCGCGGCTTCGCGCCCTCCTCGGCCAGCCGCCGCCTGTCGAGCCTGCGCCAGTTCCACCGCTTCCTCGTCGAGAACGGCATGCGCGCCGACGATCCGACCCGCGCCGTCGACGCGCCCTCGCGCGGCCGCCCGCTGCCGAAGGTGCTGCGCCAGGAGGAAGTGGCCGCGCTGCTCGCCCGGGCGGAGGCCGAATGCGCCGAACCGGGCGCGAGCTCGGCCGCGGCGGCCCGCGCGATACGGATGCGCTGTCTCCTGGAGCTCCTCTACGCGACGGGCCTGCGCGTCTCCGAGCTCGTTGCCCTGCCCGCCTCTTCCGCCCGCGGCGAGCGGCGCATGCTCGCCGTCACCGGCAAGGGCGGCCGGGAGCGTCTCGTGCCGCTGACCAACGTCGCGCGCGAGGCGATGCGGGCCTGGGACGGGGTCCGCAGAGAGCGCCACGGCGCGAGCCGCTGGCTGTTCCCCGGCGAGACGCGGTCCGGCCACCTGACCCGGCAGGCCTTCGCCGTCGAGCTCAAGGAACTCGCTGCGCGCGCCGGCATCTCCGCGGCGAAGATCTCCCCGCACGTCCTGCGCCACGCCTTCGCGAGCCACCTCCTGGAGAACGGCGCCGACCTGCGCATCGTCCAGCAGCTGCTCGGCCACGCCGATATCTCGACCACCCAGATCTACACCCACGTACTGGAGGAACGGCTGAAGCGCACCGTGGAGGCGCATCACCCGATGGCCCGCAAACCGCGCCCGGCTTGACACGCGCGGCCCGCAACGCCAGTTTCCCGGCCCGCCGGGGCCCAACTCTGGGTGAAGAATGAAAGCCTATCTCGACTTCGAGAAATCCGTCGCCGACCTCGAAGGCAAGGTCGCCGAACTGCGCGCCCTCGAACAGGACGAGGGCGGCGTCGGGATCGACGACGAAATCGACCGCCTCGAGGCCAAGGCCGACCAGGCCTTGCGCGACGTCTATTCGCGGCTCACGCCCTGGCAGAAGACACAGGTCGCCCGTCATCCCGGCCGGCCGCACACGCTCGACTACATCGGCCAGCTCGTCGAGGAGTTCACGCCGCTGGCGGGTGACCGCAAGTACGGCGAAGACGAGGCCATCATCGGCGGCCTCGGCCGGTTCCGCGGCGATCCCGTCGTAGTGATCGGGCCACGAGAAGGGCGCCGACACCGAGGGCCGGCTCAGGCACAATTTCGGCATGGCGCGGCCCGAGGGCTATCGCAAGGCCGTGCGCCTCATGGAGATGGCCGAGCGCTTCTCGATGCCGGTCATTGCCTTCATCGACACCGCCGGCGCCTATCCCGGCATCGGCGCCGAGGAGCGCGGCCAGGCCGAAGCGATCGCGCGCTGCACCGACGCCTGCCTGTCTCTCGGCGTTCCCAACGTCGCCGTGATCATCGGCGAGGGCATGTCGGGCGGCGCCATCGCCATCGCCACCGCCAACAAGGTGCTGATGCTGCAGCACGCGGTCTACAGCGTCATATCGCCGGAAGGCGCCTCCTCGATCCTGTGGCACGATTCGGCGCGTGCCGCCGACGCCGCCACGGCCATGAAGATCACCGCCTCCGATCTGAAGCAGTTCGGCGTCGTCGACGAGGTGATAGAGGAGCCCATCGGCGGCGCCCATCGCGATCCGACCCGGGCCATTTCCGACACCGGCGAGGCGATCGCGCGGGCGCTCGGCGAATTTTCCGGCCTCGATGCGGACGAAATCCGCCGGCGCCGGCGCGAGAAGTTCCTTGCCATAGGCCGGTCGCTGTAGCGCTTCTCGCGGACGGCACTCGACAAGCATCGCATTTTTCGGCACATTTCCCGACGTAACCTCGCGTGTCCACGGGGGACCGTCCGCGACGCGCGTCTTGCAGGGGTAAACCGAACCTTAACGGAATCCGTCTACTCCGTCGGGAGTCGGTTGTTCTGCGTATGGTCGGGCCATGTTCATGATCTCAGCTGCGAAGGTACGAATCCTCGCTCTCGCCGCGGCGTTTGCCGTTGCCGGCTGCATGGGGGAGGACACCTCGGGGTCCAAGCATCTCAGGCCGCTCAGCTACGCCACGCTCGCCCAGCTCGATGCGAAGGGCATGAGCAAGGAAAGCGAGCTCCTCATCCGGATCTACAAGGAAGAGGACGAGCTGGAGGTCTGGAAGAAGGGCAGGGACGGCCGATTCGCCCACTTCAAGACCTACGACATCTGCAAGTGGTCGGGCGATCTCGGCCCGAAGATCAAGGAAGGCGACCGCCAGGCGCCCGAGGGCTTCTACACGGTCACGCCGGCGCAGATGAACCCGAATTCCAGCTACCACCTGTCGTTCAATCTCGGCTATCCGAACACCTTCGACCGCGCCCACGGCCGCACGGGCCAGCACCTCATGGTGCACGGCGCCTGCTCGTCGGCCGGCTGCTACGCGATGACCGACGACGTGATCCAGGAGATCTACTCGCTCGCCCGCGAATCCTTCCGCGGCGGCCAGCGTTCGTTCCAGGTCCAGGCGCTGCCCTTCCGGATGACGCCGGCGAACATGGCGCGCCACGCCGACAACCCCAACATGCCCTTCTGGCGCAACCTCAAGGAAGGTGTCGACCACTTCGAGGTCACCGGGGTCGCGCCCGAGATCGGCGTGTGCGAGCGCCGCTACGTCTTCAACGCGCGCCCGTCCAGCGGCCGTCTCGATCCGCTCTCGGTCTGCCCGGTCCTGAACGTGCCCTCCGAGATCGAGACCGCGGTCGCGGCGAAGCAGATGCGTGACGAGACCGCCTTCCAGATGGCGCTCGCCGACATCCGCTCGCAGACCGACACCAGGACCGTCGCGGACATCAGCCCGATCATGCTCGCCTCGGCGGACCTGGAGGAAGGCAGCGCCGACGGCTATCCGGTTGGCACGCCGGCCACCGTGGCCGCCGGCCTCGGCGCCGCGCCGCAGGCGGCCACCGGCGCGACCGAGCCGTCCGGCGAGCCCATCGCCACGGCTTCGATCCCGCGCTCTCCGCAACTCGGAGAGGCCGTTTCGGGCGTCTGGAGCCGGATCGTCGGCTTCGCGCGGATCGACAACTGGGGCCAGCAGGGCATGCTTGCCGCGCCGTCGCCCGAGCTCGACGAGGAGGAGGCGGCCACCGCCCCGACTCCCGACCGCAACGCCTCGGCCACCGATGCGCTGCCGGCTCTGTCCTCGGCCAACGCCTTCGCCCCCAGGCTCTACGCCGCCGACCCGTTCTCCGTCTTCGGCCTGTTTGAGACCGTGGACGGCGTCTCCGTGCCGGCCGACACCATCCGCCGCTGACGGCCGCGCTCTAGAGCGGCCAGAAGACGAGGATCGCCGGCACCGCGACCGCGACGATGAGGATTTCGAGCGGCAGCCCCATCCGCCAGTAGTCGGAGAAGGCGTAGCCGCCCGGACCCATCACCAGCGTGTTGTTCTGGTGTCCGATCGGCGTGAGAAAGGCGCAGGACGCAGCGATCGCCACCGCCATCAGGAACGGGTCCGGGCTCACGTCGAGCTGGTTGGCGACGTCGATGGCCACGGGCGCCGCGATGACCGCCGTCGCCGCGTTGTTCAGGACGTCCGACAGCGTCATGGTGACGATCATCAGGAGCGTCAGCACGAACCAGGCCGGCATGTCGAAAGCTGCACGCACGAGCTGCCCGGCGATCAGCGTGGTGCCTCCCGTCTCCTCGAGCGCCACGCCGAGCGGGATGAGCGAGCCGAGCAGCACGATCACCGGCCATTCGACGGAATCGTAGACCTGACGTGCGGGCAGTATCCCGGTCAGACCATAGGCCACGACGACCACGATCAGCGCCACCGGCAGCGTCGCGACCTCGAGGGTCGCCGCGGCGACCGCGGCGGCGAACAGCCCGACGGCCAGCCCCGCCCGCCCGTAGCGCGAGACCTTGATTTCGGAGGACGAGGCGAGCGGCAGCACCCCCAGCCGGGCCGAGACGTCGTTGAGCCGCTCGGGCGGGCCCAACAGAAGCAGCACGTCGCCGGCCTCCAGTCTCAGGCTCCGGACCCGGTCGCGGAACCGCTTGCCGCGCCGCGACACACCCAGAAGCGTGACGCCCCAGTAGCCGAGCAGCCGCGCCGCGTCGCCGGAGCGGCCCTCGATGCGGGATTCGCTCGGCACGACGACCTCCAGCAGCGCCAGGTCCGCGCCCGCCTCGGCCCGGTGCTTGTCCTCGCCGATATATTTCAGCTTCAGCGCTCCGACGAAGGCGTCGATCGCCTCGGCCGTCGCGTCGATCACCAGGATGTCGTTGGCGCGGATCTCCTCGCGCCGGGCACCGCCGGGCAGGCGCCGCCCCCCGCGCACCAGCCCGATGACCGCGACGTCGGCTTCCTCGGCCGTCTCGTCGAGCTCGGCAACCCGCTTGCCGACGGCCGGCGACGTCTTGGGCACCACCAGTTCGGCGATGTAGCCGTGCAGGTCGCGCAATTCCTGAGAGGCATCGCGCGTCCGCCGTTCGGCCGGCAGCAGCCGCCAGCCCACAAGCGCGACGAAGGCCAGGCCCGCGACCGCGCAGATCAGCCCGACCGGCGCGAAGTCGAACATGCGGAAGTTCTCGCCCACCGCCTGGCCACGGAACTGCGCGACGATGATGTTGGGCGGCGTGCCGATCATGGTGACGAGCCCGCCGAGGATGCAGGCGAACGAAAGCGGCATCAGCGTCGCGCCCGCGCTCCACGAACCGCGGCGGGCTGCCTGCAGGTCGACCGGCATCAGCAGCGCGAGCGCGGCTACGTTGTTCATGAAGGCCGACAGGGCCGCCCCGATACCGCCCATCAGCGCTATATGGCCGGCGATCGACCGCCCCCCGTTCGCCACGATCCGTGTCACGTGGGAAACGGCGCCGGAATTGATCAGCCCGCGCGAGACGACCAGCACCAGCGCGATGATGATGACGGCCGGATTGCCGAAGCCCGCGAAGGCGTCGTCGGGCTCGACCACGCCGGCCATGACCGCCGCCGCTAGCGCGGCCAGCGCGACGAGATCGTAGCGGATGCGCCCCCACATCAGCATAGCCATCAGGACTGCGAACAGCCCGAACAGGAACATCTGGTCGAATGTCATGACGGAGCCGCCCCCGGCTTGAGACGCAGGATCAACGCGGCCGATCAGGCCACGTTCCGCGTGTAGCTCATTCCTCGCGCGGCGCGAAGATGGTCAGCGCTCCGCGTTCGACCGAGAAGTCGGCCGGCGTCTCGGTCGTGACCTCGCCGTCGGTGTTGACCGGCATGGGCTTCCTCGTCTCGATGCGCACGCTCGCGCATCGGAACACCGAGACTTCGGGGTTGCGCCCGTGGGTGCCCGCCCGGATCGCCGGGGCGAGCTTGACGAGATTGGCGATGGACCGCGTCTCGATGGCGTAGACGTCCAGCAGGCCGTCGTCGATCCGCGCGCCTTCCGCGATGGTCATGCCGCCGCCGTAGTGGACGCCGTTGCCGACCGCGATCTGGTAGGCATGGACCTTGCTCTTTTCCTCGCCGCACTCGATCGTGGCCTCGAAGCGGTCGGCGTCGCCGAGCACCTCTAGCGTGGTGATGATGTAGGAGAGGACGCGCCATTGCTGCTTGCGCTTCGCGTCCTGGCGCTCGGCGACCTTCACCGACAGGCCTATGGACGCGACGTTCAGGAAGCCGACCCCGTTCACCCGCCCGACATCGACCTTGCGCGTATGCCCGTCCTTCAGGACCGACACCGCCTCGATCGGGTCGGTGGGAATTCCCAGCGTCAGGGCGAGATCGTTCGCGGTTCCCAGCGGCAGGACGCCCACCGGTTTGCCGGCCTCGATGAGGGCCGTCAGCGCCGCGTTGATGGTGCCGTCGCCGCCGGCGACCAGCACGGCGTCGACGCCGCCGGCCTCGGCCCGGATCTGCTCCCCGAGTTCGTCACGTCCGCCGGGCTGGCGCACATCAAGGTCGAAGCCCGCCTCGTAGAGAGCGCCCAGCGCCACCCCGAGACGTTGCTTCACGGCCGAGGCATTGGGGTTGGCCACGACGAGCAGGCGCTTCACGGCCATTTCGACCTCCGGTTCTCAGTCCGACGGTCCATGACCGGACCCCAACGCCGTCTAGAACGCGGGTGACGGGCGTCCGGTTTCCTAGCCGTCAGCCGAACCGGCCGTGACAGTGCTTGAATTTCTTTCCCGATCCGCAGGGGCAGGGCTCGTTGCGCCCGACCTTGCCCCAGCTCGCCGGGTTGTCGGGATTGCGATCCACCGGGGCGGCCCGGCGCGCCGGGGATGGTCCTCCGTCGGTGGCCATCTCCATCCCCGCCATCGCCATCTCGTCCTCGCCGCTCGTCGCGTCGAGGTGATGGGCCTCCATCGGCGGCAGATCGGCGTCCGACGGCATCTGCGGCGCCTCGCGCATGAGCTCGACCCGCATGAGCTGGCCCGTCACCGCCTCGCGCAGCTTGCCCAGAAGGCCTTCGAACAGCTCGAACGCCTCGGTCTTGTACTCGTTGAGCGGATCGCGTTGCGCGTAGCCGCGGAAACCGACGACCTGCCGGAGATGATCGAGCGTGATGAGATGCTCGCGCCAGAGGTGGTCGAGCGTCTGCAGGAGCACCGCCTTTTCGATGCGCCGCATGATGTCCGGCGTGAAGTCGGCGACCTTGCGGGCGAAGTGCTCGTCGGCGGCCTTCGTCAGGCGGTCGCGGATCTCTTCCTCGGCGATGCCTTCCTCGGCGGCCCATTCCTCCACGGGAAGGTCGAGGTTGAGTACCTCCTGCACCTTCTGCCTGAGCCCGCCCGCATCCCACTGCTCGGCGTAGGCGTTTTCCGGGATGTGGACGGAAACGAGGTCCTCGATGACCTGGTGGCGCATGTCGGCCACCGTCTCGGCGATCTCCTCGCCCTGCATCAGGTCGATGCGCTGCTCGAAGATGACCTTGCGCTGGTCGTTCATCACGTTGTCGAACTTGAGCAGGTTCTTCCGGATGTCGAAGTTGCGCGCCTCGACCTTGCCCTGCGCCCGCTCCAGCGCCTTGTTGATCCAGGGGTGGACGATCGCCTCGCCCTCCTGCAGCCCCAGTTTCTGCAGCATCCCGTCCATCCGGTCGGACCCGAAGATGCGCATCAGGTCGTCCTGCAGCGACAGGAAGAACTTCGACCGGCCGGGATCGCCCTGGCGGCCGGACCGGCCGCGAAGCTGGTTGTCGATGCGCCGGCTTTCGTGGCGTTCGGATGCCAGCACGAACAGCCCGCCCGCGTCCTTGGCCTTCGCCTTGAGGCGCTCGACCTCCTCGCGGATCGCCTTCTCCCTGGCCTCGCGCTCGGGTCCCTCGGGGAGGTCGCCGATTTCCTGGCGGATGCGCATGTCGGCGTTGCCGCCGAGCTGGATGTCGGTGCCGCGGCCGGCCATGTTGGTCGCGATGGTGATCGCGCCCGGCACGCCTGCCTGAGAGATGATGTAGGCCTCCTGCTCGTGATAGCGCGCGTTGAGGACGGCGAAGACCTTCTCCTTGGCGGCGTCCTCGCCGTAGAGACCCTTGAAGGCTTCCGGGTCCGAGAAGTCCTTCTGCTTGTAGCCGGCCTCCTTCAGGCGCTCGGCGAGCTGTTCGGATTTCTCGATTGACGTCGTGCCGACGAGCACCGGCTGTCCGCGCGTCCGGCAGTCCTCGATGAGTTCGAGGATCGCGGCGTACTTCTCTTCCGTCGTCCGGTAGACCTCGTCGTGATCGTCGACACGCGCGACCGGGACGTTGGTCGGGATCTCGAGCACATCGAGGGAATAGATGTCCATGAACTCGTCGGCCTCGGTGGCCGCCGTGCCGGTCATGCCGGCGAGCTTGCCATAGAGGCGGAAGTAGTTCTGGAAGGTGATCGAGGCGAGCGTCACGTTCTCCGGCTGGATCTGCACCTGCTCCTTGGCCTCGAGCGCCTGGTGCAGGCCTTCCGAGTAGCGCCGGCCCTCCATCATGCGGCCGGTGAACTCGTCGATGATGACCACCGCGCCGTTCTTGACGATGTAGTCCTTGTCGCGCTGGAACAGCTTGTGCGCCTTGAGCGCCTGGTTGACGTGGTGGACGTAGGTGACGTTCTCGACGTCGTAGAGCGAGCCGCCGGAAAGGAGCCCCGCTTCCTTGAGGCGTGCCTCGATGAACTCGGTCCCGTCTTCCGTGAGCGTCGCCGAGCGCTGCTTCTCGTCGACCTCGTAGTGCTCCGGCTGAAGCTCGGGAATGAAGCGGTCGATGGTGTTGTAGAGATCGGAGCGGTCCTCGACGGGCCCCGAGATGATCAGCGGCGTGCGCGCCTCGTCGATCAGGATCGAATCGACTTCGTCGACAATGGCGAAGTTGTGCCCGCGCTGCGTCATCTGTGCGAGCTCGTACTTCATGTTGTCGCGCAGGTAGTCGAAGCCGAGCTCGTTGTTCGTGGCGTAGGTGACGTCGCACGCATAGGCCGCGCGACGCTCGTTGTCGTCGATGCCGTGGACGATGCAGCCGACGCTCAGGCCCAGGAACTTGTAGATCTCGCCCATCCATTCGGCGTCGCGCTGGGCGAGGTAGTCGTTGACCGTGACGACGTGGACGCCTTTCTCGGCGAGCGCGTTGAGGTAGACCGCGAGGGTCGCGACCAGCGTCTTGCCCTCGCCGGTCTTCATCTCGGCGATGTTGCCGCCGTGGAGCACCATGCCGCCGATGAGCTGGACGTCGAAATGACGCTGCCCGAGCGTCCGCTTGGCCGCCTCGCGAACCGTCGCGAAGGCCGGCACCAGGAGTTCGTCCAGCGACTTGCCCGCCTTGACCTCCTCGCGGAACCGGACCGTCCGGGCCCGCAGAATCCTCGTCCGACAGCGCCTCGAGCTCGGGCTCGAGCGCGTTGATGGCCGCGACCCGCGAGCGGTAGCTCGAGACCCTGCGGTCGTTGGAGGAACCGAAAATCTTGGAGGCCAGCCTGCCGAGGGCGATCATGGATATTCCGTCTCTCTGGCTCGCCGGCCGCGCGGCGCGTCTGGATGTCGGCGGCCGGACACAAGCCGGAACAGAACCCGCCGGGATGTGTCTCGCCCGATCCGGGAGCGCCGCGGGGCGCGCGAGGGCATTGCCTGCGGCCGGACGGCCGCCGCCCGGGTGAGATAAGATTCGGATTTCGCCTTGTCAACGCGGGCGGTTTGGGCGAGCTTCTGCCCGCCGTTGCGCGGACCGGCGCCCCGGGAGGGGGCTGGCGGCGCGGATCGCATCAGCCTGCAACGGCCGCGCAGCCCCGTCTCGAGGCGTGCGCGCCCCCCACGCGAGACAACGGAAAGCTTATCGACATGACGAATTTCCCAGCGATTCCGGCAAGCGCGAGGATGCTGGCCGCGGCCGCCGCGATCGCGGCCCTCGCCTCACCCGCATTCTCCCAGGATGCGCTCGTCGCCACAGTCGACGGCGTCGAGATAACCGAGCGCGACCTCCGGATGGCCGCCGACGACCTTGGCGAGAACCTGCACCAGATCCCCGAGGCGCAACGCCGCGACTATCTCGTATCCTACCTCACCGATCTCGAGATCGTGGCCGGCGCGGCGCGCGAGGCCGGGGTCGAGGACGACGAGACGTACACAGAGCGCATGGCCTATATCGGCAAGCGCCTCTTGATGGAGGTCTATCTCGACCGCCGCGGTGAAGAGGCCACGACCGAGGAAGCGATGCGCGAACTCTACGACGAGATCGTCGGCCAGGCCGAGGACGAGATCGAGGTCCGCGCGCGACACATCCTCGTCGAGACCGAGGAGGCCGCCGGCGAATTGCACGCCGAGCTCGTGGGCGGCGCCGACTTCGAGGAACTGGCGCAGGAACACTCCATCGACCCCGGGTCGGGCCAGCAGGGCGGCGATCTCGGCTACTTCACCAGCGAGCGCATGATCCCGGAGTTTTCCGAGGTCGCCTTCTCGCTGGAGCCGGGCGACCTGTCGGACCCCGTCCAGTCGCAGTTCGGCTGGCACATCATCCGAGTGGAGGACCGCCGCGAGGTCGAGAAGCCGTCCTTCGAGGATGTCTCCGGCGAACTGCGAACGGTCGTCGCCCGCCGGGCCCAGCGCGACCATATCCTGGAGCTTCGCGAAGGCGCCGACATCCAGATCGAGGGCGCGACGCCTCAAGCCGAGACCGGGGCCGGCGAGGACGCTCCCGCCGAGGCGCAATAGGTTCGGGCGGCACATGGCGCACAAGCGGTCGCCGCTCGCTCCGGCCTTCCTGCCCGAGCTTCCGCCGCTCGCAGGCATTCGTCTCGCCGCGGTGGAAGCCGGCATCCGGTACAAGGGGCGCAAGGACGTCCTGATGGCGCTGTTCGACGACGGGGCCACGGTCGCGGGCGTCTTCACGCGCTCGGCCTGCCCGTCGGCGCCCGTCGAATGGTGCCGGGCCCATGTCGGCAAGGGCCGTGCGCGCGCCCTCGTCGTCAACTCGGGCAACGCCAACGCCTTCACCGGCATGAAGGGCCGCGCCTCCGTCGAGGCGACGGCCAGGGCCGCCGCCGAGGCCGCCGGATGCAAACCCGCCGAGGTCTTCCTGGCCTCGACCGGCGTCATCGGCGAGCCGCTCGACCCCGCCCCCTTCTCGCGGGTGCTCGGCGGCCTCGCCAAATCGGCTTCTCCGGAGGGATACGCGGAAGCCGCCGACGCCATCATGACCACCGACACCTTCCCCAAGCGCGCCACGCGCACGCTGGAGATCGGCGGCAGGCCGGTGACCATCAACGCCGTCGCCAAGGGCGCCGGCATGATCGCGCCCGACATGGCGACGATGCTGTCCTTCGTCTTCACCGACGCGAAGATTTCCGCGCCGACGCTTCAGGCCGCCCTCTCGGCGGCCGTACGGCCGACCTTCAACTGCATCACCGTCGACGGCGACACCTCGACCAGCGACACGATTCTCGCCTTCGCCACCGGGGCCGCCGGCAACGCCGCGCTGACCGAGGCGCGAGGCCGAGACTTCACGTCGTTCCGCAACGCGTTGACGGACATCCTGCGCGAACTGGCCCAGCTCGTCGTGCGCGACGGAGAGGGCGCGACCAAGTTCGTCACCGTCGAGGTCGCCGGCGCCAGGAGCGCCGCGTCGGCCCGCCGGGTCGCGCTGTCGATCGCCAATTCGCCTCTCGTCAAGACGGCGATCGCCGGCGAGGACGCCAACTGGGGCCGCATCGTCATGGCCGTCGGCAAGGCGGGCGAACCGGCTGAGCGGGACCGTCTCGCCATCTGGTTCGGCGACATTCGCGTCGCCGTCGATGGCGAGCGCGACGCCGGCTACGACGAGGCAACCGTTTCGGCCTACATGAAGAGCGAGGAGATCCTCGTCCGCGTCGACCTGGGGATCGGCCGGGGCAAGGCGACGGTCTGGACCTGCGACCTGACCCACGAATACGTCTCGATCAACGCCGACTACCGCAGCTAGGTCCGATGTCGGGAGATTTCCGTCTCGTCCTCGTGTCCGCCTGCGCGCTGGTCGATTCCGACGGCCGCGTCCTGCTCGCCAGGCGCCCGGAGGGCAAGGCGATGGCAGGATTGTGGGAGTTTCCCGGCGGCAAGATCGAGACCGGGGAGCGCCCCGAGGACGCGCTGATCCGCGAGCTCGCGGAGGAGCTGGGGATCGCGGTTAACGACGCGTGTCTCGCACCCCTGACCTTTACGAGTCACGATTACGGAAGTTTTCATTTGCTGATGCCACTTTTCGTGTGTCGCCGCTGGAAGGGAGAGGTGCGCCCCCTCGAAGGCCAGGAGCTGGCATGGGTACGGCCCGTGCGGCTCGGCGACTACGACATGCCCCCTGCGGACCGTCCGCTGGTGGCGATGCTCCGGGACCTCCTGTGATCGGGGCGGACAACACGGAACGAAGGACGCCGCCATGACGTTCGAAGCGGAACTTCAGGACGTTGTTCGGAAGATTTCTCGCCTGCGAGCGCGGGGCCACGGCGATCGAATACGCGATGATAGCCGCGGGCGTGTCGCTTGCGATCATCACGCTCGTCTTCCAGATCGGCGACACCGTCTCCGAACTGTTCTTCGACGAATTCGTCGAGCGCTTCGAGGAGGCCAGCGGCGGCTAGGCCGCCGGGCCCTTTCCCCGCGGCGGCCCCTCGCTCCCGGGGACCACTTCGCGAACGCCCAGCGCGTCGGCGAGCCGCATCCGGGCCGAACCCGGCCGCAGCGGCTGTTGCTGGCTCTCGTGCGGTGCCCAGCCGGACATGTAGACGATCTCGAAGGTCGCCCGCACCCGGCCGTCGGTGTCGCTGAAGCGCTCCGCGTAGTTCTCCATCGCCCGCATCATCACCGACCGGCGCAGGGGCACGCGGCTGCGCGCCGTCAGGGCGTTCGACCAGCCCATGGCCCTCAGGTCACGGAGAAGGCCGAAGGGCGTCGCGTAGCGCACGGTCAGCGTGTCGCTGTCGACCACAGGCAGGGCGAAGCCGGCGCGCTGAAGGAGACCGCCGGCGTCGCGCACGTCCAGGAACGGGGCGACCCGCGGAGAGGCGCCCCCCAGCGCCTCCGCCTCCGCGTCGATCAACGCCTCGCGCAGTTCCTTCAGGCTGTCGCCCCCAAGGACCGCCGCCAGCAGCAGCCCGTCGGGCCGCAGCGCGCGCCGGATTTGCACGAGGCTGCCGGGCAGGTCGTTGACCCATTGGAGCGCGAGCGCTGAGACCACGAGGTCGAGGCTTTCCGCGGCGAAGGGCAGCGCTTCCTCGTCGGCGACCAGCGCCGGGACGGGAAGCCGCGTCGCGAGGCCTGGCACGCCGCCGGCGCTGACGACGCGGATCGCCTTGCCGCCGTCGACGACGAGCCTGCCCAGGCGCCCGTCCCGGGCGCCGAGTTCGGCGGCGAGCGGGAACTTCCGGGTCACCGTGGCAAGACGGTCGGCGATCCCCCCTTCCGCCTCCTCGAACAGGAATTCTGCCGTCCCCCGTGCGGCCGCGCGCACCGCGAAGCGGCGCATCAGCGCGCGGTCGAATATGATCGGTGCCTCGCTCACCCGAGCCGCCTCCGGTGTGGCGGCACATTCGCGGACGGTGGTAGCTTCATGGAATGACCGTCGCACCCTTAGACGATGGGAGACAAGGCTCGCTCGTGCCGGCGCTCCTCCTGCGCCGGGCGATCGACGCGCTGCTACCACCGCGATGCCCGTGCTGCAATGCGATCGTCTCCGGCGAGGCGGGGCTCTGCGGCGCCTGCTGGACCGCCGTCGACTTCATCGCGCCGCCGATCTGCTCGCGGCTCGGCACGCCGTTTCCCTACGATCCAGGCGGGCCGGCCGAAAGCCCGGCGGCGATCGCCCATCCGCCCGACTACGACCGGGCGCGCGCCGTCGCGCGCTATACGGGCCCCGCACGCGTGCTCGTCCACGCACTGAAGTTCCGCGACAGGCTGGAGGCTGCCGACCTCATGGCCTCATGGATGCTGCGGGCCGGCGCGGAGCTGATCGCCGGGACGGATGTCGTGGTGCCCGTCCCACTGCATCGCCGGCGGCTCTTCTCGCGGCGCTTCAACCAGTCCGCGATGCTGGCCGAGCGCATCGTCCGCAGCGCCGGTCTCTCCTATCTCCCAGTTGGCCTCGTCCGGTCGAAGCCGACGCGCCAGCAGGTCGGCCTGTCGATGCGCGAGCGCCGCCGCAACGTGTCGGGCGCGTTTCGCGTTCCGCCTGAGGAAGTGGCCAAACTGAAAGACCGGCGCGTGCTGCTGGTCGACGACGTGCTGACCACCGGCGCGACAGTCAACGCGTGCGCCCGCGCCTGCCGGCGCGCCGGCGCCGCTTCGGTCGACGTCCTCGTGTTCGCCAGGGTTGTTGGCGATGGTGCGACCACCATATAACTGGGCGGGTTGCTGAAACACCGTATACAGGGGCTTGGGTGCGATGGCGCGGGTCGTTGTCTACACTGCCGCCTTGTGCGGCTACTGCGCCGCGGCCAAGCGGCTTCTGGGCGACAAGGGCGTTGACTTCGAGGAAATCGACGTCACCTTCGATGCCGACGGTCGACGCCTCATGATGGAGCGCGCCGGGGGGCGCAGGACCGTGCCGCAGATATTCATCGACGACGCCCATGTCGGCGGATCGGACGAGCTGCACGCGCTGGAGCGCGAGGGCCGGCTCGACGCCCTGATTGCGGCGGCATGACCGTGTCGGCACCGGCACCGGAGACGACCCCATGACAACCGCCCCGAAGTTCACCGCCGCCTGCGTCCAGCTTCGCGCGTCGCGCTCCGTCGAGGCCAATATCGAGGAGGCGTCACGCCTCATCAGGGAAGCCGCCCGCCAGGGCGCCGATTACGTTCAGACCCCCGAGCAGACCTCAATCATGGAGCTCGACCGCAACGTCCTGTTCTCCACGATCGCGGGAGAGGATGACGATCCCGCGCTGGCCGCGTTCCGGGCCATTGCGAAGGAGCTCGGCATCTGGCTCCATGTCGGTTCGCTGGCGATCCGGCTGTCCGGCGACAAGGCCGCCAACCGCGCCTTCGTCATCTCGCCGGACGGATCGATCGCAGGGCGCTACGACAAGATCCACATGTTCGACGTTGACCTGACGGGCGGCGAGACCTACCGGGAATCCCGGTCCTACCAGGCCGGGCCGGCCGCCGTCGTCGTCGAGCTGCCGTGGGCGAGGCTCGGCCTGTCGGTCTGCTACGACCTGCGCTTTCCCCAGCTCTACCGTGCGCTCGCCCATGCCGGCGCCGAGGTCCTCACGGTGCCTGCGGCCTTCACCAAACGCACCGGCGCGGCGCACTGGCATATCCTGCAGCGCGCCCGCGCCGTCGAGAACGGCGCCTTCGTGATCTCCGCCGCTCAAGGCGGTCTCCACGAGAACGGCCGCGAGACTTACGGCCACAGTCTCATCGTGTCGCCCTGGGGCGAGGTTCTGGCGGAGGCCGACACCGAGCCCGGCGTCATCCTCGCCGAGATCGACCTGGCAGGCGTGGCCGACGCCCGGGCCCGAATTCCGACGCTGTCGCACGACCGTCCCTTCGCGCAGCCTTCCCCGCTTCAGGAGCGCCGGGCCTCATGATCCGCTACTCCCTGCGCTGTACGGAAGGCCATGCCTTCGACGGCTGGTTCCGCGACAGCGCCGCGTTCGACGCACAGGCGGCGGCACACCAGCTCGCCTGCCCGCAATGCGGCGCGACCGACGTGGCCAAGGCGCTGATGGCACCGTCCGTCGTCTCCTCCGGAGCGCAGGCGCCGCGCGAGGCGGCCGAGGCGGCTCAGCCCACCGAGACGCACACCCTCGCCGCGGATCCGCGCGCAAGGGCGCTGGCCGAGGCGATGCGGCGCCTGCGCGCCCATGTGGAGGCCAACGCCGACTATGTGGGCGAGCGCTTTCCCGAGGAGGCGCGGCGGATCCATCACGAGGAAGCCGAGCACCGCAATATCTACGGCGAGGCGAACGCCGAGGACGTGCGCTCGCTGATCGAGGAAGGCATCGAGATTCTCCCCCTTCCCCGTATCCCCGAAGAGGGCAACTGAGCTACCCCGCCTGGCGGACGAGATCGGCGTCGGGGTAGCAGGTCGGTTCGCCTCCGCCTTGCGTCTGCCACATGCCGATCGCGGTCCGCGTCCTGAAGCCCACGAGCCCGTCGACCCCGCCAACCTCGTAGCCCTGCGCCACCAGCCGCTCCTGCAGCCTTCGCACGTCGCCGCGCGTCATGCCGCCGGCCGCGCGCCACTGCCCGCGGATGCGCGCGTCCCCCGAGAGCCTGTCGGCGAGGTGGCCTATGAAGAGGGCGTATAGGTCGGATTCGTTATAGGCCTTCAGGACGTAGAAGTTCCCCGAGACGATGAAGGCCGGCCCCTGCCGGCCGGCGGGCATCAGGAGGTGATGGGAGTGATCGCCGGTGGCGGCGAGCGCCGCCCCGTCGACCCGCGTCACGCCCGCCCCCTGCCAGGCCGAGATCGGGTAGCCCCGGTCGGGGCCTTCCAGCGCGCAGGAGACCGACGCCGGCACGGCCGCCTCGACGCCCCAGTGCGCGCGCGGATTCAGCCATGCGCCCGCAGGTAGTTCGCGATCGAGGCGAGCGTGTCGGGGACCGAGCCCCAGATATCGCGCCGCCCGTCGCCGTCAAAGTCGACGGCATGCTGGAGGAAGCTGGAGGGCAGGAACTGCGGCTGGCCCATCGCGCCGGCGACGGAACTCTTCATCACGGACGCGGTGACGTGTCCCTCCTCGACGATCCTGAGTGCGGCGATCAGTTCGCGATGGAACATGTCCCGCCGTGTCGCCATGAACGCCTTGGTGGCGAGCGTGGTGATCGCCGGCTTCGGGATCGCCGCGCGCCCGAAGGCCGATTCCCGGCCCCAGATCGCGACCACGATCTCCTTCGGCACGCCGTAGCGGCGCTCGACCTCCTCCAGCGTACCGCGCCATTGCGCGAGGAGCTGGCGGCCGGTGCGCGCCAGCGCCGCGAGGTTGTCCTCGGAGAAATAGCGGGCTGGCGACGAGAACTCGGCCTGCCACTGCACCTGCGGGCCGGCCCCCGGGCTTCCCGGGGGCACCAGGTCCGGCAGCGACCAGTCGAGGCCGACCCCCGATAGCGCCGCGTCGAACGTCGCCCGTCCCACTCCCGCCGCCCGCGCGTCGGGCCACACCCTCTCCTCGAGAAAGCTCCGGAACTGCGCCTCCACGGCCTGCCGGTTCTGGGCCTGCCCGGTGGACGGGATCAGCACTGCGGCGAGAAGGGCGAGGACGGTGAGGACGTGAGGCATGCGAAACGGGCTCCGGCGGACCTCGGGCGGGGTGACCGGCCCCACCATAGGCCGAACCGCCCGCCGCTGCAGCCCGCCGTCATTGAAGCAGGCGATAGCCGGTCGTGTGGCACTCGCCGAAGCCGCACTGGATGACGACCGAGACGAGATTGATGACGGCAAGCACGATCGCGTACAGCGTCACGAGGTCGGCCACGCGCTTGAGCCGAGGGAAGTCGTCCGGCGCGTGGCGCCGCAGATGGTTGTCGCCGCCGATGACCGCCATCTTCAGCGCGAAGGCGCCGAGCAGCGCCAGCGCGATGACGATCGACCACACCGGCATGTGCAGCCCGAATATCGCGCTGCCGACATATTCGTGGCCGGGGCGCGGGTAGATGTCGAGCAGCGTCTGCCGCACCGAGACGATCAGCAGGAACAGCGCGAAGAGCAGGCTGATACCTGTGTGCTGCTCGGAGAAGCCCTGCCTGAAGTTCAGCATGATCCCGAAGCAGACCCCGAACAGCGCCGCCCGCTCCAGCAGGCACAGCGGACAGGGGAGTTCTCCCTCGGCATACTGGAGCGTCATCGCGGCCGTCAGGATTCCGGCGATTACGGCCATCATTGTTGCGAGATAGAGATAATTGAGGAATGCGAGGATGCGCTGGCCGTCGGCGGAGGCGGTCGCGCCGGTCATGTCAGGAGACCACGGGACGAAGACCGGAAATTTCGGTCTGGATCCATGGCATCCGGAAGCCGTAGTCCGGGCTCCAGACCTCCCAGAGGAACTCCGCCACCGAGACCGCCAGGCATAACGCGACCACCGCGAGCGCCGCGTCCCGCCGACCGGTCCAGCCGAGGACGAACGCAAGACACAGCGTTGCGAACACGGCGACCATCATAGCCCGTCTCCACCGTTGCGGAGCCGAAGTCTAATCCCGGGCCGGGCAGCGCGCACTGTCGATTATGCGACGCTCTCCGCCTCGCTCACCGCGCTGTTGTTGCGCCGGTATCTGATCGACGACCACAGCGAGAGGCCGATCAGGGCCGCGCCGACCAGGCCGGTGATCACCTCGGGGATGTGCGCCAGCGTCTGGACGTACATGATCACCGCCAGCACCAGGATGGCGTAGAAGGCGCCGTGCTCAAGATAGCGGTATTCGCCGAGCGTGCCCTTCTCCACCAGCATGATCGTCATCGAGCGAACGTACATCGCGCCGATGCCGAGCCCGATGGCGATGATGAACAGGTTCGTGCGTCAGCGCGAAGGCGCCGATGACGCCGTCGAAGGAGAAGCTGGCGTCCAGCACTTCGAGATAGAGGAAAGCGCCGAGCCCGCCCTTCTGGCCGCGTGTTCATCGCTCCTGGGAGGCGTCGAGCAACTTGCCCAGCGACGTCGACGCCAAGGAACGTCAGGAGCCCGTAAAGCGCCGAGATCATGAAGGTCGCCGCGTCGTCGGGCGCGAGCTGGTGCGAGAAGATCAGGATCAGCACCAGGACGAAGCCGATCTCGATGCCCTGCATGGAGGCATAGCGGGTGCATGCGGCTCTCCAGCGCGTGAAACCAGTGCATGTCCTTCTCGGCGTTCGAAGAAGTATTTCAGGCCCACCATCATCAGGAAGGTGCCGCCGAAGGCCGCGATGCCGACATGGGCCTCGTGCATGATGCGGGAATATTCGTCGGGCTCGGCGATCGCGAGCTGTATGGCGCCGATCGGGGCCGATCCAGGCGGCGATCGCGACGATCGCCAGCGGGAAGACGATGCGCATGCCGAAGACGGCGATGATGATGCCCCAGGTCAGGAACCGCCTCTGCCATTTCGGCGTCATGTCGCTTCAGCTTGATCCGCGCGTTGACGATGGCGTTGTCGAAGGAGAGCGATATCTCGAGGATCGAGAGGACGACGCAGATGAAGAAGACCGACAGCATGCCCGAGAGCGTGCCCGTCATTCCCCAGCCGAGCCATGCGCCCAGCGCCAGTCCGATCACAGTGAAGATGAGAGGCCAGATCAGATAGCGGAACGTTTCCATGGGATCGGCTTCTTGAGGGGATTCCTGTCCGGCACGAGGCGTGTCGGATCGGCCCCCTGGTCGATAACGGCGAGGCGTACATAGGAACGCCTCACGCGTTTGTCAGTATGTCCGCTGCGGAAAAGGTGTCCTAACCAAAACGACTAACTGCGGCATACCCCGCAACAGCCGCCGTCGCCGTCAGCGCGGTGCCCCAGGCGATGTCGACGAAGGTCGCCTGGACCGGCCAGTTCCGGATCACCGCGAGGTTCGTCATGTCGTAGGTGCCGTAGCAGAACAGCCCGAACAGCGCGCCGTAGACGAGCGCGGTAGTCCACCGCCCCGTCTCCATGGCCGGCGATACGGCGAAGATTACGATGCCGACCACATAGGCGAGATAGAATGCCCCCGCAGCCCCGTAGAGTGGCTGGTCGGATAACAGGTCGCCGTATTGTCGCCGGTAGAACTCGCGCGCGACGACGCCGAGCCAGATCAGGTCGATGACGAAGAACGTCACTGCGCTCGCCGCGTAGGCGATCAGGTATCGGCCCATTGCCTCGCCCCGCTTTCGGTCGTTGGGGATCTTTACGCACGGCGGGCCGGCCGCGGATCAGTCCGCGCCGGGCTTGCCCCAGGCCATCATGTAGTTGACGTTGAGGTCGCCCGACGTCCGCCATGTGTCGAGCAGCGGCGAATAGACCACGCCCGTGCGCTCGACCTCCTCGAGCCCCGCCGCGCGCAGCGGCCCCTCGATCTCCTCCGGCCTGACGAGCTTGTCGTAGGAATGGGTGCCGCGCGGCACCCAGCCGAGGACGTATTCCGCGCCGATGATGGCGAGGGCATATGCCTTCAGCGTCCTGTTGATGGTCGCCGCGAACACCAGCCCGCCCGGCCTGGCGAGAACCGCGCAGGTGGCGAGGAAGGCCGGCACGTCGGCGACGTGCTCGATGACCTCCATGGCGAGCACCACGTCGAACCGCTCGCCCGCCGCCGCGAGCTCTTCGGCCGTCGTCGCCCGGTAATCGATGTCGAGCCCCTGGCCCTGGGCATGCACCCGCGCGGTGCCGATCGTCTCCTCGGCCGGATCGATGCCGGTGACGGCGGCGCCGAGCCGGGCCATCGGCTCGCACAGGATGCCCCCGCCGCACCCCACGTCCACGAGGCTCAGTCCTTCGAGGCAGCGTGCGTTGCGCGGATCGCGGCCGAACCGCGCGGCGACGTGCCGGCGGATGAAGTCGAGCCGCACCGGGTTGAACTTGTGCAGCGCGCGAAACTCGCCGCCGGTGTCCCACCAGCGCTCGGCGAGCGCGGCGAAGCGCCCGACTTCGGCGTCGTCGACACTCGCCCTGTCCGCTCTCGGTCCCGCTGCCATGTCCCCTCGTCCCGCGCCCCGCGCGCCCTGTCAAGCGTCCGCCCGGTTGCGTGGTGCCGGGCGGTCGAGTATCTAGGGCGCCGCCGGGCCGCTGCCGAGCCGCCCGGGGCGTCACCCCCGTCACCGACGGCCTGCCGAGACCTCCTGATGGCACGCATAGTGATGAAGTTCGGCGGGACCTCCGTCGCCGATCTCGATCGCATCCGCAACGTCGCGCGGCATGTGAAGCGCGAGATCGACGCCGGCCACGAGGTCGCTGTCGTCGTATCCGCCATGGCGGGAGCGACGAACCAGCTCGTCGCGTGGGCGCGCGAGGCCTCGGTGCTGCACGACGCGCGCGAGTACGACACCGTCGTCTCCTCGGGCGAACAGGTCACCGCCGGACTGCTCGCCATCGTCCTTCAGGACATCGGCGTGCCGGCCCGGTCATGGCTCGGCTGGCAGATCCCGGTCCGCACCGACGGCGCGCATGGTGCGGCCCGCATCGCCGACATCGACTCCGGCAGGCTGGGCGAGAGGCTGGCCCAGGGCCAGGTCGCCGTCATCGCCGGTTTCCAGGGCATCAGCCCCGACAACCGCATCACCACCCTCGGACGCGGCGGCTCCGACACCAGCGCCGTCGCGGTCGCCGCCGCCGTAAAGGCCGACCGCTGCGACATCTACACCGACGTCGACGGCATCTATACGACCGACCCCCGCATCGTGCCGGCCGCCCGCCGCCTGTCCCGCATCGCCTTCGAGGAGATGCTGGAGATGGCCTCGCTGGGCGCCAAGGTCATGCAGGTACGCTCCGTCGAGCTCGCCATGATCCATGGCGTCAGGGTCTTCGTGCGATCTTCCTTCGAGGACCCCGGCGCCGTACAGACCGGCGACGGAAACCTGCCCCCCGGCACCCTGATCTGCGACGAGGACGAAATCGTGGAAAAGCACATCGTCACCGGTATTGCCTACTCCAGGGACGAATTCGAAGATCACGCTGAGACGCGTGGCCGACAAGCCGGGCATCGCCGCCAGCGTGTTCGGGCCGCTCGCCGACGCCAACATCAACGTCGACGTCATCGTCCAGAACGTGTCCGCCGACGGCCGCCACACCGACATGACGTTCACCGTGCCGCGCGCCGACTACGACCGCGCCATGGACGTCGTGCGCGAGGCCGCCGAGGTCATCGGCTACGAGGAACTGTCGGGATCCGCCGACATCGTGAAGGTCTCGGTGATCGGCATCGGCATGCGCTCGCATGCCGGCGTCGCCGCCGAGATGTTCAAGGCGCTGGCGGACAAGCAGATCAACATCCAGGCGATCACCACCTCGGAAATCAAGATCTCCATCCTCATCGACGCCGCCTATACCGAACTTGCCGTCAGAACCCTCCATTCGCTATACGGGCTGGACAGGCAGTAGATCGGCGGATTCCGGTTTTGATCGCGCCCCGCCAGACAGGCGGAGCGTATGTTGAACGCCGTAATCCGGCGCATCAGGGACAAGTGAATTCATGCGGGGCTCGATCGGCGGCCCGCGCGTCATGCTCCGCCGGCTTCGCGAGCTCATGGCGGAGCCGGTCAGCGCGCAGGAACGACTCGACAGGATTGTCGTCTCCATCGCGGCCAACATGGTCGCGGAGGTGTGCTCGGTCTATGTCCTGCGCGCCGACGGCACGCTGGAGCTGTTCGCCACCGAGGGCCTGAAGGCCGAGGCCGTCCACCAGACCAGCCTGCGCCTCGGCGAAGGCCTCGTCGGCATCATTGCGGCCGAGGCCAAGCCCCTCAATCTCGCCAACGCCCAGGAGCATCCCGCCTTCGCCTACCGGCCGGAGACGGGCGAGGAGATCTACCAGTCCTTCATGGGCGTGCCGATCCTGCGTGGCGGCCAGACGCTGGGCGTCCTCGTTGTCCAGAACCGCACGCGGCGCGTCTATTCTGAAGAAGAGATCGAGGCGCTCCAGACGACCTCGATGGTACTCGCGGAGATGATCGCCGGCGGCGAGCTCGAGACGCTCGTGCGGCCCGGCGGCGACCTCGCCATCCGCCGCGCCCAGCATCTCGTCGGCACCACGCTCAACGAGGGCCTCGGCCTCGGCCACGCCGTGCTGCACGAGCCGCGCATGGTGGTCACCAACCTCATCGCCGAGGACGTCCACCAGGAGCTTCGCCGTCTCGACGCCGCCCTGTCGGCGCTCAGGACGTTCGGTGGAGGACCTGCTCGACCGCGGCGAGCTGGCCCGCGCCGGCGAGCACCGCGACGTGCTCGAGGCCTACCGCATGTTCGCCCACGACCGTGGCTGGGCCGAGCGGATGCGCGAGGCGGTGATGACCGGCCTGACCGCCGAGGCCGCCGTCGAGCGCGTGCAGAACGACACGCGCGCGCGCATGCTCCGTCAGACCGACCCGTACATCCGCGAGCGGCTGCACGACCTCGACGACCTCGCCAACCGGCTCCTGCGCGAGCTCGTCGGCGGGCTGATTTTCAACGCGCGGGCCGAATTGCCGCGCGACGCCATCGTCGTCGCCCGCAACATGGGCCCCGCCGAGCTGCTGGACTACGACCGCGAGCGACTTCGCGGCCTCGTGCTGGAGGAAGGCGCACCGACGAGCCACGTCACCATTGTCGCCCGGGCGCTCGGCATCGCCACCGTCGGCCAGGTCGAAGGCGTCCTCGATCTGGTCAACCAGGGCGACGCGGTCATCGTCGACGGCACGTCCGGAGAGGTGCATGTCCGCCCACCGAGCGACATCGAGCGCGCCTATGTCGAGAAGGTCCGCTTCCGTGCCCGGCGCCAGGAGCAGTACGCCAAGTTGCGCGAGCGGCCCGCGCGCAGCCGCGACGGCGTCGACATCGCGCTGATGGTGAATTCCGGCCTCGTCGTCGACCTGCCGCAGGTCAAGGAGGCCGGCGCGGCCGGCATCGGCCTGTTCCGCACCGAGCTGCAATTTCTCGTCGCGGCGACGTTCCCGCGCATGCGCGAGCAGCTCGAACTCTATTCCAGCGTGCTCGACGCGGCCGGCAACCTTCCCGTCACCTTCCGCTCGCTGGACGTGGGCGGCGACAAGGTGCTGCCTTTCCTGCGCGCCTCCCAGGAGGAGAACCCGGCGCTCGGCTGGCGCGCGATCCGCATCGCGCTCGACCGGCCGGCGCTCCTGCGCACCCAGATCCGTGCCCTGCTGCACGCCGCCGCCGGGCGCGAGCTGCGCCTGATGTTCCCGATGATCGCCGAGGTCGGCGAATTCGACCGCGCTGCTGACCTCGTCGAGCGCGAGCGCCGCCACCTGGCCCGTTTCGGCCACCCGCTGCCCGAGCGCGTCCGTCTCGGCGCCATGATCGAGGTACCCTCGATCCTCTGGCAGCTCGAGGAACTCGTCGATCGCGTCGATTTCCTGTCGGTCGGATCGAACGACCTGTTGCAGTTCCTGTTCGCATTCGACCGCGCCAACACCCGGCTCGCAAACCGCTTCGATCCCCTGTCTCCGGCGGCCCTCAGGGCGCTGAAGCGCGTCGTCGACGCGGCGTCCGCCCGCGACGTGCCGGTCACCCTGTGCGGCGAGATGGCCGGACAGCCGCTGACCGCGATGGCCCTTCTCGGCCTCGGCTACCGCTCTATCTCAATGGCGCCGTCCTCCATCGGGCCCGTCAAGGCGATGGTCCTGAGCCTCGACATCGGCGCGCTGACGCGCTTCATGGACTCCGAGATCGCCCGGCCGCATGCCACGCTGCGCAACGACCTGATCGCGTTCGCCCGCGCGCACGCCGTGCCGATCTGACGGAGCGCCGACCCGAAGCCATCGCCATGATCGCCGACGACAAGCTCAAGTCCCTGGTCGACCGGCTCGACATGATCGAGCACCAGATGGCGCAATCGCCGGATTCCGACACCTATGTCCGGCTGACCAGGGAACACGCCGACCTGGCCGACGTTGCGGCCAAGGCCCGCGAGATCATGTCGCTGCGCAAGGAGCGGCGGGGCCTTCAGGAGCTGATCGACGACCCCGCCGGCGACCGCGAGATGGCGGCGCTCGCCGTGGACGAGGCAGGCGACCTCGACGACAGGCTCGAGCGCCTCGACCGCGAGATGCAGCTCCTCCTGCTGCCGCGCGACGTTGCCGACGAGAAGGGCGCGATCCTCGAGATCCGAGCCGGCACCGGCGGCGAGGAGGCGGCGCTGTTCGCCGGCGACCTGTTCCGCATGTACAGCCGCTACGCCGAGCTGCGCGGCTGGAAGGTGTCGGTCCTCTCGGCCAGCGAATCCGACCTCGGCGGCTATCGCGAAATCGTCGCGGAAGTGTCGGGCCGCGGCGTCTATGCCCAGCTGAAGTTCGAATCCGGCGTCCACCGCGTCCAGCGCGTGCCCGAAACGGAAGGCTCCGGCCGCATCCACACCTCGGCTGCCACCGTCGCCGTGCTGCCGGAGGCCGAGGAGGTGGATGTCGACATCGACGATGCCGACCTGCGGATCGACGTCTACCGGTCGTCCGGCGCAGGCGGGCAGCACGTCAACACGACCGATTCCGCGGTCCGCATCACGCATTTGCCCTCCGGCATCGTCGTCGCGGTGCAGGACGAGCGCTCCCAGCACAAGAATCGCGCCCGGGCGATGATGCTGCTGCGCGCCAAGCTTTACGACCAGGAACGCGAGCGCCTCGCCTCCGCGCGCGCCGCCGACCGCAAGGGTCAGGTCGGCTCCGGCGACCGCTCCGAGCGCATCCGCACCTACAATTTCCCGCAAGGCCGCGTCACCGACCACCGCATCAACCTCACCCTCTACAAGCTCGACCGCGTGCTCGAGGGCGAGGCGCTCGGCGAGATCGTCGACGCCCTGATCACCGAGGACCAGGCGCGCCGCCTCGCCGAGGAGACCGCGCAATGACCGCCGCAGCCGCCGCGCTCTCGCTGGGGCAGGCCGTCCGCGAGGCCGCGCGGGAGCTGGCCGCCGCCGATCTGCCGAGCCCCGACCTGGACGCCCGGGTGCTGGCGGCCCATGCCGCCGGCCTCGACGCCGCGGGCCTCATCGTCGCCTCCCGCGATCCCGCCGGGACCGTCGCCGATGTCCTGCGCGGCTACGTCGCCCGCCGCATCGCCGGCGAGCCCGCCGCCCGCATCCTCGGGCGCCGGGAGTTCTGGGGAATGGACTTCGCGGTAAGCCCCGAGACGCTCGTCCCGCGCCCCGATTCCGAAACCGTGGTCGAGGCCGCGCTGGCGATGATAGACGCCGGACCCGGCCGTGGCGCCGCGCTGCGCGTCGCTGATCTCGGCACCGGCACCGGCTGCCTGCTGATCGCCCTCCTGTCCGAGCTTCCCGCCGCCACCGGCATCGGCGTCGACATCAGCCCGGGCGCCGTCGCCACCGCCCGCGCGAACGCCGCCGCCAACGGACTGGAGAGCCGTGCGACGTTCACCGCCGGAAGCTGGACCGGGCCGCTCGACGGCGGATTCGATGCAATACTGTCGAACCCTCCATATATATCGACTGGAGACATTGCCGGCCTGGCTGCCGACGTTCGCGATCACGACCCCCTCGCAGCCCTCGACGGCGGCGGGGACGGCCTCGACGCCTATCGCGCCCTTCTCCCTGGAGCCGTCGCCGCGTTGAGGCCGGCAGGTTTCGCGGTACTGGAAGTCGGCGTCGGCATGGCGAACGACGTTGCCGACATCGCCGTGCGCGCCGGATTGACCGTCCTTTCCGCCCGGTGCGACCTCGAAGGCCGTGATCGCGCGGTGATTGCCGTCAAGGACGACGAAAATTGCGCCGTGCAAAAACCTCTTGGAAAGGATTGGCGGACAGGATAGGTTCGCGAGGCGGCTCAGGGCGGTGACAGGTGAGGCCATTCGGCTTCCTCGTCGCGCAGTTCGGGGGCAGGGGCACGCTTCCGGCTCGCCATTTCGCAGGAACCGCACCTCGGACACGGAGGTTTCCAGGCCTCGGAAAATCCCGTTCGCGATGGCGGGCGGATGGTTGCGGCGGCGGAGTTTGTTCCGCTGCGGCGATATACGGGTGATCCTTCAGAATACGGCCGGCGCGTGAAGCGCGGCGCAATCGGTTCATGGAACCGCGGGACGACATCGACGGACGTGATCGCCATAGGAAACACAGCCGGGCGCAGCGCGGCTTCGTGGTGCTTTTTTGATCTTTGAACGGAGAAAACGGACTGCCCATGAGACCGGGACAGCAGAACAAGAGAATGCGCGGGCGTGGCGGCCGTCGTGGCCCCAATCCGCTCTCGCGGAGCTATGAGAGCAACGGGCCGGACGTGAAGGTCCGCGGAACGGCGGCGCACGTCGCCGAGAAATACATGCAGCTCGCCCGCGACGCTCATGCGTCGGGCGATCCGGTCATGGCGGAGAACTATCTCCAACACGCCGAGCACTATTTCCGCATCATCGCCGCCGCACAGGCCCAGTTCCAGCAATCCGGCGCCGAGGGCCAGCCCCAGCCACAGCCGCAGCACCGCTTCAACGGTGGTGGCCGCTACGACAGCGAGCCCGACGAGGGCGACGACGACGACGACCAGCAGCCGCAGCACCAGCAGCACGCCGTGCCCGCCCAGAACGCGCCGCAACCGCAGCCGCAGCCCGTTCAGGCCGAGCCCGACGACGCCGGCTCCGGCGCACAGCAGCAGCCCTCCGGCGAGGAGGCTCCGGCCCCCCGGCGGCGTAGGCGGCGCAGCGGTGAGGCGAAGGCGGCGAACGGGTCAGGTCGCGGTGGCGACGACGAGGCCGCGAATGCTCCGGCTCCTGCCGAGCCGTCCCGGGGCGAGGCCGAGCTGGCCGACTAGCGCGGGTGATCGACGGGAGCGCGCGGGCCGTGGCCGGCGCGCTTATGGCGCCGAACAGACCGACGCCGGATCGCCGACCGCGATCTCTCCGGGCTCGATCACCTCGGCATAGACCCCGAAGTGGTCATGCGAGAAGGCACCCTGCAGGAGCCTGGGGATCTGCATGTCTCTGGCGCCCGTCGCCGGATCGACGTTGGTCGCGGCACATCGGGTGATCCGGCCCTTTACGCGTAGTCTGGCGCCCTGCCCCACCGTGATCTCCCGCCCCACGAGATCGAATTCCTCCCAGGGGCCGAGCCCCTCGATATGCACGTTGGCGCGAAAGCGCAGCGGGTCGACGTCGCGCCTTGCGACGCGGGCGAGGTCGGCCACCGATCCCAGTCCGATCAGCGAGACGACCGGCGCGGCGACATCGGAGAAGCTGTGGCCGCCGCCCGACAATATCTTCGGCGCTCCTCTCATCTCACCCCCCATATAAGCGGCGAAGAACTGCTCCAGCACCATGCGGCCCAGCGGATCGTCGAGGCGCCCCCGCGCCACCGGCTTGCCGTGGCGCCGCACCTCGAGCGTCAGCGTCTCCTCCTCGAAGGCCGTCTCGAGAGCGGCAAGCTTCTCGTTGCGCATCAGCATCAGGAACTTGATCTTCGGCAGGAAGGCCGGCGCGTCCGCGTCGAAGCCCGACGGCCCGTTCTCGATCGCCCACGCCCGGTCGAACGGCAGGGGCCGCCCGCGCTCCAGCTCGACCCGCTGCAGCCTGTCCGGGCCCAATCCCTTGACGGGCCATCTCTGGATGGCGGCGATGCGCATCTCGGACATGTCGAGGGCCTGTCGAACGAAAGCGACGCGGGGGCCCCACCATTCCCCCTTTTGTGCCCCATCCGCAACACCATATGATTTCGGAACGGGCGGCTTCGGCGCCCATTGTCTCGATCATTCCGTCGGGGCGCCCGTCCGGTGCCTTAGGGGCCGGGGAGAGGCGTGCCGCAAACGAGGGAACGTCATGAATTTCGACATCTACACCGAGAGGGCGAAAGGCTTCGTCCAGTCCGCCCAGGCCCTGGCGTTGCGCGAGGGCAACCAGCAGTTCACGCCCGAGCATCTGCTGAAGGTGCTGCTCGATGATCCCGAGGAACTCGCGGCCGGCCTGATCGAACGCGCTGGCGGCCGGGCGAAGGACGCCCTCGCCGCCGTCGAGGCCGCGCTCGCCAAGCTGCCGAAGGTCGAAGGCGGCGGCGCCGGCCAGCTCTACCTCGCCCCCCAGACCGCGCGCGTCTTCAGCAGCGCCGAAGCGCTGGCCAAGAAGGCCGGCGACAATTTCGTCACCGTCGAGAGGCTGCTTCTGGCCCTCGCCGGCGAGAAGGGCGCGGAATCCGCGCGCATCCTCGCCGCGGCCGGCGTTACCCCGACAGGCCTCAACGCCGCCATCAACGAACTGCGCAAGGGCCGCACCGCCGATTCCGCCTCCGCCGAGAACGCCTACGACGCGCTGAAGCGCTACGCCCGTGACCTCACCGAGGCCGCCCGCGAGGGCAGGCTCGACCCCGTCATCGGCCGCGACGACGAGATCAGGCGCACCATCCAGGTCCTGTCACGGCGCACCAAGAACAATCCCGTCCTGATCGGCGAGCCCGGGGTCGGCAAGACTGCCATCGTCGAGGGCCTTGCGCTGAGGATCGTCAACGGCGACGTTCCCGAGAGCCTGCGCGACAAGGCCCTGCTCGCGCTCGACATGGGCGCCCTGATCGCGGGCGCGAAATACCGCGGCGAGTTCGAGGAGCGGCTCAAGTCGGTGCTGCAGGAGGTGACATCCGCCGAGGGCGAGATCATCCTCTTCATCGACGAGATGCACACCATCGTCGGCGCCGGCAAGGCCGACGGCGCGATGGACGCCTCGAATCTGCTCAAACCCGCGCTCGCCCGGGGCGAGCTGCATTGCATAGGTGCGACGACGCTCGACGAGTACCGCAAGCACGTCGAGAAGGACGCCGCGCTCGCCCGCCGCTTCCAGCCGGTCTTCGTGAGCGAGCCGACGGTCGAGGACACGATCTCGATCCTGCGCGGCCTGAAGGAGCGCTACGAGCAGCACCACAAGGTGCGCATCGCCGACGCCGCGCTGGTCGCCGCGGCCACGCTGTCGAACCGCTACATCACCGACCGCTTCCTGCCCGACAAAGCGATCGACCTCGTCGACGAGGCGGCCTCGCGCGTGCGCATGCAGATCGATTCCAAGCCCGAGGCGATCGACGAACTGGACCGGCGCATCGTCCAGCTCAAGATCGAGCGCGAGGCGCTGAAGAAGGAGACGGACACCGCCTCGAAGGACCGGCTCGCCAGGCTCGAGAAGGAACTCGCCGAACTCGAGGAGCAGTCGGCCGCGCTCACCGCGCGCTGGCAGGCGGAGAAGGACAAGCTCGGTTCCGCCGCCGACCTGAAGCGCCAGCTCGAGGAGGCGCGCAACGAGCTCGCCCAGGCCCAGCGCGCCGGCGAGTTCCAGCGCGCCGGCGAACTCGCCTACGGCCTGATCCCCGACCTCGAGCGCCGCATCGCCGAGATCGAGGCGGCCGAGGAGTCCGCGACCAACGTCATGGTCGAGGAGGCCGTTCGCCCCGAGCACATCGCCCAGGTGGTCTCGCGCTGGACCGGCATCCCGGTCGACCGGATGATGGAGGGCGAGCGTGAGAAGCTCCTGCACATGGAGGAGTCGCTCGCCCGCCGCGTCGTCGGCCAGGAGGAGGCGGTGAAGGCCGTCTCGACCGCCGTCCGCCGGGCCCGCGCCGGCCTGCAGGACCCCAACCGCCCGATTGGCTCCTTCATGTTCCTCGGCCCCACCGGCGTCGGCAAGACCGAACTCACCAAGGCGCTGGCGGCGTTCCTGTTCGACGACGAGACCGCGATGATCCGCGTCGACATGTCGGAATACATGGAGAAGCACTCCGTTGCCCGCCTCATCGGCGCGCCCCCCGGTTATGTCGGCTACGAGGAGGGCGGCGCGCTGACCGAGGCCGTTCGCCGCCGGCCGTACCAGGTGATCCTGTTCGACGAGATCGAGAAGGCGCATCCCGACGTGTTCAACGTGTTGCTCCAGGTCCTCGACGACGGGCGGCTGACCGACGGCCAGGGCCGCACGGTGGACTTCCGCAACACGCTGATCGTGATGACGTCGAACCTCGGCTCCGAGTTCCTGGTCAACCAGCCCGAGGGCGAGGATTCCGATGTCGTGCGCGACCAGGTCATGGATGTCGTCCGCATGAGCTTCCGGCCCGAGTTCCTGAACCGGCTCGACGAGATCATCCTGTTCCACCGGCTGAGGCGTGACCAGATGAGCGAGATCGTCGACATCCAGCTTGCCCGGCTCAGGAAGCTGCTCGCCGAGCGCAAGATCGCACTGGAGCTCGATCCCGGCGCCCGCGCGTGGCTCGCCGAGCGCGGCTACGATCCCGCCTACGGCGCGCGGCCTCTCAAGCGCGTGATCCAGAAATACGTGCAGGACCCGCTCGCCGAGAAGATCCTGCAGGGCGAGATCCTGGATGGGTCGCGGGTGCGGGTCGAAGCTGCCGGCGACGGCCTCGACTTCGTCGTCGACGCGACGGCGGCCGGCCCCGAGGAAGAAGCGGCTTGACGGTCTACACCGTCACCCGGCGGTAGACGGCCTCGATCAGGCTGTACGCGCCGAAGGCGACGAGCCCGGCGGCGATGATCAGGAGCAGTAGCCAGCCGAACGGCAGCCCCTGTATCGCGTCGAGCGCCTCGCTCGTCCCCGGCGCGTCCTCCGGCCCGTAGAGCCGGCCGGCGGTGAAGATCATGGCCGCGACCACGAGGAACACCACCCCGCGTGCCGCGAGCCCGAACCGGCACACCGGCGACAGGTAGCGCATCGTTTCGGCGTCGGCGTCGAGATATTTCTCGAAGCCGGCGCGCGCCGCCTTCACGAGGTGCGCGACGCCGACGCCGGCAACGACCGCGGCGGCGATGATCGCCGCCCACCGCGACCACTCCTGGCCGAGCAGCGCCGACAGCCAGTCGCCACCTGTCCCGCCGCCGTCGCCCGCCAGACGCGAGCCGATGAGCAGCCCCACCGAGAAGACGGCGAGACCGAGATAGGTCACGGCGCTCGCCAGAAGGCCGACACGGACCGCCGCGCCGCGCGCGTCGAGCCCGTGATCGTCGGCGTCGAACACCGACTGGGCGATCCGCCATGCCGAGAACCCGAGAAGGGCGACCGCCATGATCGCGACGAGCACGCCGCCGAACGGCTGACCCAGCAGGCCGCGCAGCGCGTCCTCGCTGCCGCCGGTCTCGCCCCCGCCGACGGCGGCCAGGACCGCGAAGACCCCGACGATCAGGAAGACGACGCCGCGCGCCGCGTAGCCGCCGCGCGCGAGTATCGGAACGATCCGCCTGTGTGACATCGGGCCCCCTGCGAAAATCCGCATTTGCGTGGTAACTGGAACTCGCTGCCGCATTCGATTGTTCCCTGCTCGCGTCGAGCACGGGATGGAGGGGCTGAGAACGTGGAGAGCGAGACGATTCCGGCCGGCCAGGCGGTCACGGCCGTCGCCGCCCTGCTGGCCGTCATCGCCATATTGTGGATCGCGAGCTGGGTCACGATCACGCGCGGCTGGCTGCTTGCCAGACGCGCGGTGCCCTATGTCGCGGGGTCCGGTGCCGCCAGGCGGGCCCGGCCCGTGCGCCACTGGGTTCGCGACCGGTACCCACGATTCTACGGCTTCCTGGCGGCCCGCTTCGATCCCGGCCGCTTCGACGGTCTTCCCCTCACGCTGATCGCGGCGGCTGCGGCCTACATCGCGTTCCTGTTCGCGGGACTGGTCGAGGAGGTCATCGAATCCGAGGAGATCACGGCCGTCGACCATGCGATCTTCGACGCGGTCGCCGCCTACCGTCATCCGGCACTGGTGACCGCCTTCGTCTGGATCACCGAACTCGGCTCGATGGCGACGCTGACCGCCGTGGCGATCGTGTCCACCGGCTTCCTGTGGTCGCACGGACCGCAGATCTATATCGGCCCGGTCTGGCTGACCGTGATCGGCGCCCAGCTCACCACCTGGGGCGGCAAGTTCATCATCGACAGGCCGCGACCCGAATTCGTCCTCAACGTCACGGCCTATTCCCCCTCCTTCCCGAGCGGGCACACCACCGGGGCAATGGCCGTCTACGGCATTCTCGCCTATGCCATCGCCCGCGATCTGGCGACGCCGCGCCAGCGCTTCGAGATCGTGTTCTGGAGCGGGGTCCTGATCGCGCTCATCGCGCTGAGCCGCATCTTCATCAACGTGCACTACGCAAGCGACGTCGCGGCCGGCCTGATGGTCGGCACGTTCTGGCTGATGGCCGGCATCGCGCTGGCCGAGATCCTGCGCCGCCGCGACCCTGCTCCGCCGGGCGCTCGCGGGCCGGACCCGGAAGCGCGCTCATGAGGCCGTAGCCCTCAGGCGGTCGATGCCCTGGTTGCGCGCCGCCCCGGCAACCGATTCGACAGCGACGAATGGCAATTCAAGGGTGCGTCCGCCCCTGCACGATCTTTGCGCAGCGCCGCCCTTGCTTGCCGAGCGCGGTCCGGAGCGATACCAACGACGCAAACCGCCGGGACTCTTCGGCCCGGCCACGAATTTCGAGGGAGGCATCCAGATGACGCGCGACATCGGCCATTTCGTCGGGGGCGAGCGGATAGCGGGACGCAGCGGCCGCGCAGCCAACGTCTTCGATCCCAACACCGGCGAGGTCCAGGCCAGGGTGGCGCTCGCCTCCCGCGCCGAGGTCGAGGCCGCGATCGCCGACGCCGAGGCCGCGCAGGTTCAATGGGCCGCCCAGAACCCGCAGAAGCGCGCCCGCGTCATGTTCCGCTTCCTCGAGCTGATCGCGCAGGAGACCGACGAGCTCGCCCGCCTGCTCTCCTCCGAGCACGGCAAGACGGTCGCCGATTCCAGGGGCGACATCCAGCGTGGCGTCGAGGTCGTCGAGTTCGCCTGCGGCATCCCGCATCTGTTGAAGGGCGAGTTCTCCGAGGGCGCGGGGCCCGGCATCGACATGTACTCGATGCGCCAGCCGCTCGGCGTCGTCGCCGGCATCACGCCGTTCAACTTCCCGGCCATGATCCCGCTCTGGAAGGCGGCGCCGGCCATTGCCTGCGGCAACGCCTTCATCCTGAAGCCGTCCGAGCGCGATCCCTCGGTGCCGATGCGCATCGCCGAGTTGTTCCTGGAAGCGGGCCTGCCCGCCGGCGTCTTCAACGTCGTCAACGGCGACAAGGAGGCCGTCGACGCGCTGCTGACCGATCCCGACATCAAGGCGGTCGGCTTCGTCGGCTCGTCCAATATCGCCCAGTACGTCTACGCCACCGGCGCCGCGGCAGGCAAGCGCGTGCAGTGCTTCGGCGGCGCCAAGAACCACATGATCGTCATGCCCGACGCCGATCTCGACCAGGCGGCCGACGCCCTGATCGGCGCGGGCTACGGGTCGGCCGGCGAGCGCTGCATGGCGATTTCGGTCGCGGTCCCGGTCGGCGAGAAGACCGCCGACGCCCTGATCGACAAGCCTCGTCCCGCGCATCGAGAGCCTCAAGGTCGGCTCTCGACCGACCCCGAAGCCGACTTCGGCCCGCTGGTCACCGCGCGGCGCATCTGGAGCGCGTCAAGGACTATATCGACCTCGGCGTCGAGGAAGGCGCCGAAGCTCGGGGTCGACGGCCGCGGCTTCAAGCTGCAGGGCTACGAGAACGGCTTTCTTCCTCGGCGGCTGCCTGTTCGACCACGTCACGCCCGAGATGCGATCTACCAGGAGGAGATCTTCGGCCCGGTGCTGTCGGTCGTGCGCGCCCACGACTACGAGGAGGCGCTCGAGCTTCCCACCGAGCACGAGTACGGCAATGGCGTCGCCATCTTCACCCGCGACGGCGACGCCGCGCGCGACTTCGCCTCGCGCGTCGAGGTCGGCATGGTCGGCATCAACGTGCCGATCCCGGTGCCGCTCGCCTATCACACCTTCGGCGGCTGGAAGCGCTCCGGCTTCGGCGACCTCAACCAGCACGGCCCGACGCGATCCGCTTCTACACCCGCACCAAGACGGTCACCTCGCGCTGGCCATCGGGCATCAAGGACGGCGCCGAGTTCGTCATCCCGACCATGCGCTGATGCGATCCGGACACACGGCCCGGTCGAGCGGCCGGCCGGCATTCTACCGGCCTTGCCGCCCGCCGGGGCGACCTGTAGGCTTTTCGCGATATCTTCCAGAATGCGGCAGCTCATGATGAACCACCCTTCGCGCCTTCTCGCCCTGACCGCCCTCGTCGCCTGCCTGCCTGTCCTGGCGGCGTGTTCGAGCGCCGCGCAGCGCTGGCAGGGCGGACCGGCGATGTCGCCGGGACCGCGAACGTCGGCGGCGCCGACCCCGCGCGTGTCGTCCCAACAGCTGCCCCCGCCCGGCGCCCCGGGAGCCGTGCAGGCGGGCGAGCTTCCCGGCCAGGCGCAGCAGCAGATGGCGGCCGTTCCCGCGCCCTCCGGTCCGCCGACGCGCGAGAGCGTGCTCGGCCAGTGGCAGCTCGCCGGCCCCGGCAATTCCTGCCAGGCCAACATCGCGCTGACGAGCTGGGAGGGCGGCTACCGCGCCTCGACGCGCGGCTGCTCGTCGCCCGAGCTGACCAGCGTCGGCGCCTGGAACATCGAGGGCAATCTCGTGGTGCTGAAGGACAACGAGGGAAATCCCGTCGCCCGCCTGACGCGGACCGCCCCGACGCGCTTCGACGGCCGTCTCGAGCTGGGCGGCGGCGTCTCCATGAGCCGCTAGCGCAGGGCGGCCTCCACCATGGCCGAGTACCACCTCTACTGCTTCGCCCAGTCCGGCAACGCCTACAAGGCGGCCCTGATGCTGGAGCTGACCGGCTGCGACTGGGGCTCTCGCTTCGTCGACTTCTTCAACGGCGAGACCCGCACGCCCGAATATCGCGCCTCAACGTCATGGGCGAGGTGCCGGTGCTGGTCGCACGGCGACGTGCGCTGACCCAGTCCGGCGTGATCCTCGACTACCTCGCCGAGAAGACCGGCAAGTTCGGCTGGCGCAATGACGCCGAGCGCCGCGAGGTCCTGCGCTGGCTGCTTTTCGACAACCACAAGCTGACCAGCTACACGGCGACGCTACCGCTTCCTGCGCACCTTCACCAGGGACGCCGAGACGCCGTCACCGAGCTGTTGCGCCAGCGCATGACGGCGGCGCTCTCGTGCTGTCGAACCATCTCACCCACAACGACTGGATCGCCTGCGACCGCATGACGATCGCCGACCTGTCGATGTGCGGCTACCTGTATTTCCAGGACGAGATCGGCGTCGACTTCGCGCAGAGCCACCCGGCGATCCAGAGGTGGCTCGACGCCATCGCCGCCCTGCCGGACTGGCGCCACCCCTACGAGCTGATGCCGGGGCATCCGATCCCCGGCCGGGAGTGATTTCGATGCCGGTCGTCGACCTCGTCCAGGACGCCGAAGCCTCGCCCGGGGTGAAGGCCGTCTTCGACGACATCCGGGCCGTCCGCAAGACCGATTTCGTCAACAACTTCTGGCGCGCGCTCGCCAACGATCCCGCCCTCCTGAAGCGCACCTGGGAGAGCGTGAAGGAGGTGATGGCGCCCGGCGCGCTCGATCCCCTGGTCAAGGAGATGGTCTACGTGGCGATCTCCGCCTCGAACGGCTGCGAATACTGCATCCGCTCCCACACCACGGCGGCCCGCGCCAAGGGCATGACCGACGAGATGCTGATGGAGCTGATCGCCGTCGTCGGCATGGCCAACGAGACCAACCGCCTCGTGAACGCCCTCCAGGTCCCCGTCGACGACGCCTTCAAGTGATGCTCCCGACCACCGAGGACCGCTACGCCGCCCTCGTATCGGCCGGCGCGATCGACCACGACCCGGCCCAGGCCCTGCTCGCGCGGCGGCTGACGGAGCTCGGGCGCGCCGTCGAGGATCGCAGGCGGGCCGGGCCCCGCGGCCCCCTGGCGCGCCTCTTCGGCCGCCGCGACCTCGCCCCGCCGCGCGGCCTCTACGTCCATGGCGACGTCGGCCGCGGCAAGACCATGCTGGTCGACCTGTTCATGGAGAGCGTCGACGTCGCGGCCCGGCGCCGCACCCACTTCAACGACTTCATGGCCGACGTGCACGAGCGGGTCCACGACTTCCGCCAGCGCCTGAAACGCGGCGAGGCGCGCGGCGACGATCCGATAGCGCCGGTCGCCGCGCGCGCTCGCCGCCGAGGCGCGGCTTCTCTGCCTCGACGAGTTCCACGTCGACGACATCGCCGACGCGATGATCCTGGGCCGCCTGTTCTCGGCGCTGTTCGCGAACGGCGTCGTCGCCGTCGCGACCTCCAACGCGGCGCCCGAGGCGCTTTATCCCGACGGCCTCAACCGCTCTCTCTTCCTGCCCTTCGTGGACCTCCTGCGCGCCCACATGGACTCTGCGGCTGGCCGCGGCGACCGACTACAGGCTCGAGAAGCTGGAGGGCGCGCCTGTCTGGTTCACCCCGCTCGGCGGCGACGCCGACGAGGCGATGGACGCGGCGTGGGAGCGGCTGGCGGCGGGCGGCGGCGGCGCCAGCGACGCTGGCGGTGAAGGGCCGCGCCGTGCCCGTGCCGCGCGCCCATCTCGGCGTCGCCCGCTTCGGCTTCGCCGATCTCTGCCGCGCCGCGCTCGGGCCCAACGACTATCTGGCCCTGGCACGGGCCTATCACACGGTCCTGATCGACCGTATCCCGGTGATGAAGTCTTCCGACCGCAACGAGGCGCGACGTTTCGTCCTGCTGATCGACACGCTGTACGACAACCGCGTCAAGCTCGTCGCCTCCGCCGCCGCCGAACCCGATGCCCTCTACGCCGGCGGCCCGCTCGCCGACGAGTTCCGGCGCACCGCGTCGCGGCTGTTCGAAATGCGCGGCCGCGACTACCTCGCCGCCCCGCACGGCACGCGCGGGCACGATCCCGTCCTGCATGCCGTTTGAGCATGCCGGGCGACCGGTATTGCTTGAACCACCGCCACATTCACGCTAGTCAACCAACGAGCCCTCGAAGGGCCTGTCGACGGCACTCAGCAAGGATATCGCACACAAATGGCGCGCAACAAGATCGCGTTGATCGGCGCCGGCCAGATCGGCGGCACGCTCGCGCATCTCGCCGGATTGAAGGAACTCGGCGACGTCGTCATGTTCGACATCGCCGAGGGTGTCCCCCAGGGCAAGTCGCTCGACCTCGCCCAGTCGTCGCCCATCGACGGCTTCGACGCGAAGATGACGGGGACCCATCCTACGCCGCCATCAAGGGCGCCGACGTCGCCATCGTCACGGCCGGCGTGCCGCGCAAGCCCGGCATGAGCCGCGACGACCTTCTCGAGATCAACCTCAAGGTCATGGCAGCAGGTCGGCGCCGGCATCGCCAAATACGCGCCGAACGCCTTCGTGATCTGCATCACCAACCCGCTCGATGCCATGGTCTGGGCGCTGCAGAAGTCCTCCGGCCTGCCGAAGCACAAGGTCGTCGGCATGGCCGGCGTGCTCGACTCCGCGCGCTTCCGCTATTTCCTGGCCGAGGAGTTCAACGTCTCGGTCGAGGACGTCACCGCCTTCGTGCTCGGCGGCCATGGCGACACATGGTGCCGCTGACCCGCTATTCGACGGTCGCCGGCATTCCGCTGCCCGACCTCGTGAAGATGAACTGGACGACGCAAGAAGCGGCTCGACGAGATCGTCCAGCGCACCCGCGACGGCGGCGCCGAGATCGTCGGCCTGCTCAAGACCGGCTCGGCCTTCTACGCGCCCGCGGCGTCGGCGATCGCCATGGCCGAGAGCTATCTGAGGACAAGAAGCGCGTCCTGCCCTGCGCCGCCCACCTCAAGGGCGAATACGGCGTGAAGGACCTCTATGTCGGCGTGCCGGTGGTGATCGGCGCCAAGGGCGTCGAGCGCATCGTCGAGATCGAGCTCAACGCGCGCCGAGCGGAAGATGTTCGACAAGTCCGTCGAGTCGGTACGGACGCTGGTCGATGCCTGCAAGCGCATCGCGCCTGACCTGCGAAAGGCCAAGTAACGGAACTCGACGACCGACTGCCTGAAAACCGACAAGAAGGGAGATAGAAGACGAATGAACATCCACGAATATCAGGCCAAGGCCGTCCTGAAGGAGTTCGGCGTGCCGGTCCCGCGCGGCGTTCCCGGTCTTCACGGCCGACGAGGCGGTCGAAGGCCGCCGAGCAGCTCGGCGGCCCGGTCTGGGTCGTGAAGGCGCAGATCCACGCCGGCGGCCGCGGCAAGGGCAAGTTCAAGGAAGCGGACGCCGGCGCCAAGGGCGGCGTGCGCCTCGTCAAGTCGGTCGAGGAGGTCGACGAGCTTCGCCGAGCAGATGCTCGGCCGCACGCTGGTCACCCACCAGACCGGCCCGGCCGGCAAGCAGGTCAACCGCCTCTATATCGAGGAAGGCTCCGACATCGACCAGCGAGTTCTATCTCTCGCTGCTCGTCGACCGCGAGACCAGCCGCGTCGCCTTCGTCGTCTCGACCGAAGGCGGCATGGACATCGAGGAGGTCGCGCACGACACGCCGGAGAAGATCATCACCTTCTCGGTCGATCCGGCGACCGGCGTCATGCCCGCATCACGGCCGCACGCGTCGCCAAGGCGCTCGGGCTGAAGGGCGACCTCGCCAAGCAGGCGAGCGAGCCTCGCTCGGCAAGCTCTACACGGCCTTCGTCGAGCAAGGACATGAGCCTGCTGGAGATCAATCCGCTGATCGTCACCAAGGAGCGGCCAGCTCGATCTGCCTCGACGCCAAGGTCAACTTCGACTCCAACGCGCTCTACCGCCATCCCGGACATCGTCGGCGCTGCGCGACGAGACCGAGGAGGACGCCAAGGAGATCGAGGCCTCGAAGTACGACCTCACCTACATCGCGCTCGACGGCACGATCGGCTGCATGGTCAACGGCGCCGGCCTCGCCATGGCGACCATGGACATCATCAAGCTCTACGGCGCCGAGCCCGCGAACTTCCTCGACGTCGGCGGCGGCGCGCCGAAGGAGAAGGTCACGGCGGCGTTCAAGATCATCACCGCCGACCCGAACGTGAAGGGCATCCTGGTCAACATCTTCGGCGGCATCATGCGCTGCGACATCATCGCCGAGGGCGTCGTCGCGGCGGTGAAGGAGGTCGGCCTCAAGGTGCCGCTGGTCGTGCGCCTCGAAGGCACCAACGTCGAGCTAGGGCAAGAAGATCATCGCGAGTCGGGCCTCAACGTGATCGCGGCCGACGACCTCGACGACGCCGCGCAGAAGATCGTCAACGCCGTGAAGGAGGCCGCAGCTGATGTCCATCCTCATCGACAACAACACCAAGGTCATCTGCCAGGGCTTCACCGGCAAGAACGGCACCTTCCATTCCGAGCAGGCGATCGCCTACGGCACGAAGATGGTCGGCGGCGTCACGCCCGGGCAAAGGCGGCCCGACGCATCTCGGCCTGCCGGTGTTCGACACCGTCGCCGAGGCGAGCGAGGCGACCGGCGCCGACGCCAGCGTCGATCTACGTGCCGCCGCCGTTCGCCGCCGACGCCATCTGCGAGGCGATCGACGCCGAGATCCCGCTGATCGTCTGCATCACCGAGGGCATCCCGGTGGTCGACATGGTCAAGGTCAAGCGCGCGCTGTCGGGCTCGAAGTCGCGCCTGATCGGGCCGAACTGCCCGGGCGTCATGACCGCCGGCGAGTGCAAGATCGGCATCATGCCGGGCAACATCTTCAAGCAAGGGCTCGGTCGGCATCGTGTCGCGCTCGGGCACGCTGACCTATGAGGCGGTGTTCCAGACCACCAGCGAGGGCCTCGGCCAGACCACCGCCGTCGGCATCGGCGGCGACCCGGTCAAGGGCACCGAGTTCATCGACGTGCTGGAGATGTTCCTCGCCGACGACGCAGACCAAGTCGATCATCATGATCGGCGAGATCGGCGGCTCGGCCGAGGAGGACGCGGCCGCAGTTCCTCAAGGACGAGGCCAGGCAGGGCCGCAAGAAGCCGATGGTCGGCTTCATCGCCGGCCGCACCGCGCCTCCCGGGCGGCGCATGGGCCATGCCGGCGCCATCATCTCGGGCGGCAAGGGCGGCGCGGAAGACAAGATCGCGGCGATGGAAGCGGCGGGCATCCGCGTCTCGCCCGTCGCCGGCGCGCCTCGGCAAGACGCTTGGTCGAGGTGTTGAAAGGCTGACGCTTCGAACAAATCTTAAGACGTTCGAAGGCTCGCGCTCGTCGGCTGACCACCGCCAAGGGCGCGGACGCAACACGCAGAGAGAGGCGAGGACCGACCGGCCCTCTCGAGAACGAGCCATGGCACGGCAGAAGGCGAACGAAGCCTTTCGATCGCGACCTCGTTCCTCTACGGCGGCAACGCGCGCCTTCATCGAGGACCTCTACGCCCGCTACCGGCAAGAACCCGGCTCGGTCGACGCCGAGCTGGCGGGCGCTTCTTCGAGCAGCTGAAGGACGGCGCGAGGCGACGAGCGCCAGCGCGAGGGCCCGTCCTGGCAGCGCCGCGACTGGCCGGTCGCCGGCGAACGGCGAACTGGTCTCGGCGCTCGACGGCAACTGGGCCGCCGGTCGAGACGCCAGATCGGCGACAAGATCAGGCGCGAAGGCGCAGCGCGCGCGGCGTCGAGCGTCGACGCGGACGCGGTGCATGCAGCGCGACGCGCGATTCGCGTCCGCGCGCTGATGATGATCCGCGCCTACCGCATGCGCGGCCATCTCGCAGCCAATCTCGATCCGCTCGGCCTCGAGCAGCCCGAGCCGCACCCGGAGCTCGACCCGGCGTCCTACGGCTTCAGCCGAGGCCGACTGCGACCGGCCGATCTTCATCGACAACGTGCTCGGCCTCGAATTCGCGACCATCCGCGAGATGCTCGCGATCCTGCGGCGCACCTATTGCGGCACGATCGGCGTCGAGTTCATGCACATCTCCGATCCCGACGAGAAGGCCTGGATCCAGGAGCGCATCGAGGGCCCCGACAAGGAGATCACCTTCACGCCCGAGGGCAAGCGCGCGATCCTCAACAAGCTGATCGAGGCCGAGGGCTTCGAGAAGTTCCTCGACGTGAAATACACCGGCACCAAGCGCTTCGGCCTCGACGGCGGCGAAGTCGATGATCCCGGCGCTGGAGCAGATCATCAAGCGCGGCGGCGCGCTCGGCGTGAAGGAGATCGTCCTCGGCATGGCCGCATCGCGGCCGCCTCAACGTGCTCGCCGCAGGTGATGGGCAAGCCGTACCGCGCCATCTTCCACGAGTTCAAGGGCGGCTCGTGCGACGCCCGACGAGGTCGAGGGCTCGGGCGACGTGAAGTATCACCTCGGCGCCTCGTCGGACCGCGAGTTCGACGGCAACAAGGTGCATCTGTCGCTGACCGCCAACCCCTCGCATCTCGAGATCGTCGATCCGGTGGTGCTCGGCAAGGCGCGCGCCAAGCAGGACCAGCACGGGCGAGGGCACCTACGGCGAGCTCGACCGCTCGAAGGTCATGCCGCTGCTGATCCACGGCGACGCGGCCTTCGCCGGCCAGGGCGTGGTCGCCGAATGCTTCGGCCTGTCGGGCCTGCAGGGGCTACCGCACCGGCGGCTCGATCCACTTCATCGTCAACAACCAGATCGGCTTCACGACCGAGCCCGCGCTACGCGCGCTCCTCGCCCTATCCGTCCGACGTCGCCAAGATGATCGAGGCGCCGATCTTCCACGTCAACGGCGACGACCCGGAAGCGGTCGTCTACGCCGCCAAGATCGCCACCGAGTTCCGGCAGAAGTTCCACAAGCCGGTCGTCATCGACATGTTCTGCTACCGCCGCTTCGGCCACAACGAGGGCGACGAGCCGGCGTTCACCCAGCCGCTGATGTACAAGAAGATCCGCGAGCATCCGATCGACGCTGCGAGATCTACGCCGAGAAGCTGGTCGACGAGGGCGTCGTCACGGCCGAGCGAAGTCGACGCGATGAAGGCCGAGTGGCGCGACGCGCCTCGAGGACGAGTTCGAGGCCGGCCAGAGCTACAAGCCGAACAAGGCCGACTGGCTCGACGGCCGCTGGGCGGGCCTCAAGGCCGCGCAGGACCGACGACGACCGCGCCGCGGCGAGACCGGCGTCGCGATCGACAGGCTGAAGGAGATCGGCCGCAAGCATCACCGACGGTGCCGGACGGCTTCAACGTCCACACGCACGATCGAGCGCTTCCTCGACGACCGCCGCGAAGACGATCGAGACCGGCGAGGGCATCGACTGGGCGACCGGCGAGGCGCTGGCCTTCGGCACGCTGCTGATCGAGGGCCACCCCGTCCGCCTGTCCGGCCAGGACGTCGAGCGCGGCACCTTCATCCAGCGCCACTCGGTGCTGATCGACCAGGAGACCGAGGAGCGCTACATCCCGCTCAACAACCTCGCGCGACGAGCAGGCGCGCTACGAGGTCATCAACTCGCTGCTCTCGGAAGAGGCGGTGCTCGGCTTCGAGTACGGCTACTCGCTGGCCGAGCCGAACGCGCTGACGCTCTGGGAAGCGCAGTTCGGCGACTTCGCCAACGGCGCGCAGGTCGTGATCGACCAGTTCATCTCGTCGGGCGAGCGCAAGTGGCTGCGCATGTCGGGCCTCGTCTGCTGCTGCCGCACGGCTACGAGGGCCAGGGCCCGGAGCACTCCTCGGCCCGCCTCGAGCGCTTCCTGCAGCTGTGCGCCGAGGACAACATGCAGGTCGCCAACTGCACGACGCCGGCGAACTACTTCCACATCCTGCGCCGCCAGATGCAGCCGCGACTTCCGCAAGCCGCTGATCCTGATGACGCCGAAGTCGCTGCTGCGCCACAAGCGGGCGGTCTCGACGCTCGACGAGCTCGGGCCGAGGCTCGTCGCTTCCACCGCGTGCTCTGGGACGACGCGGAGTTCGCTGAAGGGCGAGACGATCAAGCTCGTGCCGGACGACAAGATCCGCCGCGTCGTGCTGTGCTCGGGCAAGGTCTATTACGACCTCTTCGAGGAGCGCGAGAAGCGCGGCGTCGACGACGTCTATCTTCTGCGCGTCGAGCAGCTCTATCCGTTCCCGGCCGAAGGCGCTGGTCACGCGAGCTCGGCGCGCTTCCAGCAACGCCGAGTGGTCTGGTGCCAGGAAGAGCCGAAGAACATGGGCGCCTGGAGCTTCGTCGAGCCGTAGCTCGAATGGGTGCTGGACGCAGATCGACGCGCAAGACCAAGCGCGCCCGCTATGTCGGCCGGCCGGCCTCGGCCGCGACCGCGACGGGCCTGATGTCCAAGCACCTGGCGCAGCTCAGACGCCTTCCTCGACGAAGCGCTCGGCGAATGACCGCCCGACCGTCGCCAGCGCCCGCGACGACCATCGAGGACGTGACTCGATGGCGACTGAAATCCGCGTGCCCGACGCTCGGCGAATCCGTCACCGAGGCGACGGTCGGCCAGTGGTTCAAGAAGGCCGGCGACGCGGTCGAAGGCCGACGAGCCGCTGGTCGAGCTCGAGACCGACAAGGTCACGCTCGAGGTGCCGGCGCCGGCGCGCGGCGTGCTGTCGAAGATCGTCGTCGCAGGACGGCGACACCGTCGGCCGTCGGCGCGCTGCTCGGCTCGATCGCCGAAGGCGCGGCGCGGCGCCGCGCCCGCCGACGGCGCAAGCCGCCCGCCGAAGCGCCGAGCGCAGCCCAAGCCGAAGCACGCCGCGCCAAGGCCGAGCGCCGCGCCGGCCGCCGAGGCGGTCACCGACATGCCGCTCGGCCCCGTCGGCCCGCAAGATGCTGGCCGAGAACCGAGCGTCGACGCCGGCGACGTCGCCGGCACGCGGCAAGGACGGCCGGTGACCAAGGGCGACGTGCTCGGCCGCGCTCGAACGGCGGCCGCGCCGACGGCCCGCGCCGCCCCGGCGGCGGCCCGCGCGCCGCGCCGCGCCGGACGACGATGCCCGCGAGGAGCGGGTGCGCATGACCCGCCTGCGCCAGACCATCGCGCGGCGCCTGAAGGAGGCCCAGAACACCGCCGCCATGCTCACGACCTTCAACGAGGTCGACATGTCGCGCGGTCATGGAGCTGCGCGACAGTACAAGGACGCTGTTCGAGAAGAAGCACGGCGTGAAGCTCGGCTTCATGGGCTTCTTCGTGAAGGCGGTGCATCGCAGGCGCTGAAGGAGTTCCCGGCGGTCAACGCCGAGATCGACGGCGACGACATCGTCTACAAGAACTACTACGACATCGGCGTCGCGGTCGGCACCGACAAGGGCCTGGTGGTGCCGGTGGTGCGCGACGCCGACCTGATGAGCCTCGCCGAGATCGAGAAGGCGATCGCCGACTTCGGCAAGCGCGCCCGCGACGGCAAGCTCGGCATCGACGACCTGCAGGGCGGCACCTTCACGATCACCAACGGCGGCGTCTACGGCTCGCTGATGTCGACGCCGATCCTCAACGCGCCGCAGTCGGGCATCCTCGGCATGCACAAGATCCAGGAGCGGCCGGTGGTCGATCGAACGGCCAGATCGTGATCCGGCCGATGATGTACCTGGCGCTCTCCTACGACCACCGCATCGTCGACGGCAAGGAGGCCGTGACCTTCCTGGTGCGCGTCAAGGAGTGCCTCGAGGATCCGCAGCGGCTGCTGCTGGATCTCTAGAGCCTGCAAGCCGGCTTTCCCCGTTCCGCGTCATGGCGGGCTCGTCCGGCCATCCGCGTTTAGCCTGACCGACCAAGTCATACGGAGAACGACATGGCAGACGACTACGACCTCGTCGTCATCGGCGCCGGCCCCGGCGGCTATGTCTGCGCGATCCGCGCCGCGCAGCTCGGCCTGAAGGTCGCCGGTCGTCGAGAAGCGCGACGACGCTCGGCGGCACCTGCCTCAACGTCGGCTGCATCCCGTCCAAGGCGCTGCTGCACGCCTCGGAACTGTTCGACGAGGCCGGGCCACGACTTCGCGACGCTCGGCATCGAGGTCGACGCCGAAGCTCGACCTGCGGGCGATGCTGGAGCACAAGGACGAGATCGTCAAGCGAACTGACGACGGCGTCGAGTTCCTGTTCAAGAAGAACAAGATCGACGGCATCGTCGGCACCGGCCGCGTCGCTGGCCCCGGCAAGGTCGAGGTGACGGCCGAGACCGGCGAAGACGCGGACGCTCGAGGCCAAGAACATCGTCATCGCCACCGGCTCGGAGTCGGCGCGTCTGCCGGGCGTCGAGATCGACGAGAAGCGCGATCGTCACCTCGACCGGGCGCTCGCGCTGCCGAAGGTGCCGGGACACCTGCTCGTCGTCGGCGGCGGCGTCATCGGCCTGGAGCTGGGCTCGGTCTGGGCCGCGCCTCGGCGCCAAGGTGACCGTGGTCGAGTTCCTCGACCGCATCCTGCCCGGCATGGACGGCGAGATCGCCAAGCAGTTCCAGCGCATGCTGGCCAAGCAGGGCTTCGAGTTCAAGCTCGGTCGCCAAGGTCACCGGCGTCGATCGCGAAGGGCAAGGCGCTGAAGGTCACGGTCGAGCCGGCCAAGGGCGGCGACGGCGGAGACGCTCGAGGCCGACGTGCGTGCTCGTCGCCATCGGCCGCGTGCCCTACACCGAGGGGCTCGGCCTGGAGGAGGCCGGCGTCGCGACCGACGAGCGCGGCCGCGTCAAGACCGACGGCCACTTCCGGACGAACGTCGCCGGGCATCTACGCCATCGGCGACGTCGATCGCCGGGCCGATGCTCGCCCACAAGGCCGAGGACGAGGGCGTCGCCGTCGCCGAGATCATCGCCGGCCAGGCCGGCCACGTGAACTACGACGTCGATCCCGAGCGTCGTCTACACGTAGCCCGGAGGTCGCCTCGGTCGGCAAGACCGAGGAGGAGCTGAAGGCAGGCCGGCGTCGACTACAAGGTCGGCAAGTTCCCGTTCACCGCCAACGGCCGCGCCAAGCGCGATGCGACGAGACCGACGGCTTCGTGAAGATCCTGGCCGACGCCAAGACCGACCGCGTGCTCGGCGTGCCACATCCTCGGCGCCGGTGCCGGCGAGATGATCGCCGAGGCGGCCGTCGCCGATGGAGTTCGGCGGCTCGGCCGAGGACATCGCCCGCACCTGCCACGCCCACCCGACGCTGTCGGAGGCCGTCAGGGAGGCCGCGCTCGCCGTCGACAAGCGCGCCATCCACATCTGAGATCGGATCGGGGCGCCGTCGCTGCGTTCCGGCGCGCTACTGCTTGGCGACCCGCCTCGCCGGGACCGGCATCGCATCGGGCACGAGGATGCGGAGCCTGCGCCGCTTCTCCGCCTTTGCGGGTATCGCGCCGTGCACCTTCTTGGTGGCCTCCAGCGCGAGCGCGCCCGGCGGCATCGCCTTGACGAAGCTGCCCGCCCGCTCGAAGGCGCCGGCCGAACGCATGAGCAGCCGGCTGCGGAACGGCGGCATCCACAGCGCCTCCTCGCAGGCATGCGTGGCGAAATTGGCGTCGCGCAGGAGGCGCGAGAGCTGCGAGCGCGAATAGGGGCGCCCGTGGCCGAACGGCGTATGCTCGAAGCGCGCCCAGAGGCCCCGCCGGTTCGGCACCAGCACGATGACGCGTCCGCCCGGCGCCAGCACGCGCCACATCTCGTGCAAGAGCGCCTCGGTGTTGTCCGCCGCCTCCAGGCAGTGCGCGACGATGAGCCGGTCGACCGTACCGTCGCCGAGCGGCAGGTCGGCCTGTTCGACAAGGGCGCAGGAATTCGGGCCGTCCGACGGCCAGCGGGCGACCCCCTGGCGCGCCGGCATGAAGGCGAGGCTGCGTTCCGCCTCCTCGCGGAACACGCCGAGAAACGGCGCCGCGTAGCCGAGGCCCACGACCGTCTGGCCTGTCACGTCGGGCCACAGCGCGCGCAGGCGGCGCACCAGCAGGCGTCGCGCGAGCTGGCCGAGTTCGCTGGCGTAGAAGTCCCTGAGTTCCACGATATCTAGGTTCATCGCTGAGCGTCCTGCCGCCGACCGCCTTTGCGACCTGTTTGCCGGATGATAGGTAAACCGCGACGCGACCGGTAATATCCATACCTATGCAAGGAGCCTCGATGGCCGGCCTCGACATCCCCATGTTCCCGTGCCTGAACGACAATTATCGGGGTGCTCATCCACGACGCCGCCGACGGGCCTGACGGCGGCGATCGACGCGCCCGAGGAGGAGCCGGTCGAGCGCGGCGCTGGAGGAGACGCGGCTGGACGCTGACCCACATCCTCGTCACCCATCATCACGCCGACCACACCCAGGGCATCGCCGGCGCTGAAGGCGCGCTTACGGCTGCCAGGTCGTCGGCCCGAAGGCGGAAGCCGACAGGATCCGGCCGCTCGACGTGCACCGTCGGCGAGGGCGACACGTTCCGCGTTCGGCAACTTCGAGGCGCGGTCATGCGACACGCCGGGCCACACCTCGGGCCATATCGTCTACTGGTTCGCCGACACCGGCGTCCTCTTCGCCGGCGACACGCTGTTCGCGCTCGGCTGCGGCCGCGTCTTCGAGGGCACCATGGCGGACGATGTGGGAGTCGCTCGAGAAGCTCGCCCGCGCTGCCCGACGAGACGCTGCGTCTATTGCGGCCACGAATACACCGCTGTCGAACGCGAAGTTCGCCATCACCGTCGATCCCGACAACGCGGCGCTGCAGGCCGCGTCTGGCGAGAGGCCGAGGCGAAGCGCGCCAGGGGCCAGCCGACGCTGCCGACGACGATCGGCGCCGAGCTGGCGACCAACCCCTTCCTGCGCGGCGAACCGGCGCGGAGGTGAAGGCGGCGGTCGGCATGCCGAACGCGTGCCGACGCCGAGGTCCTCGCCGAGATCCGGCGTCGCAAGAACAACTTCTGACGACATGACGGCACTGACAGCCGCCCGAAGTCATCCGCCTGCTCGGCCTGGAGCCGCATCCCGAGGGCGGCCATTTCCGCGAGACCTTCCGCGATCCGCGGCCGGCGCCGACGGCCGCGCCCGCTCGACCGCGATCCACTACCTGCTGGCGGCGGGCGAGTGTCGGCACTGGCACCGCGTCGACGCGGTGGAGATCTGGCACTGGCACGCCGGCGCGCCGCTGCCTGGACACTGACGGTCGGCCCCGAGACCCATCGCCTCGGCCCCGACCTCGCGGCCGGCGAGCGCCCGCAGGTCGTCGTGCCGGCCGGTGCCTGGCAGTCGGCGCGCGCCTTGGGCGACTGGACGCTCGTCGGCTGCACCGTGGCGCCCGGCTTCGAGTTCTCGGGCTTCGAGATGGCGCCTCCCGGCTGGGAGCCCTGAGGCCCTATCCCCTGACGTAACGGACGGCCCGCCATAGAAGGCCGAGCCCGGCCAGCACGATGGCAAGCGCCGTGGTCGCCCATGCGAGGAGCCCGAGGCCGATCGGATTGCCGTCGGCCGGACCGAACAGGGTATAGGCGAGGAGCGGGAGCCACCCCGCCACGAACACGATCAGAGCCGCCTTCAGCATCGGGCCACACCGCGAGTGAGCTGTCAGCCCAGTGTCGCTCCGCGCCGGTTACCGCGCCGATAACGCCCCTACCCTCGGCCGCCGATCAGGTCCTTCGCCGCCAGCGCCGCTCCGCCGGTGATCATCAGGCACGCCGCCAGAACCGGCCAGGTCGCCGGCGCGAACCCCGCCGCGATGAGCATGACGGTGGACAGGAGCGGCGCGGCGTAGGAGGAGGCGCCGAGCACCTGGATGTCGCCGTGCTTCACCCCGTGGTCCCACACGTAGAACGCCCCGCCGACGGGCATCAGCCCGAGACCGAGGACGGCCAGCCACTCAAGCGCCGTCGCCGGCCAGACCGTGTCTTCCAGCGCCACGTGGCAGATCGCCGAGAGGAGCGCCGCGGCCAGGCAGAAGCCGGTGACGACGTCGGTCGGCACGGCCGAGAACCGCCGCGACAGGATCGAGTAGGCCGACCACGTCAGCGCGCAGACGACGGCCGCGCCGTATCCCGGCGCATATTGCGGATCGAAGGCGAGGCCCTCGCCCCGTGTCACGATCAGGGCCGCGCCGCCCAGGCCCATCGCCGCGCCCGCCACGTGATGCCAGCGCAGCCGCTCGCCCGGCAGCAGCGCGGAGAACACGACGATGAGGAGCGGCCACAGATAGGCGATCAGGCTCGCCTCGACGGCCGGCGCGTTCCTCAGCGCGGTGAAATAGAAGAAGTGATAGCCGAACAGCCCGCCGACCCCGAGGAGCCAGACCGCCGCCGGTTGCCTCAGCGCGGCGCGCGCGCCGGGGATCGCGACCCAGCGCGCCACGCCGATGAGAGCCCCGACGAGGAAGCACATCGCCGCGAGCTGGAACGGCGGTACCTGTCCGCTCGCCGCCGTGAACAGCGCGAGCAGCGCCCACATGAGGACGGCGGTGAAGCCGACGAGCGTCGCTCGGAGGCGGCGCGCGGCATCTGAGGTGGTGGCGTCGGTGCCCATGGCGCCGGCGAGTGCCACAGGGACGCCCACGAGGCAAGCGTCTGACGAGACGGTCGCGTCGTCAGATCAGCAGGAAACCGATATAGGCGACATACCCCGCCAGCAGGACGCCGCCTTCGGTGCGCGTGATGCGGTTGCCAGTCGCGGCGAACACCGCCATCAGCAGGCAGATGCCGATCATCAGCGGCAGGTCGAAGGCCATGATTTCCGCCGGCATCTGGATCGGCACGACGAGCGCTGTCGTCCCCGCAATTCCCAGCGCGTTGAAGATGTTTGAGCCGACGATGTTGCCGTAGGCGATGTCGGACTGGTTGCGCATCGCCGCGATGACCGAGGTCGCGAGTTCCGGCATGGAGGTGCCGATCGCGACGATGGTGAGCCCGATGATGGTGTCGGGCACGCCGGCGGCCTCGGCGAGCCCGATCGCGCCGTCGACCAGCAATTTGCCGCCCAGCACCACGCCGGCGATGCCGCCCGCGAGCAGCGCGATCTCCCTCGCCACGGCCATCCCGCCCGGCTTCGGCTTCTCGAGGTCCGTCCCGACCGCGCTTGCCGCCGGATGGCGCCGCTCCTGCCGCCACAGCAGGATCAGGTAGAAGGCGAGGCCCGCGAGCAGGATCGCCCCGTCGATGCGCCCGAGCCCGCCGAACCAGCCGAGCCCGAACAGCGCCAGCGCGGCCGCCAGCATCAGCCCGCCGTCCCGCACCACGGTGCGCGACGGCGCCGGGATCGGCGACAGGAGCGCCGCCACGCCGAGGATCAGCAGCACGTTGGCGATATTCGAGCCGACGACGTTGCCGATGGCGATGCCGGGCGATCCGGCGAGGGCGGCCTGCAGGCTCGTCATCAGTTCCGGCGTCGACGTGCCGAAACCCACGACTGTCAGGCCGATCATCAGCGGAGACACGCCGAGCCGGAAGGCCAGCAGGCTCGCCCCGCGCACGAGGATCTCGCCGCCGAGGAGCAGCAGCACGAGGCCGCCGAGAAGAAGCAGGGTGATCGTCAAGGGAAGGTGTCTCCGGCGCCGCCCCCGTTGGCGACCGGTCCCGCATATGGGAAGGCCGGGGCGGCCTCGCCACCCCGGCCCGGCCCAAAAATCAGGCCATGTACTGGCCGCCGTTCACCGTCAGCGTCGAGCCGGTGATGAAGCCGGCGTCGTCGGCGGCGAGGAACGCCACCAGCGCGCGATCTCCTCGCCCTCGCCCAGCCGGCCGACGGGGATCTGCGGCAGATGATCTTTCCAGCACCTTCTCCGGCACCGCCTGCACCATCTCGGTGTCGATGTAGCCCGGGCAGATGCGTTGACCGTGATGCCCTTCTTGGCGTTCTCCAGCGCCAGCGCCTTGGTGAAGCCGATCACGCCGGCCTTGGCGGCGGAATAGTTGGTCTGGCCGATCTGGCCCTTCTGGCCGTTGATCGAGGAGATGTTGATGATCCGGCCCCAAGCTGCGCTCGCGCATGCCCTCGATCACCTGGCGGGTCATGTTGAACAGCGAGTCCATGTTGATCGCGGATCACCTCGCTCCACTGCTCGGAGGTCATCCGGTGGAACACGCCGTCGCGGGTGATGCCGGCGTTGTTGACCAGCACGTCGATCGGGCCGAGCTCGGCCTCGACCTTCTCGACGCCGTGCTGGCAGTCCGTCGAAGTTGCCGACGTCGCCACTTGACGACCATGACGCCGGTCTCCTGCGCTTGAAGGCCTTGCGCCGCCTCGTCGTTGCCGGCGTAGCCGGCCGCGACCGTGTAGCCGTCGCGCCTTCAGCCGCTCGACGATCGCCGCGCCGATGCCACGGGTTCCACCCGTGACCAGCGCAACCCTGGCCATGCGCTCCCTCTCCCTAGAAGCGTGGACGCTCGTTGCATGCCGGCGCTCGCTGTTGCAGGCTTTTCAGCGCTCGACGCACATGGCGACGCCCATGCCGCCGCCGATGCACAGCGTGGCGAGGCCCTTCTTGGCGTCGCGGCGCTTCATCTCGTGCAGCAGCGTGGTCGAGGATGCGCGCGCCCGAGGCGCCGATCGGATGGCCGATGGCGATGGCGCCGCCGTTGACGTTGACCTTCTCCGGATCCCAGCCCAGGTCCTTGCTGACCGCGCAGGCCTGCGCGGCGAAGGCCTCGTTGGCCTCGATCAGGTCGAGGTCGCTCGACCTTCCAGCCGGCCTTCTCCAGCGCCTTGCGGCGGGCCGGGATCGGGCCGGTGCCCATGATCGCCGGATCGACGCCGGCGTTCGCCCAGGAGGCGATGCGGGCCAGCGGCTTCGAGCCCGCGCTTCTCGGCCTCCGTCGGCGCGTCATCAGCACCAGGGCCGCGGCGCCGTCGTTGAGGCCCGACGCGTTGGCCGGCGGTGACCGTGCCTTCCTTGTTGAAGGCCGGGCGCAGGCTCGGAGATCGCTTCGAGCGTCGCGCCGTGGCGGATGTATTCGTCCTGGTCGACGACGGTGTCGCCCTTGCGGCCCTTGATGGTGACCGGCGCGATCTCGTCGGCGAACTTGCCGGCCTTCTGGGCGGCCTCGGCCTTGTTCTGCGAGGCGACGGCGAAGTCGTCCTGGTCGTCGCGGGTGATCTGCCACTGGCTGGCGATGTTCTCGGCCGTCTGGCCCATGTGGTAGCCGTTGAAGGCGTCCCACAGGCCGTCCTTGATCATGGTGTCGACGAAGCGCGAAGTCGCCCATCTTCTGGCCGTTGCGCAGGTTGCGCGGCGTGCGGCGCCTGGCTCATGCTCTCCTGGCCGCCGGCGACGACGATCGTCGCGTCGAGCCGTCGGTGATCTGCTGGCATGCCGAGCGCGACGGCGCGCAGGCCCGAGCCGCAGAGCTGGTTCAGGCTCCAGGCCGGGCTCTCCATCGGGATGCCGGCGTTGATCGACGCCTGGCGGGCCGGGCCCTGGCCCGGCGCCGGCCTGCAGCACCTGGCCCAGGATCACCTCGTCGACCTCGGCCGGCGCGATCCCGGCGCGCTCGAGCGCGGCCTTGATGGCGACCGTGCCCAGCTCGTGGGCGGGCAGGCTGGCGAAGCGCGCCGTTGAACGAGCCGACCGGCGTGCGGGCGGCGGAGACGATGACGATGTCGCTCGGACTGGCTCATGACAGTCTCCTCTGCGACGCGGTGCCCTCGCGCCGCCGATCGCGCAACCGGTGAGACTCGGACCGGACCATTCCGTCAAGTTCGCCGATGCGGCGTGTCAATCGCGCCGCTGCGTGCACAGCGAGACTGGCCGTCGCAGAACAATCGGCTGGCGCCGCGCAAAATTCCTATCGATCCACGAATGCGGGGAAGCCGGCGCAGCAAAGACCGGCGACGGATGCGAAGCCACGCGCGGGAGATCGGTGCGACGCATGGCAGGCGACAAGCAGCCGTCCGTCATCAAGAAGTACGCCAACCGGCGGCTCTACAACACCGGCACCTCGCAGCTACGTCACGCTCGAGCATCTCGCCGAGATGGTGAAGCGGGCGTCGACTTCGTGGTCTATCGACGCCAAGACCAACGAGGACATCACCCGCTCGGTGCTGACCCAGATCATCTTCGAGGAGGAGAGCCAGGGGCCAGAGCCTGCTGCCGATCCACTTCCTGCGCCAGCTCATCCGCTTCTACGGCAACTCCATGCAGGCCCTCCTGCCGAGCTATCTCGACTTCTCGATGACGTCGCTCGCCCGCGAGCAGGAGAAGCTGCGCAGCCAGATGGCGAAGCCTTCGGCGCCACGTGCGCATCGGCGCGATGGAGGAGCAGGCCCGCCGCAACATCGCGATGTTCGAACAGGCCATGCGGATGTTCTCGCCCTTCGCCAAGGAAGCCGCGCAGGCGACGCCATCCGAGACCGAACGCAAGCCGGGCGAGGACGATCTCGAAGTTCTCAAGAAGCAGCTTTCGCAGGTTCAGGACCAGCTCGACCGGCTGTCCAAGAAGCGCTAGCGCAGGGCGCCGGTCTCCGGCGTCGCAATGGCGGCGGGTCGCGTGATCGCCTCGCCGAACAGATGGCCCTGCAGGTAGTCGACGCCGGCCGCGCGCAGGACGTTGAAGTCGCGGCTGCTCGACACCCGCTCGGCCACCGTCTCGAGCCCCATATGCTGGGCGAGTCGCACCAGCGTGGAGACGAAGAACAGGTCGTCCGGGCTGTCGGCGACGTTCTCCACGAACGAGCCGTCGATCTTCACGAGATCGGCCCCGAGCGCCCGCAGGTTCCGGAACGAGGTGTGCCCGGCGCCGAAGTCGTCGATTGCCACGCGGCAGCCGAGGTCGCGCAGCGAGCGCACGAAGTCGGTGGCGCGATCGAGGTCCGCGATGGCCATCGTCTCGGTGATCTCCACGATCAGCCGGGCCGACAGCGACCGGTCGCGCCGGATATGGGCGGCGAGACGCGAGAACCAGCCTCCGTCGAGCGCGCTCGATGACGAAACGTTGATCGACAGGTTCAGGTCGCGGTCGTCGGCCAGCGCGGCGACCGCCAGGTCGAGCGTGCGGTGGTCGACGAGCCGGATGATGCCGAGCCGTTCGGCCGTCTCGATGAAGTCGCCGGCATAGACGGGCGAGCCGTCCTCCACCCGCAGCCGGCACAGCCCCTCGTAGAACAGCGGCTGGTGGGTGCGCGCATTGACGATCGGCTGCAGCGCCAGTTCGACGCGGCCGGCGTTCAGCGCCGAGATCACCTCGCCGGCCATGGCGATGTTGTGCCGCCTGGCCGCCTCCCGGCCGGGTGACGGCTCGTAGATCGCGATGTCGGCCGCGCCCCGGGCGCGCGCCGCGCCGAGCGCCTCCTGGGCGCGGGCGAGCGCCTCGCCGACGACGCGGGCGTAGCGTGGAAGGATGACGCCGCCGACCGACACGGTGAGCGCCACTTCGCCCGAAGCCGTGCTGAAGGGCGCCTCGGCGACGGCGGCGGAGAACCGTTCCGCCGCGATCCTGAGGTCGACCTCGGTGCAGCCGTTCAGCCCGACACCGATCTTGTTGCCCGACAGCCGCCCGAGGAAGTCGCCGGCCCGCATGGCCGCCTCGATGCGCGCGCTGACGCCGGAGATCAGCTCGTCGCCAACGTCGAAACCGTACGCCTCGTTGAGCGGACCGAGATTGTCGACGGCGACGATGGCCAGTGCGCAGGACGCGCGGTCGCGGTCGGCGGTGGTGATGAGCGCCGCCAGTTCCTCAACGAAACGGGTCCGGTTGAGCCCTCCGGTCAGGTCGTCGTGGTCACCGCGGTAGACGAGCCTCTGTTCGCGCGCCTGGCGCTCGGTGGCGAGCCGGACGACGCCTTCCGCGCGCGCGGGCCGGCCGTCGGCTCCTGCGAACCACCGCCCGCAATCCTCGAGCCACCTGCCGCTGCGCGTCCCCGAGACGAGGCGATAGGCGAGTTCGTAGGGAACGCCGGGCCCGTGGTCCACGCGCTGGTCGCCCGAAATGGCGTCGAAGCGCCCCGGCGGGCCGGCCGGGTCGACGATCTGGGCGAAACGCCGGCCCGTCGCGATCTCCGCGGCGTCCCGGACGCCGAACAGGAAGGGGGCGTCTCCGGTCCAGGCGAGCGTATCGCTCTCCATGTCCCAGACATAGGCGGCGATCCCGGTATTGGACAGGATGGCGGCGGCCGTCGCGTGATCGACCGCCGGAAAATCGCCCTTGGGCGTATCGGCGGGTCCTTCACGAACGTCGGATCGGCGCAGGCTCGCGTCGTACCGGGCCACCAATGTGCAAACCCCCAGAATCCGGCCGAAATCCCGACCGGGCTACGGCGCGCTCGCCGAACGCTACGTCAATCTGGGTTAACGAATTGAAAAGCCTCAGATCGTCGCGCGCGGGAACCGGATTGCCGAATCGCGGTTAAAGGTTAACGAATGGTTACGGTGCGGCCCGCCACTTGCAAGTCGAAAGACGATAGCGGGCACGACGTGCCGAAACGGGACAGGCGTCGGGAATGGACTTCGCGAGAACGAGGGCGGGCGGGACGGAGCGCGGGATCGCGGCGGTGCGGCCGGCGGAGGCCGTTCCGGGCCGGGCCGGGTCCGGCGAGGTCGTTCCTCCGGCCAGCCCGACCCCTGCGCTGCCGGTACCGGTTGCCGGCCATGCCTCGCGGCCGGAACGTGGCGAGCGTCCCGCCGCCGCCTCGTCCGCCCTTCTCGCGCAGCTGATAGCGACGCGTCTCGGCCTGGAGCAGACCCGTCGCCTGCGTCGCGCGCCGGCCGGCACGGCCCGCCATGCCTACGAGACCGCCCGCGCCCTGGGCGGCGCGGCGCGGCCGACCAGATCGGTGACCGTCTAGCCTACAGCTCTCCCTGCGGCCCCAGTGTGAAGTCGCGCCGCGCGGTGCGGATGCTGACCGAATATCCCGCCACCACGTCGAGGAAGGCGATGGCGGTCAGAAGGAAGAACGTCGAGGTCGCCGCCTGCGGCACCAGCAGGAACTCGACGATGCAGGCGATCAGCACCAGCGTCGACAGGAGATGGTCGAAGATCGACCCGTAATGCGTCCGCGTCGCCTTCAGGATCTCCAGGAACAGGAGCACGAGCGCGCCGAGCAGGAGAATGTCGCCCGGCGTCATCGTCCACTGCGCCCCCGACATCATGTCGACACGCATCACCGGCTCGTCCCATGCCACGCCGCCGAACAGGAACACGAGCAGGTTGTAGGCGACGAGGGGCAGGAGCATGAGCGGGAAGTTCAGCATCGGCGCTCTCCGGAGTGGCGCGGGCGGGCGGGAGGTTCCATCATGCCCGTGTGGAACCGGATCGCAACCCGCGTCGCCGGCCAAACAAAAAGGCCGGCATCGCTGCCGGCCCTTGATGGCTCGATCGGAACGCGGCCGCCGTTCAGGCGTCGTCCTTCGGCTTCAGGATCTCGCGGCCCCGGTACATGCCGGTCTTGAGATCGACGTGGTGCGGACGGCGCAGCTCGCCCGAATCCTTGTCCTCGACATAGGTCGGCGCGCTGAGCGCGTCGGCGGAGCGGCGGAAGCCGCGCTTCATCCGCGAGGTCTTTCTCTTCGGAACGGCCATGGTCGTCTCCCAGGCTTTCGAACATGGGCGGCGCGTCGCCCGGAGGGCGTCCCTGGCCACCGCATTTGCGTGAAGGTTGGCGCGCCTTATACAGCGACCTGCGCCACCGCGTAAAGCCCGTCCGTCGCAGCTTCTCGCTGCGCGGCCTCAGACCGTCTTGTACATGATCGTGGTCGCGTCGAGCCGGTCCTCGACCGTGTCGCGGCAATACCCCGAAATCGTGCCCGCCGTGACGTAGCCGAGCGACGCGTAAAGCGGCTCGGCGGCGTCGCCGGTGCGGGTATCGAGCGTCAGGAGGCTGCGCCCGCGCGCGACGGCCAGCCGCTCGAGTTCGCCCATCAGCGCCCGCGCGCTGCCGCGCCGCCTGAAGCCGGGGTGGACGAGGAGCTTGGAGACCTCCGCGCGGTGGCGCTGGTTGGGCGGCATGTCGCAGTCGAGCTGCACCGATCCCGCGAGCCGCCCCTCCACGCGCGCAACGATAAGGACCCGCCGGCCCGACCGCACGCCCGGCAGTATCCGCTCGGCCCAGAACGCGGCGCTCTCGGCCAGCGTGAACGGCAGGACGAAGTTCACGCTCGCCCCCGCCGCCACGCAGGCGTGGAGCAGTTCCGCCAGTTCGCCCGCGCAGGCATCCGCCTCGTCGGCGGTGAGCACCGACACGACCGCGTCAGACGAGGAAGATGACATAGCGCGCTCCGCTGTCTCCGGGCGTCTCGAAGGCGCTGCGCCCGAACAGGCGGTAGCGCAGGCAGTCGCCGGCCTCGAGCGCGTGCCGCGTCTCACCGACCTCGACCGCGAGCCGCCCCTCCAGCAGCACGAGGTGATGCTCGAGCCCCGTCCGCGGCGGCAGGTCGTAGGCGATGCGGACCCCGGACCCGATCTCGCCCTCGATCGCCTCGCCGGCGAGCGACTGCGCCGGCGGCGAGACGAGGCGGCGGCGGAACCCCGTCGCCGGATCCTGCCAGACCGGTTGCGCGGCCCGCCGCACAAGGGCCGCGAAATCCTCCTCGACGAGATACATTAGCCGCGACACCGACAGCCCGTAGGCCGCGCACAGCCTGCCAAGAACGCTCGCCGTGGGGCTCACCTCGGCGTTCTCCAGCCGCGACAGCGTCGCCCGGCTGACGCCGCTGCGCGACGCGAGGTCGTCGAGCGACCACCCCCGCTCCGCCCGCAGCCCCTTGAGCCGCCCGGCGATGCGGTCGTCGAACGAAACGTCGTCGTGAGAGGATGTTTCCATATTCGGGAATATTTCCCGATTATGGGATGCCGTCAAGCCGGCGGCGCGAGGCATCGCACATAGGCGCCTGCCTGTGCGGCACGGCGCTCGATGATGCCGGCGATGCGCTGCGTGCCCGGCCCCGGCCGGGCCGGATTGCGCGCATGCGGGTTCGGCAGCGCGGCGGCCATCCGGGCCGCCTGCCCCCGGCTGAGCTGCGCGGCGGATACGCCGAACCAGTGCTGCGCCGCCGCCTCCGCCCCGAACACGCCCGGCCCCCACTCGACGATGTTGAGATAGATCTCCATCGTCCGCCGCTTCGACCAGACCATATCGATCCAGATCGCCAGCGGGATTTCCATCGCCTTGCGGACATAGGACCGCTGCGGCCACAGGAAGAGGTTCTTGGCGACCTGCATGGGGATGGTGCTCGCCCCCCTTTGCGGCCCGGATTCCGATTGCAGCACGGCCCTCAGCTCGCCGAGGTCCACGCCGCGGTGCGAGCAGAACTGCCCGTCCTCGGCCATCACCACCGCGTGCATCAGCACCGGCGCGATATCGTCGAGCGCCACCCACTGCTTCTCGATCGTTGTGCCGGTCAGACGCTGGCCGAGTTCGAGCGTGGAGAACGGCGGCCGCACCACCGCGTAGAGCGGCACCAGCACCACCGGCAGCAGTGCGAGCACGGCCAGCACGGCCGCCGCGATGAGCAGCCATCGCCGCGGGCCGGATCTCCAGCGCGACTTCGCCTTGCGCCCCATGTCGTCGCTGTCGCCCTCGGCCACCGTCATGCAGACGGAAATACCCCGCAACGGCATCGCCCGGCAATGGCCGCGGTTGCGCGCCCCGTCCGCGCTGCGCCACTCTCCGCCCCGCACCGCATGGACCTGCCCGGACGAACGATCGTGACCGACGACGCCTTCGAGACCGACCTGGCGAAGATGGCCGCCGAAGTCGGGCGCGCCTTCGACGCGCTGCTCGCGGCCGAGGCCGTGCCCGACCGGCTCCTTTCCGCCATGCGCTATGCCGCCCTGGGGCCGGGCAAGCGGCTCAGGCCGTATCTCGTCCTGAAGTCCGCCGCGCTGTTCTCCGCCGATGCTGGCTCCGCCATGCGCGCGGCCTGCGCGCTCGAATGCGTCCACGCCTACAGTCTCGTCCACGACGATCTGCCGGCCATGGACGACGACGACCTGCGCCGGGGCCGGGCGACGGCCCACCGCGCCTATGACGAGGCGACCGCGATCCTGGCCGGCGACGCCCTCCTCACCGAGGCCTTCGCGATCCTCGCCGATCCCGCGACCCATCCCGATGGCGCCGTCCGCGCCGGGCTGGTCGCGCGTCTGGCAGAGGCGGCCGGCGCGCGCGGCATGGTCGGCGGCCAGATGATCGATCTCGAGGCCGAGGGCCGCTTCGCCGCCGACGGCGCGCCGCTGCGGCTCGGCGAGGCCGGCATCGCCCGCCTGCAGGCGATGAAGACCGGCGCGCTGTTCCGCTTCGCCGCCGTCGCCGGCCCCGTCCTCGCGGCTGCCCCCGATGCCGACGTCGCGCGGCTGGCCACGTACGGCGAGGCGCTCGGCCGCGCCTTCCAGATCGCCGACGACATCCTGGACGAGGAGGCGAGCGCGGAGGAGCTGGGCAAGGCGACCGCGAAGGATCGCGAGCGCGGCAAGGCGACCCTGCCCGCTGCGCTCGGCATCGCGGCCGCCCGCGAGCGTCTCGATGCCGCCGTCGCCGAGGCCCGCGCCGCGCTGGAGCCTTATGGCGCGAGGGCCGCTCCGCTCGCTGCCGCGGCCGCCTTCGCGGCCAACCGCCGCCGCTGACCTCAGCCCTGCGTCAGTTCGCGCGCGGCGCGCCGCTCCTCGCGGAAATCATGCACCGCGCGGTTGAACGCGCCGGCGAACAGCAGGATCACCGCGGCGATATAGAAGAACAGCATCGCCGCGACGATGCCCGCGAGCCCGGCATAGTAGCGCGCGTAGTCCGCGAAGGCCGACAGGTACCAGGTGAACGCCTTGCCGGATACGTACCACAGCACCAGCGTCAGGAGTATGCCGGGCCACAGCGCGGGCCGCCGCTCGCCATGGGCGGGCAGCCAGCGGTGGAACGCCCACAGGAGCGTCGCCAGCACCAGCGCCAGCATCGCGCCGCGCAGCAGGACGAAGATGTCCCACGGCACCAGCGCCTCGGGCACGTGGTTGGCGAGGAAGGTGTAGACCACCGGAACGCCCACCGCGAGGAAGGCGACGACGATCAGCCCCACCGTGGCCATGACGATGAAGGCCGCGCTCTCCAGCGCCGTCCTCAGGAACAGGCGCTTCTCGAAGACGCCGTAGGCGCGGTTCAGCCCGCCCCGGATCGTCTCGATGGCGCTCGTCACGCTGACCAGCATGATGGCGACGCCGAAGGTGATGATGCCGCCGCCCCTGTCGCGGATCAGCACGTTCCAGATCTCCGGCTCGAGCGCGGCGGCGACCTGGTTCGGCAGCGCGTCGAACAGCGTCACCGTCAGGAACGCGGCCAGGTCGTATCCGCCGACGACGCCGGCGATGGCGGTCAGGAACAGGATGAACGGGAAGATCGCCAGCAGCAGCGAAAAGGCGAGCGCGCTCGCCATGTAGAGGCCGTCGTCGGCGAAGAAGCGGTTGACCGCCCGATAGACCACGCGCCCGGCCCGCCCGACGCCGCGCATGACGATGCGCGCCCGTAGCCGTGCCGGAGAGATGGCCGGCCCGGTCGTCCGGCCGGCGTCGTCGGGTTTCAAGCCGCGATCCTCGATGCGCGAATCTCCATTGCCTGAACCATAGCGGCCTGCTGCGCCGCGAAAAGACCTTACGACATCGCGATACGCGCATGACCGCTGCCCGGTTTCCCGCCTTGCGGCATGGCGCCGCGGCGGCTATTGCGCGGCGATGAACCGCGAGACGGCCCCGTCCTCCCCCGCGACATCGCTTGCCCTGCAATGGGCGCCGGCGGTTTTCGTGCTGCTTTGGTCGACCGGATTCATCGGTGCGCGCCTCGGCATGCCCGACGCCGAGCCCTTCACATTCCTGGCCGTCCGCTTCGCCATCGCCGGGCTCATCCTGCTCGCCGTCGCGGTGGCGATGGGCGCTCCCTGGCCGCGGGGCTGGCGCGCGATGGCCGCCAGCGTCGCCGCCGGCGCGCTGATCCACGGCGTCTATCTCGGCGGCGTCTTCTGGGCGATCTCGCAAGGGATGCCGGCCGGCGTCTCCGCCCTCATCGTGGCGCTGCAGCCGCTCTTGACCGCGCTCATCGCCGCGCCGGTGCTGGGCGAGCGCATCGAGCGCTCGCACTGGGCGGGCCTGGCGGTCGGTCTTGCCGGCCTGGCGCTCGTGCTGGGTCCGAAGCTCGAATGGGGCGGTACAGGCATCACGCCGGCGACGATATCGGCCTCGCTCCTCGCCGTCTTCGCCATCGCGCTCGGTTCGGTCGGCCAGAAGCGGTTTTCCGCCGACGCCGACCTGCGCACCGGAACCTGCCTCCAGTATCTCGGCGGATTCCTCGTCGTGCTCCTGGGCGCCGTCGTGTCGGAGCGGTTCCGCATCGAACCGACGCCCGCCGTGATCGTCGCCATGGTCTGGCTCGTCTTCGCGCTGTCGATCGGTGCGGTCTCCTTCTACATGCTCCTGTTGCGCCATGGAGCCGTGGCCCAGGTCGCGACGCTGTTCTACCTGGTGCCGCCGGTCACCGCCCTCGTCGCCTGGGCGATGTTCGGCGAGACGCTCACCTTCGTCCAGATCGCGGGCATGGGGGTGACGGTCGCCGGCGTCGCGCTCGCCACCCGCGCCGGGCGGCGGACACCTCCCACCTGACCAAAGTCACGTTGCGCGGCCGATCCGAGAGGGTATCCTTTCGGCACCGCACAATGACCCGGACCCTCGCGATGACCCTCGCCGCCCGATCCGCCGCGCCGGACGATCTCCTCGAAGCGCTCAACGCCGCGGCCGATGCCGCGGGCGGCCTGCTCGCCCGCGCCCGCGACCGCGTGGGCGCGCAGATGCTCGATGGCGGCCGGGTCTCGCCGCAGGCACTGGAGGCCGGCCAGCACGCCGCCCACGGCCTCGCCTGGCTCGCCACCTATGCCGAGGCGGTCCGCCAGGCCGCCGCCTACGCACACCGCCTGGCCGCCGAAGGCCGGCTGGGCGAGACCGGGCGTCTGGTGCTGGCGATCGGCGCCGGCGAGTACCTGACGCAGATGGCGCACGGCATCCCCATGAGCCAGACCGAGTTCGTGCGCCCCGCCGATCTGGGACTTGGCGAGGACGATGTGGCTGCGTTCCTGTCGCGGCCCGTCCGCGACCTCGCCTCGGCGGGCAACTCGCCTGAGAACCGCGCCCGCCTCGTCGAGTTGATGAGGCAAGCCGGACCCGGCCCGGTCGGCGACCCCGGCCTCGACGAGATGCTGGAGGCGATGCGCGGCGAGATGCGCCGCTTCGCCGAGGCCGAGATCGTGCCGCACGCGCAAGCCTGGCACCTGGCCAACGCCTATGTGCCGATGGAGGTCGTTGCCCACGTCGCCGGGCTCGGCGTCTTCGGCCTGACCCTTCCCGAGGAACACGGCGGCCTGGGCCTGGGCAAGGAATCCATGTGCGTGGTCTCCGAGGAGTTGTCGCGCGGCTGGATCGCGGTCGGCTCGCTCGGCACACGCTCCGAGATCGCCGCCGAGCTGATCCTCGCCGCCGGCACGCACGCGCAGAAGGAAGCATGGCTGCCGCGAATCGCCTCGGGCGAGGTCATGCCCACCGCCGTCTTCACCGAGCCCGACACCGGCTCCGATCTCGCCTCGCTCAAGACCCGCGCGGTGCGCGATGGCGACGTCTACCGGATCACCGGCCAGAAGACCTGGATCACCCATCCCGTCCGCGCCGACCTGATGACGCTCCTCGCGCGCACCGACGGGCGGACCGGGCTATCGCGGCCTGTCGATGTTCCTGGCCGAGAAGCCGCGCGGCACGGACGCCGATCCCTTCCCCGCCCCCGGCATGACCGGCGGCGAGATCGAGGTTCTCGGCTATCGCGGCATGAAGGAGTTCGACATCTCCTTCGACGGCTTCGAGGTGCCGGCGTCCGCGCTTCTCGGCGGCGAGGAGGGCCAGGGCTTCAAGCAGCTCATGCAGACCTTCGAGGCCGCCCGCATCCAGACCGCGGCGCGCGCCGTCGGCGTTGCCCAGTCCGCCCTCGAGCTGGGTCTCTCCTATGCCTGCGGGCGCGTCCAGTTTGGCAGGCCGATCGCCGGCTTCCCCCGCGTGTCCGACAAGCTCGCCCTGATGGCCGCAGAGATCATGCTCGCCCGCCAGCTCACGCTGTTCGCCGCCCGCGAGAAGGACGGCGGCCGACGCTGCGACCTGGAGGCGGGCATGGCGAAGCTGCTTGCCGCCCGCGTCGCCTGGGCGTCCGCCGACAACGCGGTGCAGATCCACGGCGGCAACGGCTTCGCGCTCGAATATCCCGTGAGCCGCGTGCTCTGCGATGCGCGCATCCTGTCGATCTTCGAGGGCGCCGCCGAGATCCAGGCCCAGGTCATCGCCCGCCGCCTTCTCGAGGGTGCGAACTGACGCCGCACCGGTTGCGCCGGCCCGGCTGACGCCCGATATCGATTGATGGGGGGCGCCAGAAGGGAGCGACGCATGAGCCACGTGACCATTCCCCATGACGCCTGGGTACTCGTCGGCGACGGCGAGAAGGCCATCATCCTGAGGAACGAGGGCGACGCGGAGTATCCGAACCTCGTCGTCGAGCGGTCCTTCGAGCATGAGAACCCGCCGACCCGCGAACAGGGGACCGACCGGCCCGGCCGCTACAAGGATCCGCCCGCGACAACCAATTCCCAGCGCAGCGCCTTCGAGGCGACGGACTGGCATCGCATCGAGAAGAGCCGCTTCGCCAAGGCGATCGCGGAACGGCTCTACAAGCTCGCCCACGCCAACCGGTTCGAGAAGCTCATCGTCGTCGCGCCGCCCGCCACCCTGGGCGACCTGCGCGGCGCCTTCCACGAGGAAGTCACCCGCCGCGTCGTCGCCGAGGTGGACAAGACCCTGACCCAGCATCCCGTCTACGAGATCGAGAAGGTCCTGACCGGGGATTGAACCCCCTGCCGGGTCGCGCGTCGGGGCGGGCGCATCCGGATGCCGCTCGGGCCGCGTAGACCTTTGCACAAGCTCGTCCAGGCGCACCCGGAGGATTGCCGATGATCGACGTCCCGACGACCCCCTATTCGGCTGCCCGTCAGGTCCTGGCGCTGGGCCTGATCGTCGCGGTTTGCTTCGTCGCCGCCGGTATCGGGTCGGTCGCCAGCCCCGGCGGGCTCGACCCGTGGTATGCAGCGCTCGTCAAGCCCTCCTGGACACCGCCGGACGCCGTCTTTCCCGTCGTCTGGTCGGTCCTCTATCTCTTGATGGGCCTGGCCGCCTGGCTCGTCTGGCGCCGCGGCGTCGACCGCGTCGAGGTCACCTCGGCGCTATCGGCCTTTTCAGTGCAACTCATCCTCAACGCCACCTGGCCCTGGGCATTTTTCTGGGCGCAGAGCCCGGCGCTGGGGCTGAGTGTCCTCGCCGCACTCCTCCTCGCGCTGATCGTCACGATGCGCCGCTTCGCCGCCGTCTCTCCGCTCGCGGCGTGGCTTCTCGTGCCCTATCTGTTATGGGGCATGTTCGCCGCCACGCTGAACGCGGCGATCCTGGTGATGAACTGACGCCCCGAAAGGCCCCGTCCCATGCTCGAGACGATCCTCAGGAACGGCGCGACGGTCGCCGTCGTCGCGGTGGCGGTCGTCCTGCTCTTCGGCCTGGTCAACATGATGCGCGGCGGCAGCGCCAACACCTCCCAGCGCCTGATGCGCCTGCGCGTCATCATGCAGTTCATCGCAATCGTCGTGATCATGGCCGCCGTCTGGGTGAGCCAGCGCGGCTGACCTGCTGGCGGCGCGCCCCGCTCGCTGCTATTCAGGCTTCACGGAGTTCCAGGCGATGGTTGTCCTCAACAAGATCTACACCCGCACCGGCGACGACGGCACCACCGGCCTGTCGACGGGAGAGCGCCGGCCGAAGCACGACCTGCGGGTTGCGAGCTACGGCACCGTGGACGAGGCCAACGCGACGATCGGGCTCGCCCGCGTCTCACACCGCAGCCGATCCGGCGATGGCCGGGCTCGACGCAATGCTGGCGCGCATTCAGAACGACCTCTTCGATCTCGGCGCCGATCTCGCACCCCCGACACCGGCGAGGACCCCGGCTACGAGCCGCTGCGCATCGTCGAGGGCCAGGTCGCCCGCATCGAGGCGGAGATTGACGGGCTGAACCGCGACCTGAACCCGCTGCGCTCCTTCGTCCTGCCGGGCGGGTCGCCGGCCGCCGCCCATCTCCACCTCGCCCGCACCGTCTCCCGGCGCGCCGAGCGGCTCATGGTCGAACTCGCCGCGCGGCCCGGCGAGCGCGTCGGTGCGCCGGCGCTGAAATACATCAATCGCGTCTCCGACTTCCTCTTCGTCGCGAGCCGCTGGGCCAACGACCGCGGGGCGCGAGACGTTCTCTGGGTCAAGGGCCAGAACCGGTAGCGCGGGACGGACGGGGGCGGATGTTCATTCCTATCAGCGACGAGAACCCGCTCCGTCATCTGCCGTTCCAGTACGTCACCGTCGGGCTGATCGCCGTCAACGTCCTTGTCTATGTGGTCTTCGTCAGCGGTCTCTATGTCGATGGCCTGCAGGCCGGCGCGATGTCCTACGGCATCATTCCGGCGGTATTCTACGACTATGCCGCGCTGCCGCCCGAATACGTGACGGTGCCCGATGGCCTGACGCTGATCACGTATCAGTTCTGGCACGCCGGCTGGCTGCACCTCCTCTCCAACATGCTGTTCCTGTGGGTTTTCGGCGACAACGTCGAGGACGCCATGGGCCATGTCCGCTTCCTCGTCTTCTACCTCCTGTGCGGGGCCGCCGGCGGCATCGCCCATTCGCTGACCGACCCCGAATCCACCGCTCCTCTGATCGGTGCCAGCGGATCGGTCGCGGGCATCGTCGCGGCCTATCTGATGCTCCATCCGAGGGTCCGCGTCTGGGTTCTGGTGCTGTGGCGCGTACCGCTGCGGCTCAGCGCCATGTGGGTGCTCGGCTTCTGGGTCGGCTCGCAGTTCGTCATGGCGGCCGTCTCGCCCGACGACGGCGTCGCCTGGTGGGCGCATATCGGGGGGATGGCGGCCGGCGCGATACTGATCGTCTTCATGCGCCGGCAGGGCGTGCCGCTGTTCGATCGCGGCCTCGTCGCCTGACGGCGGCGCATGGCTGCGTCCCGTTGACTCTGGATTCTGCCGGCAATTACCGTCCGCCCGTTTTCCCCCGATGCTGCGCTGCGGGAACCGTTTGGCCGGATTGGCGTGCGCATCGTTTCCCACCCGCGAGGGAGAGGCTGCTACATGAAGGTTCTGGTGCCCGTGAAGCGGGTGGTTGACTGCTAACGTAAAGGTTCGCGTCAAGGCGGACGGCTCGGGTGTCGAGCTCGCCAACGTCAAGATGGCAATGAACCCCTTCTGCGAGATCGCCGTCGAGGAGGCCATCCGCCTGAAGGAGAAGGGTCTCGCCGAGGAGATCGTCGCCGTGTCGGTTGGCCCGGCGCAGGCGACCGAGACGATCCGCACCGCTCTCGCCATGGGCGCCGACCGCGGCATCCTGGTCAAGACCGACGAGGTCGTCGAGCCGCTCGTCGTCGCGAAGATCCTGAAGGGGATCGTCGAGGCGGAGCAGCCCGGCCTCGTGATCCTGGGCAAGCAGGCGATCGACGACGATTTCAACCAGACCGGCCAGATGCTGGCCGCGCTGCTGGGCTGGCCGCAGGGCACCTTCGCCTCGAAGATCGAGCTGGCCGACGGCAAGGTGACCGTCACCCGCGAGATCGACGGCGGCCTGCAGACGGTACGCCTTGCGATGCCCGCCATCGTCACCACGGACCTGCGCCTCAACGAGCCGCGCTATGCTTCGCTCCCCAACATCATGAAGGCGAAGAAGAAGCCCATCGACGAGAAGGCGCCCGGCGATTTCGGCGTCGAGGTGACGCAGCGCCTGAAGGTCCTCAGGACGGTCGAGCCGCAGGCCCGCCAGGCCGGAGTCAAGGTCGGCTCCGTGGCCGAGCTCGTCGAGAAGCTGAAGAACGAAGCCGGAGTGCTCTGACCATGACCGCGCTGCTCGTCGCCGTACACGACAATTCCGAGATCAAGGACGCCACCCACAAGGCGGTCACCGCCGCACTCGCCATCGACCAGGACCTGCACGTCCTCGTCGCCGGCTCCGGCTGCCGCGCCGCTGCCGAGCACGCCGCGAAGCTGCAGGGCGTGTCGAAGGTTCTGATAGCCGACAACGAGGCGCTCGGCCATCGCCTCGCCGAGCCGCTGGCCGCGCTCGTCGTCTCGCTCGCCGGTCCCTACGGCGCGATCGTCGCGCCCGCCAACACGACCGGCAAGAACTTCATGCCGCGCGTCGCGGCCCTCCTCGACGTGATGCAGGTCTCCGACATCATCGCGGTGGAATCGCCCGACACCTTCGTCCGGCCGACCTATGCCGGCAACGCGATCCAGACCGTGCAGGCGACGGATGCCAAGAAGATCGTCACCGTCCGCGCCACCGCCTTCCCGGCCGCCGAGGAGGGTGGATCGGCTCCGATCGAGGACGCCGCGGTCCCGGACCTTCCCGGCATCTCGGAATTCGTCGGCGAGGAACTGACCCGGTCCGAGCGCCCGGAGCTGACCTCGGCCAAGATCGTCGTCTCGGGCGGCCGCGGGATGGGGTCGGGCGAGAACTTCCACAAGTACATCGAGCCGCTGGCCGACCGGCTCGGCGCCGCCGTCGGCGCGAGCCGTGCAGCCGTCGACGCCGGCTACATGTCGAACGATCACCAGGTCGGCCAGACCGGCAAGGTTGTCGCCCCCGAGCTCTATGTCGCCGTCGGCATTTCCGGCGCGATCCAGCATCTTGCCGGCATGAAGGATTTCCAAGGTGATCGTCGCGATCAACAAGGACGAGGAGGCGCCGATCTTCCAGGTCGCCGATTACGGCCTGGTCGCCGATCTCTTCGAGGCGGTGCCTGCGCTCGAGGAGGAGTTGAAGAAGGCGGGATACTGACGGTAGCCATACCGCCCGATTCCGCTTCACGTGCGGGAGCGAACATGATAGCCGAGGCAGGTTGCAGCGACGGAGCGCGCGAGGCGTGAGCGAGACGAGCGGGGAAACTCGCATCAGGACGGTCGGGGTTGTCGGTGCCGGACAGATGGGCAGCGGCATCGCCCATGTCTGCGCGCTGGCGGGCTATGACGTTCCGCGTTTTCGACACCAATCGCGAGCGCGTCGAATCCGGCCTTGCCACGATCAACGGCAACATGACCCGTCAGGTCGCCTCCGGCCGCCTGTCGGAGGAAAAGCGCAAGGCCGCGCTGGCGCACATTTCCGCCGCGGACTCGCTGTCCGACCTTGCCGACGCCGACCTCGTCATCGAGTCCGCGACCGAGAACGAGGAAGTGAAGCGGCAGATTTCAGGGAGCTCTGCCCGCTCCTGAAGCCCGAGGCGATGCTGGCGACGAACACCTCGTCGATCTCCATCACCCGGCTCGCCTCCATCACCGACCGGCCCGAGCGCTTCATCGGCATCCACTTCATGAACCCGGTGCCGGTCATGGAGCTGGTCGAGCTCGTCCGCGGCATCGCGACCGAGGACGAGACCTTCGAGGCGGCGCGTGATTTCGTCGCACACCTCGGCAAGACCGCGGCGGTCGCCGAGGACTTCCCCGCCTTCATGGTCAACCGCATCCTGCTGCCGATGATCAACGAGGCGATCTACGTGCTCTACGAGGGCGTGGATCCGTCGAGGCGATCGACACCGCCATGAAGCTCGGCGCGCGCCACCCCATGGGCCCGCTCGAACTCGCCGATTTCATCGGCCTCGACACCTGCCTGTCGGTGATGCAGGTGCTCTATGAGGGCCTCGCCGATTCCAAGTACCGGCCCTGCCCGCTGCTCGTGAAGTATGTCGAGGCCGGCTGGCTCGGCCGCAAGGCGCAGCGCGGTTTCTACGACTACCGCGGCGAGACGCCGGTCCCCACACGCTAAACTTTTCCTTAATTCCGTTCCGGCAGGATGGGGGGCATGGACGCAACTGCCGCCGCATCGCTGCTCGTCGCCAGGCATCAGGCCGAATTCGCTGCCGCCGCGGCCGCGAAGATGTTGAAGATGAACGCCGACGCCGGCCGTCAGCTCGTCGCCATGCTCGAGGCGGGCACCGAGAATCTCGAGAAGGTCGCGGCCGCAACAGCCTCCGGCGTGGGGGCCAACCTCGACGTGACCGCATGAAGGTCGGCGGCAAGTTCTTTCAGGCTGGCGCGTTCCAGCAGAAGAAATTCAGCTACGGCAAGCAGATGAACCGCGCCGCCGTGCAGAACCTCCAGTTCTCGATGCAGTCCAGCGCCAATGCGCTGTTCGAGGCGCAGATTACCTTCGGCCAGGAAATGGCGATGCACTCGATCAAGCAGCTCGCCGCGCGGCTGCAGGACGATGCCAAGGCGATGTTCTCAAAGTATGACGGGCTGACCGGCAACCTGCAGGCCGCCAATCCGGCGGCCTCCACCGGCACGGTTCTCGACGAGACCGCCTGAGCGCCGCCTTCTCACGACACGACGATCCCCACCGGCGGGCCTTCGCCCCGGCGGTCGATGCCGTTCGTTTCGCCGGGAGAGACACCGCGCGGCCGGCACGAGGGGGAAAGCTGGGATTAGTCGTGCCGGCCGCGGGCGCTTCGCTTGCCTCTATGCGTGCGTTACTCGCTAGAGCACGCATAAGGTGTAGCACAAACGTAAACACACGGTAAACGTGTGTTCTATCCGTCCGCAATCGATGCGCGAATGATCGCCAGCGCGTCCGGCGAATCCCATTCCGCCGGCCCCGCGAGATGTCCGAGCTCGCAGCCCTCCGCGTCGACGATCAGTGTCGTCGGCATGCCGAACGCCCGCCCCACGGCCTTGAGGTTGCGGAACACGCCTCCCGATGGGTCGGCATAGAACCCGAGGCGCTCGACCTCGATCTCCTCCAGGAAGTCGCGCGCCTTCGCCGTGTCGCCGCTGTCTATGGAGACCGCCACCACCTCGAACGCTTCCCCGCCCATTTCCGCTTCGAGCCGGTCGAGCGCCGGCATCTCGTAGCGGCACGGGGCGCACCACGTCGCCCACAGGTTGAGGAGGACGGTCCGGCCGCGCCAGTCCGAAAGCTTCCGCTCCGCCCCGTCGGCGTCGGTGAAGGCAATGTCGGGCAGCCGCATGGGCTCTTCGGCGACCATCATCGCCGCCACCTCGCCCGTCGCGAGCGGGCCGAGCGTCTCTGCGCGGGCGACGGCCTGCGCGCAAACGCCGGCGTCGGCGTTGCTAGACCGCCCCGTGATCTCGTATATGGCCGCAGCACCGGTGATCGCGGCCACCGCCGCGCCCGCCAGAAGAACGGAGCGCCTGCCGGCGCGTGTTCGAGGTTTCGTCTCGCTCATACCGTCCGTTCGCTCGCCTGAATGCCCGATCCGGGGAGGATCGTCATGAGCAACAAGATGTGGGGCGGCCGTTTCGCCACCGGCCCCGACGCGGTGATGGAGGCGATCAACGCCTCGATCGGCTTCGACCGCCGCCTCCACGCCCAGGATATCGCGGGCTCGAAGGCGCATGCGGCCATGCTGGTTTCCGCCGGCATCCTCGCCGCCGAAGATGGGGCGGCCATCGCCGAGGGTCTAGACACGATAGCGTCAGAGATCGAGGCCGGCACCTTCACCTTCTCCACCGCGCTCGAGGACATCCACATGAACGTGGAGTCCCGGCTCGCCGAGCTGATCGGCCCGGCCGCCGGCCGCCTGCACACGGCACGCTCGCGCAACGACCAGGTGGCGACCGATTTCCGGCTTTATGTGCGCGACTGCCTCGACGATCTCGATGCGGCGCTTCGTCGCTTCCAGACCGCCCTCGCCGAGAAGGCGCTCGCCCACCACGATACGGTGATGCCGGGCTTCACGCACCTGCAGGCCGCCCAGCCCGTGACCTTCGGCCACCACCTTCTGGCCTATGTCGAGATGGCCTCGCGCGACCGCGGCCGCGTCGCCGACGCCCGCGCCCGCCTCAACGAATGCCCGCTGGGTGCCGCCGCGCTCGCCGGCACGTCCTTTCCCATCGACCGTGAGGCGACCGCGAAGGCGCTCGGATTCGGCCGTCCGATGGCCAATTCGCTCGACGCGGTCTCCGATCGCGACTTCGTGCTGGAGACGCTGTCGGCGCTCGCGATCATGGCCGTCCACATGTCGCGCCTCGCCGAGGAGATCGTCGTCTGGTCGTCGGCCCAGTTCGCCTTCGTGAGGCTGTCGGACGCCTGGACCACCGGCTCCTCCATCATGCCGCAGAAGCGCAACCCGGACGCCGCCGAGCTCGTGCGCGCCAAGACCGGCCGCATCTTCGGCGCGATGATCGGCCTCCTGACGGTGATGAAGGGCCTGCCGCTCGCCTATTCGAAGGACATGCAGGAAGACAAGGAACAGGCCTTCGACGCCCTCGATTCCGCCGCCCTCGTCGTCGCCGCCATGACCGGAATGATCGCCGACCTCGAGCCCGACCGGGCGCGCATGAAGGCGGCCGCCGGCGCCGGTTACGCCACAGCCACGGATATCGCCGACTGGCTGGTGCGCGAAATCGGCCTGCCCTTCCGCGAGGCCCATCACGTCACCGGCCGCATCGTGAAGATCGCGAGCGATACGGGCCGCGACCTCGAGGCGCTGACGCTTCCCGAACTGCAGGCCGTCGAGCCGCGCATCACGGCCGCGGTGCTCGACGTCCTCGGAGTTGACAACTCGGTGAGGAGCCGCACGAGCTACGGCGGCACCGCGCCGGAGAACGTGAAGGCGCAGGCGGAAGGCTGGCTGAAGCGGCTCGCGGCGGAGGACCGACAGGAAAGAATTGACCCGCACCGCCGCCCCGAACCACACACATCGAACCCAACGGAGACCTGAAGAAAAATGGCGACCTACAACCTTCTCCTTCTGCCCGGCGACGGCATCGGGCCCGAGGTCATGGCCGAGGTCGAGCGCGTGATCGGCTGGCTCAACGACCGCGGCCCCGATACGTTCGAGACCGAGACCGACCTCGTCGGCGGCATCGCGTATGACAAGTACGGCGAGGCGATCACCGACGCGGCCATGGCGAAGGCGCAAGGGGCCGACGCGGTTCTGCTGGGCGCCGTCGGCGGCCCGAAGTGGGACGGCGTCCCCTACGACGTCCGCCCCGAGGCAGGTCTCCTGCGCCTCAGGAAGGAGATGGAGCTGTTCGCCAATCTGCGGCCGGCCATCTGCTATTCCGCGCTGGCCGATTCCTCCTCGCTCAAGCGCGAGCTTGTCGAGGAACTCGACATCCTGATCCTGCGCGAACTCACGGGCGGCGTCTATTTCGGCGAGCCCAAGGAGATCACCGACATCGGCAACGGCCAGAAGCGCGCCGTCGACACCCAGGTCTACGACACATACGAGATCGAGCGCATCGGCCGCGTCGCCTTCGATCTGGCGCGCACCCGCAACAATCACGTCACCTCGATGGAAAAGCGCAACGTGATGAAGTCGGGCGTCCTCTGGAACGAGGTCATGACCGAGACCCACAAGCGCGAATATCCCGACGTGAAGCTCGACCACATGCTCGCCGATGCCGGCGCCATGCAGATCGTGCGCAACCCCAAGCAGTTCGACGTCATCGTCACCGACAACCTGTTCGGCGACGTGCTTTCGGATGCCGCGGCAATGCTGACCGGCTCGCTCGGCATGTTGCCGTCGGCCTCCCTCGGCCTGCCCGACGAGAAGACCGGCCGCCGCAAGGCGCTCTATGAGCCCGTCCACGGCGCGGCTCCCGACATCGCCGGCAAGGGCGTCGCCAACCCCATCGCCATGATCGCGAGCTTCGCCATGGCGCTGCGCTATTCCTTCGGCAAGGGCGAGGCGGCCGATCTCGTCGAGAACGCCATCTCGGCCGTGCTCGACGAGGGCTACCGCACCGGCGACATCATGTCGCCCGGCGGCCGGCAGGTAGGCACGAAAGAGATGGGCGACGCGGTCCTGGCGGCCATGGATCGGCTTTCGGCCTGATCCGCCCCCCTGCGAAATTCGCGCGGCTTCCCCTATCTTTGGAAGGCGGAGGCCGCGCGATGCAGCGCATTTACCGATATCGCACGACCAAGGTGCGCTTCTGGATCGGGCTCGCGATGATCGTCGCGACGGGCCTCGTCGCGTCGCGCCTGCTCCACGTCCAGATCGGTGCGGCGACCGGCCCGGTAGCCGAGGCGGCCGTGCGTGTCTTAAATATCGCCCCGCTTGCGCTGGCGCTCTTCGGCGTTGCCTGGCTGATGATCCGCGCCTGGAACGCGGTCGTCGCCTTCGATGTCGATTTCGACGAGGGGCGCTACCGGCTCTGGCTGTGGCGCCCGGTCGGCTGGCGCGAGATCGAGGGCGATCTCGACGACATCTCCGGCTGGCACTACGAGACGCGGCGTCCATCTCGCGGACCGACGCGGCGCGCGATCCGCGCAACGCTCGCCCGCCCCTCGCTCGACCTCTTCTTCGAGATCCGTATCAGCCGCCGGCTCGACCCGCGATGGCGCCGCATTGCGCCCGGCGCCGTGGCCGCCTATGAGCGGGAGACCGGGGTCAGGGTCTGAGGGGGCAACATGGAACGGGTCTACGTCAACCAGTCGATACGCATCCGCATGTGGTTCGCCATCGCAGCGGTCGGCGCGGTCGTCGCGCTGGCGGTATGGGTGCTGCTGGCCCGGCCGCGTCCCGATACCGGCGGGGAAACGGCGGACCCGCTGATCGTCGGCGCGATCCTCGTCGCCATCGCCGCGCTCGGGGCGATCCGCTTCGGCTCCTACGGGCTGAAGACGGTAACCGCGTTCGATGTCGATCATCGGACCGGCGATGCGCGCGTTCACTTCTGGCGCGCGCTGGGCGAGGAGGTTGTCGACACCCACGTCGACCGCATCGTCGAGTGGCGCTACGAGATCGGCCGGCAGCGCACCAGGATGCCGATGCGCCGCTTCCGCGCGCGCATCGAGTTCCCGCACCGGTGGCTGATCTTCGAGCTCAGCCCGATGATGATCCTCGATCCCGTGTTCGCCCGCATGGCGCCGGAGGCGGTTGACGAGTTCGAGCGCGAGACGGGCCGGGTCCTTCCCGAGGAATGACCCGGCTTTGCCTCCGGCCAGCCTATCGGGCAGACTATGTTCCGAAGACGACATGAGGGAGGCTGACTTGGCGAACATCATCCTTCGCGCCGCGGCGCTCGCGGCCGCGCTCGGCCTCTTCGCGGGCACGGCCGCGGCGAACTGCCAGTGGGACATCGGCATGGCCGAGCGAGACCTCGGCGACATCGCTGTGGCCGCACCGCTGGCGGCTTTTCCCGATCTCGAGATCGGCCCGGGCACGTCGAGCTTCATCTCCGGCTCCGACCGTGACCTGGCCGACCGCACGCGGCAGGCCTTCGCCGCCGACAAGCCCCTGCCCGAGGGGGGCGAGGACCGCTACGAGACCGTGGAGCGCGGCCTCGCCGACGCGCGCGTGCAGCTCGAACTGGCCCGCCAGCATGCCGCGCGCGGCGACGAGTTGGCCTGCGCCGAGGCGCTCGACCTCGCCCGTCAGGCGCTCGCCGGCGCGAGGGCGGCCTTCCACTGAGGGTCGACGGACGGCGACACCGTTGACAAGCCGAGGCAAATGATGTTCCGCATAGCGCCGCGCCGCGATGGCGCGACAGGGGACGGTTCGGGAATGCGCGCTTTCGCCGCAAACACCACGACGACCGGAAAACGGGCGACGGCCACGACCGCCGCCTGAACGACGTCCCTCGTCCCCGGTTCCTCTCCCGCCGGGCGGGAGGGGCGACCCCGCGAAGGGGTCACGCCGCCGCCGGGAGAGACAGGACGAACCGCTCCGGGAGAGCCAGAGATCATGGGTTATTCGGTCGCCGTCGTCGGCGCCACGGGCAATGTGGGCCGCGAGATGCTCAACATCCTCGACGAGCGGGAGTTTCCCGCCGACGAGGTCCACGCCATCGCCTCGCGCCGGTCGCTGGGCACCGAGGTCTCCTTCGGAGACCGCACGCTGAAGTGCCAGGACCTCGAGCAGTTCGACTTCTCGAAGGTCGACTTCTGCCTGATGTCGGCGGGCGGCTCGGTGTCGAAGGAATGGTCGCCGCGCATCGCCGCCAAGGGCGCGCTCGTCATCGACAACTCCTCGGCCTGGCGCTACGACGCCGACGTGCCGCTCGTGGTGCCCGAGGTGAACGCCGACGCGGTCGCCGGCTGGACGAGGAAGGGCATCGTCGCCAACCCGAACTGCTCCACCGCCCAGCTCGTCGTCGCGCTCAAGCCGCTGCACGACGCCGCCGGCATCAAGCGCGTGGTCGTGTCGACCTACCAGTCCGTCTCCGGCGCCGGCAAGGACGCGATGGACGAGCTCTGGACCCAGACGCGCGGCATCTTCGTCACCGACACGCCGACCCCGCAGAAGTTCACCAAGCAGATCGCCTTCAACGTCATTCCCCATATCGACGTCTTCATGGAGGACGGATCGACGAAGGAGGAATGGAAGATGGTCGCCGAGACCAAGAAGATCCTCGACCCGAAGATCAGGCTGACGGCGACCTGCGTGCGCGTGCCCGTCTTCGTCGGCCATTCCGAGGCCGTCAACATCGAGTTCGAGCGCCCGATCACCGCCGACGAGGCGCGCGATATCCTGCGCGAGGCGCCGGGCCTCCTGGTCGTCGACAAGCACGAGGACGGCGGCTACGTCACCCCGGTCGAATGCGTCGGCGACTTCGCCACCTTCGTCAGCCGAATCCGCGAGGACATCACCGTGGAGAACGGCCTCAGCCTGTGGTGCGTCTCCGACAATCTCCGCAAGGGCGCGGCGCTCAATACGGTGCAGATCGCCGAGACCGTCATCAATCGCGGACTGCTGCGCAAGGCCGCCTGAGTCGGAAAGCCCTTCGATCGCCGAGGAGAACGGAGAAGGAGGCTACCCCTTCTCCGCCTTCGACGTTAGCGCCTTCGACAGGTCCTTGAGCTCCCGCCTGAGCCCGCGCACCTCTTCGCCGAGCGCGAGGATCTCGTCCTCGCGCCGCTGGGCGGATTCGCGCATCTCCTCCTCGTGCGCCCCTTGCATCGAGTTCACGATGATGGCGACGAACAGGTTCATCACCGCGAAGGTGGTGACGAGGATGAAGGGCACGAAGAAGACCCAGGCGTACGGATAGACGTCCATCACCGGCCGGACGATGCCCATCGACCACGATTTCCAGCGTCATGATCTGGAACAGCGAGTAGATGGACGCGCCGACCGAGCCGAACCAGTCGGGGAATGACGCCCCGAACAGTTTGGTGGCTATCACCGCGAAGACGTAGAACACGAGGCCGAGCAGCGCGATCACCGAGCCCATGGGAGGGATCGCGGCCACGAGCGCCTGCACCACCCGGCGCATGGTCGGCACCGCCGAGATGAGCCGCATCACGCGCAGGATGCGCAGCGCCCGCAGGACCGAGAAGCCCTCCGTCGCAGGCACCAGCGCGACGGCGACGATCGTGAAGTCGAAGACGTTCCAGCCGTTGCGGAAGAACGCGAGCCGCTGCGCGAACAGCTTCAGCCCGATCTCGACCACGAAGAAGGCGAGGCAGGCCGTATCGAGCGCGATCAGCAGGGGTCCGGCCGCCGCCATGGCGCGCGGCGAGGTCTCCAGGCCGAGGATCACCGCGTTGAAGACGATGACGGCGATGACGACGCGCTGGAAGCGCTCGGATTCCACGAACGCACCCAGTCGGTCGCGCAGGCTGGACCCCTCGGTGGGCGTCTCGTTCGATGTCATTCGGAATGTGCCCCTCTGGACCCGGCGCCCATCAGGTAGCGATGCCGGTGCCGGTCCGCAAGGCGACGCGGCGTCAGTCGACCTCGTCCACCGCGGCGCGGAACTCGTCGGTCGCGGGGTCGAGGATGCGCAGTTCGCCCGTCGAGATATCGAAATGGGCGCCGTGCAGCGCGACCGCGCCGCTCTCCTCCAGCTCACGCAAGGCCGGGAAGGTGCGCAGGTTCTTCAGCGACAGGCGGATCGCCGCCTCCTCCACCGCGCCCTGGAGCTGGGCGTCGTCGAGTTCGCCACGACGCCTCAGGGCCTTGTCCCTGGCCTCGGAGACGAGATCCATCCAGGGGCCGATGAACTCGCCGCGCGCGTCCGGGTCGCCCTTCAGGAACGCCTTGATGCCGCCGCAGCGGGAATGGCCGAGCACCACGATGTCGGGGACGTGCAGGCCCGTCACCGCGAACTCGATGGCCGCGCTCGTGCCGTGGAAATGTCCGTCCGGCGCGTAGGGCGGCACTATGTTGGCGACGTTGCGCACGACGAACAGTTCGCCGGGTCCGGCCTGGAAGATCACCTCGGGCGCTGCGCGGGAATTGCAGCAGCCGATCACCATGGCATGCGGCGCCTGGCCGAGGCTCGCGAGCTGGGCGAGGCGGCGGCGCTCTTCGGGGAGACGCCCGGCACGATAGAGGCGATAGCCGTCTAGGAGGTCGGCGGGAAGCATGGGCACCTTCAGCATGTCCGGTATGGTTGGCGGGCGCCGGGACTTTGCCGCCATGCGGCGCGGTCCGCAAGCCCGAGGCGCGCCCGACCGAAAATACAACTATTGATTTTAACTTTAATTTAGTACAACTTTTGACTGCATTGTCGTTCGATGGTGCTCTTCAGGGTAGATGCGGCCGGCCGGCGGCATCACTGACAGGGAGAGAACCGATGACCATCATGAAGCTCCTGGGCGCCGTTGCCGGCGTCGCAATCCTCGCCACGACGGCGGCCCCGTCGAACGCCGCGCCCCTCTCGGCGCAGTTCGGCTCCCTCGCGGCGGTGGCCGCCGACACGGATCCGGTCGAGAAGACCGGCTCTCGCGTCCGCTCGGGTGGCGGACTCGGCCTTGGCCTGGGTCTTGGACTCGGCGCCAATGTCGGCCTGGGCGGAAAGCGTGGCACCAATATCGGAGTCGGTGCCGATGTCGGGGCCAATGTCGGGCTTGGTGGCCGCAGGGGTTCCGGCGTCGGTGTCGGCGCGGGCGCCGAGGCCGGTGTCGGGCTGGGCGGCAAGCGCGGATCGCAGGTCGGTGTCGGCCTCGGCACCGGCCTCGATCTGCGCCTCGGCAACATCCTTGGCGGCGGCAAGGGCGGCAAGAAGCGCTGGTGAGGCCCTCCTGGGGCGACGGCCGGGTCTTCAGCCCCCGGTGCCCGGTTGTCGCCCCTGAAAGACCGGCGTGGATCCCGCTCCCGACCTCTCTGGGAGCGGGATTCCTCCCCCGACCGCTGCGGACGATGGATCGGACCCCCCTTCGCTCGTGCGTGGGAGCGTCCCGTTCAGTTCGCAAGCGCGTAGCTGATCCCCGTCGACACCTTCCACACCTCGACCGGATCGACCAGCAGCGTGCTGGATAGCCGCTCGTACTGGAGCGCGATGTCGAGCGACGTTGCCGCGTCCAGCGCATAGGCGAGTTCCAGTCCGCCGCCGACGGTGGTGTCGGTCCGGTCCGTATCCAGATAGCGCTCGCGGTCGACATAGACCGCGCCGGTGGTGGTGAACCCCGCGCCGACGTCGCGCACCGCCGACAGGATCGCGCTGTGCTTCAGGACGTTGCGCGCCCCGTAGACCGGCGTCTCCTCGAGATCGCCGAAGTAGCGGAGCATGATGAGGGTCTCGTCGTCCGGCCGCCAGCTCAGGGCGGCCTCCGCGAGAAGGACGCTCGTGTCGGGATAGAGCGGCTCGTCATAGTCGCGCTTCAAAGCCATGGCGGCCACCTCGCCCGAGATCGCGTCGGTCTCGAACGCCACCCCCGCCCGCACATAGAGCGAGCGGCTGGAGCGGGAGATGCCGGCCAGGTCGGCGTCCCGGCGATAGCGCTGGTCGAGATGGCCGATCGAAACCGAGCCGCGCAAGCCCTCGCCCAAGGGCATCTCGATACCCACCTCCAGGCCGAGCCTCAGGCGGTCGTTGTCGCCGGTGTCCACGAGACCGGGCAGGATCTCGATGTCGTCGTGCGAGATATCGTTGAGCGTGCCGGTCAGAAAGGGGGACATTCCCCTGAGGTCCCAGCTCGCCTCCAGCGCCAGGCCGGTATCGTGCGATCGAAAGCCCCGGTCGTCCTCGAACAGGTATCCCGCCTCCGCCGAGATCGACGCGCCGTTGGCGAAGGTATGCGCGACGCCCGCCCGGGCCTCGGTTTCGGCAAATTCGACGGCGTCCGTCCGCTCCGCCCGCGTGATCGTGCCGCGCAGGGTGAGGCCGACTTCCGTCTGTCCGACGACGCGCCTGAGCGCCATCTCCTGCTCGACCCGAAGGAACGGGCTCCCCGCCTCCTCGAAGTCGGCGTCGGCGTTGGACGTATGCCCCAGCCGGACCCCACCGCGCAGCTCGAGCGCCACCGGCTCCACCGGGCCCGAGGCCGGTAGCGTCGACCTGAGTTCGGTGGGCGCGCGCATGCGCTCGCGCCAGTCCTGGGCGATCGCATGCGCGGGGGCGAGCGCCGTCGCGAGGACGAACGGGACGACGCCGCATTTAAGATTGCATATTTTGGATGATACAACCATTACGGGCACAATCGCGCCGTCATGGCTAACAAATCGTTAAGTCCGGATTGCCATCTCCAGCCCGTAGGCGTCACGCGGCGGGTCGGGGGGATAGCACTCCGCCTCGCCGGTCAGTATGCGCCGCGCCGTCCAGGCGCAGGCGCTGGCGTCGAGGAGGTCGTCGGCCCCGGCGCGCCCCGGCAGGCTTGTCTCCGTCCCGAGGAAGTCCGCCGGGAACCCCGCGGCCTCCAGCAGCCTCCGGCGCTCGTTCAGTCCTTCCGGGTTGGGTCGGCTCCGGATCTTCTTCGGCAGTTCCGCCGGGCGGCCGCCGTTCATCGCCCGGAAAATCGCCTCCGGGTGCACCTCGCAGACCCGGCAGCCGAGGTCGGGGCGACCGCGCAGGACGGCGTCGATCTCCCGGATCTTGGGGAACAGCCCGAACGCTTGCCGCGCCACCTTGCGGGCCGGGTCCGACGTGGCCGACGCGATATCGCAGGCCTTTCGATAGTCTTCCTCCATCACTGCCGCGCGCGAGGGGATGGCGAAGACGCTCGATTGCCGCGCTCCGAGCACGGCGCGGACCAGCGCCTCGCACACGCGGCCCCTTCCCTCGATCCGGTCGGGCAGCCCGATCGGCATGTCGACGGCGACGACCGCCGGCCGCTCCTCGAGCACCATCACCTCCGCGAAGCTGGCGCAGAACCTCAGACGCGGCGGCTCCTGCCAATGCTCGTCGCGCAACACGACGAGCCAGCCGCGCGGGCAGCCGTCGACGCCCGCCACCCAGTGCCGCCCCGTCATGGTGCCGTCACCGTCGGCTGGCAGGCGGGCTCGACGAGCCTCCCTTGTGCCGCCGCCAGCGCCATCTCGTCCGCACCGGCCGCCTTCGTCGCGGCGAGCACGTCATGGACCACGGCCGCGGCATGCGCCGTCGCCGCCACCGCGTTCTTTCCCTCCAGAAGTCCCGCGAGGATCAGCGCCGACAGGAGATCGCCCGTCCCGTTGACGGCGATCTCGACGCGCGGGGCCTCGACGCGCCGCACGCCCTCTGGTGTCACCACGAGATTGGCGACCATCCCGGACGCCGCCGGTGCGGAGGTCACGACCACCGTCCGCGGCCCCAGCGACGACGCGCGGCGCACGATCTCGGACTCGCCCCATCCGGGCGCCGCGTCGATCGCGCCCGGCTCGGTCAACGCCGCGAGCTCGGTCACGTTGGGCGTGGCGATATCGGCCATCGGCAGAAGCTGGCTGGCGATCTCGGCGGGAATGAGTTCGTCGACATAGAGCGCTCCGTCGTCCCCGCAGATCGGGTCGAGCAGCACCGGAATGCCCGGCTTCAGCGCGCGTGCCTGGGCGACGAGCCCGGCGATCGCCGCGGCTTGGCCTGCGCCCGCGACGTAGCCGACCATCACGGCCTCGACCGGATGCGGCGTGGGCGACGACAGGATGTCGCTGCCCATCGCGAGAAGGTCCGGCATGTCGACGCGCGCCGGGTTCGGCGCATGGCCTGGATGATGAGCCAGCACCACGGTCGGCATGGCGGAGACCTCATGGCCGAGCCGCATCAGCGGGAAGGTCGTCGCCGAGTTGCCCACATGCCCGCGCGCCACCCAGGAGGAGATCGTCAGGATGCGGGCCATCGGCCCCCTCCGGCCCGGGACGTCCGTCTTGGACCCTGCCCTCGCTTCACTTGCGTCAAACCAGCCCCCTCGCTCCTCATCGGGGACAAAGGCTGGCACATCGGCACGGCCGCCGCTAGGGTGCGCCGCAGCAACGACGAGACAAGAGGGGAACGACCCTTGGCCGACACGCCGATCCGCCCGCGCCGCAGCGTCCTCTACATGCCGGGCGCCAACACCCGCGCCCACGAGAAGGGCCGCTCGCTGCCCGTCGACGCCATCATCATCGACCTCGAGGATTCCATCGCGCCCGAGATGAAGGCGGAGGCGCGGACGATCGCCTGCGAAAGCGTCAAGGCCGGCGGCTTCGGCCGTCGCGAGGTGGCGATCCGCATCAACGGGCTCTCGACCCCCTGGGGCGCCGACGATCTTGCCGCAGCCGTCCGGGCCGCGCCCGACGCCATCGTGCTGACCAAGGTGACGGGCCCCGCCGACGTCGCCGAAGTGGGCGAGGCCGTGCGCGAGGCCGGCGTCGCGCCCGTCCCCGTCTGGGCGATGATCGAGACGCCGCTCGCCATCCTCGACATCCGCGAGATCGCCGCCTTCCGCGACAGGGACGGCCCGCTCGCCGCATTCGTTCTCGGCACCGACGACGTCGCCAAGGAGCTTCGCGTGCGCGAGGCCGGCGACCGGATGCCGATGCTGATGTTCCTGTCGACCTGCGTCGCCGCCGCCCGCGCCTACGGGCTCGACGTCATCGACGGCGTCTTCAACGACTTCTCGGACGCCGACGGCCTGCGCGCGGAATGCATCCACGGCCGCGACATCGGCATGGACGGCAAGACCCTGATCCATCCCAGCCAGATCGCCACCGCCAACGAGGTCTTCGCACCGTCGGCCGAGGACGTGGCGAAGGCCCGCGAGCTGATCGCCGCCTTCGACCTTCCCGAGAACAGGGGCAAGGGCGCCATCAATCTGGGCGGCCGCATGGTCGAGATTCTCCACGCCGACATCGCCCGCCGCGTCGTCGCCCTGCACGAGGCGATCGCCGCCCGGGAGGCGGAGGCGGCATGACCAAGGCGTCGCTTGGCCGCTATTTCGAGGACTTTGCAGTCGGCCAGACCATTCGCCACGCCACGCCCCGGACCCTGACCGCCGGCGACGCCGCGCTCTACGGCGCGCTCTACGGCGGCCGGTTCGCCGTCCAGTCCTCCGACGAATTCGCCCGTTCGCTGGGATACCCCGCCGCCCCCCTCGACGATCTCCTCGTCTTCCACGTCGTCTTCGGCAAGACCGTGCCCGACATCTCGCTCAACGCGGTCGCCAACCTTGGCTATGCAGCATGCCGCTCCCGACACCCCACCTACCCCGGAGACACGCTCCACGCGGTCTCTGAGGTCATCGGCGTCAGGGAAAATTCCAGCGGCGACAGTGGCATCGTCTATGTCCGCAGTCAGGGGATAAACCAGGACAGCATAACGGTCCTCGACTACGTGCGCTGGGTCATGGTGAGGAAGCGCGACAAGTCATCCCCCGCGCCGGACCCGGTGATTCCCGAAGTGCCGGCGGCGCTTGCCCCCGATACGCTGGGCGATGCGGTGCCCCTCCTGTCGTCCAGTGCCTGGGACTATGACCTTTCGGGCTCGGCCGACCGCTATAGCGAATACGCAGTCGGCGAACGCATCGACCATATCGACGCCATGACCGTCGAGGAGGCCGAGCACCAGATCGCGACACGGCTCTACCAGAACACCGCGCGGGTCCATTTCGACCAGCGGCTCGCCGAAGCCGGGCGCTTCGGCCGGCGGCTGATCTATGGCGGCCATGTCATCTCGCTCGCCCGTGCGCTCTCCTTCAACGGCCTCCAGAACGCCTTCCACGTCGCCGCGATTAACGGCGGGCGCCATGTCGCGCCGCTCTTCGCCGGCGACACGGTCTATTGCTGGTCCGAGGTGACGGACCGGAGCGAACTAACTGGCCGCGAGGACCTTGGCGCCCTTCGGCTCCGGACCGTCGCGACGAAGAACCGACCCTGCGTCGACTTCCCGCGTCTCGACGCAGAGAACCGCTACGACGCCTCCGTCGTACTCGATCTCGATTACTGGGTGCTTGTCCCGCGTTGAGCGCATGGCCCCTTCGATGGGTGCATTGCAACGAGGGTTCCTGCGCTATAGAACCCTGTGCGGCGGCGGGAGCGGGATTCCCTCCGTCCGCGAAGGCAACGAGACCCGATGGCTATATCGAGAGAACGCGCCGAGCGGCCCCTGTCGCCGCATCTTCAGGTGTTCCGGCCCATCATCACGATGGTGACCTCGATCGTCCACAGGATCACCGGCGTCGTTCTCTATGTCGGCACGCTGCTGCTCGCCTGGTGGCTCATCGCCGCCGCCACCGGCCCGGCCGCCTTCGACGTCGTCAACGGCTTCTTCGGATCGTGGTTCGGCCGCCTGGTCCTGTTCGGCTACACCTGGGCCCTCATGCAGCACATGCTCGGCGGCCTGCGCCATCTCGTCTGGGACACCGGACACGGCTTCGAACTCAAGACCGCCAACGCCATGGCCTGGGGATCGGTCGTCGGCTCGGTCGCACTGACGCTCCTGATCTGGATCGTCGGCTACATGGTGATGTGAGGAGGCCATGGCCGATCGCATGACGACGCCGCTCGCGCGAGTCCGGGGCCTGGGGGCCGCGAAGGACGGTACCGAGCAATTCTGGCGCCAGCGCCTGACGGCGGTCGCCAACGTGCCGCTCGTCGTATTCTTCGTCGCGCTCGTCGTCTGCCTCGCCGGCGCCGACCACGCGACGGTAACGGCCTCCATCTCCTCCCCATGGATAGCGATACCGCTCCTGATGGCCGTCCTTTCGGTCACCTGGCACATGCGCCTCGGCATGCAGGTCGTCATCGAGGACTACGTGCATGGTGACCTGGCCAAGATGGCGCTGGTGATGGCAAATACGTTCTTCGCCGCCGCGGTCGCGCTTACCGCGTCCTTCGCGATCCTCAAGCTGGCCTTCGCGGGATGACGATGACGGACAATGGCAAGGCTCCGGTTGTGAACGGCCGGGCATATCCCTTCATCGACCACACCTTCGACGTGGTCGTCGTAGGCGCCGGTGGCGCGGGGCTGCGCGCGACGCTCGGCTGCGCCGAAGCCGGCCTGAGAACCGCCTGCATCTCGAAGGTCTTCCCCACCCGCTCCCACACCGTGGCGGCCCAAGGGGGCATTTCGGCGGCGCTCGGCAACATGGGCGAGGACGACTGGCGCTGGCACATGTACGACACCGTCAAGGGGTCGGACTGGCTGGGCGATCAGGACGCGATCGAGTATCTCTGCCGCAACGCGCCGGCCGCCGTCTACGAGCTCGAGCACTTCGGCGTGCCGTTCTCGCGCACCGAGGAGGGCCGCATCTACCAGCGACCCTTCGGCGGCATGACCACGCATTTCGGCGAAGGTACGGCCCAGCGCACCTGCGCGGCGGCAGACCGCACCGGCCACGCTATCCTGCACACGCTCTACGGCCAGTCGCTCCGGCACAAGAGCGAGTTCTACATCGAGTATTTCGCCATCGACCTGATCATGGACGAGGACGGGGCCTGCCGGGGCGTCGTTGCGCTGTGCATGGACGACGGAACGCTGCATCGCTTCCGCGCCCGCCAGACGATACTGGCGACCGGAGGCTACGGTCGCGCTTACTTCTCCTGCACCTCGGCGCACACCTGCACCGGCGACGGCAACGCCATGCTGCTGCGCGCCGGCCTTCCCCTGCAGGACATGGAGTTCGTCCAGTTCCACCCCACGGGCATCTACGGCGCCGGCTGCCTCGTGACCGAGGGCGCGCGCGGCGAGGGCGGATACCTCACCAATTCCCAGGGCGAGCGCTTCATGGAGCGCTACGCACCCCACGCCAAGGACCTCGCCTCGCGCGACGTCGTCTCCCGCGCCATGACCATCGAGATCCGCGAGGGCCGCGGCGTCGGCAGGGACGGCGACCACATTCACCTCCACCTCGACCATCTCGACCCCGGGGTGATCCACGAGCGGCTGCCCGGCATCTCGGAATCCGTGAAAATCTTCGCCGGCGTCGACATCACCCGCGAGCCGATCCCCGTACTGCCGACCGTCCACTACAACATGGGCGGCATCCCGACGAACTTCCACGGCGAGGTGCTGACGCTGAAGGACGGCAACCCCGACCACGTCGTGCCGGGGCTGATGGCCATCGGCGAAGCGGCCTGCGTCTCCGTCCACGGCGCCAACCGGCTCGGCTCCAATTCGCTGATCGACCTCGTCGTCTTCGGCCGCGCGGCGGGCCTCCGGTGCGCGGCGACCATGTCGCCCGAGGAGCAGCAGCCGGACCTTCCCGCAGGCGCCGGCGAGGGCGCGGTCGCCCGCCTCGACCGCTTCCGCTATGCCGACGGCGGCACATCCACCGCCGAACTGCGCCTCGGCATGCAGAAGGTCATGCAGTCCAACTGCGCCGTCTTCCGCACCGGCGAGGTTCTCGATGAGGGCCGCAAGCTGATCCAGGAGGTCTGGAGCGCATCGGCCGACATCCGCGTCACCGACCGCTCGCTGATCTGGAACTCCGACCTGATCGAGACGCTCGAATACGACAACCTGATCTGCCAGGCCGTCGTCACCATGGAGGGCGCGGCCAACCGCACCGAATCGCGCGGCGCACATGCCCGCGAGGACTTCCCCGACCGCGACGACGCGAACTGGATGAAACACACTCTCGCCTGGGCCGATACCGACACCCATGAGGTGACGCTCGACTACCGCCCGGTGCACACCTACACGCTGTCCAACGACGTGAGCTATATCGAGCCCAAGGCACGGGTCTACTGACGCCGCCGGGCGCTTGAGGAGCAGACATGGTCCAGCTGACGCTGCCGAAGAATTCCAGGATCCGCGAGGGCAAGACCTGGCCCAAGCCCGAGGGCGCGGCCAACCTGCGCGAATACCGGGTCTACCGCTGGAATCCCGACGACGGCGAGAATCCCCGCGTCGACACCTTCTACGTCGACATCGACGACTGTGGCCCGATGATCCTGGACGGTCTCATCTGGATCAAGAACAACATCGATTCCACGCTGACCTTCCGCCGCTCCTGCCGCGAGGGCGTATGCGGTTCCTGCGCGATGAACATCGACGGCATGAACACGCTCGCCTGCACCCGCGGCGTCGACGAGATCGACGGCCCGGTGAAGGTCTATCCCTTGCCGCACCAGAAGGTTGTCAAGGACCTCGTCCCCGACCTGACCAACTTCTACGCCCAGCTCCGCTCCATCGAGCCGTGGCTCAAGACGACAACGCCGCCGCCGGAGAAGGAGTGGCTGCAGAGCCACGAGGACCGCGCGAAGCTCGACGGCCTCTACGAATGCATCCTCTGCGCCTGCTGCTCCACCTCCTGCCCCTCCTACTGGTGGAACGGCGACCGCTATCTCGGCCCCGCCGTGCTGCTGCAGGCCGAGCGCTGGATCGTCGACAGTCGCGACGAGGCCACCGGCGAGCGCCTCGACGACCTCGAGGATCCGTTCCGGCTCTACCGCTGCCACACCATCATGAACTGCGCCCAGACCTGCCCCAAGGGCCTCAACCCGGCCGAGGC
>CAWDMT010000009.1:0-490036 GCA_963803485.1 uncultured Alphaproteobacteria bacterium | reverse complement strand
GTTGCTCAGTAGCGCCAGGCACGCCTCGGCGCCGGCAACCTCCACGATCGCAGCCGCCAGGCCGACGCTCACATGGTCGCGCGATGCCACCGCGACGCGAAGGCGTTCGTTCCCGTTGCCCACCACATCGATCAATTCGGTCTCGCTGAAGACGAGCGACCGCGACAGGACGATCTCGGCGATGTCGGTCTGATCCTGAGCCAGCGCCAGCACGATATGGCGCGGCGCGGCGGGATCGTCGGCGAGCGCCTCGGCGAGCGCACGGCGCACCCGCGGCGCCGGGTTGTCCAGGATGGCGGTCATGGCTGTGACCGTGCCCGCGCGATGGGTCTCGTCCAGTTCCACCTCGTCGAAGACGCGAACCAGCGCGCGCACGATCTGCGCCCGTCTTGCCGGATCGGCCTGTCCGAGCCTGTCGAGGAAACGCCGCACGAGCATCCAGCATGAACTCCAGCCGCATTCAGCCGCCGTCTGGCCGCAGCCTTTAGGCTGGAATGCTTCTCAGCTTCTCCGCAGATGCTCGGGCGAAACGATTAAAGAACCGTTCACCATAGCCGGAGGAGGTTGTTTCGCGCGTCGGCGGGAAGCGGCTTGGAGGCATCGTTCCGCCAATCGTCGGCCAACGACTGCCTCGCCGCCACGGGCTGCGGCGGCGCGGCGTCCTCGGATACAGGGCGGAACTCGGCCCGAGCGATCGCGGGAGCCGCTGTCACGGCCGGCGCGGGCTCGGTCTGCGACGACACCTCCGGCATCCCGAACATGCCGCCCCAGAAAGCGGACACCGAACGACCGATGGGCCCGAGTCCGGCCGCCGGCTGGGTGTCGGCGAACATGCCGTGGAATACCTGATCGACCTGGGTGCGCGGCTGGGCGAAGGCGAAGACCATCTCGCTGGCGACGGGTTCGTGCGCACCGCCGTGCTTACCCGTGAGGTTCGCAAAGACCTCAGACGCCCCGCGCGCCTGGCCGTCGCCGTTCATGAAGATCGGACGGTTGGCCTTGGCGGCGGCGGGAAAATGAGCAGCGGCCGGAGCATTGGGCGAGGTCTCGGCGAGACGTATCAGCTCGACGGCACCCTGGGCCCCGAGGAAATGTGCCACGTAGAGTTCACCGGCCGTCGGGGCGCGGCCGAGGCCCGTCTGCAACGCCTCGGCGTTCTGCCGCGTGAACTCCCCGGCCATGAGTGCCGCAGCCTTCGGATCGTGTCGCAGCGCAAGTATTTCGTCGCGCGCGCCCCGGTCGGAGACTTGGTAGCCACCCGGGACGTCCGCTCGATGCTGTCGGCGACCTCGCCATAGCCGTGGCGCGGACCGGCCTCCTTCATCATCGCGAGCCAGGTCGATTCGATGAACTGGAACAGCCCGGACGCCGACGACGTGCGCGCCTTGGCCCCCGTATCGAGATTGGATTCGCGTTGCGCGGTGTCGAGCAGGTAGTCGAAGTCGACGCCCGTCGATTGGCTGGCTTGCCGCAGGGCCGACTGGACTGTGTCGGGCCTGTCGGTAGTCGAGAATAGGAACATGCCCCTGCCCCGTCTGATCGTTCGCCAGCATGGGCAATCATGGTAAACGCGATGTTAACCGCCCCGTGCGCGATTAACGTCTCGGCAAGCTGATACTTCAAGGAGGAGCAGACCATGCCCGGCCTGTGGTTCGAGGAGTTCGAGATAGGCCGTGTCTTCGAGCATGGCATACGCCGGACCGTCACCGAATCCGACAACGTCCTGTTCTCCTGCCTCACCCACAACCCGCAGCCCCTGCATATCGATTTCCACTTCGCCGAGACGCAGACCGAGTTCGGCAAGCCGCTCGTCAACAGCCTATTCACCCTCGGCCTGATGATCGGCATCTCGGTGAACGACACGACCATCGGCACCACCATCGCCAATCTCGGCATGACGGACGTGAAGTTCCCTCGCCCTCTCTTCCATGGCGATACCGTTCATGTGGAGACAGAGGTCATGGACAAGCGCGACTCGCGGTCCAGGCCCGATGCAGGGATCGTCGAGTTCGAGCACCGCGCGTTCAATCAGGACGAGGTTCTCGTCGCCGTCTGCCGCCGGCAGGCGTTCATGCGCAAGCGTCCGGCGTGAGAGACACCCCATGCGGTCCCTGCTCTTCGTCCCCGCCGACAGTCCCCGCAAGCTCGAGAAGGCCCTCGATTCGGGCGCTGACGCGCTGATCGTCGACCTCGAGGATTCCGTCTCGGCCGGCGCCAAGGAGGCAGCGCGTGCCGGAGCGGCCGGCTTCCTGGCTCAGTTGCGCGGCGCGTCGGGCCGCCCGCGTCTCTTCGTTCGCGTCAATGCCCTGGACACCGGGCTGACTGACGACGATCTCGACGCGGTCATTCCGGCGGAGCCCGACGGCATCATGCTGCCCAAGTCCACCAAGGGCGCCGACGTCATGCTGCTCGACGCCAAGATCACGACGTTGGAGGCGCTTGCCGGCATCGACGACGGTCGCACGTCGATCCTCGCCATCGCTACGGAGACGGGCAGTTCGCTGTTCGCGATGGGCAGCTATGCCGGGTCCAGCGCGCGGCTCGAGGGCCTCACCTGGGGCGCCGAGGACCTGTCCGCCGATGTGGGCGCGCTCGCGAACAGGGATGAAGCCGGTGCGCTGACAGACCTTTATCGCCTCGCGCGCGCGCTTTGCCTGGCCGGCGCCGCCGGCGCGGGCGTGGCCGCCGTGGATACGGTCTTCACGGACTACCGGGACGAGGACGGACTGCGGGCCGAATGCGAGGCGGCGTTGCGCGACGGCTTCGTCGCAAAGATGGCGATTCATCCGGCGCAGGTTGCCCCGATCAACGCCGCCTTCACCCCGTCGCCGGCGGCCGTCAGCGAGGCGACGGCCGTGGTCGAGGCATTCGCGGCGGCCGGCGATGCGGGCGTCACCAGCCTCGACGGCCGAATGCTCGATCGCCCGCACCTGAGGCGCGCCGAGCGCCTCCTCGCCCGTGCAAAGGACGCGGCCGCCCGCGGCTGATCACTCGGCAGGCTGAGCGGCTTCTCGTGCCTTCGGTGGCGCGACGACCCTGTGACGCGTCACCCCGTAGATCACGACCGGCGTCACGAGGACGGCGGCGATGAAAGCGTACAGGTCGTTCGGGTGGAAGATCACCACGAAGGACACGAGCGCCAGCGCCACCCGGAGCGGAACGTCCCCGCCGCGCTGCTCGAGGAATCGCCCGAACGTCGCGAACGTGGCTCCACAGGTTCCGATCGCCACGAGGGCAACGTCGAAGATCTGACCCCAGCCCGGATTCACGACCATGTCGGAGCGCACGAAGATCGCGAACGTCATGATCGTGATCGGAATGCAGATCTTCAACGCTTCCCACATAGTTCGCAGGAACGACGCGTTGGCGATCCTGGCCGCGACGGCCGCCGTCAGCGACGTTGGCGGCGACAGTTCGCCCCAGATCGCCAGCAGGAACGCGAAGAAATGGGCGATCCAGGGGTCGATCCCCAGCGTCCTCATCGGCGGCACGATGATGATGGCGACGATGATGTAGGTCGCGGTCGGCGGCAGGCCGGTGCCCGCCAGCCAGCCGAAGATCCATGCCATGATGATGGTCGCGATGATGTGGAAGTCGCCCACATGCAGGAGGATCGCGCCCATCCGGTTGATGAAGCCGGTGACCGTGAACAATCCGATCATGATGCCCAGCGTCGCCATGAGAAGCGTCAGGTAGGACGTCATCTCGGCGTGGGTCTCGACCGTCTTGCGGATGTTGGAGAGCAACGTCTCGTCGGCCAGCGTCGGGTCCTTCAGGACGAACTTGAAGTAGAGCCACGCGGCCAGCAGCATGACGAACAGGTAGGCCGACGTGTAGAGCGCCGACCGCAGGGCGCCGTAGCCGATCCATCCCATGAGGATGATCAGGAACACGATGCCGGAGAAGAAGATGAAGGTTTTCAGCCAGTCGTAGAGCGGCACGTGAGGCGGCTGTATCGGCTCGCTCGGGAGCAGCCGCACGCTCAGGAGATACACGGCGAGGATCAGCGACGCGAAATAGACGAAGGCGACGCCGAAGCCGCGGATGACCACGTCCCAATAGGGCACGCCGAGGAACTCCGCCATCAGGAAGCCTGCGACGGCCATGAGCGGCGGCATGATCAGACCGCCCATCGAGGCGGCCGTCTCGACGGCCCCGGCGAAGTGCCCGGGAAAGCCGTACCGCATCATCAGAGGGATCGTGAAGCTGCCGGTGACGGCGGTGTTGGCCGAGCCGGAGCCGCTGACCATGCCGACCGCGACCGACGACAGGACCGCCGTCTGGGGAATCGTGTGGCGCGAGCGGCCGGCGAGCCTGCGCATGACGTTGACCAGCGAGGCCTGGGCCCCGAAGCCGGCGGCCACCGCGGCCAGCAGCAGAAAGGCCGCGATCAGTGTCAGCGCCAGCTGCGCATATTGTCCGTAGATGCCTGTCGACAGTTCCACCGAGCTCGACGTGACGATCCGGTACAGCGTCGTGCCGGGATGCCAGAAGAAGTCGATCGGGCTGAGATAGCCCCAGATCGTATAGAAGATCAGGACGATGTTGACCCAGAACAATACCGGGTGCGCCAGCCGCGACAGCTCCATGACCAGCAGGAACATCAGCAATCCGACGAGGAAGTCGTGGCGGTTGTAGGAGCCCTGCCGCCAGATCGCGACGTTCTCGAACTCGACCAGGAAGTAGCCCACCGCATAGGCGCAGATGCCGACGTACAGCGCGACGATCAGGTGGTTCACCGCCGCTGGCAGCCGGGGGTAGAAGGTACGCTCCTGATACATCAGGAGAATCTGGATGGTCAGCGCGACCGGGACCATCCGCACGGCGAGATAGCGAGCGCCCCCCGCCCCGGTGAAGAAGTAGTGGACCAGCACCCCGAAAAGCAGAAGTCCGACCAGGAACGTCAGGTTTCGGAGCGTCAGGTGGGACTTGATCTGGTCGGCCATGTTCGGGCGCCCGGCAAATTGGGAAGGTCAGCGAACGGGCCCGACCGCGATCGCGCGCCGGGCGTTTCCGTCCGGAGCCACGTCGATCGGCAGTCCCGATCTCTACCCCCTGGCTGCGATCTCTGGAAAGCGGCCGTGGGGGCGGCGCCTGGCCGCCCCCACGAGTTCATATCGGCAGATCAGCCTTCCTGCTCGGCGATCGTCCAGGAATCGTCCCATGCGCCGTGCTCCTGCAGGAACGCGGCGAGACCGGCATGCACCGGCAGATCCGGGTTGGCGGCGATACCGGCGGTCTGCGCGCCGATGAAGTCCCTGGCGAGCGGCGCGAAGCCGGCATCACCTTCGGCGAGCTGATCGACGTTCTCGTACAGGATCGTGATGATCTGCTGGACGAGATCGGCGTCCATGTCGGCACGCACGTTGTAGGCGAACCAGATCGGCACGCCCAGGATGGTGTCGGTCTCGAGGTCCTGCGTGAACGCCACGGTGGGATCGACCTCGACCGGCGTGAGGCCGGCGGCCTGCAGCTTCTCCACTTCCTCGGCGGAGAAGTTCAGGATCGAGATGTCGGCCCGCAGCTCGGCCTCGCGCCAGTAGGTCGGCAGCGACGAGCCGCCCGTGGTGTAGGCGGCGGCCGCTTCGATCGAGCCCTGCTCGAGCGCGTCGGCGGTGGTCGAGGAATCGATCTCGACGTGATTGAACTCATAGCCGAGCGCATTGAACACGCGGCTCATGTTCAGCCAGTTCATGTAGCCGGCGGGCGTGAAGAAAACCGGCTTGCCGTCGAGGTCGGCGTAGGAGGAGTAGTTCCCCGCATTGGCCGCCGGCACCGCCATGAACGTCTCCATCGGATAGACGTAGAGCGTGTGCACGAGCGGTCCCTGCGCCGGCTCGTAGCCCGCGTAGGGGCCGACCTGCGCGGCGAGATCGGTCATGCCGACGTTGGCCGTGTAGGAGAACTCGCCATCTCCGTCCATCACGGCCTTCATGGCCGCGGTGGTCGACGGATAGGGCTGCACCGTCACTGCGACATCGCCCTCGAGGTTCCGCTCCAGCACCTGCGACAGCAGGCTGCCAACGGAATATCCGTACGAGCCGGTGTCCGACGTTGCGAACCGGATGGACTGGCGCTGCGCCTCGGCCGGCTGTACCGCCGACCATGCGAACGCGGCAGCGAAGCCAGCCACGAACACGGAGCAGGTGACGCTCTTTTTTGTCATTTGCCTTCCCTTTCTTCGTTGTCAGTCCGGAGCTCTCTGGGCTGCGGTAAAGGCACCGCTGGACCAGGAATTCTGGCTCGACACGCCGTCGCCCGCCGCGGCGGCTCCCCGGTGGAGGCCGGAAAGGGAAGGATAAAGATGGATCGGATCGCCTCTTTGAGGGCGTTGGTCCGAAAATGTCCTCCCGCAACGACGCATCCACCGACCCCCCAGGCCGTGGTATGCGTAATACAACCCGTTGCACCGATTGTATTTGTGACCGCGTGGCACCCCCCTGTCAACGCCACGAAGGTCGATAGCGCCACCGCTCACCGAAACGTTTGATGCCGTTCAGCGGAACGCCCCGGAGCGCCTGTGGCGCCCCGGGGCGGTCCGCTGTCGCAGTCACGCGGCCAGCGAAAGTCCCGCCCGCTTGAGGTCCGGTGGCGTCGCCTCGTCGAGGAACGCTTCGATGGCGGCCGCGAGCGAAAGCGATTCCTGATCGCGCGACCCGAGGCGGCGGACGTTCACCGTCCCCTCCTCCGCCTCGCGCCGGCCGCAGACGAGGATAACCGGCACCTTGGCCAGCGAATGCTCGCGGACCTTGTAGTTGATCTTCTCGTTGCGGAGGTCGGCCTCGGCCCGCAGGCCCGCCTTGTCGAGCGCGTCGCCGCACCTTCACCGCATACTCGTCGGCGTCGGACGTGATGGTCGCCACGACGACCTGCACCGGCGCGAGCCACAGCGGCAGATGGCCGGCGTGATTCTCGATCAGGATGCCGAGTGAAGCGCTCGAACGAGCCGAACATCGCCCGGTGCAGCATGACCGGCACATGCCGCTCGCCGTCCTCGCCGATATAGAAGGCGCCGAGCCGGCCGGGCAGCACGAAGTCCACCTGCAACGTGCCGCACTGCCAGTCGCGGCCGATGGCGTCGCTCAGCACGTATTCGAGCTTCGGCCCGTAGAACGCCCCCTCGCCCGGGTTGAGTTCCGCCTCGAAGCCGCGCGGCCCGGTCGGCCGCCATCAGCGCGGCCTCCGCCTGGTCCCACACCTCGTCCGAGCCGACGCGCTTTTCCGGCCGTGTCGGAGAACTTGATGCGAACGTCGTCGAAGCCGAAGTCGCGGTAGATCGACAGGATCAGTTCGCTGAACTCCACGACTCCGCAGTGATCTGATCCTCGGGGCAGAAGATGTGCGCGTCGTCCTGCGTGAAGCCGCGCACGCGCATCATCCCGTGCAGGGCGCCCGACGGCTCGTAGCGATGAACCTTGCCGAATTCGGCAATCGCAAGCGGCAGGTCGCGATAGCTCTTGATGCCCTGGTTGAAGATCTGGACGTGGCCGGGGCAATTCATCGGCTTCAGCGCGGCGACGCGCTCGTCGGCGCTCTGGGTGGTGAACATGTTCTCGCGGAACTTCTCCCAGTGGCCGGACGTGCTCCCAGAGCTTCCTGTCGAGAAGCGCGGCGTCCTCACCTCGACATAGCCGGCCTCGTGCTGGCGCCGGCGCATGTAGCCGATCAGCGCCTGGAACATCGCCCAGCCCTTCGGATGCCAGAACACCTCGCCGGGCGCCTCCTCCTGGAAGTGGAACAGCTCCATCTCGCGGCCGATCCGGCGGTGGTCGCGCTTCTCCGCCTCCTCGAGCATGTGAGATAGGCATCGAGCTCGTCCTTCGTCGGCCCAGGCGGTGCCGTAGATGCGCTGAAGCTGCGGATTGTTGGATCGCCGCGCCAGTAGGCGCCGGCGAGCTTGGTCAGCTTGAAGGCGTCGCCGACCTTGCCCGTCGACGGCATGTGCGGCCCGCGGCAGAGATCGAACCAGTCGCCCTGAGGGTAGATCCTGAGGTCCTCGCCCTCCGGGATCGCGTCGACCAGCTCGACCTTGAACATCTCGCCCTTGTCGCGAAAGAACGTCGCGGCCGCGCTCGCGGTCCCACACCTCCTTCGTGAAGGGCGGTCGCGCTGCGATGATCTCGCGCATCTTCGCCTCGATCGCGGCGAAATCGTCCGTCGAGAACGGCTCGTTGCGGAAGAAGTCGTAATAGAAGCCGTTCTCGATCACCGGCCCGATCGTCACCTGCGTGCCGGGGAAGAGCTCCTGCACCGCCTCGGCCAGCACGTGCGCGCAATCGTGGCGGATGAGCTCGAGCGCGCGCGGGATCGTCGCGCGTGACGATCTCGATCCTGGCGTCGGCCGCGATCGGGTCGGCGAGGTCCTTCAATTCGCCGTCGAGGCGGACGACCATCGCCTTCTTGGCCAGCGACTTCGAGATGCCTTCGGCGATCGCCGCGCCGGTGATGCCGGCCTCGAACTCGCGCTTCGCGCCATCGGGAAAGGTGAGCGTGATCATCGATTTTCTCCTGCTCGACTCCTGCATACCGCGCAGGTAAGCGGGGTTTTGGTATTGGGCCGGGCCTAGTCGCGATCCGGCCTCAGCGTGATGTGCCGGCCGCTCCAGCGACCGTAGCGCCACGGCTTATACCAGCGTGCATCGGCCGGCAAGGCGTCGGGAACCGGGTCGAAACCCGCCGCTCCCCAGGGGCCGCAGCGGGCGATCCGGGCCACGCCGATCCAGCCGCCGGCCCAGGCGCCGTGGCGGCGCACGGCATCCTCGGCATATTCGGAACAGGTGGGCAGATAACGGCACTGCCGCCCCATGATGGAGGACAGCGTGTAGCGGTAGAAGCGGAAGAAGCCGATAAGGGCGTGGCCGGCGATTGAGGTACGCACGCCGCCGCCCTCAGCCCACGCTCTCCTGCTGCTTCGCAAGCGCCTTCTCGACCGCCTCGACGGTGGCGTCGAAGGTCAGCATGGTCGAGGCGTGCCGCGCCTTGAAGTCGCGAACGGGTTCCAGCACCTTCAGGTCCGACCAGCGCCCGTTCGGCGGCGGGCCGTTCTCCTTCAGCATCGCCAGCATCCTGGCCCGCACGTCCCGCAGTTCGGCCAGCGTGGAGCCGACGACCGTGCGCGCCATGACGGACGAAGACGCCTGGCCCAGCGCACAGGCCTTCACGTCGTGCCCGAAGTCGGCAACACGCTCGCCGTCCATCCTGACGTCGACCGTCACCGTCGAGCCGCACAGCTTCGAATGTGCGGTCGCCGTTCCGTCGGGCTCGGTGAGGCGCCCGAGCCGCGGGATGTTACCGGCCAGCTCAAGAATCCGGGCGTTGTAGATGTCGTCGAGCATGAAAACCTTTGCCAGGATTGCGTAGGAACATGGAAAGCCGTGTCCTTGCGGGCCTGTCTCGCGCTCTATATATCGAAGCAAGCTGTCGCCTTGGCAAGGCGGCTGGACTGAAGCCCGCCGACAAGACCGAATGGTCCGCGGGGGCGCAGCCGACGTATGAACAGGCGTCCGGAATGCGCGACAGTACCGGGAGATATCCGATGGACGCCGTGATCCACCCGATCAAGACGAGTCTGGAGACGCGCGAGCGCGACGCCCGGGACCGCCCCAGCGCGGAGGAAGCGCGAGGCGGCCGTGCGCACGCTGATCGCCTGGGCCGGCGACGATCCCGAGCGCGAGGGCCTGCTCGATACGCCCGATCGTGTCGTCAAAGCCTATGAGGAGCTCTTCGGCGGCTATTACCAGGATGCCCGGTGGAAGCCCTGTCTCGCACCTTCAAGGAGGTCGGCGGCTACGACGACATCGTGCTGGTGCGGGATATCCCGTTCTTCTCCCACTGCGAGCACCACATGGTGCCCTTCGTCGGCAAGGCGCATATCGCCTACTACCCCGAAGGCCGGGTCGTCGGCCTGTCCAAGCTCGCCCGGCGTCGTCGAGATCTTCGCCCGCCGCCTGCAGACGCAGGAGAACCTCACCGCGCAGATCATCGACGCGATCAACGAGCATCCTGAAGCCCGCGCGGCGCGGCGCGTGATGATCGAGGCCGAGCACATGTGCATGAGCATGCGCGGTGTTCACAAGCACGGCGCATCCACGGTGACGACGCAGTTCACCGGCATCTTCCAGGAAGATGCCGCCGAGCGCACGCGCTTCCTCGACCTCGTCCGCAACCGCTGACCGTCAGCGGAGCAGTCCTCGAAGCCGGTCCTTGAGCCGCCCGAACGCGCCCTGCGCCGTTCCGATGGCCTTGTCGGCCTTGCCCTCGGCCTGCAGGCGCCTGTCGCCGGTGACCTTGCCGGCGGCATCCTTCGCCGCACCGCCCGCCTTGCGCATTCCGCCTTTCACGCGATCCTTGTCCATCTGGAACCTCCTCTGGTGGTATCGGATAAAGCGGCGCATGGTCGTGGAGGTTCCCGACCACTGGGATTGACGCAGGCGACGAGCCGGGCTTTCTGTGCGCGATGAGCGACGCTTCGCCCTTCGCCGCCGCCTCCGACAAGCACCAACTGGAGGAAGGCGGCCGCCTTACTCCACGCTTCGGCGCCGACGGCCTCGTCACGGCCGTCACCGTGGATTCGGCCACCGGCGAGGTCCTGATGCTCGCCCACATGAACGCCGAAGCGCTGGCGAAAACCATCGAGACCGGCGAGGCATGGTACTGGAGCCGGTCGCGCGGCGAACTCTGGCGCAAGGGCGCAACCTCCGGCCAGGTGCAGACCGTCGTCGAGATGCGCGTGGACTGCGACCAGGATGCCGTGCTGCTCAAGGTTCGCGTCGGCGGCGACGGCGGCGCCTGCCACACCGGCCGGCGTTCGTGCTTCTACCGCCGCGTCGCGCTCGGCGGCCCCGCGGGACAGGCCGCACTCTCGACCGACTGACACTCGAAAGTTCGCCGATCGGGTCGCGAATTTACACAATCAGTAATCAATCGTGTTGCCCGCCCCCCGAAACCGCCTCGAATGCGTCGCAATTCCCGCGCTGCCTGAGCCGCCTGCCATTCATGCTTCTTTCAGCCGGCAGGCCTAATATCGGCTTCGACTTTAGGAGTTCGAGGTCCATTTCTTGTTTCAGACGGTGACCCGGCGGATGCTCTTCAGAGGCGACAATGGGCGTGGGTCGGACCGCGTGGCCAGCAAGCCGAAGGTGCTGCGGCCGTCTATCGGCCTGGCGCTGGGGGGTGGCGCGGCACGCGGCTGGGCACATATCGGCGTGCTGCGCACGCTGGAGGCGGCCGGCTACCGGCCGGACGTCATCGCCGGCACCTCCATCGGCGCCGTGGTCGGGGGCTGCTATGCCGCCGGCGGCCTCGACCTTCTCGAGGAGTTTGCCCTGAGCCTGACGCGCCGGCGCGTCTTCGGCCTGATGGACTTCAATCTCGGCGGGTCCGGCCTCATCACCGGCAACCGCCTGAGCGATCTCCTCGAACAGCGCCTCGGCGACACCCAGGTCGATGATCTCGACCAGCGCTTCTGCGCCATCGCCACCGAACTCAGGACCGGTCACGAGATCTGGCTCAAGCACGGCCGGCTCGTCGACGCCTTGCGTGCCTCCTATGCCTTGCCCGGAGTCTTTCGGCCCGTCCGCGTCGGGGGCCGCTGGCTGATCGACGGCGCGATCGTGAATCCCATCCCCGTTTCCGTCGCGCGTGCCATGGGCGCGCGGCTCGTCATCGCCGTGAACCTTCATTCCAACGTCTTCGGCCGTGGCTCCGTCATCCCCTACTGGGAGGAGGCGGAGGCCGACGCTGACGACGACACGCCGCCGGAATCCGCGCCCGGGAACGCCCGGCGCCTTCTCCAGCGACAGATGTTCGGTCGCGGCGAGGGCGCTCCGGGGATATCGGCGGTGATGATGGACGCCTTCAACATCACGCAGGACCGCATCTCTCGGGCCCGCCTCGCCGGCGATCCGCCCGACGTGTCGGTGTCGCCGCGCATGCGCCATGTCGGCCTGTTCGAGTTCCACCGCGCCCGCGAAGCGATCGCCCACGGGATCGAGGCGGCCGAACGTGCTCTCGACGATATAGCCGAGGCGGTCGACACCCTCACCGTCGTCGAGAACGGCTGACCGTCAGGCCGTCGTGATGTATTCGCGCATTGCCCTGGATTCGGCCTCGGCCTCGGAGATGCGCGCCTTCACGACATCGCCGATCGAGACGATGCCCGCGAGCCTCCCGCTCTCGATGACCGGCAGGTGGCGGAACTTGCCGTCGGTCATCTTCTGCATGAGGACGGCGATCGGATCGTCCATCCGGCAGGTTTCCACCTTGCTGGTCATATATGCCGACACCGGCCGGTCGAGCGCGATTGCGCCGTTGCGCGCCAAGGCACGCATGAAGTCCCGCTCCGAGAAGATACCCGCCACCTTACCGTCGTCCGTCGTGATGACGACCGCGCCGATGCCGTGGGTCTCGAGCAGTCCGCAAATGTCGGATAGCGAGGCTTCCGGCGAGCTGGTGACGACGTTGCGGCCCTTGTGGGCGATGATTGTTGAAACCGTCATGTCGCATCCTCCCGTGGCCCTCGCCGCCGATGGACGCGGCTGCGACAACCCAAGTTTGACGGTATGATGCGCCTCGGTTGGCGGCAGCGCAACCGGCGCGCCGGATCAATGTGAAGGGCGGACACCCGCAATGCTCAACGTCCTGTATCGTCGCCGCCTGGAGACGGACCTCGAGACCTGGCGCAGTCGGGGCTGGGTCACGGCGGATGGTGCGGACGCGATCCGCCGCTCGGTCGGCGGCGGCGATCTGAAGCTGCGCACCGCGACCGTCTTCGGCTTTCTCGGCGCGATCCTGATCGTCTTCGCGGCCATCGCTTTCGTGGCCGCGAACTGGATCGAGATTCCGCGAAATCGGCCGGATGGGCCTGCTGGTGGCGGGCATGGCCGTCTGTTACGGCGTCGCGGTGGTCCTCGACCGAATGCGTCACCCTTATTTCGCCGATGCCGCAATTCTGGCCGGTGCCGCACTGTTCGGCGCGGCCATCGTGCTGGTCGCGCAGAGCTACCACATTTCCGGCGATTATCCCGACGCCCTGCTCACCTGGGCGGGCGGCGCCCTTCTCGCCGCCGTGCTGGGCCCGTCTCGTGGCGCATTGGCACTCGCCATGGTCGTCGCCGCCATCTGGTCCTGGTACGAGATCGAGGACTTCGGCTGGACCGTCCATTGGCCGTACCTCGCCTTCTGGGCGCTGACGGCGGCAGTCGCGGGAGCCTGGGGCTGGAGCGCCGGCCGCACCCTCGCGCTGCTGGGCCTTCTCGGCTGGATCGCGGTAACGGTGGTCGCCACGGCCGAGCATCTCGACTGGGCGGGCGCCACCGCAATGGCACTGCTCGCGGCCACCGCGTTTCTGCTCTTCGCGACCGGACGTCTGCTTTCGCTCTGGCAGGCGCGGCCTCTGGTGGCCGAGTTCGGCCCCACGCTGTCGACGCTGGCAGTCGCGGCCGTCCTGCTGTCGCTGTTCCTGCTGCAACTCGCCTTCGACATCCGGCCGGGAGAACTCGAAGGCGATGGACCGGTCCTGGCGGTCGCTGCCGCCATGGTCCTCGTCGGCATGGGCCTCATCTTGCCGACACGCGCCCGGTGGACGGAGGCCGGCTGGGACGTTGCGGGGCTCGGCCTGCCGGTGCTGGCTGCCATCGGCCTGGTCTTCGCCGCCTCGCATGCGCCCGATGAGGCGGACGCGATCGGCTTTGCGGTCGCGCTCGGCGTGATCGTGCTGGCCGTCGCCGCCTGGGCCGCGGCCTACGGCCAGGAGATCGGCCGGCGCAACATCGCCCGGCTCGGCATCATCGCCTTCGCCGGCGAGGTCCTGTACCTCTACCTGACCACCTTCGGCACCCTGCTCGACACCGCCACCTTCTTCCTCATCGGCGGTGTGCTGATGATCCTGCTCGCCACCGCCGTCATGCGCATACAGAAGCGGATCGCCCGCCCGGAGGACGCGTCGTGAGCGGCCGCTACATCCGACCCGGCATCATGGCCCGCCTCCTCGTCGTCCTGCTGATCCAGGCCGGCGTACTCGGCTGGATGGTGTTCGAGCGCGCCCGGCTCCTCGAGACCGGGACGGAGGCCCTCCTGACCGTCGTCCCGGTGGACCCGCGCGACTTTTTCCGGGGCGACTACGTGACGCTCGCCTACGACATCTCGACCGTTCACCCCTCCGCGCTCGGTGGCGACGCGGACTTCCGCACCAACGACGAAATCTGGGTGGTGCTCGACACCCCGCCCGACATGCCCGCGACCCTGCGGGCGGTGTTCCGCGACAAGCCCGCAGAGATGCCGGACACCGTGACGCTGCATGGCCGCGTCTTCGCCGCCTTCGACGGGCGCCCCGCCATGGACGACGGCACCGAATGCCCCGACCCGTGCAGCACGTTGCGGGTGCGCTACGGCATCGAGCAGTATTTCGTGCCGGAGGGCGAAGGCAGGGAACTGGAGAACTTGCGCAACGACATGCGCGTCGAGATCGTCGCCGCCGTTGGCAATGACGGCAAGGCCGCCATCAAGCGGCTCCTCGTCGACGGCATCGAGCGCTACGACGAACCGCTCTATTAGCGGTAGTCGTAAGGCAGCTCTTCGGACTCGGGAGGCGGTGGCGGCGTCCAGTAGTCCGGCGGCGCGCCGTGCCAGGGATCGAACAGGCGGAACAGGAGCAGCCCCACCAGGAAGCCGCCGATATGCGCCTCCCAGGCGATCGACGCCGCCTCCCCGGCCACCGCGCTCGTGGCGCCGAAGGCATAGTTGACCGCGAACCAGACGACCACGAAGGCGAGCACCCTCACGTCACGAAGCGCCATGTGGAGCGGAAGCGCGGGGATGCGCCAGCGCCACTCGTCCTTCCCGTTGCGCGCGCCGATCGGCCCGCCGTGCTGGAATGCGAAGCGGACCGCCGCCCCCATCTGACCGGAGATGGCGGCCGAGGCGCCGATCATCGGCACGATTTCGCCCCAGTGCGCCCACAGGTGCGCGAGAGCGCCGCCGAGCGTCGCGACGAGCGACAGCGCGATGAACCGTGCCGTCCCGAACCGCCTGAGCACCGGCGTCCCGAACGCGGCCATCCAGGCAATGTTGACGCCGACATGAAGCCAGTCGCCGTGCAGGAAGGCGTAGGTGAAGAAGCTCCAGAATTCGGCCGGCACCCCTCCCGGGAACTGGCCGGCGAGCTGTTCCGGGCCACCGCCGTATCGCGCCGGGACGAAGCCGAACGTGTAGATCACCTCGAGGTCGATCGAGGCCGGCAGCATTAACCTTATGATGTGAATAAGCAGGAGAACCGCGACGAAAACCACCATCGCGCGGGGAAGATTGAAGATCGGCTCTCTGGAACGGTGCAAGATACGATCGTCCGTCGGCTCGGCGGATGAACCCTGTGCCGCCGATGGCACGTAACCTGCCATACGTAACGAAAGCAAGGGAGAGCTGGTGACACCGGTCTCTACAGGAAACATATCGGCCCGGAGAGGAACGATGTCACAGGAAAGCAGGCGCCACGGAGACGATTACGGCTCCATGATGAAACACTCTGGCACCCGCCTGCTCTACGGCTACTGGGACGAGCTGCGAGGCGACCGCCTGGCGCCGGAGCGCCGTGAGGTCGAGCCCGCCGACATAGGCCCGCTCCTGTCGGACACCTTCATCCTGGAAGCCGGAGACGACGGCGGCTACGCCTATCGCCTCGCCGGCACGCGTGTCTGCTCGACCTTCGGCCGCGAGCTCAAGGGCGAGGACTGGCTGGCGGGCTGGGCCGACCGTGACCGCGAGGCCCTGTCGACGCTGCTGCGCTCGATCGTCAAGGATGCCGCCGGCGCCGTCGTCGGATTCGACGGCCGCAACGCGCGGGGCAACGCCGTACCGCTCGAGACGATTCTCCTGCCCCTCGTCAATCACGGTAACGGCTACCGCAGGATCCTGGGATCCATGCTGGCGCTGGACGTGCCCTACTGGCTGGGAGCTCAGCCCGTCGTCGACAGGTCCATCTCCGCTCTCCACCTCATCTGGCCCGAGCAGCTCAACGCGTCGGGCCGCGCCTTCTCGGTGCGCGGCGGAGAGATCATCGAGCGTGTCCTGCCGCTTCGGCGGTTGCAACATCTGTCGCTCTACGAGGGTGGGCGGGTCGACTGAAAATTCGCCGCCCCCGAGTGCCCTCTCCATTACCGGCTGTTAACCAGCGCGACGTACCGTAGGCGTGGGCGGTCGGCAGGAGGGTCGATCCGCTCGGCCGTCGTCCCCGGGGAACCTTCCGAGTGCAGCGCACGAACCATGCGGCGATACTGCCGCTCAGCGAAGAGAAGCGGCGGTTTCAACGCGTCAAGGTGTCGATCCTGGGGCGCTACATGCTGCCGACTAGACGCGAGTATCCCTGCCAGGTGACCAACATGTCGCCGGGCGGTGCCCGCATCATCGCGCCCGCCGCCGGAAATCCCGCCGACCGCGTCGTCGCCTATCTCGACCATCTGGGCCGCATCGAGGGCCGTATCGCACGCGCCTTCGACGGCGGCTTCGCGATGACGATCGAAGCCACTCCGCACAAGCGAGAGAAGCTCGCGGCACAGCTCACCTGGCTCGCCAACCGCCAGGAACTCGGCCTCCCCGAAGACCGTCGCCACGACCGTCTCAAGCTGCGCAATCCGATCACCGAGATCGTGCTGCCCGATGAGCGCGCCTATCGCTGCAAGATCATCGACATGTCGCTGTCCGGCGCGGCGGTGACATCGGACGTTTGCCCGGCGATCGGTACGCCCGTCACGCTCGGCCGCACGCGCGGACAGGTGATACGCCATTTCCAGGGCGGCTTCGCGGTCGAATTCTCCTCACTCCAGACGATCCTGACGCTGAGCGAGCAGTTCGGCGACATCGACTAGACTGCGCGCCGTCACGCCGTCTCCACCTCCGGATCGCCGCGCGCCCGCGGACACGCGGACGCATTCGTCCGTAGCGGGTCGCTTTGAAGCTTCTTTCGTGACGAGCCCCCGGCGTACACCTCCTTCCGCTCGTTCCGCATAAGCGCGAATCCATCCATGCGGCGCAGGCCGCGTTTGCGAAAGGCTGCGTTCCAGCCTTGGCGGGGATGAGCGGCGAGGGTGATTCCCCGGCCCGGTCGCGAGGCCCGTCCAGGCGGCATGGGTTTCCTGAGGGACCACTGCCCCTCCCGCTGTCTCCGGCGGCATCTCCCCGGCTCGCCTATCGTGCGCGGCTCACTCAGGCCGATTCCTGCGACATCTCCTGCCGGCGCACCATGGTTAACAATAGAACAATCGACTCGATAGATTTTTATTCAAAGTAACGTCGAATACATTTCAAATATAACTTCGCCAATTACGCGTATTTCAAATCCCATTTGTCACATTAGCCCCCAAGAAACAAGCAGGGGGCTGCAACGTGAACAAGGTACTGGCCACGCTCGTCGTTCTGGCCGGTCTCGTCGGACCGGAGGCTGCTCTTGCGAGCGCCACGCCCGGGCAACACGGCGGCGACACGCGGATGAGCGAGTTCGGGGAGGCGCGGGCGCCTATCGGATATCAGCAATTCTGCGAAGACTTCCCGGCGGATTGCGCCGGACTCGAGGCCGGACCGGCTCGCGCTCATCTGACCCCGGAGCGCTGGCGCGAGCTGATCGACGTCAACGACGACGTCAATACCGCCATCGAGCCTGCCACCGACATGGAGGTTTACGGCGTCCAGGAACACTGGACCTACCCCGTCGACCGGGGCGACTGCGAGGACTACGTGCTGCTGAAGCGCCGCATGCTGCTCGACCGCGGTTGGCCGGCCAGCGCCCTGCTCATCACGGTGGTGCGCGACGAGATGGGAGACGGCCACGCCATCCTCACGGTGGCGACCTCGGCCGGCGACCTGATCCTCGACAACCAGCATGCCGAGATCCGCTTCTGGCACGACACGCCGTACGACTTCGTCAAGCGCCAGTCGAAGATGGCCCCGGACACCTGGGTGTCGCTGCGCGAGGCCCCGGCGCGCCATGAAGTTCCCGTCGCTGGCATGGAGCCTCGCTGAGCCCCATGCGCCGCGACGCCTGAAGAGGACAACGAGCCAAGACCCGGTCGGTCCCCACCCTCCGTCCGTCGAGACCGGGTCCTAGGGAGCCGGCCCTTCCCCCGAGGGCCGGCTCCCGCCTTTCCAGGACCGGATCGATCAGTTCGTGCCGGCGAACAGGTTGATCAGGAAGACGCCCGAAAAGAAGCACCACAGGCTCGCGATCACCGCGCTGGCGGCGACGAACGGCAGAGGCCGCCCTTGCAGCACTCGCCCGCGGATCGCGTTGCGCATGAGAACGAGCGGTCCGGCGAACACCAGCACGAGAACCTGCCCGAGCGCGCCTCCCGCCGTCTCCGGGCGCGTCTGGAAGCTCGGGGCCCGGTCCGTCGCCCATCGATAGCCACTGATGACGATGCCACCGGCCGTCAATCCGACGGCGACGGCATAGAGATAGAGCAAGGCTGCATCCATCGCGTCGTTCTCCCGCGCGTTCCCGTCGGGCACATCCGGCCCGGTCGATGATCACGCTCGCAACGCACATGCCGCCACTTTCGCCCCTTTTCCCGGCGCTTTCGATGCCGTAACGGCACGAAACGTCCCGTCGTGCAACGTTTCCTTAACCACGCGGAAGGATAGCTCGTGGGGATGCAGAGATTTGCCGCCTCCCCCTCCGTCGAAGCACCGCGCCCGCGTCGCGGACAGGTCGCGCACCATCTTCCGATGCTGGCGATCCTGACCGTCCTGCTGCCGCTGGCGGCTCTCCTTCTGATCAGACTCGCACTGGGCGCCTTCGAGATCTTCGTCAGGGACGCTGACAAGACAACCGATCCGACTCCTGTCACCGTGACGATCGGCGGCACGGCCCTGTCGATACCCGCCAACATGATCCGGTTTTCGGTCGAGCGCGGCGGCCCTCAGTCCAAGGCGGATCTGCACGTCCACTGGCCGTCGCTGGAGGGCTTTACCGCCGAGCGCGGCGGGCTGTTCCAGGGTAGCGCGGTCGATTCGCCCATCGTCTACATGACCATCCGCTCATCCCATGGCGCGATGGCGCCTGAGGAACGCTTCCGCACGGTCTATCCGCGCGTCCTGGCCGACGGCATGCGCGAGGAGCCCGACGGCATGGTCGTCCGGTCGTTCCGCGAGGGTTTCGGCTACGACGGCGAGGAGCTCTACATCGCGCGCGATCCCGAGCAGCCGCTCGTCGCGCGCTGCCTGCCGGAAGGTTCGGGCGGCGTGGTCATCTGCATGTCGGAGTTCCGCACCGACCAGGGTGTCGATGTCGGCTACCGGTTCCAGAAGCACATGATGGACGAGTGGCGGACGCTCGATCTCGGCGTCAGGGGGCTCGTGGCGGACTTCCTGGCGGAAGCCCGCGACTGAGGGCCGAAGGGTTCGGCCAACGGGCCTCAGGCCAGGTCGTATTCCAGGATCGCCATCTGGAAGTTGTAGTTGACCTCCCCGTCCTCGTCGTCGCGGAAGATCACGCCGATGAACTCGTCGCCGATATAGACCTCGGCGGAATCGTCCTTGCGCGGACGGGACTTCACCTGGATCGAGGGCAGCTGGAAGGTCTTCTTCAGATAGGCTTCGAGCTGGGTGATTTCTTTCGGTTCCAAATCTCTGGTCCTGTTCTGTCTCGAGCGTCCCGACCCCGCGCGTCAGGACTTCTCGCCGTCTCCGGCGATCATGTGGTCCATCGAACGCGCGGGCTCCGAGCAGCCGGCCTTGCCGACGACACGCGCCGGAACTCCGGCGACCGTCGTGTTGGGAGGTACGTCCTGAAGCACGACGGACCCCGCCGCAACCCGGGAGCAGCGTCCGATCTCGATATTGCCCAGGATTTTCGCGCCGGCCCCGATGAGCACGCCGTGGCGGACCTTCGGATGGCGGTCGCCGCCCTCCTTGCCGGTTCCGCCGAGCGTGACGCCATGCAGCATCGACACCTCGTCCTCGACCACCGCCGTCTCGCCCACGACTATGGCGTGACCGTGGTCGATCATGATCCCGCGTCCGATACGCGCCGCCGGATGCATGTCGATCCCGAAGACCGACGACGCGCGGCTTTGGAGGTACAGCGCGAAGTCGCGCCGTCCGGTGGTGTAGAGCCAGTGGCTGAGCCGATAGGCCTGCAGCGCGTGGTACCCCTTGAAATACAGCACCGGCTCAATCATCCGCTGGCAGGCCGGATCGCGGTCGAACACGGCCGCGATGTCGGCGCGGATCGCCTCGCCGATTGCCGGATCCGCCTCCACCGCCTCGCGATAGGCGTGGGCGATGACGTGGCTGCTGAGCGCTTCGTGGTCGAGCCGCGATGCGACGCGGTGGGCCACGGCCGCCTCGAGCGAGTCGTGGTTCAGGACGCTCTCGAGCACGAACGCCGCAAGCGCCGGCTCCTGAACGACGATGGCTTCGGCCTCCTCGCGCACCCGCGCCCAGATGGGATCGTACTGGACGATCCGTCGATCATGACCGACCCGGCTGGTTTCACTCGCCATGACGCGCCTCCCGCGCATTCGATGCTCTTCGCCTGAGCCTCGGACAGGCGTCAGTCTAACATATGTCGGCCCGCCCCGCGGAAAAGGGCGCCGGGCACGCGAAAGCCATAAGCGATGCCGCGCGCCAGCGAAACCCCCGCAGCGCGCCCGGAATCAGTTCCTCAAGCTCCGCCCGTAACCCGCTCCGTGGACTCGCGCAATCGTCACTGCCGACAACCGAGGAAGTCCAGGACCGCCTGCTTGAAAGCACGATCTCCGACCGCCTGCATGTGATTGCGCCCGGGGATTTCCAGCGCCTCCGCGCCAGGGATGAGTTCGGCCAGGCGGTGCGGCGAGCCGCCGATGTCGTCGGTTTCGCCGACGGCCACCAGCACCGGGCAGTAGATGCTGCCGACCGCCTCCGGCGTCAGCTTCACCCGGCCGCCGCGCATGCAGGCGGCCAGCGCCGGGAGATCGCTCTTGGTCTGCTCGGCGAACATGCGGAACGCCCTGCCCGTCGGATCGGAGACCTCGTCGAGGCTCGCGGCCTCCAGCGCCCGCGCGATCGGCTCGGCATCGCCGACCCCCTCGACCATGCCCATGCCGAGACCGCCGAACACGGCGCTGCGGACCCGGTCGGGGTGATTGATCGCCAGAAAAGCCGTGATGCGGGCGCCCATCGAATAGCCGATCACGTCGGCCCTCGCGATGCCGAGATGGTCCAGCAGCCGGCGCGCGTCCTCCGCCATGATCACCGCGCCGTAGTCGTCCGGATCGCGCGGCTTGCCGCTTTCCCCGTGCCCGCGGTTGTCGATCGCGATCACCCGGTATCCGGCTCGCTGAAGCGTCGTCGTCCAGGAGGGATAGACCCAGTTGGTGCCGATGTTGGAGGCGAATCCGTGGATCAGCAGCACGGGATCGCCCTCCCCCTCGTCGAGGAAGGCGATCTCGACGCCGTCGGAATCGAATTTCGAGAGTTCCATGAAGGTCCTTCCTGTTTCGGCGCTTCTATTAGACTCTGGCCGCATCGGGGGAAACAGGCGCGACGGCATGCCTCGCATGCGCCCCTATGAAGCGGGTCGACTTGCCGCTATTGTCCCGCCGGTTCTCGGCCAGCGAAGGATGACAGGACGATGGCGGACAAGGTGGTCCCGCATTTCCACAACACGCCGGGCGTTGCGAGCATTCGCATCGGCGCGCGGGAATTCCAGTGCATGGGTGCCCTGCCCCCCTTCGACCATCCGCATGTCTTCGTCGACCTCGGTGACGACGACGAGATCGTCTGCCCGTACTGCTCGACGCTCTACAAGTACGACCCCTCGCTCTCGCCCCGTCAGGCCGAGCCGTCCGAATGCGCCTGGCGTTCCGACGAGGCCGCCTGACGCCGCGAGGACGGTGACGGACCCTTGGCGTCCCCCGACATAGCAATCGCCGGCGGCGGCATAGCCGGCCTGACCGCGGCCCTGGCGCTGGCCCGGCGCGGCATCCGTGTGACCGTCTACGAACAGGCGGCCAGACTGGAGGAGATCGGCGCCGGCCTGCAGGTCTCGCCCAATGCGTGGCGCGTCTTCGAGCGTCTGGGCCTGGCCGACGAATTGCGCGCGGCCAGCGTCGCGCCGGAGGCCATCGGCATCTATTCCGGCCGCGACGGCGCCCGTATCGCACGCGTACCGCTCGGCAAGGCCGCCGAGGCCCGCTGGGGCGCGCCCTACCGCGTCGTCCATCGTGCCGACCTTCAGGGCATGCTCGCCCATGCGGTCGGGGCCCTGCCGGAGGCGACGATCCGTCTGGGTGCCCGCGTCACGGCCTTCCGGCCGGACGGCGCCCATGTCGAGATAGTCACCGGCAACGGCAATAGCGCCCGCCATGACGGCCTCGTCGGCGCGGACGGCCTTCGCTCCGAGATACGCCGGAGCCTGTCCGCCGACGGCGAGCCCCGTCATTCGCGCAAAGTCGCCTGGCGGGCCACCCTGCCCGCCTCCGCCCTCCCCTCCGGCATTTCGCCCGACGAGACTGGCCTCTGGCTCGGCCGCGACGCCCATCTCGTGCACTATGCGGTGCGCGACGGGTCGGAGTTCAACATCGTTGCCGTTGTGACGGACGACTGGGACGAGCCCGGCTGGAGCGCCCCGGGTGACGCGGCCGAGATCGCCGAGCGCTTCTCGCGCTGGCCCGACCGCGCCCGCGCCCTGGTTGCCGCGCCGCAGATATGGCACCGCTGGGCGTTGGCGGACATTCCGCCAATGGCCCGTTGGGGCGATGGGCCGGTTACGTTGATGGGCGATGCCGCCCATCCCATGCTGCCCTTCATGGCCCAGGGCGCGGCGATGGGCATCGAGGATGCTCATGTGCTGGCCGGCCAACTCGCGGGTACGGGTGGCGTCGCCGCGGCCTTCAGGCGCTACGAGGGCCTGCGCATGTCGCGCACCGCCCGCGTCCAGCGTGCCGCCCGCGCCAACGGCGACATCTATCACCTCGGCGGTGTCGCCGCCCGCGCCCGCGACCTCGGCATGTCGGTGCTCGGCCCGACCCGTCTCATGGCCCGTTTCGACTGGATATACGGCTGGAAGGGCTGAGGGCCGCTACTCGATGATCTCGTCGGCCCGGGCGATGAAGCCCGGCGAGAGCTGCAGCCCCATGGCATCGGCGGCCTTGGCGTTCACGTAAAGCACGGTGCTCTCGGCCTGGGTGATCGGAATGTTGGCCGGGCTCTCGCCCGCGAAAATGCGGTTGATGACCGCGGCCGTCTGGTGGCCCAGCTCCTCGTAATCGAAGCCCAGGGCGCCGACCGCACCCCGCTCGACCCAGTCCACGTCTCCGGCAAACAGTGGAATCCGCGCCTCCTCGGCCGCCTCGATACCCGCATCGAGGCCATTTCCGATCGTCTCGCCTGTCGTCAGGTAGATCGCCTGAACGTCCGCGGCGAGATCGGTCACGACTGTGCCGAGATTTTCGGGGTCCGAGACCTCCGCCTCGACCAGTGTGAAGCCGGCGCCGGGGCAAACTCCCGAAGGCGATCCATGAGCCTTAGCGACGTTGCGTCGTCCGGATCGAAGATCACGCCGAGCCGGCGAGCTTCCGGAAGCACCTCGTTGATCAGCCCTAGGTGCTGCGACAGGGGCGTCAGATCCGAAACGCCGGTCACGTTGCCGCCGGGCCGCATGGTGCCTTCGGCCAGGCCCGCCCCGACAGGGTCGGCCACGGCGCAGAAGACGACCGGGACATCGCTCACTTCGGCCGCCACCGCCTTCGCGGCCTCTGTCGATATCGGCACGATGACCCGCGCCGGGCCCGATGCGAGCTCGGCCGCGGCCGTTCCCAGACCGTCCTCCGCGACGGTCTCGACCTGCAGTTCGAGATTTCGACCCTTCCGCGAACCCCAGCTCCTCGAGTTCCGCACGCATGCCGGACAGGCACCCGTCCACCGCGTGGTAGCCTTCCGGCGCCAGAACGGCGACGGTGACGGAATTGGCCGGCGTGATCACCTGGGCCGACGCCGGAGCGGCGAGGTGTCCCAGCGCGAGTGCCGCGAGCGCGTATCTCAGCATCGTGGGCCTTTCTGTTCCGGTGTAGCGCACGGTGGAAAAATCAGTCGGGCCTTCGTCCAACATGCCGGTCCGCACGATGTCAACCATGCACGGGCAGCGGCACGATCGCGCAGGAATGTGGCGAAAGCCCCGATGGTCGTCCCCCTCAGCCGCGCCAGAACTCCCGGTCGAAAAGCACCAGCAGCGTGAAAAGTTCCAGCCGGCCCAGCAGCATGGTGGCCGACAGAGCCCATTTCGCCCCGTCCGGCAGGCTGGCGAAATTGCCGGCGGGGCCGACGATGTCGCCAAGCCCAGGCCCGACATTGCCGATCGCCGTGGAGGCCGCGGTGAGCGCGGTGACGAGGTCGAGCCCCATCATGGTCAGCACCAGGGTCGCCGCCGCGATGGAGCCCATGTAGACGGTGATGAAGGCAAGCACGGAGCGCGGCACGTCATCGGGCACCGGCTTGCCGTCGTAGTGGATGGTCACCACCCGGTTCGGCCGCATCAGCCTGCGCATATGCGCCAGGATCACGTGTCCGATGATTTGGAATCGGTAGATCTTGATCGCCCCCGAGGTGGAGCCGGAGCAGCCGCCGATGAAGGTGAGGAGGAAGAAGAGACCGATCGCCGGCGCTCCCCAGGTCGTGTAGTCCGTGCTGGCAAAGCCCGTCGTGGTGACGATCGAGACGACGTTGAAGGCCGCCAGCCGCATCGCCTCGCCGACGGCGAGCCCCTGCGACTGCGACAGCCATATGCCGAGCGCGATCGAGACGACCGCGAGCATGACGACGATGGCGCGGACCTGCGGATCGGCCCATAGCGCCATCGTTTCCCCCTTGGCGGCCCGGATATAGACGACGAACGGCAGCGCGCCCGCCAGCATGAAGACGACCGCGATCCAGTGGATGGACGGCTCCTGGAAGTAGCCGAACGAGGCATCGTGGGTGGAGTATCCGCCGGTGGAGAGCGTGGCCATCGCGTGACAGACGGCGTCGAATACGCTCATCCCCGCAATCGCGAAGGCCGCCGCGCAGGCGACCGTCAGCGCTGTGTAGCTCCCGGCGATATAGCCCACGAGCTGGGCCGGACGCGGCACGATCTTGTCCGACCGGTCGGAGCTCTCGGTATGGAAGAGCTGCATTCCGCCGACCCGCAGAAACGGCAGCACGATGATCGCCATGACGATCAGGCCGAGACCGCCGATCCATTGCAGCAGCGCGCGCCAGAGCAGGACGCCGGGCGGCAACGCGTCGAGACCCGCGATCACGGTGGACCCGGTCGTGGTGAATCCCGAAACGGCCTCGAAGAAGGCGTCACCGTAATCGAGGCCGATACCGATGAAAGGGATCGCCGAGAAGGCCGACATGACGATCCAGACCGTCGCCGTCATAAGGAAGGCGTGGCGGACCGTCAGGCGAACCCGTTCCTTGCGCCGCGTGGCGATCGCGGTGAGCGAGCCCAGCGTCCAGGTGAACCCCGCGCTGGCCACGAAGACCTGCCAGTCGGGGTTGCCCGCGGCGATGTCCACGACGGCGGGCACCAGCATCGCGATCCCGAGCCCGGACACAAGAAGGCCGGTCACGTGGAGGATCGGCAGTATCGACAGCACCCGCCCGCCCCATTTCAGCGCGCCTCTCGGCGCACGAAAGCGCGGCCTTGTACGCCGGTCAGGGAGAAAAGCAATTCACATATTCGCGTCGGTCCGGTGGCGACGGGCCGCCCCGGCCGGCGAGAGGCCGGCCGGAACCGTCACCGGCTCACTCCGCGTTCCAGGTCTCCACGAACTCGTTGGTGTAGGCGCGCGACAGGTCCTGCGCCTCGCTCAGGCCGCCTGAATCGAGAAGGCTCTGCTGCCAGGCCTCCCAGTTCTCCGGCGGCTGGTATCCGAATGCACCCTGATCCCCAGGGACCATCTTGATCAGGAGCTGGTCGAAGAGCGCGTTGGCGAGCTCGGTGTCCTCGCCTTCCTGCGGATTGGCTTCGGCCGCATGCGCGAGAACCGCCTCCCGATTGGCCGGGTCCAGCCCGAACCTGGTGCCCTTCACGATGGCCCGTCCGAAGGCCTCGATCACCTCGGGGTTCTCCTCCATGTAGGAGCGCTGGACCGCATAGCCGTTGGCGAAGAAGCCCATGAACTTCTCCGGCGTTATCTCGCGCAGATTCAGGCCTCTGGTTGTCATGATCGCCGCGTCGCTGGTCGCCGCCGCATAGGCCTCGATATCTCCCCGCTCGAAGCCGACCGTCGCGGGTCCGCCGTCGCCCACGGGCAGGAACGTGTAGTCCTCGCCCTCGGTCATGCCGACATCGGAGAAGATGCTGCGCGCAAAGCTGACCTCGGCCCCGTCCGCGGTCCCTACGCCGACGACCTGACCCTTCAGGTCCTCGGGAGATTGGTACTCCGACTCCTCTTTAACGACGATGCCGAAGGAACTGATGGGATTCAGGTTGTAGATGAAGACCACATCCTCGCCCCGCGACCGCGCCGCGAGAACGGGGGCCGGCCCGGGAAGGCCGATCTGCGCCTGCCCGGCGGCCATCGTCTGCAGCACTGGCGCCGAGCCGTCGACGGCATGCACCTCGAGTTCGAGGCCTTCCTCGGCCATGTAACCCTCGCCGATGGCCACGTGCATCGGCCAGACGTTGAGTGCCGAGGGGTTCGGCAGGACGACGGTTATGCGCTGGAGATCCTGCGCCTCGGCGGTGCCATTCCACGAAACGAACGGCATCAGGGCTGCCGCCAGGAATACGGCGGGCAGCAGCGGCCTTATCGGCTTCATGTCTTTCCTCCCAGGCTACCGGACCTTCGGCGCCGACCGCCGGGGCCCGCTTGAGCACCAGGATGATGCACGGCGGGGGAGCGCCCTGCAAACGGCAAGAATGTGGTCAGCCCTGCCCGCGCGTCGTCCAGTATCGCGGCAGCGCGTTGCCGTCGCGCGCACCCCAGCCGGCCTCGCTCGCCTCGTCGTAGACCGACAGCGCCCGCTCGACCACCGGCAGGTCGTAGCCCCGGTCCTTGGCCTCGGCCAGCATGGTGCGCAGGTCCTTGCGCAGCGTGTCGACGTTGAAGCTCGCCGGCTGCGGGTCCGTGCCCTTCAGCGCCGCCGCGATCACCGGCCCGCGCGCCCTCAGGATATTCGGGCCTCCCGAGGTGTCGGCCATCAGCTCGATCAGCCACTCCTCGTCGAGCCCCAGATGCCGGCACAATGCATAGGACTCGCCAAGCACCTGATAATAGACCGCCAGCGGCAGGTTGATCGCGAGCTTCATGCTCGCCCCGGTCCCGACCGGCCCGATCAGGTCGAGCCTGCGGCAGAGCTGTTCGAGAACGGGCTTGGCCCGCTCGAAATCCGCCACCTCGCCGCCTGCCAGCCCGACGAGCTTGCCCTGGCGCGCCGGACCCGTCGTGCCGCCCACCGCGCACTCGACGTAGGCGGCGCCGCTCGCTCGCACCTTCTCCGCCAGCGCCGCCTGGTCCTGCGGCCGCACGGTGCTCATCTCGACGAAGAGCTTGCCGGACACGTCCCCCGCCAGCAGCCCGTCCGGCCCCGACATAACGGCGTCGATCGCCGGTGCGTCGGTCAGGATGGTGATGGTCAGGTCGGCCGTCTCCGCCAGTTCGCGGGGGCTCTCGGCAACCTCGATCCCCTCGCCCGCGATCGCCTCCGCCTTTGCCGCCGTGCGATTCCACACGACCAGCGAGTGCCCCTGCTCCTTCAGCCGCCCGGCCATGGCCGCGCCCATCTTCCCGATTCCGGCGATCCCGATCTTCATGTGGCGACATCCTCCGAGGTTGCTGCCTGTTTCGTATATTAGGGGCGGCGGGCGGTTGAAACGTCGAAATGAAGAACGGCAGCCCACGGCCGTGGAGCGGATTGCCACGAGGATGTTCCGCAACTTCTGGTGTGACCGGAAAGCATCACGCAGCGGTAACCAGAGCACGGGCCCGTTTTTCGACTTGTCGTCACTCGGCTCATCGGTAGTTTCAACCTCAGGGCGTATCATGGGGGTTGAAACGATGCAGAATTTCAGAATGCGGGCGCTGCTTGCTTCAGTTGCAGCGTCAATTCTGGCCGTTTCGCCCGCTGTTTCCGAAATCTTTCGCCCCCAAATGGCAACCCTGGATCGAGTTAGGCGGGCGCGTCAGCAACGAGCGCGCGCTGGCCGAGGGCAACCTGTTCGCGCCGCTGTTCCAGACCCCCGACACCATTCTGTTCGCCGACGTGCGCGGCATGTTCGGCGACGACGATGCGCGCGAGGGCAATTTCGGCCTCGGCGTGCGGCGCATGCTCGACAGCGGCTGGAATATCGGCGCCTACGGCTATTTCAACGTCCGCCGCTCCTCGCTCGACAACACCTTCCACCAGGTGACGCTGGGCGTCGAGGCGCTGAGCCGCGACGTCGACCTGCGCGCCAACGTCTACCTCCCCGTCGGCGACACCGAGAAGCGGGTCGACCTGGGGTCGAGCACGTCTGTTTCAGCCGCCGCCCAGGCCGTACTGACCGGCACGACCCTGGCCATCGAGAGCCAGGTGACGACCACCACCACCGAGGGACACCTGGTCGAGAAGGCGCTGGGCGGCGTCGACGGCGAGGTCGGCGTCCGGCTGCCCGTGTTCGATCTGAACTCCGGGCTCGACCTGCGCGCCTATGCCGGCGGCTACTGGTTCGACGCCTCGGGCGTCGACGAGATCGCCGGCCCGCGCGGCCGGCTGGAGCTGACCGCCCACGACCTCGGCGGACTTCCCGGCGTGCGTCTGACCGCGGGCGTCACGGTTCAGCACGACAGCGTGCGCGACGAGCAGGTGATCGGCTACGCCCGGCTGCGCCTGCCGCTACAGTCGCCCGCCGCCGCCCGCGCCGCCGAACCGCTCACCTACATGGAGCGCCGCATGACCGACGCCGTCGTCCGCGACGTCGACATCGTGTCGAACAGCCGCACTGAGGTCTCTTCCTCGTCGACGTTCACCGCCGAGGCGACTGAGGACGCGGTCAACACGTGGAACGACGAGACTGTGACGTCGGTCGTGCAGGTCGACGCGACAACGCAGGACCAAACGGACCTCCAGGCTGCACTCGATTCCGCTGGCATCGGCGGCGTCGTCGTCGCCCAGGGCGACTTCGCGGTGAACACAACCACCGACGTGGGCACCGCGGTCACTCTGCTGGGCGGCGGGACGGCCTTGCGCGTGCGCGGCGCGACCACCGGCATCGAGGTCGACTTCAACGCGCCGGGAGCCGCGGGGAAGCTCGAGGGGGACGCATCTCGCATGATTCAATTGGGAAGCAGTGGCGTCATCGGCGGCATGACGCTCCTCAATACGGCCTCGGACCCCGGATTGGCGGGCGGGGGAATCTGGCTTGAGAGCGTTAATGGCGCGGCCGCTTTCTCCAACGTGGTGCAAACCGACGCAGGAGGCGATCCATCGGGGATCGCCGTCCTCGAAATCCTCCAACATAAGGCTGGTCGGCAACACTGTGACATCCAGTCGGACAGGTATCACCCTGCGTGGCTCCAGCAACGTCGACGTCATCGACAATACCGCTGTTTCGGCGACTGGTTGGGCATTCCGAAGCTGGAGCGGGTCGAGCAACGTGACCGTCACAGGCAATACCTTGACGTCGCCTTCGGATAACAGCGCCTCTATTGCGCACACGTCTAACATCCTGTTCCAGGACAACGTCTTCACAGCAGGCAATTTGGGCCCGCTGATTGACGCGGTCAGTGCCAGTTTTGCCGCAGGCTCGACCGGCAACGTCGACCTTTCAGGCGGCGCGCCCCGCTGCAGCTTCGCCGGGGTCGGCTCCGGCACCGTCGAGTTCACCGACGGCAATCACTGCTCCTACTGAAGAAGGCTTGGTGCGGGCGGCGGGAATCGAACCCGCATGGGGATACCCCCGAGGGATTTTAAGTCCCTTGCGTCTACCAGTTCCGCCACGCCCGCGAAGTCTCGAACTCTTCGGTGGCCCGCCACTTGCCGCTCATGCCGGCGCGATCCGGCCCCCGCGCATCGTCTCCAACTCCGTCTCCAGCCGCTCCGCGTTGGCCAGCAGCCGCCGCGCCACCAGCTTGAGGAAGTAGAACCCGAACTGCGGATTCTGGAAATATATCTCCCGCACCTTGTCATAGCTCATCGTGAGCAGGTCGCCGCCCTCCAGGCATTCGAAGCTCTGGGTTCGCCGCAATTCGGGCTCGACGAGGCCGATCTCGCCGATCACCGCTCCGGGGCCGACATCGATCCCGATCTCCGACAACCGGTAGCGACCGCTCAGGACGTAATACATCCGGTCCGCCGTGTCGCCCTTTCGAAACAGCATCTCGCCAGCCTTGCACGTCTGCTTCTGGCTGAACGGCCGCAGCCAGTCCATCGACAGGTCCGCCTGCGACGCGGTCCTGACCTGCTCCACCAGCTTCGTCATCTGGTACAGCCGTATCGAGTTCAGCGGAAACAGTACGATATGCAGCGCGAATGTGGGGTAGGAGGGCAGCAACAGCCCGTAGATCATGAAAAGCGAGCTCGCGCAGAGGCTGCATATCCTCAGCGGAATCATCCGCTTCATCGAGAACGTGCCGACGTTGAGGATCGCCGCGGCGTAGCCGAGAAGATCGATCCATCTCCAGACATTCGCCGGCAGCATGTCCGCCAGCGCCTGCGTGATCGCCCCAACTTCCATCGGCCCCGTCCCCCGCTCCTCGATGAAGCCGGATGCTCGACACCCGCGCAGCGTGTGTCAACCTCCAGGCACGACCTCTGCGAAGTCCGGCCTCAGCTCCTGTCGGCGTCCTCCTCTATCGGACCGGCCCGAGCATCGTCCCGCTTCTTCGGCATCAGGAATTCCGCCCATCTGAGTGCCGTCAGGATGGCGATGCCGAGAACGGTGGCGATGATGGCGACGACGTAGACGCCGACGCCGCAGGCGAGCCCGATGGCGCCCGCGAGCCACATGCCCGCCCCCGTCGTCAGGCCGCGCACGCGGCCGCGCGCCTGGATGATCGTGCCGGCGGCGAGAAACGCCACTCCCGCGGTCACCGCCTCGATGATGCGCAGGGGATCGGCGCGTATCCCCTCGTTGTCGAGTTCGATACGCTCGACGATCTCGAAGGTGAGAACGGCGAAGGTCGCCGCAGCCAGCGAAACCAGCATGTGCGTGCGAAGCCCGGCGGGACTGGACCGGTATTCGCGGTCGAGCCCGATGAGCAGCCCCAGGAAAGCCGCTATGGACAGCCTCGTGAGCACCGTCAGGAAGCCGACCTCGGCGGTGTAGAACGGCGACACGAGCTCGGTCATGTGCGCGGAGCCTTCAACCCTTGGAGGATTGCGAGATCGGCGGCTGGAAGGCCAACCCCATGTCCCATGGGAAATAGATCCAGGTATCCTGGCTGACCTCGGTCACGAAGGTGTCCACGAGCGGCCGGCCCATCGGCTTGGCGTAGACCGTCGCGAAATGCGCCTTTGGAAGCATGTCCCGAACCACCCGCGCGGTCCTGCCGGTATCCACGAGATCATCGACGATGAGGACCGCCGCCCCGTCGCCACCGTCGAGCCCGATGACGTCGGGCGTCACCGGCTTAATGACTTCGAGGCCGCCTTGTTCCCTGTAGTCGTGATAGGACGCCACGCAGACGGTCTCGATCAGGCGGATGCCGAGTTCGCGCGCAACGATGGCGGCGGGAACGAGACCGCCGCGTGTGACGCAAACGATCGCCTGCCACTCGCCCCGCCCCGCCAGCCGCCAGGCGAGCGCTCGCGAATCGCGGTGGAACTGGTCCCACGAAACCGGGAATACCTTGTCGGCGCCCTGCTCCATGGTGCTCCTCACGCCGGCTGGACGAGACGCGCGACCAGCACCTCCACATCGGCCGCGGCCGCGTCGAGCGCGGCCTCGTCGCGCGACCGGACGACGATCGTCGTGGTGAACTGCGTTCCATCGAAATGCGGGTAGCTGCCGATCATGACGCCGGGATGCGCCTTCTGGACCTCGCCCAGCGGGCCGCCGATGTCGCCTTCCTTGACGCCGCGGCCGAGGACCGAGCGCGACAGCATCTTCACGCCCGTCCTGAGCGTCGGGGCGACCGAATCCAGCATCGCGTGCATGACCGACGGGATGCCGGCCATGACATGGACGTTGCCGATCCGAAAACCCGGCGCCTTGCTGACCGGGTTCTCGATCATCTCCGCGCCCTCGGGGAGTCGCGCCATGCGCATGCGCGCCTCGTTGATGCGGTCGCCGAAATGCGTCTCCAGGATCGCCACCGCCGCCGGGTCATGGCGCACCGGCACGCCGAAGGCGAGGCCGACGCCGTCGGCGGTGATGTCGTCGTGCGTCGGGCCGATGCCTCCGGTCGTGAACACGTAGGTGTAGCGATTTCGCAGCGCGTTCACCGCGTCGGCGATCTCCTGCAGGTCGTCGGAGACGACGCGCGCCTCCTTCAGGTCGATGCCGATGTTCGTGAGGTACTCGGCGATGTAGCCGATGTTCTTGTCCTTGGTGCGGCCCGAGAGGATCTCGTCGCCCACGACGAGGACCGCCGCCGTCACCTGCCCGCTGCTCATCCCGCCACCACCCGCTGTCTGCCTGAGGTTCGCTGGTCTAGCCCACGGCCCGCGGCTGCTCAAGTGAATCGCTGGCGGGGTTGCCACGCGGTCGCGCCGGCGGCATGAGAGGCGCCATGCTGCTGCCATCTCCTCTCCAGCCCGGCCGCCTGGTCCGCCGCTACAAGCGCTTCCTCGCCGACGTTGAGCTTCCCGGCGGCGGGGTCGTCACCGCCCACTGCGCCAATCCCGGGTCCATGATGGGCCTCGCCGATCCCGGTATCCCGGTCTGGCTGTCGCGGTCGGCCGATCCCAAGCGCAAGCTGCCGTGGAGCCTGGAACTCGTGGAGGTGGACGTGGGAGCCGGCCCCGCCCTCGTCGGCATCAACACCGGCTATCCCAACCGTCTCGCCGCCGAGGCGATCGGCGCCGGCACAATCGAGGAGCTTGCCGGCTACGGGACGCTCCGCCGCGAGGTGCGTTACGGCACCCGCAGCCGGGTCGACATCGTGCTGGAGCACGACGGCCGCCCGCCCTGCTACGTCGAGATCAAGAACGTCCACCTGTCGCGACGCGCCGGCCACGCCGAGTTCCCCGATTCCGTCACCGCGCGCGGCGCGAAGCATCTGGGCGAGCTGGCGCTCGTCGCCGAGGCCGGCATGCGCGCGGTCATGCTGTTCGTGGTCCAGCGCGCCGACGCCGCCACCATGTCGCTCGCCGCCGACCTCGACCCGGCCTATTCGGCTGCCTATGCCCGCGCCCGTGACGCGGGCGTCGAGACGCTCGTCTACGGCTGCGATATCTCGCCTGCGGAAATCGTCCTGACCCGCCGGCTCGACTTCACCGGCTGACGGGCACCCGTTCGAGAACGACGTTCAGCCGGGTTTCCAGAAGCGTCCGGTAGCCCTTGGCATGCAGCAACTCGATGCAGTCGACCTGCCAGCGGGCGCGCGCGTTTTCGATGACGACGAAGCCCGGCAGCAGCGAATCCGGCGCCTCGCGCAGGAACGGCTCGAGGATGAGTTCCTCCGCCCCCTCGACGTTGATCTTCAGCGCGTCGAATTCTGGTGAGCCCCTCGTCCTCGGCGAGGCCGAGGAGCGTCCGCGCCGGAACCTGCACCGACTGCCCGGTCTCGCCCGTCCATCCCAGGATCTTGATGCTGCTTTCGCCGCTATTGTGCGAATCGACGAACAGCGTGAGTTCGCCGTCCTTGTCGGCCAGCGCGCAGCCGATCGCCTTGACCATCGCATCGGGGTTCTGGCCGATGTTGTAGACGAGCCGGTCGAAGATCGCCGGCTGCGGCTCGATCGCCAGGATCTTCGCCTGTGGGCCGGCGAGCTTCGCGACGAACAGCGCGTAGACGCCTACGTTGGCGCCGACATCTATGAACACGAAGTCCGGCCTCACGCGGGACGCCAGCAGCGCCCGTTCCCGGGGATCGAAGAACTGCGGCGTGAAGAGGACCCGCTTCTCGCAGACGTTGTTGAACGGATGAAGCCGCATCCGCGCACCGAACGCCTCGACGTCCAGCGGATGCTTCAGCCCGGTGATCGCCAGCCTGCGCAACAGGAACGCGGCGCGCTTGCCGATCCAGGTCTCCGGCATGCTCCGCGTCAGCGCGAGCAGGCGCTGCTGCCACGGCGTCGGGGCGTATGCGCCGAACGGCGGGGTCGGGTCGAGCGCGTTGCCGTCGTCGGTTGCTGCCATGCCGCCGACAGACCATATCCCCTTTGCATTCGCAACCATCGCCGCGTATCCACGCCGGACGGCCTCGACGTTCCACATCGCAAGGCCTACATTCCAGCGTGGGACCGATGCGCCGGACCGAGGCGCGCAAGACATACTGACCGGATATGCTCAGCTACATCGATGCGGCCGTCGCGCCGGAACGTAATACCGGCGACATAAAGCTTCATGGCGCAGAGGCCTTCGAGGGCATGCGCCGCGCCGGTCGGCTGACCGCCGAGGCGCTGGACCTGCTCGTGCCCGAGGTCCAGCCCGGAGTCACCACGGCGGAGCTGGACCGGCTGATCTTCGAGTTCGCGATGGACCACGGCGCATCCCCCGCGCCCCTGCTCTACCGCGGCTATCCGCGCGCGATCTGCACCTCGCTCAACCACGTCGTCTGCCACGGCATTCCCAACGACAAGCCGATGCGCGAGGGCGACATCGTCAACATCGACGTGACGCTCATCGTCGACGGCTGGCATGGCGATTCGAGCCGCATGTATCCCGTCGGCGAGGTCTCCCGCCGTGCCGGCCGGCTGATCGAGGTGACCTACGAATCGATGATGCGCGGCATCGAGGCGATTCGCCCGGGAGCCACCACCGGCGACATCGGCGCCGCGATCCAGACCTTCGCAGAGCAGGAACGCACCAGCGTAGTCCGCGACTTCTGCGGACATGGACTGGGCCGGGTCTTCCACGACATGCCCAATATCCTTCACTACGGCCGCCCCGGTGAAGGCGTCGAACTCATGACGGGCATGCTGTTCACCGTCGAGCCGATGATCAATCTCGGCCGGCCGCACGTTAAGGTGCTCGGCGACGGCTGGACGGCGGTCACGCGCGACAGGTCCCTGTCGGCGCAGTTCGAGCATACGGTCGGCGTCACCGAGGACGGCGTGGAGATTTTCACGCTCTCGCCGGCGGGCTTCCACATGCCACCGCACCGGGAGTGCTGATGGAAGGCGTCGGCGAACGACCGCAGCAGGCGGTCGAGGGGCGCACCGGGCATCGCCAGCGACTTCGCGACAGATTCCTCCAGGGCGGCGCCGACGCGCTGCCCGATTACGAGCTTCTCGAGCTCGTTCTCTTCCGTGCGCTTCCACGCATCGACACCAAGCCGATCGCCAAGCGGCTCGTTGCCCGCTTCGGCTCCTTCGCCGAGGTCGTTGCCGCCCCGCCCGACCGGCTGCGCGAGATCGAGGGCGTCGGCGAATCCGTCGTTATCGAACTGAAGCTCGTCCAGGCGGCCGCCGAGCGCTTCGCGCGCGGCACGGTCCACCAGAAGCCCGTCTTGTCGTCCTGGTCCTCGGTCATCGACTACTGCCGCACCGCCATGGCCTTCGCCGACCGGGAGCAGTTCCGCATCCTGTTCCTCGACAAGCGCAACACGTTGATAGCCGACGAACTGCAGCAGACCGGCACGGTCGACCACACGCCGGTCTATCCCCGCGAGGTTGTCAAACGGGCGCTGGAACTGTCCGCCACCGCCATCGTGCTCGTGCACAACCACCCCACTCATTCATTTTGATCCCGCTGGATCACGTTCAAGCACGCCGAAACACTAGCATTTTTGCGGGATTTCTGCATTGCGTAGTGGGGGCGGTTATGGCAAATTGGGGGCGGTTTTAGGGGTTAAAAACGGCCTTCCGCTCCCAGCAAGCGCCCCCCGTTTCTCCTCGACCGATCCCAGTTGCGGACAAGGAGGAACGCCATGCCAGCCCTGACCGACACCGCGATCCGACATGCACTGAAGCGTGTCGAGATCAGCCGCAAGCAGGAGAACCTCGCCGATGGCGAGGGACGCGGCACCGGCCGTCTTGTCCTCGTTCTCAAGCCCATGCCGAAGCGCGTCACCGCAGACTGGATGGCGCAGCAATGGCGCGACGGCAAGCGGACCAAGAAAAAGATCGGCGCCTATCCATCGACGTCGCTCGCGCAGGCCCGCGAAATCTACAAGCGCGACTTCGCAGACGTGATCCAGAAGGGCCGGAGCATCAAGATCGCGACCGACACGCGCCCCGGCACGGTCGCCGATCTGTTCGAGGGCTATGTCGCCGCGCTCAAGGAGGCTGGGAAACCGTCCTGGAAGGAAACCGAAAAGGGTCTCAACAAGATCGCCGACACGCTCGGGCGCAACCGCCTCGCCCGCGAGATCGAGGCGGAGGAAATCATCGAGCTGATCCGCCCGATCTACGAGCGCGGCGCCAAGTCGATGGCCGACCATGTGCGGTCCTATCTCCATGCCGCCTTTAGCTGGGGCATGAAGTCCGACAACGACTATCGGCAGCAGTCCGCTCGCCGGTTTCGTATCCCTTTCAATCCGGCCACGGGCATTCCGACCGAACCCAAGGTCAAGGGCACGCGCTGGCTCGACGAGGACGAGTTCGTCCAGCTCTATCGCTGGCTTGAATGCCCCGACACGCCGGTCCATCCGCCTTATACCCGCGCCGTCAGGATCATCATGCTGACCGGCCAGCGGGTCGAGGAGATCGCGAGCCTCCATATCGACCAATGGGACGCCAAGGAGAAGATCATCGACTGGTCCAGAACCAAGAACGATCGGCCCCACGCCGTTCCGGTGCCCGATCTGGCCGCAGAGCTGATCTCGTCCATCAACGTGAACGAATACGGCTGGTTCTTCCCGTCGGCCAAAGACCCATCGAAGCCCGTCAGCCACGGCACGCTCTATTCGTTCATGTGGCGCCAGCGGGACCGCGGCGTGATCCCCTATGTGACGAACCGCGACCTGCGCCGAACCTTCAAGACGTTGGCCGGCAAGGCGGGCATCCCAAAGGAAATCCGCGACCGTCTGCAAAACCACGCCTTGCAGGACGTTAGCTCGAAGCACTACGACCGCTGGAACTACATGGCCGAGAAGCAGGCCGGGATGGCGAAATGGGACAAATTCGTCCGCGCCATGCTGGCGAAGAAACGCCTGAAGGCGGCCGCATGACCTCCCAAGCCGCCCAAACCCGAACCTCGCCGCGCGAAGGCCGCCCCTGCAGCCGCCGAGATCGACCTAGAGAGTTATGCGGCCTTCGTCAGCGACCTGAAGCAGAAGATCACCGAGGCGCGACATCGCGCCAGCCTGTCGGTCAACCGCGAGCTAATCCTGCTCTACTGGAGCGTCGGGCGGGACATTCTCGCCCGGCAGGAGCGCGAGGGCTGGGGCACGAAGATCATCGACCGGCTGGCCGCCGACCTCGGCCGGGCCTTCCCTGAAATGACCGGGCTGTCCGCGATTTCGCGACCGCGAAGGGCGTGGGGCCGAGCCGTCCGACGGGCATTGGCAATATGCTGCGCGATCTCGACCGGCGAGGCCTCGCCCCAGCAGGAACCGGGAGAGTCCTCGATACGTTGCGCGTGATGAACGAGGCCTCGCATGGTGTGGAGGTTGATTCGGAGGCTGCCGCCCGCGCCATTGAGATTGGCACCGCTTTCCTTTCCGAGTTGATTGACCAAGGCCGGAATGATTGATGCGAGCCTCTTCGCGGGCGCTAGCAAATTCTCCTAAATGCCCAAAGCTGCGGTCGCTTCGAACCGCATTGCAGCGTTTGAACGCATGCTGCGTTAGGGCTTGGCGGTCATGAGTTGACAGGCGAGCTCCTGGTCAGCCCAACGCGTCGCGAAGGTGTCGGAAACCTCGAACCAGCTACCGTCATTCCCGGCGCCGTGATAGAGGCCCATGCAGGAACATTGGCACTCATGCCCGACAGCGTTCTGACACGCTGGGGAGCATTTTTCCTGCTCGCGGTAAGGCTGAATAACGTAGACCTTGCCGTACTTCGCCAACACCCGCTCGACGAAATCGTTGAACCAAGCTTTCGGCAATTCCCAGTATTTCTTGCCGTCGATCCAGAGCGGGGACGTTCGCCTGCCATTCTGAAGCCACTGGCGGTTCGTTTCCGAGAAGGGGAGACGAACACGTAAGCGCTGCCCTTTTCCCGTTCGACGCAGTACGACCGGTATCCGCTCCTGCCCCCAGACATACTTCAGTGTCAGTTTGTCCATGTTCTATCGAATTTGCTTCACCGAACGCATGACGCTCTCGGCCGTCGTTAAGCTGAGCTCCATGTCGAGGCACAGTTTGAAGAATTCCTCCGGAGCATCTGTCTTTTCCAGACGATATTGACGTGTGAGATCTCGGGCGAACTGACCAATCGGCACGACGTCACTGGAGGATACCCACTCCGGATTGCCGACTTTCTCCTCAAACGCTGTGACTACAGCGTCAGGGAGTTCAGCGCCGAAGAGAAAATAGCGAAGGTGGCGGAGGAAATGCGGGTGTGTATAAATTTCAGCGCCTGTGCAGCCATTTCTCTCGAACAGGCCTTTGCGCGACGCTTTAATCCTTCCCTGATGATACCGGGGATCATTCCAATAATTCAGCCTTTCTTTTGGAACAGCGGACCTATCGCTCAGAGACTTGAGCAACGCGAGGATTGGCTGCGCATTGGCTTTATAAGCTGCGTGGCCCTCATCGTGGTTGCGATGAGAGTCCCTAAGATCAATCTTCGCGAGTGTCGCGGCCTCGCTCTCGGTCAACTTGATGTGGTATTTTTCCATCTATCCTCTCTTCCGATCTGAACGCACCGAGGCCGCTTCTCCTGATACTATTGCGCGCTACTCGTGACAGGCCAGGCCGCTTCCATGCCATCAGAAACTCTAATCTCCGACCGCCCAGCGCCGCGCTTTTCTACGCGAACCTGCACGGCAATCCGCTCGATCATGGCGGCGACGTGCGTGATGACGCCAACCTTCTGACCTCTGCCCTGCAACGTCTCCAGCGCATCTACCGCCAAATCGAGCGTCTCCGCATCGAGCGATCCAAAACCTTCATCGATGAAAAGCGTGTCGACAAAGGACGATCGGCCTTCGAGACCCGACAGGGCCAGCGCAAGTGTAAGCGAGACCAGGAAACGTTCACCACCTGACAGGCTACGGGTTCCGCGGACCTCGTCGCCCATGTCGCGATCGATGATATGCAGCGTAAGATCGGACGTAGCCCCCCGCGCGAGCCTGTAGCGAGGGGTCAATGCATGGAGGTGATCATTCGCCAAATGCACCATGTGGTCGAGCGTGATGCCCTGCACAAAGCGACGAAAACGATCACCGCTGGCCGAGCCGACAGCATTGTCGACGGCCTGCCAGATTGCGAGTTCCGCTTTCGCGTCGTCGATTTCAGCAGATAGGTTTGCGGCGGCATGGCGCGCCTCGTCGTCGCGCGCAAGCGCAGCGGCAAGTACACCTGTCCGTTGTTGCAGATCTCCGATTTCAGTTGCCAACGCCGCGATGACTGCAGCCAACGCCTCAGCATCGGTGGTCTCGTCGAACCCCTCCAACGCCCGATGTAAGTCGTTCTGACGCGTCAGTACTGCGGTGCCGGCATCGTTGACGCCTTGCTCGATCTCCTGAATTCGGACCCGCAACGCTCTGCTCAATGCTGGGTCGGTTGCGATCAGCGTGACAACCTGATCCAACGAGCGAGCAATATCCAAGCACGCCATGCTGAATGCCGCTTCGGCCGAAGCGTTGCGGGCGTTGGCCGTCTCCAATCCAGCGGCGGCCTCGTCGCAACGAGCGCCAGCCGCCTGGAACGCCGCATCGGTGGCAGATTTCGTATCGCGCGCACGTGCGAGCACCTCTCGGGTGGTCCGGCAACCCTCATTGATCCGAGTCCGGTGGCTAACTGTCGGCTCGCCATCGAGGAGTTTAGCTCTGGCCCGCGCCTTCTCTCCCTCGGCCAGGCGACGTTGATCGAGAAGAAGTGCCGTTGCCGTCACCTGCGCCTGCGCGTGCTCAAGCGAAGCGGCTGCCGCTGCACGCTCCGGCGCCAGGCGCTGGAGCGTCATTTCAAGCTGGCCAACCTGCTCGCGGAGGCCGGCATACTCCGTCGCGACCGTCGACAGCGTAACGCTAACACCGGTGGGATCGACATCGAGGTCATCGATGGCCAGACCTGCAGCAGCAAGAAACGGCGTGATTTCACGGCGAATGGAAATGAGGCGCTCGGCAAGGCCTGCCGCCTGGACCGTGTGCTCAGTTGCCTTCAATTGCGCGGCTTGGAAATCAGGACGTCTTTGGTCAATACACCGCGCAATCGTCTCGATCGCCTCACCGAGCGCGTCATGCTCCCGCTGCAAACTGTCAATCTCTGTCCGCAGACGCCGGGCGTCTGCGAGCGGGGCCGCAATGGCTGATCGTTCTGCGGTCGCGACTGAGATGACGGCCGCCAGTTTCGAACTCAGCCTGGTCATCGAGAACGGGAGGCACACTTCCCGCGATGTGAGCCTTGGTGCAGAGATCGTTCAACGACGACCACTGTTCGCCATAAGCGCTTTTGGCGGCCAGAACTTGTCCGCGCGCCACATCGATTCCGCGAGCGGTCTCAGCCTGGCGCACCTCTCCAGCGGAGCGCGCGCGTGTGGCGGCGTCCAAGCGCTGGCCAGTCGCAGTCAGCGCCGTATCAAGCTCTTCGCGCCGATGGCGAAGCCTGGCAGCCATTTCGTTGAGCGCGCTGGGGTGTGCAAGGTGCGGATGATCGGTGCTACCGCACACCGGGCAGGCTAAATTTGGAACCAGAAGGCTGCGCAGATGAATGGCCTCAGATGAGACCGCCTCGTCGGCGAGCTCTGCGATCGGAACAATTTCCGCACGCGCAATCCGATCACGGAGCCGATCCGCTTCGGCCTCAACAATTTGGCTTTTCGCTGTGCTCACCTCCTGAGTCGCTAGCATGTGTTCCGATTCCCGGCGCGTTAAATCTGCCGACGCCCGAACATGCTGTTCGCAGACGGTGCTTGCCTCGCGCAGAGCCTCAAGCGCGCGTTGCAGATCGATATCCCGTTCGTGGAACGCCGCCTCGTCGATGCCAGCGAGACCGCCTCGACGATCACCGATATCACGACTGAGGCCATCTTTTCGTCCCCGATCCTCTGTGATCTTTTCCGACAGCGCAGTCATTTCACCTCGCAGCCGAGTAACTGTTTCTTCCGCTCCAGCGGCCTCTGACCTGGCCGCAGTATGGTCCTGTTTGAGAGCATCCAGCTTCGCCAACAAGTCCATCGCATCGCTGAGACGATCGGCAAGAAGAATGCGGTCCGATTGACTCTTTAACTGCGCGGCCGTCGTACGATGTAACTCTGATGTCTGACCGAGAGTTTGATCAATCGTGGCCAGCGCATCGGCCTTATCGCGCAGTGTCGCTTCTGCTTGCTGCGATTTTTCCATCGCATCATTAAACTCGGTCCGAGTTGCCGCCAGCTCGGCATCGAGCCTTTCGGCTTCGCTCCAAAGAGGGCCGAAATTCTTGAGGACATCTTCCGCCGCGACATTGGCGGTTACCGCGTCCGCCAGTTGTGTTGCAGACGCCGCGTCGAGCGTCCGTGCTTCCTCCCGCGCAACAAGCAAACTGTCGAGACGGGACTTGGCCTCCGCTGCCGTCCGCCGTGCATTTTGCAAATCAACCGCCAGCGGTCGAAGCGGCTCAACGAGATCGAACTCGGCAAGAGATTGATAATCATCGGCAGCGGCCTCGCGTGTGGTGTGCGCCGCGAGCGCCTGAGCCTCAGCCCGAGCGAGATCGCTGCGAGCGGCGGCGACGCGCTTGAAATGATCTAACCGCTCGCTGTGTTGATCGCGCTCCGCGCCTTTTTGAGCGACCGCTAATGCAAGCTGACTTTGCTCGTCCAGCAGCGCCTGCCTAGCTTCGTCATCAAGAAGCCCGACATCGTTTCGGCGCTGCTCCAAGTGCTCGACAAGTCTTCGTCGTGCCTCCGTGCCATCATGAACGCGGACCGAGATCGCTGCGTAGATTTCGGTACCTGTGATCTTCTCGAGCAATTCCGCTCGCTCGCTCTCGGCGGCGAGCAGGAAGGCGTCGAACTCGCCCTGTGCAAGGAGCACCGTTCGCCGGAACTGATCGAATGTGAGGTCGGTTCTCGCCTCCACGGCCCCGCGGACCTGAGTCTTACCAGTCGCCACCGCACTGCCGTCATCAAGTCGATACAGCGCGCGCTGCTCATTCTGAAGCCGCCCATTTGCTCGTCCCCGCGCCCGATTGACCTCCCAGCGGACGCGGTAGCGTTCACCATCCTGTCCGACAAAATCTACCTCGGCATATCCGCCGCCGGCGCCTCGACGCAGGATTGCCCGGCCATCATGAATTGAAATCGCCTCCCCGCTGGGATCGGGCGCATTCTCCCGCCGACCGACGGAGACCCGCGGATATTCGCCATAGAGCGCGAGGCAGAGCGCGTCGAGGATGGTCGATTTCCCGGCGCCGGTCTCGCCAGTAATGGCAAAGAGGCCGGAATCTGCAAGAGGCTCCGCGGCAAGATCGATCTCGAAGGGCGCGGCAAGACTTGCCAGATTCTCGCCGCGGATAGCCAAGATCCGCATGGCTAAGCCTCCGCCCGTGCCCGGTGGAAGACATCCAGATGTGCGGCATTCGGGACCACGCCGAATGTGCGTTCAAATGCGAGCTTGAACAGATCCTCGGGATCTCTTTCCGCCAACCGGAGCATAGGATCGGCGAGCATCACGTCATTTAACGTCCCGGGTATTGCTGCGACACGGGTATCGACAATGCGCACCGGAAAGCTCTCGGCGATGCGATCGACTTCCTCTCTGAACCCAGGCGAAAGTCCTTCGCGGGCGAGCCTGACCTGGACGAATGGCCGTTCATGAAGCGGAAGGTCCGATGAGAGGTCCATTGCTGTCAGATGATCGCCAAACTCACTCAACCGCATGTCGCCCGCCTCAGGAAGGCGAACGAAGGGGACTGGCCGGTCGATCGAGATATGTTCGGATAGAACCTTTGTGCCGTCGAGGCTTACAAGAGTGACCCCATGTGCGTAAGGCAGCTCCGTCGCCGACAAAGGGATCAGTGAACCAGAATAGCGGACAGTATCACGACCGATAGCCTGAGCCTTATGTAAGTGGCCAAGTGCCACGTAGCTTGCTTCTGCCGGGAACACGTCATGCGGTACGGCATGCTGGCCACCGACCAGAATTCGGCGCTCCGCGCCTTCCGATTCAATGCCGCCCGCTACATGGAGGTGCCCCGTTAGGACGAACGGTAGACCATCCATCGGTTCCCGCAACGTATCGACCAATTCGGCATAGAGGCTTCGCACGCCGGCGATGACGGGCGAGCCCGCCTCGCTATCCAGTCGCGTCAAATTCGGAAGGCACGCTGCGGTTGGATAGGAAACTGCAAGCACGTGAGCGGCCACCATACCGCTTGCGTCAGCAATAGGAACGAGATGACGCGCGGCCTCGACCCGCCCTTCGCGCCGCCGAACATTGCCTACGACGCGGATGTTGAAGGCCTCTAATAGAGGCCGCGGCGCTTCCAACCGACCAGCGGCATCGTGGTTGCCGGCAGCGATCACCATAGCCATGCGCGCATGCGCGCGGCTCAGCCGCACGAGCGTATTGTAGAAGAGCTGTTGCGCTTCCCCGGAGGGATTTTGGCTGTCAAACACGTCGCCGGCGATGACGAGGGCATCGACATCCCGCTCCACGACGATCTCTTCGAGCCGCTCAAACACCTTTCGGTGCTCGTGCTCCCGAGAGAACCCGCGCAAAGTTTGACCGATATGCCAATCAGCCGTGTGCAGAATACGGATCATTCCCCAGACGGCTCTCTCCAGCCCGCATCCGGCCGGTATCCTGTCAGCGTGATCCGGCCGTCCTTCAGCCGATGCCGACTGGCTTGGGCCAGGTTGACCGTATTCCGCACGAAATCGAGCCGCGCAATCGCAGCGTGGTAGGCTCGGAACGCCTCGCTCAAGGCGTCGTCGGTCACCTCGGGAGAGACTTGATCATCCTTGCCTGTCGTAAGCGGCACATCGTCGAGCGACAGGCCGCGCCCACAAAGAAACGTCGTCACGATGACCTCGAAGGTCATTGGTGGACGATGATCCATATGCGCCCCGTCCCGCGCGATGCGTTCGCCCGTAACGGCGCAGGAAACCAGACCGTCAGAACCGCTGTGGGTGGCGAAGAAATTATCGCGGGCCTTGTAGAGATCGAAGCGCACCGCACGTCGAAAGGCTTGAGCGACCTCCTGCTTACGGCTGGGTGGTCGCTGGGAGATGCAGTGTGGATAGGAGAAATCCGTGCCGCTGCCATCGGTGCGGATGATCCGGAAGCATTGCGTCCCATGCTCGGTCATCATTACCTGGAAATGGCTGACGCCACAGCCCACCTTGGCGACATACTCGGTATGGCGTTCGAGAAGGGCGGCAACGTCGAGGCCATCCTCGTCACTAACTCGCTCTCCGGGCCGGTAGCGGTTCAGCATAGCCTTGAAGAAAGCCGTGGCGTCGCCTTGCTTTTCGAAGCTGCGCGTCGCCAACACTACGGGTTTCGAACGCCCTCCCATTCAAGCTACCCCTGCCGGTGCTGTCGCAAACTCGAACTGCGCCTCGCAGCCATCATGCGCACAAACTGGCTTTCTGAGAGTAAAGGGCCGCTGGAATTTCGTTCGACCGCACTTCTTGCAGCCGAACTGGCTGCGGAAAGCCTTGAACTCCTCCCAGCGCGCCTTCTCGTCACCAATCGAGCCGTCGCCATAGGGTCCGTCCTGAAAGTGGCTGCCGAAATTCTCGATCTCGCCCTTCACCAAACTGTCGAGGAACCGGTTGTTGACGCCCGGCACCAGCGCCGGCATCAGCTTGGAATCCTTGAGCAGGCCAGCGAGCGCCGAGGCCAACTCGCTGCGTTCGTAGGAATAGGCCCTCTCCAGCGGTCGGATGCGGACGCTGACCCCGAAATCCCGGCAGATACGGAGAAGCCATTCCTCCTCGGCCTGGCGCATCTCGTTGGCGGCCGACTGGCCCGCCGCCCAACGCGCCTCGATCATCTCATCGCTGACCTTGTGATCAGCGAAACGCGGCCCGTAGGCCGGGTCGAGGCCAATGATCCGGGTGAAGTGCCACGCTTTCGCCTCGAGCTGATCCTTCAAATAATTGAAGAATCGCTCGTCGTGGGTAGTGATCAGGATCTGGCAGTCGCCGAACATGGTGGCAATGAGCCCAGCAATGGTGCGCCGATGATCGGCATCGTAGGAGGTGACTATGTCATCCAGCGCGATAATTGGCGCGCCGATGTTAAATTGCTGGATCGCCGCCATTCGCAACGCCAGCGCCACCGAATGGATCTGTGAGTCGCTCAAATAGCCGCCCGGCTGCACGCCCGTGCGGTTCTTGGCAAAATCAATCAGCAGGTTGAGCCGCTGCTGGTTCGTGTCGTCTTCCGCCGGCAGCTCCAGCCGGATTGGCGCGGCGCCAGCGCCTTGGATGAGCTTGTAGATATCGTTCATTGGAGTCTGCAGCTTGTCGAGCAGGGCCTGCACCTTCTTGCGGATCTCGGCCGAGATTATCGTCGCCTGCGCCGTCAAGGCGTTGGAGAGTTTCCCCAGCTCATCTCGCGTCCGCAACGCAAGGTCCCGCTCGGTCTGTAGCTCCAGCAGGCGATCAATCTTCGCCTTGGCCTTGATATAGGTGTGGTCGCCCTGCTTCGATTCGATGTCGGCGATGACCTGATCGAGGGTGGCGAGCAGCTTGGCGATTGCCGCAACGATATCAGCCGAGGCCGGAACGGCGGTCTGAGGCCAGCCGGCGATGCCCGCTTGATAGGCGACAAGATCGGCTTTCAATGCCGCCTCGCCATCGCCGAGGAGGCCAATCAGCCCCGGCAGCGTCGCCACCAACTGGGTATGGGCCTTCGTCGCCGCAGTCTTGGCCTCGTCGAGTGCTTTCGTAGCGGCGGCGTAGTCCGCCAACTCCTCAAGGTGTTTGGCGAGGTGTTCTCGAATCGTCTCAGCGCTACCCGCCGCCGTGTCCGCGACAGGTGTTGCACAGATCGGGCAAATGTCAGGTGCCACCACCCCTTCGGCAAAAAGCGGCTCTGCGGCTGTCCACAAAGCCTGAAACACGGTGCTCGCCGCCTTGCCGCGTTCTTCCGCTTCCTTATTCTCCGCCGCCGACAGCGCCGCGACAGCCGCGTCAAAGGTCGGAATCGCACCGCTGACAACAATCTCGCCGCTCTCCGCGTCCGTCGCCTCAGCCCGCAAAGCGGCAGCCGCATTGCGGATCTGGCGCATGCCCGCAAGCCCGATTTTGTTCTCCTCGGCCTTGGCGCGCGCTTCCAGTTCGAGATAGGCCGGATCGTCGGCGGCCAGCGCCGCCAGCACCAGCGCCGGATCGAGTGGCGCCAGGACCGACGTGTTGGCGTGGGAAAGCACCGCCGCTTCATCCCAGGTCTTCACCGCCTCGGCCGTCTCCTTGGCAAGCTGGGTGTCAACGCGCTGCAGCGCCGTCTCGTCCTCGGCTGCGGCCTTCACCTGCGTGCGCAGCGAACGAATATTCTTCTGCACCTCGACAAGCGGGCCGAGCTGCAGCCAATTGGCGACATCCGCATAGCGCTGTTCAGGCTTATGTGTTTCGACGAACATGCGCAGCGCATGCCCGCGGATGATCGGCGGCACCGCGAAGCAGGCGTTCAAAGTCGTGGCCACCGCCGGTATCGGTCGCTTCGCCCCCGTTGCCGATCGGCTGCCGTTGGCGGCATCCTTGCCCGAGACCACGCCGATCGTAACGGCCGACGCAATCTTCGCCTCCTCAGCCAGATTGTGCGCCAGTGCCACGGGACCAGCCTGGTTGTTGACGGCGCGTTGTCCGAGTTGTTCGAGCGTTCCATCCTCGGAGAACATGAACTCCAGCGCATCGATGACGCTGGATTTGCCGCTGCCGTTCGGCGCGAAGATCGCTAGACAACGCTTCTTGCTGAAATCAAACGCCTTCGGTTGGAGATATGCGCGGAACCCGGAAATTCCCAACGACTGGAGGAAGTAAGGGTCAGCCATTAACCACCTCCGGCTGCGGAGGATTTGCGCGTTCGCTTGCGAGTTTCAGGATGGCGTCCTTGGCAAGTGCGACGGCGTTCTGCGCGGGCACCGCTTTCAAGATATGCGTCTCTAGGATGTCAGCTAGCTCGGTATCGACGCCTTCCCTTGCTTTCAGGCCCTTTGCCAACGCCTTAAGAAATCCGTCCGGCGTCTCCGCCGACTTTTCTTCGTCTTGCACGCACTTATTCCCCCATTTTGCCTTCTCGACAGTACAACGAGAACGCGCACAAGAGAATGGCGCTCGAGCTTGGAACAACAATGGCCTTCGAGCGAGCGAGCGCCAGCACAGCGGCAGCCGAGTAACACACGGCGCTACAGCGCGACGAGCTCGACCGCGCCGCCCATTCCCGCCATCAAGTCCCTCAGGCGCGGGGCTTGCGTCCGCGGCAGCGCTAGCGCCAACAAGCGCTGCGCCCTCGACGCGCCGACATAGATCTTGCGCGCCTCCTCGTTGTCGCCCACCACGTCACCAGCCAGAAAATCGATGATGCCCTTCGCGGTGCTCGGCGACATCACCACGCAGATTGCCGGAAACTCCATGCCCTTCACGCTGTGGATGGTCCGCGCCGGATGGCCGGCCGCGGGCGCGACCGACAATGCCTTCTCCAGATCACCGTTGCGGCGAAGACGCTGATTGATGGATTGGCCATCGGCCGGAAGCAGCGGCGCGAGCAGCCGGCGCGCTTCGTCGTGCCATGCCTCAGCCGTCGCAAACCGCTCAGGGCTGAAGCGGAGCGCTTGAGCCAAAGCGAGTGCTTCGGGCCGCCACACGTCCGGGGTGACGTCAGCGTCAGTGAGATGCTGGTGATACGTCTTCCCGCCCATCCGGCCACCCAATTCGAGCATGATCCGGTGAATGGCGACGAGCGCCTCCTTCCGGCCGCCGACCTCGAACGAGAAGTGGAATTCGCTCACCGCGACCGCCAGCCTGTAACTGAGGTCTCGGACCCCGGAATCCTGGGGATGTCCAAGGGCGTTTGCACTGCTGCGCCGCGTCGCCGAAACGACGGGGCAGTCTCGTGCCTCGATTCCCATTGCCGCCACCAGCTCCTGAAATTTCGGCCCGATCGTCGACGGGACGCCCCTGCCCGAATACGACAGTATCTGAACCGCCGTCGGCTCCTCGCGATCCTCACCCAGAGCCTCGTCGGCAGCAGCACGCATGTTGGGCGCGCGCAAGGCCACCACGCCCTTCGTGATGTGACCGCTGGACCGGAAATTTCCGTTCATGGGCAGACGCTCGGCCGCGCTGAATGTCTCGGCGAACTGGCCAAGCTCCCTCGTCACGCCGCCCCGAAATCCGTAGATCGCCTGGTTCGGGTCGCTGATGACCTTGACCGGCACGCTGGCCGCCCGGAACCAGGTAATGATCTCGAGGTCGACCGGATTGCAGTCCTGCGCCTCATCCACGATGAGTTCCTGGAAGCGCGCCGCGAACGTCGGCCCGAAGACCGCGCTGCAAGCCGGATCGCGCAGCCGAGCGAGCGCGACGGTACGGGCATCGGCGAAATCGAGTTCGCCGCGTTCCAGAAAGCGCGCGCGTGTGTTTCGCGCCGCCGTCTCGTGCGCCTTTATCTGTCCGCGAAAGCCGTGGCGTTGAATCATGGCGGGGATAGCGTGTCCTGTCGCGCGGTCGAAGCATTCGAGCGGAAGCGGCCTGTGCGGCCGCAAACGGCTGTATAGTGTGATCGTCCTTGTCTGGGATTAGTCTCGGCTTGGCTCGCACCCTTCGACGCCGAAGGGTGCGATCAGGAATTGCCAGAGGAACGCATCGAACGTCCCGATGAAATGCGGGAATGCCGGAGTTTCGACCAGACCCTCTCGACGCAGCCGATCCTCCAATTCGGAGACGGCGGCGATGGTGAAGGACAGGAAGGCGATGCCGCGACCCGTCGGCCTGCCGCCAAGAAGCTTCCGCGCGCGCTCGACCATGACACGGGTTTTCCCGGCGCCTGGGCAGGCAGCGATAAACGCCGAACCCGTGTGCTCGATCACCCGCTGCTGCTCCTTGGTCGGCTCGAACGGCTTGGCGATCATTTCGACCAGGGCCTCGATCACCGTCTTCAGATAGGCCGGCATTTGAACGCCGTGCCCATGTTGATCTCTTCGGCGACGAGTTGGGCGAAGTCGCCTTTGCGCGTCGTCTCGAAGAGCTTCTGAATCGCGACCGCCTGGGCAGCCCCGGCCTGCGCGACCGCTGCGTCCCACTTGTCACCGGAACGCGGGTGAAGCTTGAGATAAACCTCCTTGAGGAGGGCAGCATTGCCGGCGCGCACCATCTCGGCCTCGAGCGAATAGTCGTTGATGACGACCTCTAGGAGATCAGCCGCGCCAAGTCCTCGCGACGAGCGCCTCCAGATCGCGCTTGCGCCCGGCGCCGGGTATCACCCCTCCTTCGGCCACTTCGCCACCGTCGCCGTCTGTCAAAACGACGAGCCGGTCCGCGATCCGGACCTCGTTGAACGGCGAAAGCAGCAGCTTGGCGTAGGGCTCGAAATCGACGCCGTCGATCGGCACGAAGACGGCCGAGCGGAACAGGCGAAGCTTGTCGGCATCGTCCTTGAGCACGATCTTCTTCGCCATGACAGGAAGGAGAAGAGCTTCGGCGATCCCTTCAACGAGAAGCACCCGGCCCGCCGAAAAGCAAGGCCGATTTGGTCACATCCAGATAGCGATCGACCTTGCGTCGCTCGAGTCGGTGAGCGCCAGCGCGGCGAGCGGAATGCAGCGCGTTACACGCCTCGGGCGGCCCACCGGCATGCACCGGATTCGGCTCGATCTCCGGCATGATCTCGACCGGGATGCCAGCGAGCGGCTGCGGCTCCTCTTCGGCGGCACCAGCGTGCGGCTGACCGCTGGCGCGGGGAGGAACGATCGGAAAAAGACGAGCTTCCTGCTCTCCACCCACGCCGACAGGTTCGGCGAGTGCGTCGCGACAATGATCTGCAGTTCGCCCGCTGGGCCCTGATGGCCCTCGGGCGGCTTGCGCGACTTCTCAGCCTGCTCGTCCAGGAAGCTCAACACTGCGGCCTGAAGCTGCGGATGAAGATGCGCCTCCGGCTCTTCCACCAGGAAGAGCGTAAGATCGGCGTCGTTTACCTTTCCAGCTCGACCGCGATCGTCGCCATGTAGAGAAGGTTCGCGTAGCCGTGCCCCGAGTAGCGGAGGTCCTCGGGCTCGATGCCGTGATCGGCGAGCTTGAAGCGCAAGTCACGCGCGATATCGATCAGCTTCTCATCGCTTGCAAAGCCGAGCGACGGCCGCCTGGCGACGGACTCCGGCGGTCAGGGCGCTGAGTCCGACTTCGACGGCTCCTCCGACCTTGCCGAGGATCTCGACTCAGCCCCGCGCCGCAGGGCCTTGGCGAGCGCCTCCGGATCGCCGCCTTCGAGGAAGTGGTTCAGCAGGGCGTAGATCCGGGTCGGATTGCCAGAGGCGAGCGCCCGCTTAGCATCGCGCAGCGGCGGCAGATAGACATGCCGGACCATTTCGTGGCAGCCGGGCTCGGGATTGCCCTGCTGATGTCCCGCCCACAGCGCCGGCCGGATTGGAAAGCGCCGAGTTGTCTCATCATAATTGAGGCCAAACACGCATCCACTGATTGCCGCATCGGTCGCGGCCGAGATCATCCGACCTTGCTGAGCGGGGCTCAACTCCGCGAACGTCGCGCTCAGCTCGAATTTTCGCTCCGCGCTCCCGAACCGGATATCGGTGGTCTCGCAATAAAGCTCCCGCCGTCCACCGAGCGGCGCCGTCAAGAGACGAATGGCGTCGATCGCGTTGCTCTTGCCACCGTTATTCTCACCGACAAGGAGGGTGAGGTCTTTGCAAAGCGGAATTTCCAACTGTGCGAAGGATCGAAAGTTGTTCAGCGTTAGCTTGTCGAGATACATACCCGTCCGTCCCCCCAAGAATATTCGATCCGAGCTGCGTCTGTGTCAGCCGTGATCTCAGTTGGTCGCGTCTTCAAGCCGCGACCATCAACCGCTCCCGCATCCACACGGAGAGATTTTCGTCCAACTGAGCATCGACATAGGCATCGCACTGCGGCGCAGCGCCGGTCTTCACGTCGACGACCAGGTGAAGGCCGACCAAATAGCCATAGGCGCCGGCTTGCTCGGTCATCCCTTTCAGCTTCCAGATATCGCCCTCGTAGTCGGTGTTCGTCACCTTCTTCACTTCGACGACGAGAAGGTTTTCACGCTTCCCCACACGGTGGACGATGAGGTCGGGCACGATCGCATCCTTGCCGATCAGCTCTTCGTCCGACAGGTCATAGCGAAGCCTCTTGATGACGTTCTCCCGGCGGCTCCATTCCAGATCAATCGACCAGCCCGGGTATTTGCCCTGCAGGAGGTTGCCGAGGCGCGCGACGATCGCGCGCTCAGACGGATCAGCGTAGGCAAGCTCCTTGTCGCACAACAGATCAAGGACCGCAGACGCAAATATCTCAAGCGTAATTTTCAGATCATCTGGCATATACTCTGTCTATCATGAGTTTTAGATCGACAGCATGCCTCAAGTAGACGGCCGCTCGAAATTCGCGATAGATATAGCCGCCGTGTTCGACCAGTACTGATCCGGCCGGAAGCGGATTTACCAACTGCTGTGCTGGCATGGAACGCTCGAACCAGTTTGCCTAGCCGTCGCGTCCGACTATTTCGAGCTGCCGGCATTCAGGCCCCAGAAAGGACCGCTGAATGTTCCGCGCCCTCGCCCACTGGATCGAGAAACGTAGGCAGATCCGCCAACGCTGGCAGCAGGACGCGCGGGCGATGATCGAGAGGCATGGACGCAATGCCTACTACGAGGCGCAGCGCCTGGCCGCACGCGGCCAGGCACGGGGAGACAAGTCCGGTTTCTGGCATTGGGCCAAGGTGGCTTCCGAAGTGGCGCGATTGTCGCCCGCTGCGGAGATGGACATGAAGGTCGTTCAGGCCATCGCCGGCGAGGAAATGCGGGAACACCGGGGTCGCTGATGAATGTGGGAGGGGGAAAGCCTTCCCCCTGGCCGGCACTGCGTTGCCGGCGCACCCCCTTCTGCGGGGAGACCCCGCAACGCCCCCTTTAGAGTGAGAGTGCGGACCGGGTTTACCGTGACGGGTTGAGGGCTGGAGAAGAGGTCTCCGGCGCCCGTCGCGGAGAACCGCGATGTCCAGATATGACCGCAGCGCGCGCCCCGGCTCGGATCGGGTGAGCCTTTACGACGACATCACCAACAGGATCATCGGCGAGTTGGAGTCAAGCCGCTTCCCCTGGGTCCAGCCCTGGGGCTCGGCTGCCGTCAGGGCGCCGCTCGCCATGCCGCAGAACGCCGCCACCGGCCGGCACTATTCGGGGATCAACGTCCTGATCTTGTGGGGCGCCGTGATCGAACACGGCTTCCCTGCCCAGAACTGGCTCACCTTCCGGCAGGCGCTCTCGCTCGGCGGCAATGTCCGCAAGGGCGAGCGCGGCACCACCGTCGTTTATGCCGACCGTTTCACCCCGGAAGAGGAGAAGCGCCGTGCGCGCGAGACCGGCGATGAAGCCCAGGCCATCCCGTTCCTGAAACGGTTCACCGTCTTCAACGCCGCCCAATGCGACGGCCTGCCCGAGGAAATCGCGGCCGTCGCGCCGCCGCCGGCCTGATCGAGCCGCGCGTCGAAGCCCTGATCCGTGCGACCGGCATCGACTTCCGCATTGGCGGGAATCGCGCCTTCTACGTCCCATCGCAGGACTTCGTGATGGTGCCGCCGCCGCAGGCATATTTCGAGCCGATCAACTGGCATCGGACGGCGTTGCACGAACTCGGCCACGCCACCGGCCATCCATCGCGGCTCGCCCGCGATTTCTCCGGCTCCTTCGGGACGAAGAAATACGCCTTCGAGGAGCTGATCGCCGAAATCAACGCGGCCTTCTGCTGCGCCTCGCTGGGTATCGTGCCGACCGTGCGCCATGCCGATTACATCGGCTCCTGGCTGGAGGTGCTGCGCGAGGACAACCGCGCCATCGTCCGCGCCGCCTCACAGGCCAGCAAGGCGGCCGACTGGCTGCTCTCCTTCCTGCCGGACGCAGGCAGCAGCCTCGGCGGGGCCGATGACGAGCGGGAGGCGGCGTGATGAACGCGCTCGCTTTCCCCGGCTTCGCGCCCGATCCCGAACAGACGTCCGCGATCCGGCTCCGCGTCCTCAGTCTCGGCGCCGGCGTCCAGTCCACCACGCTCGCCCTGATGGCCGCCCATGGCGAGATCGGCCCCATGCCCGATTGCGCGATCTTCGCCGACGCGGGCTGGGAGCCGAAGGCGGTCTATGACCATCTCGCCTGGCTGAGATCGCCCAATGTCCTGCCGTTCCCCGTCCATATCGTCTCGGCCGGGGATCTGCGCGCCGATCTACTCGCCGGCGCGCGCGGCGAGCGATGGGCTTCGATTCCCGCCTTCACTCACAACCTGACGCCCGCCGGAACCGAGCTTGCTGTCTATGACGAAGACGAAAACGGCGATCTCGTCGTCGTCGGCTCCCGCATCGTGTCGGCCGATCGCGTCGGAATTGGCATGATCCGGCGCCAATGCACCGGCGACTACAAGATCGTGCCGATCCGGCGAAAGGTGCGCGAGCTGCTCGGCATTGCCGGGCGGCGCTCGCCCAAGTCGCCGGTCGCCGAGCAATGGATCGACATTTCGCTCGACGAGGCGCTGCGCATGAAGCCTTCGTTCGAGAGCTGGCAGGTCAACCGCTGGCCCCTGATCGAGCGGGGCATGACCCGCCAAGATTGCCTGCGCTGACTGGAGCGGCATGGCTATCACCTGCCGCCCAAGAGCGCCTGTATCGGCTGCCCGTTCCATTCCGACGATCGTTGGCGGCACATGCGCGACCATGATCCCGAAGCATGGGCCGATGCGGTATCTGTCGATACCGCCATTCGCACCGGGTTCCGTGGCATTCGCGGCGAGATCTATCTTCACCGCTCCGCTGTCCCTCTCGACCTGGCGGATTCTGTCGACCGAGGCCGATCACGGCCAGCTCGACCTCTGGCCGAACGAATGCGAAGGCATGTGCGGGGTCTGACCTGGCTGACATCCGCACAAGCGCAAAGCCGGATATCCGGCTTTGCGGCTTTCCACCTCCTTGGTTCTGCGGCGCCGTCCCTCTGGAGTCAGAGGACGGCGCTTCGCTTCGTGACGGGTTGGAGGCCGGAGAGAGGCTCACGGCCGTCCGTCGCGGAGAACCCCGATGACCACCATCCAATCGCGGAACCCCCTGAAAATCTACCTTGTCTGCTACGGTTCCGAAAATGAGTCCTGGCTTTGCGATGCCCAGGACCGCGATCACGCCGTCGAGCAGTTCAACAATGCGGAGATGGACGGCGAGATCAACGAGGTGTTCGAGTGCGCCCCCGCCTTGAGCCGCTATTTCGTCCGCCAGCGCCGGGCGATGTGGGTCTGCTTCGTCCAGGAGGTCGAAGACGAAGACGAAGAGGCCGCGGTCAATGCCTTCTCCGAGCAATTCGACCCGCAGCATTCGTTCGTGGAAGGCGCCTTTCAGCGTGCGGATCACGGCCCGGTAGCTGTCTTCGACAGGCGGGACTACCCGTCTGCGCAAGAGGTCGCCGAGGCCGACTGATCGGAAGCGGGTTCGCGGTTCCGCGATAGTCCGGTGCCGGTTCTGTGACGCTGCCCTCCTAGAGTGAGAGGGCGGCGCTTCGCTTCGTGACGGGTTTAGGGTCGAGAGAGAGGCTCTCGGCGCCCGTCGCGGAGAAACCACGATGGCAAGAGCTGCCAAGAAGAAGTCCACCCCCGCAATGATCGTCTTCTCGCGGGCGCGGGACATTCCGTTCAACCGGATCAGGCTGTCGGACAGCAATGTCCGCGAGATCGACGTTGAGGCCGGTCTGGACGAACTCACCCACGACATCGACCGGCGCGAGGATCTCGTGCAGGGTCTCAACGTCCGTGCGATCCTTGACGACGACGGCAACGAGACCGGCGATTTCGAGACTCCGGCCGGCGGCCGCCGCCATAGGTCCATCGCCCGGCTGGTCGAGGCCGGTCGCTTCCCGACCGATGGCCTCATCCCCTGCATCGTCAAGAAGGCCGATGCCAAGACCTCGGCCGTCGACGACTCGCTGGCCGAGAACCTGCTGCGCCTCGCCCTGCATCCGCTCGACCAGTTCAAGGCGTTCAAACGGATGCTCGACATGGGCATGTCCAAGGAGGAGATCGCCGACGCCTGGCGGACCACGCCGCGCTACATCATGCAGCGCCTTCGCCTCGCGACGGTCGCGCCATCCCTGCACGACGCCTATGCGCGAAACGAGATGACGCTGGCGATGCTGGAAGCCTTCACCGTCAACCCCGACCACGAGCGCCAGCAGCAGGTCTGGGAGCGCATCAGCACTTCCTGGCAGAAGGAACCCTGGCAGATCCGCAACATGCTGACCGAGACCACGGTTCCGGCCGCCGACAAGCGCGCCCTCTTCGTGGGCGTCGAAGCCTATGAGGCAGCGGGCGGTCCCGTGCTGCGCGATCTCTTCTCCGACGAGAACAGTGGCTGGTTGCAGGACGTCACGCTCCTCGACCGTCTGGTCGACGAGAAGCTGCGCGTCGTTGCCGACGAGATCGCCCGGCAGGGCTGGAAGTGGATCGACGCCGTCGTCGAGCTTCCCTACGGCCACACCAACGGCCTGCGCAGGCTGGTCGGCGTGACCCAGGAACTGACCGACGAGGAGCGCGCCACCCGAGAGGCGCTGCGCGAAGAGTATGACGAGTTCGAAACGCAGTATGCCGAAGCCGAGGAACTTCCCGATGAGGTCGATCAACGGCTCGGGGAAATCGAAGCCGAACTGGAAGCCTTCGAGAACCGACCTGTCACCTTCGCGCCGGAAGACATCGCCCGTGCCGGTGTCTTCGTCAGCATCGGCCGTGATGGCGAGTTGATCGTCAGCAGCGGCTACGTCCGTCCCGAGGACGAACAACCCGAGACCGTCGATGGCGAGGACACCGGAGAAGGTGAGGACCCGTCCGATCCCGATGTCGTGCAGCGCGCCGTCATCACCGTCGGCGGCGAGCCGGTCCCGGACGCCGATGAGGAGGAGGATGATCCGTCAAGCCGCTTCCCGAGCGGCTGGTGATCGACCTGACCGCCTGGCGGACGCTGGCGCTGCGCAATGCGCTTGCCGAGAATCCGCACGTCGCCATGACGGCGCTGCTGCACAAGCTCGTTCTAGACACCTTCGAGCGCACGTCCGCCTCGGGAACGAGCCTCTATGCCGCGGTGCGTCACGTCTATCTTCCGGCCGATGCGACCGGGCTCGCGGACAGTGCTGCCGCAAAGATGATCGACGAACGCGCGGACGCTTGGCGGGGGGACATTCCCTCCGGTGATGACGACCGGCTCTGGGACTGGATCGACGGCCTCGACGATGCCAGCCGCTTGGCGCTGCTCGCCCATTGTGTCAGCTTCGGCGTCAACGCGCTCTACGAGCGGCCCAACCCTTACTCGGGGAACGGCATCTCGCAGCATGGTCTCGACCGTCGCATAGCCGAGGCCGACCGGCTGACCCAAGCTACCGGCCTCGATCTTGTCGAATTCGGGCTGGAGGCCCACGGCCCAGAACTACTCTCAGCCGTGTCACCAAGGCCCGCATTGTCGAAGCGGTGCGCGAGGGTGCGGGTGATCGTGACGCTGATCTCATGGCGCACCTGAAGAAGGGCGACATGGCGAAGGAAGCCGAACGCCTGCTGGCCGATACCGGCTGGCTGCCGGAGCCGCTCCGTCCCGCCATGGACGCGCAAGGCCGTGGATGGCGCGACCGATCAGGACGAGGACGGCGTGGCGCTGCCCGACTTCCTCGCCGGTGACGACGAGGAGCCGCGGCCGAGGACCGCCGACGATCCGGCGGCCCTCGTCGCCGCCGAGTGACCTGCACCAGCGGGGCGGCTTCGGTCGCCCCGCTTTCCATCCCCTTCCACCTCAAGGCCCGGCATCTCGCAGGGCTGTTTTTGTTTCAGGAGACCAGATTCATGTCCGCTTCCCTCATCTTCGACATCGCGCCGCTCGGCTCGCTCGTCGCCTACAGCGACGGCCAGCCGAAGCCGCCCGCTCGCTTCACCAGGAAGCTCGCCGCGTGGAAATCCCGCAATGGCGTCGGCCGCCTCGTGCGCAAGGAGCCGGGCCGCGAGCGTCCGACCTATACGACACCACCGTCCTTCACCCTGCATGAGGGCGATTTCGGCGAAGGCGGCATCATCCTTATCACTGTCATGCGTAGCTACGGCATCGACAGCGATCTGAGGTTCCGGGTGATCGAGCGCCCGAAGATCGGTCAGGTCCGCGTCGTGCAGGATGTCGGCGAGAACGTCGAGCTGCTGCACCTCGCCGAAGACCGCGAGGCGGCCGAACTCTGGCTGGCCAGGAAAGGATACAGCCGCGCCCGTCTCGAGGAGATCACCGCCGACGAGGTTGGCGCCGATGTCATCGAGGGCCGCGCCGCCGCGTGATCCTTGCATATCCCCATCCACCCGGCCCGCTGTCCTTCGACGGCGGGCCGTTTTCGTTTCAGGAGACAAGTAAAATGACCGTTCCGTCCGACACCAAGGCCGCAGCAGGCCGCCACATTCCGCAAACTGTCCATGTCGCGATCTATGAGCACCCTCATGTCCTCGATCTCGCCACGGGCGAGACGGTGGACTGGATCTACACCGATGGCTGGCTGGCCATGTTCTGGACGGAGGCGACCCCTATGCCTGAGGTCATCGAAACCACCGTCTATCGGCTCGACGAGCTTTCCGACGCCGCGAAGGACAAGGCCCGCGCCTGGTATCGCGAAGGCGGCTTCGACTACGACTGGTATGATGCCGTCTATGAGGATTTCCAGCGCATCGCCGAAATCCTCGGCCTTCGCCTCAAGACCCGCACCGTCCGCCTCATGGGCGGCGGCACCCGGCAGGAGCCTTGCATCTGGTTCCGGGGCTTCTGGAGCCAGGGCGACGGCGCCGCTTCGAGGCCTTCTATTCCTACCAGAAAGACGCGCTTCGCGCCGGATCAGGGACTACGCGCCGCAGGACACGGAGCTGCACCGGATCGCCGATGCGCTTCAGGCCCTCCAGCGGCGCAACTTCTACCAGCTTCACGCCGAGGCCAGCCATCGCGGTCACTATTATCACGAATACTGCATGGCGATCTCGGTCGAGTCGCGACAGCCCGACCTGGCAGGACATGACCGCCGATGCCGAGGACATCGTGACCGAGGCGCTGCGCGATCTCGCCCGCTGGCTCTATCGCCAGCTTGAGCGCGAATACGAGTACCTGACCTCGGATGAGGCGGTGGACGAGGCCATCGCCGCCAACGAATACACCTTCACCGAAGCCGGCCGCCGTTTCGGCTGATCCCGACAAGCGCCCCGCCTTACGGCGGGGCGCTTTTTCATGCCTGCTATCGCTCGGCCTGAGAGGGAGAGGAGGGCCGGAACGGGTTTGAGCCGGTGCGGTCGAGAGAGAGCGCCGTGCGGGCTTGATCCTGTCCCGCTCTCCCGAGGTTTCCCCATGAACATGATTTCCGCATCCGCGGCGGCATCCGCCACCGCGCCGCTTCCGTTCGCCCATGACGCTGACACCGCCGCCTGCGTCTTCGCCGCGGCCGGGTCTTCTGCTGCCGCATCTCGAACGCGGCCAGCGCGTCGATGCCGCCACGCTGCGCGGCTGCGATGGAAGCCGCCTTCGGCGCTTCCGATGCCACCGGCGCCTGGGACTGGAAGACCGCCTATGACGCCTGCGAGGCCGCGACCGTCCTGTTCCTGCGCAAATACGGAAAAGCGCTTTTCCGCAAAGCCGGTTCTCCGGCCGCAAGCCTGCCGATGCTGACGAAGATCGCCGGCCTCCTGCCGCACCCATACGCGCCGTTCCGAGGAAGCGCAGACCTTCCAGCAGTTCTCGACACCGATCCCGCTCGGACTGATCGGCGGTGACCGCCGCCGCCATCACGCCCGGCGACCGGGTGCTGGAACCTTCGGCCGGCACCGGGCTTCTCGCCATCCTGGCCGAGATCGCAGGCGGAGCGCTCGTGCTCAACGAGCTGGCCGAAATGCGCGCGGGTCTGCTCTCCTCCCTCTTTCCGGCCCTTCCCGTCACCCGCTTCGATGCGGCGCAGATCGACGATCATCTCGATCCCGGCTTGATCCCGAGCGTCGTGCTGATGAACCCGCCGTTCTCGGTCATGGCCAATGTCGAGGGCCGCATGGCCGATGCCGCCTTCCGCCATGTCGCCTCGGCGCTCGCGCGCCTTGCGCCCGGCGGACGCCTCGTCACGATCACCGGCGCGAACTTCGCGCCTGACGATCCGGCATGGACGCTCGGCCTTCACCCGGCTGCAGGAGCGCGGCCGCGTCGTCTTCTCCGCCGCCATCGACGGATCGGTCTATGCCAAGCATGGCACGCACTATCCGACCGCGGCTGACCGTCATCGACAAGCTGCCCGCCGAAGATCCCGCCGTCGTTTCCGGCAGCGCCCGGCGTCGCGCCGGACGTCGCCACGCTGATCGGCTGGCTCGGCGCGCAGCTTCCGGCCCGGCTGCCGGTCGATGCTCGACCTGCCGTCCGCTCCCTCGACGCTTGCCGCGCCCCGCACCGTGCGCGGCTATGTGAACCGCGCCGCGAAAGCCGCCCGCCCGACGCCGCAGGCCGAGCCGGAGGCCGTGCCGCTCGACTACGAGACCGTCGATTGGCAGGCGGCCGAAGGCGGCGACTCACCGACGCGATCTATGAGGAATACGGGCTTCAGGTCATCCGTATTCCCGGCGCGCACGGCCCATCCGACCCAGCTCGTGCAGTCGGCGGCCGATGGCGAGCGTCGCGCCACCGAAGCCGAGCTACCGGCCGCACATGCCGAAGGACATCCTCGGCCTGCTGTCCGACGCGCAGTTGGAGACCGTGATCTATGCCGGCGCAGGCCCATTCGGACCATCTCGCCGGAGCCTGGACGCTTGACGACACGTTCGACGCTCGTCAGCGCCGCGCCCGAGGATGCGAAGTGCACCGTCCGCTTCCGCCAAGGGTTCTTCATCGGCGACGGCACCGGCGTCGGCAAGGGCCGGGAATCCGCCGCCATCATCCTCGACAACTGGATGCAGGGCCGCCGCAAGGCGGTCTGGATCTCGAAATCCGACAAGCTGCTGGAGGATGCGCAGCGCGACTGGTCGGCCCTCGGCATGGAGCGGCTGCTGGTCACGCCGCTGTCGCGTTTCCCGCAGGGCAAGCCGATCACGCTGCACGGAAGGCATCCTATTTACGACCTATGCCACGCTACGCTCCGACGACCGCGGAGAAAGGGTTTCGCGGGTCAAACAGATCGTCGAATGGTTGGGCTCCGACTTCGATGGAGTGGTGATCTTCGACGAGGCGCATTCGATGCAAAACGCCGCTGGCAGCAAGGGAGAGCGCGGTGACGTCGCCGCCTCGCAACAGGGCCGCGCCGGCCTGCGCCTTCAGCACGCGCTTCCGAATGCCCGCGTGGTCTATGTCTCGGCCACCGGCGCCACCACGGTCCACAATCTCGCCTATGCGCAGAGATTGGGCTTGTGGGGCGGCGAGGACTTCCCCTTCGCCACGCGGGCCGAGTTCGTCGAGGCGATCGAGGGCGGCGGCGTTGCGGCGATGGAGGTTCTGGCCCGCGACCTGCGCGCGCTCGGCCTCTACACCGCGCGATCGCTCAGCTTCGCCGGAGTCGAATACGAGCTGGTCGAGCATGAACTTACCCCGGAGCAGGTTCGCATCTACGACGCCTACGCCGAGGCCTTCGCCATCATTCACAACAATCTGGATGCGGCGATGGAGGCCGCCAACATCACCGGCGCACTCCGGCACGTTGAACCGGCAGGCGAAGTCGGCTGCCCGCTGGCCTTCGAGTCGGCCAAGCAAAGGTTCTTCGGCCATCTGCTGACCTCGATGAAAACCCCTACGCTGATGCGGTCGATCACTCGACGATCTGGAAGAAGGCCATTCGGCCGTCATCCAGATCGTCTCGACTGGCGAGGCGCTGATGGAGCGGCGGCTGGCAGAGCTTCCCACCGAGGAATGGAACGACGTCCGCGTCGACATCACCCCGAGGGAATACGTTCTCGACTACCTCGCCCATTCCTTCCCGGTGCAGCTTTACGAGCCCTTCACCGACTCAGAGGGCAATCTGTCGTCGCGTCCCGTCATGCGCGATGGCCGGCCGGTCGAAAGCCGCGAGGCGGTCGCCCGCCGCGACGAGTTGATCGCGAAGCTCGCCAGCCTGCCGCCGGTTCCTGGCGCGCTCGACCAGCTCATCCAGCATTTCGGTACGGATACCGTGGCCGAGGTGACGGGCCGGTCACGGCGGATCATCCGCAAACCGGGCGGCGGCATCACCGTCGACCCCCTCGCCGTCGAGAACCGCGCCGGTTCGGCCAACCTGGCCGAGACCCAGGCGTTCATGGACGACCAGAAGCACGCCCTCGTGTTCTCGGACGCTGGCGGCACCGGCCGATCCTATCACGCCGAGCTTTCGGCAAAGAACAGCCGGCTGCGCGTCCACTACCTGCTCGAAGCCGGATGGAAGGCCGATACCGCAATCCAGGGGCTTGGCCGCACCCACCGGACCAACCAGAAGCAACCGCCGCTTTTTCGCCCGATAACCACGAACGTCAAAGCCGAGAAGCGGTTTCTCAGCACCATCGCCCGTCGCCTCGACACGCTGGGCGCAATCACGCGAGGCCAGCGCCAGACCGGCGGCCAGGGACTGTTCCGGCCCGAGGACAATCTGGAAAGCCACTACGCCCGAGATGCCCTGCGCCAGCTCTATCTCCTGCTGGTGCGCGGCAAGGTCGAGGGATGCAGCCTCGATCGCTTTGAAAGCGCCACCGGCCTGAAGCTGATGGATTCCACCGGCATCAAGGACGATCTGCCCGGTATCACCACGTTCCTGAACCGGCTGCTCGCCCTGACGATCGAGCTTCAGGGCGTGCTGTTCGGTGCCTTCGAGCAGCTTCTTGCCGCGAAGATCGAAGGCGCCATCGCTTCGGGCACCTATGACGCCGGGCTGGAGACCTTGCACGCCGAAAGCTTCACCGTCACCGAGCGCCAGACGATCTACACCCATCCGCGCACCGGGGCCGAAACCCGCCTGCTGACCATCACCGAACGAAAGCACAACCGCCCCGTCGACCTGTCCGAAGCGCTCGCCCATCTCGACGATCCGAGGGCGAAGCTCCTCATCAACGAGCGCTCGGGCCGCGCCGCCGTGCAGATCCTGACCACCAGCGTCATGCTGGACGACGGCGAGATTGAGCGCCGTGTCCGGTTGATCCGGCCGATGGAGGCGCAGAACATCCCGGTCAAGGCGATGCCTGAGACGCATTGGGTCGAGGCCGACCGGGATGCCTTCGCCTCGGCCTGGAATGCCGAAGTCGCAGAGGTGCCGGAGTTCGCCGACAGCACATTGCATATGGTGACGGGCCTGCTCCTACCGATCTGGAAGCGACTACCGAACGAATCCACTCGCGTCTATCGTCTCCAGACCGACGCGGGCGAAAGGATCATCGGCCGCCGCGTCTCGCCCGCCTGGGTCGCCCATGCGACCGCGACCGGCGCGTCGTCGCTCACGCCGGAAGACGCCTTCACGGCGCTGATGGACGGCCGGACGATCCTCAATCTCGCCGAGGATCTCCAGCTTCGCCGGGTTCGCGTCATGGGCGCGCTGCGGATCGAACTCTCGGGTTTCACCGACACGATGCGCGAGCGGCTCAGCGCCTACGGCCTCTTCCACGAAATCATCTCGTGGAAGCTGAGGATGTTCGTCCCAACCGATGCGTCGGGCGTCGCGGTACTCGGCCGCATCCTCGGCCGCTGGCCAGTCGAGCGCATCGGCGAGCGTGAGGCAGCCTGATGGCCCGCCATGACGCATCGGAGCTGGCGCACCGTCTCGGCCGTGAGGCCGAGGCGGTCTGCCGCGAATACCTGTCTTCCGGCCGGCGTGCTGGCAATTACTGGCTGGTGGGGGATGCCCAGAACAATCCCGGCCGGTCCCTCTATGTCCGTCTCCGGGATACGGCCAAAGGCCCGGCGGGCAAATGGACGGATGCCGCGACCGGCGAACATGGCGATCTTCTCGACGTCATCCGCGAGGCGCTCGGCCTGGTCGACTTCAAGGACGTGGCGGAGGAAGCGCGCCGTTTCCTCTGTCTCCCACATCCCGAACCGGAACAGACGAGGACGCCGATCGCGAGGGTATCGCGCGCGGCCGTCGGTTCGCCGGAAGCGGCACGGCGGCTCTCCGCCATGTCGCAACCGATCCACGGAACGCTGGCGGCGACCTACCTCAGCGGGCGGGCGATCACGTCGCTCGCAGACACCGCCGCGCTGCGCTACCATCCGCGCTGCTACTACAGGCCCGACGAGCATTCGCCCACCGAGATCTGGCCAGCGATGGTCGCGTCCGTCACCGACCTGGCCGGGCAACAGACCGGCGCGCACCGCACTTGGCTCGCCCCGGACGGTTCCGGCAAGGCGCCTGTCGAGACGCCGAGGCGGGCGATGGGCGACCTTCTCGGCCATGGCGTCCGCTTCGGTCTCGCTGGTGAGGTGCTCGCCGCCGGAGAGGGAATCGAGACCGTGCTGTCGCCCCGTCAGGTTCTCCCCCGGATGCCGATGTTGGCGGCGCTTTCGGCCGCTCACCTCGCCGCAATCCTGTTCCCGGAGACGCTGCGCAGGCTCTATGTCCTCCGGGATCGCGACCCGGCAGGGGATGGCGCCAGGGACAGCCTGATCGCCAGAGCGACGAGCCTCGGGATCGAGACGATTGCGGTGTCGCCGGTCGGTGAGGACTTCAATGACGATCTGCGCTGGCGCGGCATCGGCGCCCTCCACGCAGCCTTGAAGGACCAGCTTCATCCCGAAGACGTCCGCCGGTTCATCGAGGGGTGAGGAGATCGGCAGAGGCATGGCGTGGCCCTGGTTTCTGCACCTGCCGTCTCCGTTCATCCTTCGGGGGGACGCATCCTTCTCGTCGGAGAGGCCGGCGCCCAAGGCCTTCTGAGAGGGCGATCGGCCCACAAACGGGCCAGCCGGGCAATGGCGCGGCGCTTTCGGCTATTTTCCGCCGGCGGGGACGAGCCCCGCCTTTGCATCGCGAAGCAAAATAGCCGGCTTGGCCATCAAGGCCCTCGCGGAGGCGCGAGGGCTGCCAGGCCGTCCCGCTCATGGGCTTCGACGCCTGCGAAGGCCGCGATGGGCGCGGTCTCCAGACGAAGGACGCTCCCGATGATGAACGAAGACGATACAGCAGGTTTTGAGCCGGTCCACAGCTCATCCCCCACCGATCATGTCCTCACCGAACTCCAGCTTTACGGCTACCGCCCGTTTCAGGACGAACCCGACGCACGGCCGCTGCCCGAGGGCAATGACGTCGCCGCCGCTGTCACAGACATCTTTGACGCCCTCGTCTCGACACTGGGCGACACCCGCCTCGAACCCGATCTCGAAGATCTCCTCTGGGGGGCCGTCAACCTCTTCCACCGCGCCACCGGCCGGGTGGAACGCGATCTGGACGACAACGAGCAGGTTCAGCGCCGCCTCCAGCGCGAACAGGACGGCAGCGAAGTCAAGAGCGTCGAACTCGAACGCCTCACGGCAGAGGGGCAGACCCTGATAGAGCGGCGCGACAGCATGGAACTCTTCCGTGACCTCTCCGCCGACGCCTTCGAGCATCATACCCACAAGCCCTGGCGGCCGCGCAGCGGCTCGATGGTCAACCATCGCAACCTGACCTCGGCCATGATCGACAGCCGGGATTTCCTCGCCGCAAAACGCCGGGCCGAAACCGAGGTGCTGCTACCGGCCGGTCCCAGGGTCGCTGTCACCGGCGGCGCGGACTTCAACGATCATCGCCTGATCTGGGCGAAGCTCGATCAGGTTCATGCCAAGCATCCCGACATGGTGTTGCTGCATGGCGGCTCGCCGAAGGGCGCCGAACTGATCGCCTCCCGCTGGGCCGATCACCGCAAGGTGCCGCAGGTCGCCTTCAAGCCCGACTGGACGAAGCACGCGAAAGCCGCGCCGTTCAAGCGCAACGACGCCATGCTCGACACCCTGCCGATCGGTGTCCTCGTCTTCCCCGGCACCGGGATTCAGGAGAACCTCGCGGACAAGGCCCGCAAGCTCGGCATCCCGGTCATGAAATTCGACGGCGGCGCGTAAAGCGCCGCCGCTCGCCGGCCTTATCAGCCGCCGATACTTGACGGAGGACGATATCCGGCGTCAGATTCGGCATCCTTGCAGAACCGGCGAAGCAGCATAGTCGCAGGCGGAGCGCATCTCCCGGCAGCCTGACGTGACCCTCAACCGTTCCTGCGGAGGCTTCCATGACGCTGATCCTGCTCGCCATCTCACTGTCGATCGCGCTTTGCGTGATCGCCTACAAATTCGCCATCTACGCGTTGCCCTTCATGGTGGGATTGGCGGCGTTTCAATCTGCCTATGGCGCAGACGCCGGATTCCTGATGTCCGGTCTCGCCGCCATCGGCGCCGCGCTTCTGTCGGTCGCGTTGGTTCTCGCGATCCTCGGCTTCGCCAGGAACCCGGCAGTGCGGCTTCTCGCACTCGCCGTCTTTTCCATTCCCGCCACCATCGCCGGATACGCGCTGATCTACGGCGTCACCAAGAACGCCATCGACTCGGCCATCCTGCTCCACCTTGTCGGCGGCGCTGGCGGCTTCATTGTGGGAATTGCCGCGTTGAACAATCTTAACGCACTCGGCAACTCGATCCTTTCGCGCTGATGGTTTCACCAGCCGAGGCTCCGGGCACGACCCAGGCAGCCAAATGCGCAATCCTCAGCAGTGCAATCAGTAATCGTGATGCATCGCTTGTGGCACCGCGGTCATCTGCTCGACGTGATGCCCGGCGGGCAGCGCTCTCGTCAATGATGATCGCGTCTCGGCGAAGGTGGTCCTTTGACGACGTTCCACTCCCGGTAGAGGTGAGGCCGTAAGTGTCCGGCTTCTTCCTCGCGCTAGGCTGGGCGCTGCCGGCCCGTCGCGCGATCACGGTGCATTTGTTTTCAACCGCGGGCAGCCAATTCCGGTCGTCGAATGCTTGTCGATCCGGCCCATGGGCAATGCTCGCGGCGGGCGTGACGACAGTGTCGCCTGCCCGGAGGATGAGTGCACGTTGCGGATACCCTGCTGCCAAAGCGTCGACGATCCGCATGGCCCTTCTCCGCGGAGCTGTCGCGGATAGACCAATCCCTCCTCCTGAGCAATCCCCTGCCCCCGTTCGGTTTCCGGCCGCAACCCCCGCGTTTCCGGGCCGTGTTGGCGCGCTGGCGCGCCTGCCCGCTCCACCCCGGAACTTGGGGGTCGAGCTGACGCCGCGGCGTCAGTGCTGGCGGCTCCCGACGGGCGCATTCGGGTCTCGTCGGAGGGATGGTCCTTCCGGCTGAAGCAACGGAGAACTCAAATGCAAAACATCGTCATCCTCGCCGGCAACATCGGTCAGAACCCCGAATCCCGCACCAACCAGGCCGGCACGACCATCGCCAACTTCCCGCTGGCCACCTCGCGCCCCCGCTATTCAGACGGCAAAGTCCTCCGCGACGAGAACGGCTACCGGGTCCAGGACACAGAATGGCACCGCATCACCTGCTTCAATGGCCTCGGCAAGACGGTCCAGCAGCATTGCGAGAAGGGCATGAAGGTCCTGGTGCGCGGCCGCATCCACTACACGAAATGGACCGACAAGGACGGCAACGACCGCTTCTCGACCGAAATCATCGCCGAGACTGTGGATTTCCTAAGCCGGGCCAAGCAGATGGAGAACCACGACGAGAACGCGACGGACGACGACGAAATGCCCTTCTGATCGCGACAGCTAGGGGCCCGGCGGCGGAAGCTGCCGGGCCGTTCCATAGTTTCGCGGACAGGGCACGGAATAATTCTCTCTCGAAACAGAAAAGGAGTCAGCTATCGTCATTGGGAGCGACCAACTCGACATGACTTACGCCGAGCGCCTGTGAAAGTTCAAAGAGCGTGATCACCGTCGGATTTCTCCGACCTCGCTCGAGGCTGCTGAGATATTGCTGGCTGAAACCGGAACGCGCCTCTACCTCTTCCTGCGTCAGGCCCCTCTCCCGACGCAGGCGGGCGAAGTTTTGACCGACCAGTTTGCGCATATCCATGCGCTGCAGGATCGTGATTTACACACTTTGAGTTTATGAACTATAGTGTGTAAAGGAGCCTGCAGCACATACGTGCTTTTTCCTATGCGGCTGGTGGAATTAGCGAGGGGGCTCCTATTCCCAAGCGATGGAGCATGGCTCTATTATGGTAAATGCGGCGGTCATACAGACAGGAGACTTTTGGGATTAGACGCTGTGAATGACCCCGATTTTCTTGACGAGCCACCTGTCGGCAGCACTCTGACGGCCTATGACCGCAAGCATTTCAAGCTCTATATGCGTCTGCTGGATGCGGAAGCAGACGGCGCTGCCTGGCAGGAAGCCGTCGCGGTTCTGTTTGGCGTCGATCCAGAAAGGGAGCCCGATCGCGCATTCCGAGTGCATCAGGCGCATCTTGCTCGTGCCAAATGGATGACCGAACACGGCTATCGCGAGTTGCTGCGTCAGGCGATGCAGTGATCCGCCGCCGCGGCGTTGCGCCGAATGCAACGGCTGTTGCGTCAAACTGGACTTCCCAGGCCATTGCGCAAAGGGAATCAATTCAACCATCGGATGCAGGAGACAATTTGCGGGAGGAACGCCGATGGTCCCGGATACGTCGCAATGGCGGTCGACGACCGCTTATGACTATTTCGATAGGCTTCCCGCGGCCGGTCTTGCCTGGGAATGCCTGCGCAGGAATTCAGCCTATCAGGCAGACTATGCCGAGAGCTTGGACCAGTCGCACGATTCGATGCAGACGGGGACGCTTCTGAGCAAACGCTGGGGGTTGCGATTTCGCTGTCTCTCCGGGCCGAACATGGCTGAATCAGCCGATCTTTTGGACCCCGCAATGCCATAGCGGCGTCGTCGTTCTCATCGAGGTCCCACCGCAACTGAAGTCGGAAGACACCGATGCTGCGCAGATCGGAGTCATGACCGCGACCGCAGCCGAGGACGGTCTGCACCTGCAGCACCAGTCAGGTTCGCTTGACGTCCAACTTCTGATTCTCGCCGGCAACGACCCGCGACGACCGCTCGCCGCCGTAGTGCCTCTCGACGTCGATGGTCTCGACCGGATCGCAGCGACCGAACGCCTCTGGCGGACGCTGCATGACCGTGCGGTGCCGGCTGGCTCCAGCGTCACTCCGCAGCAGCGAACATCCTTGAAGCAGATGTTGCGGGCCGTTGACGGACGCGCTGCTCACGCAACCCAGCGCGAAATCGCAGCGGCGTTGTTCGGAGCCGCTCGTGTCGCCGATTACCCCTGGAAGTCGTCGCCGCTGCGCGACAAAGTCAACCGCCTCATGCGCGGCGGCAATGCCATGATCGCTGGTGGCTATCGCAAGCTCCTGCGCCAAAGTCGCCGCGTTTAGCGCTCCAGCACAGGGTGCGAATTGCGCCTCCTGAACTTCGCACTCCCCCCTCGCCTCCTCTCTTCGCCACCGTGACCTTGATCCGCCGCCGACCGGCAGCGGCCTCAACCAAGCCCACGGAGGCTCGATCATGTCGTCCAAACTCGCGGCATTGCCGCCGCGCTTTCTGCGCACCAAGGAAGCCGCCGAGTTCCTCGGCCTGTCGCCCCGCACGCTGGAAAAACATCGCACCTACGGTACCGGCCCGGCCTATCGCAAGCTCGGGGGCCGCGTCGTCTACCCCGTCGATGACCTTGAAGCCTGGGCTGATCGCGGAGCCGTCACCTCTACCTCCGATCCGCGCGGCACCGTGCTGCCGGCCAAGCGCCACGACCCGCGGCCGCCGGCCCATGCCGGCCGCTACACGCGCTGAGGCCGTTCTGGTGCGCCGCCGCCTCACCGCATCCGAACGGGCGACGCTCGACCCTTTCGTGGTCGCGACCGGAGCCGCCGCGCCACGCGACCAGCGCGACCTGATGGAGCGGCCGTTCTTCTCTCTGGCGAAGTCGCGCCGCACGCACCCGATCCTCTACGAGGCGGGCGGCGTGCGCGTCGAGGTCCATGCCGTTGCCGAGCACGGCATGGCGACCATATGGGATGCCGACGTGTTGATCTGGGCCGCCAGCCAGATCGTCGAGGCGCAGAATCTCGGCCTCACCACATCACGCTTCCTGCGCTTCACCCCCTATCATCTGCTCACCGCCATCGGCCGCAAGACCGGCGCCAGCGACTACCGTCTGCTCAAGGCCGCGCTCACGCGGCTGCAATCGACGGCTGTGCGCACCACCATCCGCCAGGGCGAGCATTGGCGACGCCATCAGTTCTCGTGGGTCAACGAATGGGAGGAACTGACCCGCCGCGACGGCCACGTCGAAGGCATGGAGTTCGTGCTGCCCGACTGGTTCTATCGCGGCGTCGCCGACCGCTCGCTGGTGCTGGCCATCGACCCCGCCTATTTCCGGCTTCGGGGCGGTATCGAACGCTGGCTCTACCGCGTCGCGCGCAAGCACGCCGGCCGCCAGCCGCATGGCTGGCTGTTCGACCTTCGCCACCTCCATGAGAAGTCCGGCAGCCTCGCGCGAGTCTCGGATTTCGCCATCGACATCCGCCGCATCGCCGCCCGCCAGCCGCTCCCCGGCTACCAACTCTTCATCGAGCATGACGGCCGCCGCGAGATGCTGCGCATCCTGCCGGCCGCAGATGCGCGCCGGCCTGTGGACGGCGCTGTGGAAACCATCGGGAGATCAGGCGCAGCCGGTATCGGGAGATCGGGCGCAGCCCTATCGGGAGATCAGGCGCAACAACCCCAGCTAAGCCTCTGGCCGGAAACCGCAATTCCGGGCCTTAACTTAGAGTCTAACAGACCATCTAACTTTCTTCTTGGCCGGGAGGATGGGAAAAACCCGTCCGCCGAAGACGGCGCAACCACGGCCGATACGGCGGCGGGAGGCGACCGATGAACCCGCCCGCCGACGTGCGCGCCGCCTATAAGGCCGCGCCGCACCTGACCCATGTCGAACTGACCTGGCGCGAAGGCCGCGTCGAGCACTGGCTGCGCTTCGGCCATCCGGCCGCCGAACAGCGCATCGACCGCTTCCGCCGCATCGCCAGCTTCGCGCCGGGCAGCGTCTTCGCCTTCGTGCGCTGGGCGTCCAACGACTACGGCACGGTGATCTCGCGCATCGACATCGCCCGCGCTATCGGCCCCGGCGAAGCCTACCAAACGCTCCCCTTCGTGCGGCGCGGCGGCGAACTGCTTCTGTCCGTCAAGGGCTGGCCCAAGGTGGAGAAGGTGCTGCACGCCGTCGACGCGGTGGAGGCCCTCGGCCTCAATCCGGCCGACGCCGCGCGCGACCATTGGCGCCATGTCCACAACCGGCTGATTGTCGGCCAGGAGCCGCGCGCCTACACGCTCGAACGGCACCGGCTTTGGCTCCTGCGCCGGGAGATCGCGCCGTGACCGCGCGCCGCGCCATCCTCCTTGCCATGTTCGCCGGCTGCGCGCTGGTCGCCGCACCGGCGCTCTCCGGACACGGCCCGCGCTTCATCTGGAACGCCTCGGCAAGCGTGCCGGTCGGCCTCTACCGTGTAGAGCCGGCCGGCCGCGTCGAGGTTCCCGATCTGGTCGCGGTGCTGCCGCCCGAGCCGCTCGCCGGCTTCCTGGCCGAGCGCGGTTATCTGGCGCGCGGCGTGCCGCTCATCAAGCGCGCGCTCGCCGTCGCCGGCACGACCGTCTGCCGGCACGGCACGACGGTCATCGCCTACGACCACGCCTATGGCGAGGCGCGCGCGCGCGACGCGCTCGGCCGGCCGCTGCCTGCCTGGCAGGGCTGCCGGCAGCTCGGCGACGGCGAGGTGTTCCTGATGAACTGGGACTCCCCCGACAGCTTCGACGGCCGCTATTTCGGGCCGCTCCCCACCAGCTCCGTCGTCGCCCGCGTGGTCCCGGTCTGGATCGACGAGGCCGGCGACGGCCGCTTCCGCTGGCGCGCCGCCGACCTGGCGATGGAGACCTAATCCCTTCCGCAACCGCCACAGCAAAGGAGCATCCCAATGGCGATCATCGGACAGTTCACCCGCACCCCGACCGGCTTTGCCGGCCATGTCCGCACGCTTGTCCTCGACCACGACCTTGTTCTTGTCTCTCCCGAAAATGCCGATGGGGACAATGGGTCGTCGGACTACCCCGACTATCGGATTCGCCTCGCGGACGAGGTCGGCCCCGAGGTCGGCGCCATTTGGAAACGCACCGGAAAGGAGGCCGGCACCGGCTACAATTTCGTTCTCGACGATCCTAGTTTCGCGCAGCCGATCCGCGCCCGCTTCTTCCAGGAGGACGAGGAAGGCCGCGACTGGGCCGTGCGCTGGATACGCCCCAAGAAGCGGGGAAAGCAGGACAAGCAGGACTGAACCATGCTCCGTTCCTGCATCCATCGCGCGGGCTGGCGGTGCGACGCTACCCGCCGCATCGCCTCCCTTCTCCTTTCCGGCCTCCTTATCGGCCTCGCACCTTCGGCCGCCACGCTGGCGCAGGCGGTGCAGGCCGATCACCCCGCGATCGGCGGCCCCTACGCCGAACCACATCACGGACGCGGCGCAGCGTTTCGGTATCCCCGCGCGCTGGATCGCGGCGGTGCTGCGCGCCGAAAGCGCGGCTGATCCGCACGCCGTTTCATCGGCCGGCGCGATGGGGCTGATGCAGATCATGCCCGATACCTGGGCAGAACTGCGCGCCCGCCACCGCCTCGGCGACGACCCGTTTGCGGTGCGCGACAACATCATGGCGGGCGCGGCCTATCTGCGCGAGATGTTCGACCGCTACGGCAATATCGGCGCGATGCTCGCGGCCTATAATGCCGGTCCTGGACGCTACGACGAATACCTCGCGGCGGGCCGCGCGCTGCCGGCCGAGACCCGCGATTACGTCGCCGCGCTGGCCCCGATCCTGGGCGGCGAACCACTCCCCGAGAGCGCCGTTTCTCCGCCTCCCGCGCCAGTCGACTGGCGCGAGGCGCCGCTGTTCGTCGCGCGTTTCGGCGCTCGCGCGTCCTGCAGCGCCTTCGCCGCGCGCCGACGCGGCCGATCCGGCGCACGGCGAGGCTGTTTTCGTTCCCCGTTCTGGCGACCGAGGCCTGCCATGACCCGCTTCGCAGCTTCGCGCGCTCTGGCGCATGGCCGGCAAGGAAAGGCGGCAGGCAGGGACGACCGTGGGGTCGCGACGTTCAGAGGGCGAGATAAAAGCGGCACGCCTTTTCGCCGTAAGCCATTGCTTGCGCATGGCTTTTGGCGTGCCAGTCGGTCGGGGCGCGTGCCGCGCCCAAGGAATTTCTCGGCGTTTTCAACGCCTTGTCCGGCACCATGCCCGTATGCGGGCCTTCGAGCGAGGCTGCGATGAGCGACGGCGAACGCGATTTCCGCGTCCGGCCGGGCCGCATCCGCTCGACCCGCGCGCCGAGGCAAAAGAGCTTCATCAACCAGGTGCTGCGCGCCGCGCAGAAGGCCGGCCATACCTCGACCCAGACCGCGGCCGGCAAGCGGCCCTCGGCACTATGGGCGCTCGACCTTCGGGCGCGGCCGCAACAGTCTTTCGCCGCACCCGCCTGTTCGGTTCGCATCGCCGCGTCGTGGTCAAGGCCCGCATCGCCCGCCACCAGGGCCGCGCCTTCCGCGCCGCGCCGCTGTCCGCGCACATGTACCTACCTCAAGCGCGATGGCGTCAGCCGTGACGGCGAGAGCGGCGTGATGTTCGACGCCGAGACCGATCGCGCCGACGACCGCGCCTTCGCCGATCGCTGCGAGGACGACCGACATCACTTCAGGTTCATCGTCTCGCCCGAGGACGCCGCCGACATGACCGACCTCAAGGCGTTCACCCGCGATCTTGCCGAGCAGATGGAGGTGGACCTCGGCACGAAGCTCGACTGGGTGGCCGTGGACCACTGGAACACCGCCAACCCGCACGTCCATCTCCTCGTGCGCGGCGTCGACGACAAGGGCGCCGATCTCGTCATCTCGCGCGACTATATCAGCCATGGCCTGCGCTCGCGCGCCGAGGAGCTGGCCGGGATCGAGCTTGGCCCGAAGCCCGAGCACGAAATCCGCTCCGCGCTTGAGAAGGAAATGACCGCCGAGAGGTGGACGCGGCTGGACGTGGAAATCCGCATCGCAGCCGATGAGGTCGGCTATATCGACCTGCGCCCGGACAATCCGCGCGCCGGCGATCCCGAAATCCGCCGCCTGATGATCGGCCGTCTCCAGCATCTCGAAAAGATGGACCTCGCCACGCCGGCCGGCCCCGGCGAGTGGATGGTCGGCCTCCAAGGCCGAGCGCACGCTGCGCGATCTCGGCGATGCGCGGCGACATCATCAAGACCATGCACCGCGCCTTCACCGAGCAAGGCCGAGGACCGCGGCGTCACCGACTTCGTGATCGACGCTGGCAAGTCGGGACCGCCCATCATCGGCCGGCTGGTCGACAAGGGCCTGCACAACGAGCTGACCGGCGAAGCCTATGCGGTGATCGACGGGACGGACGGACGCGCCCACCATGTCCGCCTGCGCGGCGTCGAAGCGTTCGATCCCGCACCGTCCATCGGCGGCATCGTCGAGGTGCGCCGGTTTGGCGGTCCCGAACGACGAGCGACCGACTTTGGTGCTCGCCAACCGGTCCGATCTCGAGCTCGAGAAGCAGATCACCGCGCCCGGCGCCACCTGGCTCGATCATCGGCTGGTCGAGCGCGAGCCCATGCCGCTATCGATGGGCGGCTTTGGCCGCGAGGTGCGCGAGGCCATGGACGCGCGCGCCGAGCATCTGGCCGACGAGGGCCTCGCCCGCCGCGAGAACCAGCGCATCGTCCTGCAAACGCAACCTGCTCGCCACGCTCCGGCGGCGCGAACTTGACGCCGTAGGCGAGAACGCTCACGACCGAGACCGGGCTTGCCGCATGTGCAGGCCGCAGGCCGGCGAGCATGTAGCCGGCATCTATCGCCGCCAGCTCGCGCTCTCCTCCGGCCGCTTCGCCATGATCGAGGGTCGCCGTCCCGACGGCGGCCTGGGCTTCCAGCTCGTGCCCTGGTCCCGCGAGATCGAGAAAAAACTCGGCCAGCACATCGCCGGCGTCGCCAAGGCCGGCGGCGGCATCGACTGGAGCCTCGGCCGCAAGCGCGACCTCGGCATCTGACGAAAGGAAGACTCCACCGATGTCACAAACCAAGATCCTCTGGGGCCAGATCACCATCGTCTTCCTGATCGTTCTGACCACCGTGTGGACGGGCACGCAATGGGTGGCCTGGCGCCTCGGCTTCCAGCCCCAACTTGGCGCGGCGTGGTTCGAGCTTTTCGGCTGGCCGGTCTATCTGCCCCCGTCGCTGTTCTGGTGGTGGTTCTCGTTCGAGGCTTACGCGCAGCATATATTCTGGGAGGGCGGTATCATCGCCGCCTCCGGCGGTGTCCTCGCGATCGCCGTCGCCATCACCCTGTCCGTGATGCGTGCCCGCGAGGCATCCGATCTCGACACCTATGGCTCGGCGCGCTGGGCCGAGCGCAAGGATGTTGCCACCTCCGGTCTGCTCGGTCCCGACGGCGTGGTGCTCGGCAAGTTCGATGGCGCCTATCTGCGCCAGGACGGACCCGAGCATGTGCTGTGCTTCGCGCCGACCAGAAGCGGCAAGGGCGTTGGCCTCGTCGTGCCCTCGCTCCTGACCTGGCCGGGCATTGCATCGTACATGACATCAAGGGGGAGAACTGGACTCTGACTGCCGGCTTCAGGGCGCAATTACGGAAGGGCGCTACTTTTCGATCCGACCAACGCCAGTTCGGCCGCTTACAATCCGTTGCTCGAAGTGCGCAAGGGCGAATGGGAAGTGCGCGACGTTCAGAACGTGGCTGACGTGCTGGTCGATCCAGAAGGTTCGCTTGAGAAGCGGAACCATTGGGAAAAGACCAGCCACTCCCTGCTCGTCGGCGCCATCCTCCACGTCCTTTACGCGGAGGCGGACAAAACACTTGCCGGCGTCGCCTCGTTCCTGTCCGATCCACGCCGGCCGATCGAGGCAACACTGACGGCGATGATGAGCACGCCGCATCGGGGTGAAAAGGGACCGCATCCCGTCATCGCCTCGGCCGCGCGCGAGCTGCTTAACAAGTCGGACAATGAACGGTCCGGCGTCTTGTGCACCGCCATGTGCATTCCTCGGGCTCTATCGCGATCCCGTCGTCGCCCAAGTGACGCGCCGCTGCGACTGGCGGATCGCCGACCTGATCTCGGGCGAGAAGCCGGCAAGCCTCTACCTCGTCGTACCCCCCTCGGACATCTCGCGGACCAAGCCTCTTATCCGGCTGGTGCTCAACCAGATCGGCCGCAGGCTGACGGAGGAGCTAGCACGCCAAGAACCGGCGCCATCGCGTGCTGATGATGCTCGATGAGTTCCCGGCGCTCGGCCGCCTGGACTTCTTCGAATGCGCCTTGGCGTTCATGGCGGGCTACGGGATCAAGAGCTTCCTGATCGCCCAGTCGCTCAACCAGATCGACCAAGGCGTATGGGGAAAACAATTCCATCCTCGACAATTGCCATGTCCGTGTCAGCTTCGCCACAAACGATGAAAGGACGGCGAAACGGATTTCCGACGCGCTCGGCACGGCCACAGAGCTGAAGGCGATGCAGAACTATGCCGGCCATCGCCTCGCGCCCTGGCTTGGACATCTGATGGTGTCGCGCTCGGAGACCGCCCGCCAGCTGCTCACGCCCGGCGAGGTGATGCAGCTTCCGCCCGACGACGAGATCGTCATGGTCGCCGGCTCGCCGCCCATCCGCGCGAAGAAGGCGCGCTACTATGAGGACGTGCGCTTCTGCCGAACGCGTTCTACCGCCACCCGATCCGGCGACCGAGCACCGGGCCTCTCATGTCGATGGCTGGTCGGCGCTTAAATCCCGGCAAACCGAAACCGCCTCGCTTGGCGAGGTCGAGCGCGCCAGTGAGGACCCCGCCAATGCGGGGCTGAGGCGTGAGCCAGAGCTGCCGCAGCATGTCGAGATCGTGCATGACACGGCCGAACCAAAGCTGGAGCGCGAGTTCGCCCTGATCGAGGACAATGCCGAGGATCGCCTTCAGCAGGCCCGCAACCAGGCGCTACGCCGCCAGATGCGCGGGGTCGCCCGTCAGGTCTCGATGAACCCCGGCGACGGCATGGATTTGTGAGGATCGGCACATGCGCCATCGAATGAACGTCTATTTCAGCGACGACACCCACAATCAGATTGTTGACAAGGCAGCCCGCAGTCGCATGGCCCGCTCTGCGGTGGTGGAGGCGGCCGTCGCCTCCTACTTCTCGCCGGACGGCGCCGACCGGCGCGAGGCGGCCTTTCCCGGCGCCTCGACCGTCTCTCACGTCAGGTCATGCGGCTCGAGCGCAATGTCGGCGTCACCGCCGAGACGATCGCGCTCTTCGTCCGCTTCTGGCTGACCGTCACCCCGCCACTCGATCCGGATGCACACCCAAGCGCCCAGGCCAAAGGCCGCGAGCGGTTCGAGGGCTTCGTCGACGCGCTCGCGCGCCGACTTCAGTCGGGCGACAGCTTTCTCGATGAGATACCCGGCGATGTCGAATCGGGCGGCGACGAGCAGATATGACCGTAACCCAACGTCACAAACCCCTCGCCTGCATTCGATCTGGCCGGTCACTGTATCGTCACGCGATGCCCCAGGCCGTCATCCTGCACCAACGTCACCAGCAGAGCCCTGCGCCTCGGCTTCTATCGTGCAGCGCTCCGGACCTTAGATGAGGTTCTTTCTCACATTGAGGTGACGAGCGCATACCGGCTGCGACAGGTGCTCCCGCTCCCGAATGGCGCGGATCTCGATCGGTTTCAGCGCGCAGGCATCGGCGTCGGTCAGGTGTCGTCGCATTCACGCATGGTCTGCATGTCGGCTGCGTCTATCTCGTGCGGCCCCGAAAACGTCGTTTGCTCCGATTGCCATGATACGGCCAGCCGATCCGGTGAGCCATTTCGCTTTCTGAATGCGACGAACGATTAATGGAATGATGATTCTCAAGCTTCGGTCGCGGCGAGCGATGCAGTGACGAGAACTTGTCACGATACCTCAGTGAATTCAGCCCACGAGGTGATGCGGCTAGCCCTTGACCTTCCAGTGACAGGAAGGAGCACATTGATCCTGAAGGCCCGTGCATCGGCCTTCACGCGGCAGCGACCGCGAAAGGAGAACGCCATGTCCACCGTCGATCCTCACGCAGGCCACGCCCATTCCGACGACGAAATGCCGAACGCACCACGATGCGCCTGCAACCGGCCCGACGGCCATCGACCCGGTCTGCGGCATGACGGTGAGCCTGAAGCCGGACACCCGGACGGAGAGCTTTGGCGGCGAGGACTTCCATTTCTGCTCGGGCAAGTGCCAGACGAAGTTCCAGGCCGATCCCTGGTTCTACGCCTCGGGTCGTGCCGCAGGGCGCAAGAAGGCCGCCCCGGCCAACGTCCAGTACACCTGCCCGATGCATCCCGAGATCGTTCGCGATGCGCCGGGCGCCTGCCCGATCTGCGGCATGGCGCTGGAGCCGATGGTGCCCTCGGACGAGCCCAGCGAGGAACTGACCGACTTCACCCGCCGGATGTGGATCTCGGCCGCGGCGGCGGTGCCGCTCATCGTCCTGACGATGGGCGAACTGGTCGCGCTGCCGGTGCGCGACTGGATCGGGCATCAGACGGCAAGCTATCTCGAGTTCGTGCTGGCGACGCCGATCATCCTCTGGGCGGCCCTGCCGTTCTTCCGGCGCGGCTGGGACTCGGTGGTGAACCGATCGCCCAACATGTGGACGCTGATCAGCCTCGGCGTGGGGGCGGCCTATCTCTATTCGCTGGTCGCGACCTTCCTGCCGGGCGTGTTTCCGGAGCACTACCGGATGGGCCACGGCGTCGGCACCTACTACGAGGCGGCCGTGGTGATCGTGGCGCTGGTCTTCGTGGGCCAGGTGCTGGAACTGCGGGCGCGCGAACGCACCGGGGACGCGATCCGCGCGCTTCTGGATCTCGCGCCCAAGACCGCGCGGCGCATCCTGCCGGACGGCACGGAATACGACGCGCCGCTCGAGAACATCATGGAGGGCGACCGGCTGCGCGTGCGCCCCGGCGATGCGGTCCCGGTCGACGGGACGGTGATCGAGGGCCGCTCGTCGCTGGACGAAAGCATGCTGACCGGCGAGTCGATGCCGGTCGAAAAGGGCCCGGGCGATGCGGTGACCGGGGCCACGATCAACAAGAACGGCTCTCTGGTGATCGAGGCGGGCAAGGTCGGCGTCCGACACCGTGCTGGCGCAGATCGTGGCCATGGTGTCGAACGCGCGCCGGTCGCGCGCGCCGATCCAGGGGCTGGCCGACCGGGTGTCGGCGGTGTTCGTGCCGACGGTGGTCGCCATCGCCATCGTCGCCTTCGTCGTCTGGCTGACCGTCGGCCCCGAGCCCGCGCTGGTCTTTGCCATCGCCTCGGCGGTGTCGGTGCTGATCATCGCCTGTCCCTGCGCGCTGGGGCTGGCGACGCCGATCTCGATCACCACGGCGGCGGGGCGCGGCGCGCAGGCGGGCGTGCTGATCAAGGACGCCGAGGCGCTGGAGCGCATGGCGGCGGTCGATACGCTGATCGTGGACAAGACCGGCACCCTGACCATGGGCAAGCCGAAGCTGACGGATACCGTGGCGCTTGGGGGATATCACCGAGGCCGACCTGCTGTCGCTGGCCGCCGCGCTCGAGCGCGGCTCGGAACACCCGCTGGCCGAGGCGATCGTCGAGGGCGCCGAGGCGCAGGGCGCGCCGCGTCAGGAGGCCGACGGACTTCGAGGCGGTCACCGGCAAGGGCGTGCGCGGCAAGGTCGGCGGACGCGCGGTGGCGCTCGGCAATGCGGCGATGATGCGGGAGATGGGGCTGGACACGGGCGCCGGCCGAAGCAAAGGCCGACACCCTGCGCGCCGAGGGCAAGACGGCGATGTTCATCGCGGTCGATGGCGCGCTTGCCGGCATCGTGGCGGTGGCCGACCCGATCAAGGACAGCACCGCGCAGGCGATCCGGGAACTGCACGCGCAAGGTCTGCGGGTCATCATGGCGACGGGCGACAACGAACGCACGGCGCAGGCGGTGGCGGGCAAGCTCGGCATCGACGAGGTGCGCGCCGGCGTCCTGCCCGAGGCCAAGAAGGATCTGATCGACCAGTTGCGCCGCGACGGCCACAAGATCGCGATGGCGGGCGACGGGGTGAACGACGCGCCCGCGCTGGCCGCCGCCGATGTCGGCATCGCCATGGGCACCGGGGCGGATGTGGCGATGGAAAGCGCCGGGCATCACCCTGCTGGGCGGCGACCTGATGGGCATCGTCCGGGCGCGCAAGCTGGCCCGCGCCACCCTGCGCAACATCAAGCAGAACCTGTTCTTCGCCTTCGCCTACAACGCGCTTGGCGTGCCGGTCGCGGCGGGGCTGCTCTACCCGCTCACCGGGATGTTGCTGTCGCCGATGATCGCAGCGGCGGCGATGAGCCTGTCGTCCGTGTCGGTGATCACGCAACGCGCTGCGACTGCGGCGGATCGAGCTGTGAAGGGACTGACGATGTCCGAAGACCCGAACCGCTGGGAAGGCGTCTACCGGAGCAAGGAGGAGGCCGAGACAAGCTGGTTCGAGGACCGTCCGCAGGTATCGCTCGACCTCATCGCGGAGACAGGCGCGGGCAAGGACGCGGCCATCGTCGATGTCGGGCGCGGGCTCCTCGAGGCTGGTGGATTGCCTGCTGGAACAGGGGTTCCGCCGGATCACCGTGCTCGATCTCTCGGAAACCGCCTTGCGAACGGCTCGCGCGCGGCTATCGCCAGGATGCGCCGGTCGAATGGGTGGTGGCGAACGTCCTGCACTGGCAGCCCTCCGGCCGCTTCGACGTCTGGCATGATCGGGCCGCGTTCCATTTCCTGACCGAGGCTGCCGATCAGGACGCCTATCTGCGGGTCATGGATCGGGCCCTGGTCCCCGGCGGCCACGCCATCATCGGAACGTTCGCGCCAGATGGCCCGACCTCGTGCAGCGGTTTGCCGGTCGCTCGCTATGATGCGGCCCTGCTTTCGGAACGGCTGGGTAGCGGCTATCGGCTCGTCCGATCGCTGAGCCACGAACACCGCACGCCGTGGGGCAGCGTGCAGCGGTTCCACTTCGGGCTCTTTCGGAAGGTCTGACGGGTGTCGGGAGATCGTCAATCTGCGGCGGCCGCGTTGGACCTCTGCGCCTGCGCGTCGCGAATGTGTTCGGGCCAGGTCGACTTGATGTAGTCCAGGATGGCTTCGATCTCGCTCTCGTCCAGCACGGAGCCGAAGCCCGGCATGCCCGACGTGAAGGTCACGCCCATGTCGTCCAGCACGGCCTGACCGCCTCGGGTGATGTAGTCGATCAGCATCGCATCATCGTGGTGCCAGGTGTGGCCGGTCTCGTCATGGGGCGGCGCCGGATAGAGGCCGTTGGCGTCGGGGCTGCGCCAGTCGGGCTGTCCCTCCAGATCGACGCCGTGGCAGGCCGCGCAGTGCTCGACGTAAAGCGCGCGGCCGGAGTCGGTGTCCGTCTCGGAGGCGTGCAGGAACGCCGCGGCCGGAACCGGCATGAGCCCGATCATCACGGACAATGCAGGCAACAGAAGCCGACCGGGCAAGAGCGGTTTGACCGGCATCCGTGCCCCCGTCTGCGCCACGACCCTGCCATCAGCGAAAGAAGATGTATTTGACCAGGGCCGCAACGACGAGCACCACGAGGACAGCGACCACAAGGCCCCACAGCCCCATTCCCCACATCATGCCGTCGCCCATCATCGTTCCGATCTCCTCACGTCCTAGTGGTCGCGCGACTTTCCCGAGAGCCCGTCGATGATCGGGCAGTCGGGGCGGGCGTCGCCGTGGCAGTTCTCGACAAGATGCCCGAGCATCTCCCGCAACCCGGTCAGTTCCGCGATCTTGCGGTCGATCTCGCCGAGCTTCTCGGTGGCGATCGCCTTCACATCCGCGCTGGCGCGGTCGCGGTCGGTGTAGAGGGAGAGCAGCTGCCGACATTCCTCGACCGAAAACCCGAGGCTGCGGGATCGCTGGACGAAGCGCAGCCGGTGGACGTCCTCGCTGGAATAGTCGCGGTACCCGTTGGCGGCCCGGTCGGCGGTCAGCAGACCGATGTCCTCGTAGTAGCGGATCGTCTTGGGCGGCAGGCCCGATTGCCTGGCGGCTGTTCCGATGTTCATGGCGGCATCTCCGTAGCTGCTCCCGCCAATATAGGGGTTCCAGCCGCTGGAAGCTCAAGAGATTTCGAGGCGAGCGGACAGAAGTGGCCGCGCGGTCTGCACCGCGCGGCCAGCTGTGGTCTCAGTTGGCGTTTTCAGCCAGCCAGGTGGTCATCCGCTCGATCTCGGGGCCCTGCGCCGCGATGATCTCTTCGGCGAGCGCGCGCATCTGCGGATCGTCGCCGTGCTCGAGCAACACCTCAGCCATGTCGATGGCGCCCTGATGGTGGGCGATCATTCCGCAGGCGAAGGCCACGTCGGCATCCTCCATCATCATGCCTTCGTGCATGGCCGGCATGGTGATCATCATCTTGCGCATGTTCTCCTGGACATGCTCGGGCATGGATTCGAGGTCCATGCCTCCCATGCCCATCATCTCCATCATGCCGGCGCCCATGCCGCCGCCCTGATTGCCGTGCATGCCACCATGTCCCATGGCCGAGTGGTCCATGCCGCCCGCGGCGGCCGCTGTCGTGCACTGCTCGGGGAGCTGGAATTCCGCGTCCTGCGCCAAAGCGGGCGCCGAGAACGCGGTTGCGGCGACAGCCGCGGCGAGGATCGTCTTTGCGATAGTCATCTTGAGTTCTCCTGAATGTATGATTTGTCGAGCGATCAGAGCCACAGACGTCGCGGAGGGGGGAGGATCACCCCAGGATCGCTGCCCAAGCCCGGCACCGGCGTCGCAGCCGTCGTCTCGTCGCTGGCCGCAACGGTGGTAATTTCATGCGCTCCGACTGAAATCCCCGGACAGCAATGAGCCATCATGCAACAGCCTGCTGCCGCAGCATCACAGTCGGCGTCCATCTGAACGGTGAGAAAGCTGTGCTGGCCGCTCGGTTTGGCATGAGCGTGTTGAGTATGGGCTTCCGCTTGCGCTGCGTGATCATAGGGTGATGGGGAGCCAAAGTTGGCAGGCGGCCAGATGAAGGCGAATGCCAGCGCCAGTAACGCTGCCATTGCCATGTTCCAAATCCGCGCTGATTTTTTCATCAATAGTGACCCACCAGGGAAGACGCTAGCTCAGCAGTTACAACCCGCTCCAGGTGAGCGCGTTCCTCTTGGCGCTGCTTCCGACTATTGGCCGAGCGTCATGCCGCAGGGCGAGGCGAGAACCCGGCGTCCTCGAGCACGGCCGCAACGGCAGATTGATCGGCGCCCGACTCCACGGTCACCCGCTTCTGGGGCAGATCGATGTCGACCTTTGCCTGTGGGTCGACCGAATGGATCGCCTTGGTGACGCTCCTGGCGCAGCCGCCGCACGTCATGTTGTCGATCTGGAACTGCATGGCACTCTCCTGACGGGTTCTGATTAGCCCCAAGAGATGGGGCTTCCAGTTGGTGGAAGGTCAAGGGGCGTCATCAACACGAAATCGGGTGTTGACCTTCCAGTGACTGGAAAGAGCAGAAGGGCTCCAACAGCACTCGCCAATGGAGTTGACGATGAACGTCCACGCGACAGGAAGCGCCGAGATCGCTTCCAACCTGACACCAAAACTCGCCACCGTTTCGCTTCCGATCGTCGGGATGACCTGTGCGTCCTGCGTCGGGCGAGTCGAGAAGGCCTTGAACCGCGTTGAAGGCGTGGGAAAGGCGACGGTCAACCTCGCCACCGAGCGTGCCGATGTAACCTTGGTCCAGCCTGTCGATCAGGCCAGTCTGGTCCGGGCGATCGAAGACGCAGGCTACGAGGTTCCAGGCCGCTCGATCACGCTCGCCATCGATGGCATGACCTGCGCGTCCTGCGTGGCGCGCGTGGAAAAGGCGCTGCTCGCAGTTCCGGGCGTCGCATCCGCCACGGTAAATCTGGCGACCGAACGGGCTCCGATTTCAGCCTCCGGCACTGTCACGGATCGCGATCTCGTCGCCGCAGTCGCCGCTGCGGGGTATGAGGCGCGGCGACAAGCGGGAACGAAGACGACGAGGCGCATGCGTCCCGCAAGCAGGCGGAGCAAGCTGCCCTGGGTCGCGACGTCGCCATCGCGGCCGTCCTGACGCTGCCGGTGTTCGTGCTGGAGATGGGCTCGCACCTGATCCCGGCCGTCCATGACCTCGTCATGAACACCGTCGGCATGCGCGAAAGCTGGTATCTGCAGTTCGTTCTGACGACAGTGGTGCTGTTCTGGCCGGGCCTGCGGTTTTACCGGATCGGCCTGCCGGCGCTCATCAAGGGCGCGCCGGACATGAATTCGCTCGTCGCGGTCGGCACGCTGGCCGCCTGGACCTACTCGGTTGTCGCGACATTCGCGCCGCAGCTTTTGCCCCCAGGCACGGTGAACGTCTATTTCGAGGCGGCTGCCGTCATCGTCACGTTGATCCTTCTCGGCCGCTACCTCGAGGCTCGGGCCAAGGGCAGGACCTCGGAAGCGATCAAGCGCCTTGTCGGTCTCCAGCCGAAGACGGCCCGCGTTCGCCGCGATGACAAGCGTCGTCGAGGTGGCGCTTGGCGACGTCGTGACAGGGGACCTTGTCGATGTTCGCCCCGGCGAGCGGATCGCCGTGGATGGCGAGGTCGTCGAGGGCGCGTCCTTCGTCGACGAAGCCATGATCACCGGCGAGCCGGTGCCGGTCGAAAAGCAGGCTGGCGCGACCGTGGTGGGCGGTACCGTCAACCAGACCGGCGCGCTCACCTTCCGCGCAACCGCGGTCGGCGCCGACACGATGCTCGCGCAGATCATCCGTATGGTCGAGGAGGCGCAGGGCTCCAAGCTTCCCATTCAGGCGCTCGTTGATCGCGTGACGCTGTGGTTCGTGCCTGCCGTCATGGCGGCGGCGGCGCTGACCTTCCTCGTCTGGGCGATCTTCGGCCCGGAGCCTGCGATCACCTTCGCGCTCGTCAATGCCGTCGCCGTGCTGATCATCGCGTGCCCCTGCGCGATGGGGCTGGCGACGCCCACGTCGATCATGGTCGGAACCGGGCGCGGCGCGGAGATGGGCGTGCTGTTCCGCAAGGGCGAAGCGCTTCAGTCGCTCAAGGACGCCCGCGTCGTCGCGCTCGACAAGACCGGGACGCTGACCGAGGGCAAGCCCACCCTGACCGACCTGGAGACCACCAGTGGTCATGATCCGCGAAGGAGGTTCTGGCGCTGGTCGCCTCGGTCGAGGTGAAATCCGAGCATCCGATCGCGCGCGCCATCGTCGAAGCCGCCGAGGCAGACGGGCTGAAGCTCGTCCGATCTGTCCCGGTTCGACAGCGTGACGGGCTATGGCGTCAGCGCTGATGTCGGCGGACGCCGCGTCGAGATCGGCGCCGATCGGTTCATGGAGAAGCTCGGGCCTCGATGTCGGTGCATTCGCTGCAATCTGCCGCGCGACTGGCCGACGAGGGCAAGTCGCCGCTCTATGCCGCCATTGACGGCAAGCTCGCCGCGATCATCGCCGTCGCCGATCCGATCAAGACGTCCACGCCGGAGGCCATCCGCGCCCTGCACGACCTCGGACTGAAGGTGGCGATGATCACCGGTGACAACCGGCGCACGGCGCAAGCCATCGCACGGCAGCTCGGTATCGACGTGGTCGTGGCAGAGGTGCTGCCGGACGGCAAGGTGGAGGCCGTCAGGGCGCTGAAGCGCCAGCATGGCGGGCTCGCCTATGTCGGGGACGGCATCAACGACGCGCCCGCATTGGCTGAGGCGGATGTCGGCATCGCCATCGGCACGGGAACCGACATCGCCATCGAGGCCGCTGATGTGGTCCTGATGTCGGGCAGCCTCAAGGGCGTTCCGAATGCGATCGCGCTGTCCAAGGCGACGATCCGGAACATCCGGCAGAACCTGTTTTGGGCCTTTGCCTACAACACTGCGCTCATCCCGGTCGCAGCCGGTGTGCTGTATCCGTCCTTCGGGTTGCTCCTGTCGCCGGTCCTGGCGGCCGGAGCCATGGCGATGTCGAGCGTGTTCGTGTTGGGCAATGCGCTGAGGCTGAAGCGCTTCCGGGCTCCGATGGCTGACGTCGGCCGATGATGAGGAACTGAGAAATGCTGCCGCATGGAAAGAACCCGGTGCGTGCGGTAAAACTTCGGGGACAGATGCCATGAAGCACCGGGAAAATCGCAGGCGATGCCTCAGAGAATGGAGGAAGAAATGCAACTGAACTTTACCCGGCGAGGCTTGATGCTGGGAGCATGCGCTGCCTCGGTCGCCGCCGCTGTTCCCGCGGTGGCCGACGCCAGACCTGCTCTCCATGTCCTCAAGGACCCGAATTGCGGATGTTGCTCGGCCTGGGTCGAGATCGTTCAGGCAGACGGGTTCGAGGTGACGGTCGAGGAGAGCATGGGAACGGCGCTCGCGCGCTACAAGCTCGACAATGGCATCCCGCAGGAGATGGGTTCGTGCCACACCTGCAGGATCGCGGGCTACATGATCGAAGGTCATGTTCCGCCCGCCGATATCCATCGGCTACTGGAGGAACGCCCGGACGCGATCGGGCTCGCAGTGCCGGGGATGCCCTACGGGTCACCCGGCATGGGTCCGGAAGCCGAGCGCGAGGCCTACGAGGTGTTCCTGATCCGACGCGACGGATCGACCGAAATTTTTGCAAGCTATGGTGCTGCGTGATGAACACATCGGCCCAACCAGCCGTTCATTCCAACGGAGAATTTGGGGCCTTGGCAAGCGTACCAAGGCGTCCGCTAGTTACAAAGGGCAGCTGGCAGGTCGGGTCCCGCCGGAACGATGCCGGTCGGATTGAGCGCTTTGATCGAGTAGTAGCCACGCTTGATGTGGTCGATGCTGACCGTGTCGCGCACGCCGGGAATGGCGAGGATCCGTGCTTGGTAGCGGCTCAGGGCGGGATAGTCCGCGATACGCCGAAGATTGCACTTGAAGAGGCCGTGGTAAGCGACGTTAAACCGCACCAGCGTCACAAAGAGTCGCACATCCGCCTCCGTGAATTGGTCGCCGAGGAGGAAGTGGCGGCTCTGTCCCAAGCGCGACTCTAGTTCATCGAGTATGACGAAGACATCGTGGAACGCCTCCTCGTAGGTGGCTTGCGTCGTTGCGAAGCCCGCGCGGTAGACGCCGTTGTTGAGAGCCAGGTAGATGCGAGAGTTGAGCGCGTCGATTTTCTCGCGGAGGTCTGCTGGATAAAGGTCGAACGTGTCGTCCGCCAGATTACCGAAACCTGAGATCAGCATCCGCAGAATGTCCGCGGATTCGTTGTTGACGATCGTTCCGCGTTGCTTGTCCCACAGCACCGGAACCGTTGCTCGGCCGGAGATGGCGGGATCGGCTCGGGTGTAGATCTCGTGCAGGTGGGTGCCGCCATTCACTGTGTCCGAGTCAGCGCCGCCAGTGTCGCCGAATTGCCATCCCTGGTCGGAGAGTGCCGGCTCGACGACGGAAACCGAGACCATGTTCTCGAGCCCCTTCAGCTTGCGGCCGATCAGCGCGCGCGAGGCCCAGGGGCAGATCAGCGCGACGTAGAGATGGTAGCGACCCGCCTCGGCCTCGAAGCCGCCTTCACCTGTCGACCCGGCGCTGCCGTCAGGGACGATCCAGTTGCGGAAACTGGAGGTCTGGCGGACGAAACCGCCCTTCTCGTCCTTGGCCTGTACGGGCTGCTAGTAGGCTCGCCCAGCCTCCGTCGGCGCGACGGATCGCGTCGTCCGGTTGAGCAGCCGCACGCCCAACTCGGTCTCTAGGCGCGAGATCCGTTTGGACGCCTGGCCGGACCGCGTGCCCAGTTTCTCTGCCGCCCCCGTGAAGCTGCCTGTCTCGATCACAGCGAGAAACATCCGATCGCAGTCGAGACGGTCCATTTCTTCCTCTTTCGGCGCAATGATCGTTGACTATCGACCATTCTAGCGAAATCGGGAATCAAAGACCATTGGATGGTCCGCCGAAGATCGTTGCTCATGGCACGCGCGTGTCTGATCGCGCATGACGCTGCAGCAGGAGAGCATTGGCGCGAGAGCGGACCCTTCCGTGAGTAGCATGACTTCCTCGGCCCCTGTGCCAGCTCATCAATCTCGGACGCAATTCGCACGCTCGATGCAAGTGCTTCCCGATTCGGGTCTCGAGCCACCTTCCCGTCACCGCCGTAGACCCTCGATTCCGTCGTTCATCCACCTCCTCACGCCACAGCTCTTCTACGATCGAATTCATTGTTGCCAAGCAGCCTTTTCCGGTTTTCTTAATCGTCCCCGATGCGCCGGCAGCAGGCGTGAACTTGATCTCGCGGGGACAGGATGACGGATTTCAGCGGGCAGTCGGAGGCGACAACACGCGGGGCGCGGATGCTGCGAACCGCGATGGGCCCGGCCATCGCCGGCTTCCTGGAAGACACCCGCATCGTCGAAATCATGCTCAACCCCGACGGCCGACTGTGGGTAGACCGTCTCGCCGAGGGACTGGCCGACACGGGCGAGCGGCTGTGGCCGGCCGACGGCGAGCGCATCATCCGCCTTGTGGCGCATCATGTCGGCGCCGAGGTGCATCCGCGTCGTCCGCGTGTCTCGGCCGAGCTGCCCGAGACGGGCGAGCGCTTCGAGGGCCTTCTGCCCCCTGTGGTATCCTCTCCCACCTTCGCGATCCGCAAGCCCGCCGTGGCGATCTTCACGCTCGACGACTACGTGGCCGCGGGCGTCATGAATGCCGGCCAGGCCGAAGTGCTGCGCCTCGCCGTCGCCACGCGGCGCAACATTCTCGTCGCCGGCGGCACCTCGACGGGCAAGACCACGCTCACCAATGCGCTCCTCGCCGAGATGGCGAAGACCGCGGACCGCGTCGTGATCATCGAGGACACCCGAGAGCTACAGTGCAGCGCGCCGAACCTCGTTGCCATGCGGACCAAGGACGGCGTGGCGACGCTATCCGATCTGGTGCGCTCCTCGCTGCGGCTGCGGCCTGACCGCATCCCCATCGGCGAGGTGCGCGGTGCCGAGTCCCTCGACCTCCTCAAAGCCTGGGGCACGGGCCATCCGGGCGGCGCCGGCACCATCCACGCCGGCAGCGCCATCGGCGCGCTGCGGCGGCTGGAGCAGCTCATTCAGGAAGCTGTCGTCACCGTCCCGCGCGCCCTCATCGCCGAGACCATCGACCTGATCGCCGTGCTCTCCGGCCGGGGCGCCGCGCGTCGCCTCTCCGAGCTTTCCGCCGTCGAGGGCCTCGGTCCGGACGGCGACTACCGCCTCAAGCCCGCAACCCGTCTGAACGAGGACTGACCAGCCATGCCCGCACGACCGATCCATTTAGATCGCCACATCCTGACCGCCGGCGCCGCCGTCATCACGACGCTTGCCATGACCTCGGCGGCCCACGCCGCCGGCTCCTCGATGCCATGGGAGGCGCCGCTGCAATCCATCCTCGAATTCGATCGAGGGTCCGGTCGCCAAGATCATCGCGGTCATCATCATCATCATCACCGGGCTAACACTGGCATTCGGCGATTCCAGCGGCGGCTTCCGGCGCCTGATCCAGATCGTGTTCGGGCTCTCGATCGCCTTCGCCGCCAGCTCCTTCTTTCTCAGCTTCTTCAGCTTCGGCGGCGGGGCGCAGGTGGCGTGATGGACGAGGTTCGCGGCTTCTTCGCTCCAGTGCATCGCTCGCTCACCGAGCCGATCCTTCTTGCCGGCGCCCCGCGCGCCGTTGCGATCGCCAACGGCACGATCGCTGCGGCCGTCGCGCTCGGCCTGCGGCTCTGGCTCGCCGGCCTCGTAATCTGGGCAATCGGTCACTTCGCGGCGGTCTGGGCCGCGCGGCGCAACGCCCGGTTCTTGGACGTGACGCGCCGGCATCTGCGCTACCCGCCCTTCTTCCGCGCGTGAAGTGACGCCGCCATGATCAACCTTTCCGAATATCGCAACCGCAGCGCCCGACTTGCCGACTATCTGCCTTGGGCCGCGCTCGTCGCGCCGGGCGTGGTGCTGAACAAGGACGGCTCGTTCCAACGCACGGCGCGCTTTCGCGGACCGGATCTCGATTCCGCGACGCCCTCCGAGCTGGTCGGCACGGCCGCGCGCCTCAACAACGCGCTGCGCCGCCTCGGCAGCGGATGGGCCGTGTTCGTCGAAGCCCAGCGTGTCCAGGCGACCCATTATCCCGACAGCCACTTTCCCGATGCGGCCTCCGCGCTGGTCGAGGTCGAGCGGCGCGAGCAGTTCGAGGAAGAGGGCGTTCATTTCGAGTCCCGCTATTACCTCACCTTCCTGTGGATGCCGCCGGCCGAGGAGGCGAGCCGCGCCGAAAGCTGGCTCTACGAGGGCAAGGAGCGCACCGGCGTCGATCCCTGGGAATTGCTCGCCGGCTTCGTCGACCGCACCGACCGCATCCTTCAGCTCGTCGAGGGCTTCGTGCCCGAGGTCGACTGGCTCGATGACGGCGAGACGCTGACCTACCTCCATTCGACCGTCTCGACCCGGCGCCAGCGCGTGCGAGTGCCCGAGACACCGATGTATCTCGATGCGATCCTCGTGGACGATCCGCTGACCGGCGGGCTCGAACCGCGCCTGGGCGAGCATCATCTGCGCACGCTCACTGTGATCGGATTCCCGACCGCGACCTTTCCCGGAATCCTCGACGAGCTGAACCGTCTCGCCTTCGAGTATCGCTGGTCGACGCGGGCGATCCTGCTCGACAAGACCGACGCGACCAGGCTGCTCACCAGGATCAGGCGGCAATGGTTCGCCAAGCGCAAGTCGATCGCCGCCATCATCAAGGAGGTGATGACCAACGAGGCTTCGACGCTGATGGACAGCGACGCGGCCAACAAGGCGCTCGACGCGGACATGGCCCTGCAGGAGCTGGGCAGCGACGATGTGGGCGAAGCCTACGTCACCGCCACGGTCACGGTCTGGGACCGCGATCCGGGGATAGCCACTGAAAAGCTCCGGCTGGTCGAGAAGATCGTCCAGGCCCGCGACTTCACCGCTATCCCCGAAACGGTCAACGCCATCGAAGCCTGGCTCGGCTCGCTGCCCGGCCACCCCTACGCCAATGTCCGGCAGCCGCCGGTCTCGACCCTCAACCTCGCCCACATGGTCCCCCTGTCAGCCGTATGGGCCGGGCCGGAACGCAACGATCATCTCGGTGCGCCCCCGCTGCTTTACGCCAGGACCGAAGGATCGACACCGTTCCGGCTCTCCCTTCATGTCGGCGACGTCGGCCACACCTTCGTCGTCGGCCCGACCGGCGCCGGCAAGAGCGTGCTGCTCGCGCTAATGGCGCTCCAGTTCCGGCGCTACCCGAACAACCAGATATTCGCCTTCGATTTCGGAGGCTCCATCCGCGTCGCCGCGTTGGCGATGGGCGGCGACTGGCACGATCTCGGCGGCGGCATGAGCGAGGCCGCGGACGCGACCGTCGCGCTCCAGCCGCTCGCGCGCATCCATGACGTCCCCGAGCGCGCCTGGGCGGCGGACTGGATCGTCTCGATCCTTGCTCGTGAAGGCGTCCAGATCACCCCGGGCGTGAAGGAGCACCTGTGGTCGACGCTCACATCGCTGGCCTCGGCGCCGGTCGAGGAACGCACCATCACCGGGCTCTCGGTCCTGCTGCAATCGAACGATCTCAAGCAGGCTTTGAAGCCGTATTGCCTCGGCGGTCCCTACGGACGACTGCTCGACGCCGAGACCGAGCATCTCGGCGCGGGCTCCGTGCAGGCGTTCGAGACCGAGGGCCTCATCGGCACGGGCGCGGCCTCGGCCGTGCTCACCTATCTCTTCCATCGGATCGAAGGGCGTCTCGACGGTCGGCCGACCATGCTCATCATCGACGAGGGCTGGCTCGCGCTCGACGATCAAGGATTTCGCGGACCAGCTCCGCGAGTGGCTCAAGACTCTGCGCAAGAAAAACGCCGCGGCGATCTTCGCCACGCAGTCGCTTTCCGACATCGGCGACTCCGGCATCGCCGCCGCGATCGTCGAAAGCTGTCCGACGCGGCTGTTCCTGCCCAACGAGCGCGCCATCGAGCCGCAAATCCTCGCGATCTATCGCCGCTTCGGGCTGAACGACCGCCAGATCGAAATCCTCGCACGGGCGACCCGAAGCGGGACTACTACTGTCAGCCGCAGGGGCAACCGCCTGTTTGAGCTGGGCCTCGGCGATGTCGCCCTCGCACTGTGCGCGGCATCCTCGAAACATCACCACGCCCTTGTCGACCGCGTGCTCGCCGCCGCCGGCCGCGACCACTTTCTAGAAGCATGGCTCGGCGAGTGCGCCCTCGGCTGGGCCGCCGACCTCATACCCGAGCTTCCCAACATCGCCGTTGCGGACGCCGCTGCGGCCGTTCCTCCGTTCCTCGACCAGCCCACGAAGGAGACCGATCAATGACGACTACCTACCATTGCGCTCGTCGCCGGCTTGGCGTCGCTACGGCCGTCACGCTTGCGCTTGCCGCGCCTATCGTCATGGCGCCGATGATCGCCACGCCCGCCCACGCGCAGCTCTTCGGCTTCGGCAGGATCGTGTTCGATCCGTCCAACTATGCCGAGAACGTCCTGTCGGCGGCGCGCGCCCTGGAACAGATCAACAACCAGGTCCAGTCGCTCCAGAACGAAGCGCAGATGCTCATCAACCAGGCCAGGAACCTGACAAGCCTGCCTTATTCCTCGCTCCAGCAGCTCCAGCAATCGGTCGCCCGCACGCAACAGCTCCTGGGGGAAGCCCAGCGCATCGCCTTCGACGTGCAGCAGATCGACCAGATGTTCGAGCAGCAATACGCCAATCTCGATCTCTCCATGACCGATCGCCAGCTTGTCGACCAGGCCCGCGAGCGATGGGGCAACACGGTCGGCGGCTTGCAGGACGCCATGCGCGTGCAGGCCGGGGTCGTCGGCAACATCGACGGCCAGCGCGCCGAGATGGCCGCGCTCGTCGGCGAGAGCCAGAGCGCGGTCGGCGCGCTCCAGGCAACCCAGGCCGGCAACCAGCTCCTCGCGCTCCAAGCGGGGCAACTCGCCGACCTGACCGCCATGCTCGCGGCCAATGGAAGGGCCAATGCCCTGGTCGAGGCGGAACGCGCGGCAGCGGCCGAGCTGGGCCGCGAACAGCGCCGCCGGTTCCTGACCGCCGGACCCGGCTACCAGCCCGGCAATGCGCAGATGTTCTCCGGCGGCAATTGACCGCCGGAAAGGGGGACGGAATGGACGGGAAAATTCTCGCTCGCATCGGCGCGGTCGTCTTCGTGGCCGTCGCCGCCACGGCAGCGGTTCTCGACATGACGCGCAAGGACGAACCGGCGGCGGTTCGCCCCGCGCCGCAAATCGTCATCGAGTCTCCTCGACCCGCTGCGCGAGGCGCTGGTGCGCTGTCAGGAGATGGGCGAGGCCGCTGCCGCCGATGCCGATTGCCTGACCGCCTGGGCCGAGAACCGCCGTCGCTTCCTCGGCCAGGGCGAAGGACGCTGACCGATGGAGGGCACCGGCGTCATCGACCGCTTTCTGGAGGTCTTCACCTCCTACATCGACTCCGGCTTCGGCCTGCTCGGCGGCGAGGTGGCGTTCATTGCCACCACGCTGATCGTCATCGACGTGACGCTCGCGGCGCTGTTCTGGGCGTGGGGCGCGGACGACGACATCATCGCGCGCCTGGTCAAGAAGACCCTGTTCATCGGCGTCTTCGCCTATTTGATCTCCAACTGGACGATGCTCGCCAACATTGTCTTCGAGAGCTTCGCCGGGCTCGGCCTGATGGCCTCCGGCACGAGCTTTTCCGCCGAGGATCTCGATGCGCCCCGGCCGCGTCGCGCAGACGGGCCTCGATGCGGGCCGTCCGCTCCTCGAATCCATCTCCGACCTGATGGGCTGGATCGCCTTCTTCGAGAACTTCATCCAGATCGCCTGCCTGTTCTTCGCCTGGGCGTTGGTGATCCTCGCATTCTTCATCCTCGCGGTGCAGCTCTTCGTCACGCTGATCGAGTTCAAGCTGACCGTGCTGGCCGGCTTCGTGCTCATTCCCTTCGGGCTTTTCGGCAAGACCGCCTTCATGGCCGAGCGCGTGCTGGGCAACGTCGTCTCATCCGGCATCAAGGTCTTGGTCCTGGCGGTCATCATCGGCATCGGCTCGACGCTGTTCGGCGAGTTCACGCAAGGATTCGGCGGCGAGCAGCCGAGCATCGACGAGGCCATGGCGATCGTGCTGGCCGCGCTCTCGCTGCTTGGCCTGGGCATCTTCGGTCCCGGTATCGCGAATGGTCTCGTCTCCGGCGGTCCCCAGCTCGGCGCTGGCGCGGCCGTGGGAACCGGCCTTGCCGTCGCCGGCGCAAGCGTCGCGGCCGGTGGCGGCGCCATGCTCGCCGCGCGCGGCAGCGCGGCGGCCCTGTCCGGTGGAGCCGCGGCCGTCCGTGGTGGCGCGGCCGTGGCGGGAGGCGCATCTACCGCCTATTCGCTCGCTTCCGCCGGTCAGTCGGGCGCTGCCGATGTCGCCTCCGGCCTCGGCGGCGTCGCCCGCGCCGGCGGCGGCGCGGCGATGGCCCCGGTCAAGCGCGCCATCTCCCGCGCCTCCGAATCCCTGCGCTCCTCCTATGCCGCCGGCGGCCGCGCCGCCGCCGCCGCGACCGGCGGTTCGTCGTCCATGGGGACGGTCGGCGGCGCTTCCGAATCCGCCGCGGCCGCTCCCGCCGCCGGCACGCCGCCCGCATGGGCGCAAAGGATACGCCGTTCGCAGGCCATGAACCACGGCGTCTCGGCTGCAGCCCACGCCGTTCGCTCCGGCGACAGCCATGGCGGCGGCTCCTCCATCAGCCTTTCAGAGAGTGACCGCACATGAACTTCTTCAAGCGACCCACGACCCGTTACGGCGCGACGCCGGAACCCGAGACGCCTTATCAACGCGCCGCCCAAACCTGGGACGACCGCATCGGCTCCGCCCGCGTCCAGGCCCGCAACTGGCGCTTCATGGCCTTCGGCTGCCTGATCCTGTCGGCCGGCTTCGCCTCCGCGCTGGTCTGGCAGTCGGCGCGCGGGACCGTCGTGCCCTGGGTGGTCGAAGTCGACAGCAGGGGCGAGGCCCGCGCAATCGAGCCGGCCGTCGCCGACTATCGCCCGACCGACCCGCAGATCGCGTTCCACCTCGCCCGCTTCGTCGAGCAGGTCCGCGGCCTGCCGGCCGATCCGATCGTCGTGCGGGAGAACTGGCTGCGCGCCTACGAATTCACGACCGATCGCGGCGCGGTCGCCCTCAACGACTATGCGCGCTCCGCCGATCCCTTCGGCCGCGTCGGTCGGCAGCAGGTCAGCGTCGAGGTTTCCAGCGTCATCCGGGCCTCGCCCGATTCCTTCCGCGTCGCCTGGAGCGAGCGCAGCTTCGAGAACGGCCAGCTCGCCGGCACGGATCGGTGGACCGCCATCCTGACTGTGGCCATCCAGGCGCCGCGCGACGCCGAGCGGCTGCGGCGCAATCCGCTGGGGGTCTACGTCAATGCGATCAACTGGTCTCGGGAGCTGGGGCAATGAACCGACCGACCGCCTTTGCACCAGGCCGCCCGGCCGTCCGCGCCTCCGTCCTGTTCGCCGTGCTTCTATCGGCATCCGCGCTTGCCGGCTGCGCCACCGCGCCGCGTCCGCCGCAGATCAGCTATGACGCCGACGTGCCGCCGCTCCCGGTGGTCCCCGCCGCCGTCCCGGACGAGACGCCCCGGCCGGTCCATGTGCCCCCGGCCTGGACGCCGGCGCGCGGCGGAGCGCCGGCCACCACGCCCACGGCCCGCGTCGAAAACGCCAATCTCGCCGCGCGCGTCGAGCCGCGTCAGGAGGGCTATTACAATTCCATCCAGATCTACCCTTGGTCCGAAGGGGCGCTGTATCAGGTCTACGCCGCGCCGGGACAGATCACGACCATCGCGCTGGAGCCCGGCGAAAGCCTGACCGGCGCCGGCCCGATCGCGGCAGGCGACACCGCGCGATGGATCATCGGCGATTCCGAAAGCGGCTCCGGCGTCAGCCGCCGCGTTCATGTGCTGGTAAAGCCGACACGGGCCGACATCACCACCAATCTCGTCATCACCACCGACCGGCGCACCTACATGATTGAGATGCGCTCCGACGACGGACCCTACATGCCTTCGGTCGCGTGGGCTTATCCGCCGCGGCCGGTCTCGCAGCGCCAGACCGTGCCGGCCGCGCCGATCATTCCGGCCGTCGCCGCGCGCAATTTCCGCTACGGCCTCACCGGCGACACGCCGCCCTGGCGGCCCGTATCGGTCTATGACGACGGCCGCAGGGTCTATGTCGAGTTCCCGCGCGGCATCGTTCAGGGCGAGATGCCGCCGATCTTCGTCATTGGTCCGGACGGCCAGGCGGAGATCGTCAACAGCCGCATCTACAACAACATCCTGATCGTCGACCGCCTGTTCGGCGCGGCGGAACTGCGCCTGGGCGGCGGCGACCGCCAGCAGACCGTGCGGATCGTCAGGACCGACGGGAGGCCGGGCACATGAGCGCGAACCGGAACAGAACGGGAGAAGGCGCCGGAAAGCAGGAAGGCATGGGCGCCGCTTCGGACACGGCCGCCACCATGCGGCTGCGCGGCGAAGCGCCGCGTGTCACCCGCATTTCGCGCAAGGTGCTGGCCGGACTCGGCGTCGTCGCCGGTCTCGGCATCGGCGGCGCGCTTATTTATGCGCTCCAAACCGCCGACCGCAGCCAGCAGTCCGAGCAACTGTTCACCACCGACCGCCGCCAGACGGCCGATGGATTGGAGGGTCTGCCCCGCGACTACAGCGGCATCCCGCAACTCGGGCCGCCGCTGCCAGGTGACCTCGGAGGACCGATCGTCCGCGCCCGCGAGGAAGGACGCCCCATCCCTGCCGAAATCATGCCGATGCCGCAGGCCGACCCGGAAGAGCAGCGCCGCCTCGCCGAAATGGAGGCGGCGCGCACGAGCCAGCTCTTCTTCCAGACGCGATCGGCGCCAGGCGCCGGCCCGCCGTCCTTCCTGCCGTCTCCTGGCAGCGGCTTGCCCGGCCTCACCGGCGCTGGAACGCAGGACCGCCATTTGGCCTTCTTCAACGCGGAGGTCGATCGCCGCACCGTCGCGCCCGATCGCGTGGCGGCGCCGGCTTCGCCCTTCGTGCTTCAGGGCGGCTCGGTGATCCCGGCCGCCCTCATCACCGGCATCCGTTCCGACCTTCCCGGCCAGATCACCGCCCAGGTGACACAGCACGTCTACGACAGTCCCACGGGAAGCCTCCTGCTGATCCCGCAGGGCACCCGCATAATCGGCGAATACGATGCCGGCGTCACCTTCGGTCAGCGCCGCGTGCTGCTCGTGTGGAACAGGCTGATCTTCCCCAACGGCCGCTCCATCGTGCTGGAGCGCCAGCCGGGCGCTGATACGCAGGGCTATGCCGGTCTCGAAGACGGCGTTGACTACCATTGGTGGGAACTGGCGAAGGCCGGTGGACTTTCGACCCTGCTGGCTGCCGCCACCGAGCTGACCATGAGCGACGAGGACCGGCTGATCCAGGCGATCCGCAGCGGCGCGGGCGACACGATCAACGACGCCGGACAGCAGATCATCCAGCGCCAGTTGCAGGTCGCGCCGACGCTGACCATCCGGCCGGGCTTCCCAGTGAGGATCATCGTAACGCGAGATTTGGTCCTCGAGCCCTACGGCGCCGCACGATGAGGAAATGTGAACTCCACGGCATCACACAGGAAGGAGGCGCGCCATGCCGGACCTGAAACTCGGACCCATTCCCAAGGTCCGTTACGTGCGCAGGAACATCCGCTTGTCAGAAACGCTCGACGAAGAGCTGACCGAATACGCCGCCGAATACAGCCAGCTTCACGAGGCCGCCGATGTCAACGAGCTGATCCCGCTCATGCTGGAGGATTTCCTGCGATCCGATCGGGGCTGGCGCGCCCGCAGGGCCAAGAAGGCACGCGCCGGTCAGCGTTCGAAGCATGACGCCGACGGTGCGCGAAGGACCGATCTCGAATCCTGATCTCTTCCGGCACCCGCCGCCTGCTTATGCCGACGAGCTGTGCGGCTTCCCGTCCGCCCCGTTCCGCCGCGGCGGCGTGCTGACCGTCCGCGCCTTGCCGTGTCGGGACCGGCCAGCGAGCGTGTGTGCGACCGATACGAATCGGCGCAGTGCCGGGTTGTCGTTGTCCGGCGACCAAACCGCGCTGAACGGCACGATATCCTCCGGCGCAGTTAACGGACGCAGCGCCAGACCCGGCACGCCCACCGCCGCCCATGCCGCCGAGACCAGCGTAATGCCCTGACCTATTGCGACGAGATTCATCAGCGTGTCCTGATCGCAAGGCTTTTGCTCAACTATTGGATAGGTGCTGTAGTCGGCGGAGCGCCGCACAATATAGTCGCGCACCTCCGGGCCAGGATCGTCCCGCGTGACAATAAAATTCTCGCCGCGCAACTGAGGCCAGTCGAGACGTTCACGACGTGCCAAGACATGAAGCTCTGGCAGCGCGGCGTGTACACGCTCGCTCCATAATTCCTCAGTCTGACAATCTGCAACTGCGCCGCTACCTGTGACGAAAGCGATATCGATTTCGCGCCCCCGTATACGGGCGATGTGATCACGTCTGCCGCCATCGTAGATCTCGATGATGACCATGGGATGCCTCTCGGTATAGGTTTCCAACAGACGCCGCAGAAAGCCGCCAGCAAGCGACGTCAGTATTCCAATTCGAACCACCCCAATCTCAACTCTCCCAGCAGCACCGGCAGTGCTTATTGCCGCTTCAATTTGCCGAAGTGCCGGAACGATATGGCAGAGAAACCGCTCACCTGCAGCAGTGAGGCGAACGCCGAATGACCCTCGCTCGAACAACGCCACCCCGAGCTCATCCTCAAAATCGCGGACGCCGCGGCTGACGCTCGAGGGCATCGTTTCGAGAACGCGTGATGCGCGCCGAAAGCTACAATATTCGGCCGCAGCTAATACATACCTCACTCGGCGCAGATCAAATGGAAGCTGATGCCGATGGGCATCGACAATCAGACCGTTGATCGGACGTGCAATCTTCGGATCGTTTCGTTCGCCGCTCCCCATTATCGCAGCGCTACACGGTCGGAGGTGGCAAACAAAAGAAAGGCGGAGGCACGACAAGCGCGATGGCTAGCGGAACCTGAATCGTTGATAGCTTCTTGTTCATTTTGTTCCGTAGCATGAAGATTTTCAATGATCCGATCACACAATCCAGCTGACGACGAGCGCCGTTTACCCATGACGCAGGTTACCCCAATGTTCCACCAGCCCGCGCAGAACGTCGGCGCGGCTGATCTGGCCCACGAGGCGGCCGGCGCTCACGACGGGGAACCGGCGGTAGTGGCTGCTGAGGAAACGCTCAGCCGCCTGAACCAGGTCGAGGTCGGCGTCGAGCGTCTCCACCTCGCGCGACATGTAGTCGGCGACCAGCCCGCCCCATTCGTGGTGGTAGCTGGAGTTGAGCGCAGCGCGCAGGCAGTCCTTTTTCGACAGGACACCGAGGAGCGAGCCGGCAGCGTCGAGCACCGGGGCGCCGGAAATGCGCGCGTCGAGCAGGACCACCATCGCCCGGTTGATCTCCATCTCCGGTGGCAGGGTCACGAGGCTTGTCGCCATGAAGTCAGCGATCGTCGGACGGCGGTTCACGGCGCGCTCCCCCGACCGCAGGTTCCGCAGCCTTGGCTGTCGCTGCAGGCGAGCCCGCCACACGATCCGGCGATGGGCCGGCGCCCGAGAGCGACGCCCACGGCCAAGCCGGCCATGGCGAGCAGAAACAGCGTGAAGGTGAGTAGTAGCGTCGCCATCGGCCCGCTCATGCCAGCAGGCGAGCTTCGAACCCGCCGACGGTCTCCACCCGCCCGTCCTTCATAAGGAACAGCGCTTCGATGCTGTGCGCATTCGCAAAATCTGGACCCGCTTTCGGTCCCATCGCATAGAGCGCGGTGGCCAGCGCATCCGCCGTCATGGCCGTTGTTGAGGCCGCCGTCACGGACGCCAAGGCCGAGCCGGCAGGCCGGCCGCCGGGCTCGATGATGTGGCTGTAGCGCCGGCCGCGATGGACATAGCCATTGACGGCATCGCCCGAGGTGGCGAGCGCCGCCCCCTCAACGGCGGCGACATGGCGGATCGCACTGCCCTCGCCCGTCGGCGCCTCGACGCCGATCTGCCAGGTGCGGCCGTCGGGATGGCGACCCCGCGCGACCACCTCGCCGCCCAGTTCCATCAGGAAGGCGGCCAGCCCGTGCGCCACACAGGTTTCCGCCAGCCTGTCAAGCGCATGACCCTTGGCGATGCCGCACAAATCAAGCGACAGTTCCGGGCGCGTCTTGCGCAGACCATTCGGGCCGACTTCCAGTTCATCAGCGCGACCCGCCTTGCCAGCGCGGATCGGCCCGAAACCGTAGCGCGCGACGAGCGGGCCGACGGTCGGGTTGAAGGCGCCCTGCGTGAGGCGTGCGATGCGCAAGGCTTCGGCGGTCACCGCACTCATCGCCGGCGAGAGCGACTGCCAATCGGTCGTCACCGCGGCGTTGAAGCGAGAAAGCTCGCTGTCGGGTCGGAAGGGCGACATCGCCCTGTCGACGTCGGCGATTACGGCTTCAATCGCTCCGCGCAGGTCTTCCGGGTGGTCGATGCCCGACGCCGCCAGACGCCAAGATGCCCCGAAAGCGGGGCCGTTCAGCGTGATGACGTCGCCACCAGCCCATGCCGGCAGCGCCGGAGCAAGGGTGAGCATGGCGGCGGAAGCAAGGAAACGGCGTCTGTCGATCTTCATGGGTCATACTCCAAAGTCGTCGAAGAAGATGGATTCGGGCTCGACCCCCGCCTCATCGAGCATGGCAAGCACGGCGTCGATCATCAGCGGCGGGCCGCACAGGTAGAATTCGCAGTTCTCGGGCGCTAGGTGGTCGCGCAGATGGCGTTCGAAGACGATATCGTGGATGAAGCCGGTAGCGCCGTCCCAAGGCTCCCCCTCACCCGGATCGGACAGCGCAGGCACGAAGCTGAAATTGTCGTGGGCGTCTGCAAGCGCCTCGAACTCTTCGCGATAGAACAGATCGCCGAAGCTGCGCGCGCCATACCAGAAGCTGATCCTTCGGCCTGTTCCGGCCCGTTCGAGCTGGTCGAAGACGATGGCGCGCAACGGCGCCATGCCGACGCCGCCGCCGATGAAGATCATCTCCCGGTCGCTCTCCTGTGCGCGGAAATCGCCATAGGGGCCGGTTATCTCCAACTCGTCGCCCCCTTTCAGCCCGAACAGATACGAGGATACGATGCCTGGCGGCGCATGGGCGACCGCCGGGGGCGGCAGGGCAAGTCTAACCAGGAGGACGATCGTGCCTGCGTCGGCCGGACGGTTGGCGATCGAATAGGCGCGCGCGACAGGTACTGCGCTTTGCGCGGTCATTGTGCGCAGTCCAAGCCGGTCCCAGACCGCCCGGTGTTCGGGCGCGACGTCGCAGTCGGCAAGGCGCATTGAGTAAGGTGGCGCGGTCGCCTGGACATAGGCGCCGGCGACGAAATCGATGAGCTCGCCAGCCGGCAGTTCGAGGACGAGTTCGCGGATCAGCGGCGACAGGGTGCGGCTCGACGCGACGCGACAACGCAGGCGGCGTGCGCCGAGCACGTCATCCGCGACACCAACAGCAAGGTCGTTCCCGACGGTGATCTGGCAGGACAGCCGCGTACCCGCTCGCAGGTCACGGCGCGACAACTTGTTGGTCTCGGTCGAGAGCGGCAGGCCCGCGCCCTCGATCACGGTGACCCGGCACTGGCCACAGGTTCCCTTGCCGCCGCAAGGTGCGGGCACAGGAATGGCATTGTCCGTCAGGATTTCCAACAATTTGCGGCCCGCTCTTGCAGCGATCTCGTGACCCTCGTTGACCGTGATTCGCACCGCCGTCGACGGCAGCAGCGCGGCGCGGACGGCGACGACGATCGAGGCCAGCACCAGCACGAAGCCGGTAAAAAGGACGCTGCCGAGGACGATCTCGGTCATGGCAGCCGCACCCCGATGAAGGCGGAAAAGCCCATGGACATGAGACCGGTGACGATGAAAGCCGATGCCGAGCCCGCGCAGGCCGGCGGGAATGTCGGCATAAACAAGCCTCTCGCGGATCGCCGCGAAGGCGACGAGCGCCAGCGCCCAGCCGATACCGCCCGCCAGCCCATAAACGACGCTTTCAGCGAAATCGTATCGGCGCTCCACCATGAACAGGCTGCCGCCGAGGATGGCGCACTTGACAGCGAGCAGCGGCAGGAAGATGCCGAGCGCGCGATAAAGCGCGGGGAAATGCCGGTCGAGCACCATCTCGATGATCTGCACCACGGCCGCGATCAGCCCGATGAAGACGATCAAGCGCAGGAAGGTCAGATCGACCTCCGGCAGCCCCGCCCAGGCCCAGGCGCCTTCGTTCAGCAGCCAGACCTGGATCAGATGATTGAGCGGCACGGTTATCGTCTGGACGACGATCAGCGCCAGACCGAGCCCGATCGCCGTCTCCAGCTTTCGCGACACGGCGAGGAAGGTGCACATGCCGAGGAAATAAACAAGCGCCAGGTTTTCCTCGAAGATCGAGCGCTGGAAGAGGTCGATCATGATGCCGCCCTCGCCTGCGATCGCGGCACCATGAATTCCGGTTCTTCGACCTGTTGCGGCTTCCAGGTGCGGATGACCCAGATCAGGAAGCCGATGATGAAGAAGGCGCTCGGCGCCAGAAGCATGAGCCCGAGCGGCTGGAACCAGCCACCCTCCTCCGCCGTGGCGAGAACCGGCCAACCGAAGAGCGCGCCAGCGCCGAAAAGCTCGCGGATGAAGCCAACAATCATCAGGACGAGGCTGTAGCCAAGCCCGTTGCCGAGGCCGTCGAGGAGGCTCGGCAATGGCGGGTTGTGCATGGCGAACCCCTCCGCCCGTCCGAGCACGACGCAATTGGTGATGATCAGGCCGACGAAGATCGAGAGCCGCTGGCTCATCTCATAGGCATAAGCCTTCAATATCTGGTCGGTGACGATCACGAGTGAGGCGATGATGGTGATCTGGACGATGAGCCGGATTGAGGACGCGATGTGGTTGCGGATCAGACTGATCAGGGTGCTCGACGCGGCCAGCACGGCCGTCAGCGCCACGCTCATCGTCAGGGAGGTCGCAAGCGAGGTCGTGACGGCCAGGGCCGAGCAGATGCCGAGAATCTGGAGTGTGATCGGATTGGCATCGACGATCGGCGCGACCAGATGGCGCAGATTGGCCCTTACCGTCATGGCATCTCGGCGCGTAGCCGCGCCAGATAAGGACCATAGCCGTGCTCGCCGAGCCAGAAATTGACGAGGTTGACCACACCCATGGAGGATCGCGTGGCGCCGGTCACGCCGTCGATCTCGAAATCACCGGGCGCCGCCTCAACTAGAGAGATGCGCACCGCGCCATCCTCGGTGATGACGCGCTTGCCTGCCCAGCGGTTCTGCCAGTCGGGCTCGGCAATGCGGGTGCCAAGGCCCGGTGTCTCTGCCTGATCGTAGATCGAGATCGCGGCGATCGTCTCCAGGTCATTTTCGAGCGCCAGATAGGCGCGGATGGTGGACTGGTAGCCGGACGCATAGCCTTGCAGGACGACAAGCACAGGCGCGCCATCCTCAATGACGAGATGAACCGGCATGCGGTCCGGCCGGCTGCCGATGCCCGCAATATCGACGGCCGGCTCGAGCGGCGTGCTGGTCTGTGGATCGCCGGCGGCGGCCTCGACATCGTAGGCTGCCCCGTCCGCGACGTTGACATAGGCGCCGGTGTCGAGCTCGACCAGCCGCGTCTCGATCGCGTCGGCGTCAGCCTCTGCCAGCATGTCGGCAAGCTCCGGCACCGAGGCCAGCATCTCCTGCATGCGCTCCGCCTGGGCGGCAGAAACGTTCTCGGCCTGCAGGGGGCGCAGCGTCACCGCCGTTACGGCCACCGTGACGGCGGAGACAGAGGCCACCATGAAGGCCACGGCGAAGGTCTTGGTGCTGCTGTCATTGGGCATGGCAAGAAAGCGGCGCCACAGGCGCAGCGGATTGAAGTCAGTCATGGCGGCGTCTCCTTCGATTGGCGTTGACGAGAATGACGATGCGGTCGGCGAGCGGCGTGAAGATCGATGCAAGCAGCGCGGCGAAGACGATTGTTCGCGCAGCCCCGACCCCCTCGCCGGCGGCGCCCAGAACGACGACGAGCATTCCGGCGAGGAACCCGTGCGCATAGCGGCCCGGATGGGTCGCCGGCCCCGGCGCCGGATCAGCGACAAAAAAGACGAGACCGAGCGCAAGGCTTGCCGTTGCGACCGAGGGGTCAGGCCATCCAATCTGGCGCAGCAGCGTCCAGAGCGCGAACCCAATCGCGAAACCGGCGAGGACGCGCCAAGAGACAAGGCCGGCGGCAAACAGCAGGAGAGCGCCGGGCACGGCTGCGAGCGCCGCCTGGGTTTCAGCGCCACCGGCTGCGAAGCTTGCCGGAAATGAGAAGAACTGGAAGGCGAGCGCGACGACCGCAGGATTGAGGAAGGAGAAGCCGCGCCCACCGAAGATCTGCTCGCCGACGACCAGCCCGAAGCTCAGCGACAGCGCCAGTTGCCAGCCCGGTATCTCCGACGGCAAGAATAGCGCGAAGAGCAAAGCGGCGACGAGGAAATGCCCGTCGAGTGGGCGACCGCGCACGAAGGCGAACAGCGTCGTCCAGAAAGCGGCGATAACGAGACTGGCCGCCAGCGCACCTGCCAGGGCCAAGCCGCGTTCGCCGAGAAGCAGGCCGACCGGCAGGGTCAGTGCCGCCAGCATCAGGCCGGCAGAACGCATCTGCACCAGAGAAGGCAGACGGATCGCGGACGTTTTGCGCCCAGCAGTGGTGACGAGGCCCGCTTCCATCAGCGCGCCTCCCGTTCAAGCGCGTCGAGCGCGGCGCGCAACAGCTTGCCGTAGTCGGCACCGCTTCCACAAAGACACGATAAATCTGCCACGTCCTCCTCGACGAGACCGAGACCGCCCAGTGCGCGTACCGTTTCGATGTCGCCGATGACCAGTGCGCGCATTAGCGGCACGGCGAGGATACCTGCCGGAACGGCGCGGTCGAACGCCTCGCACGGCACGATCGCCCCGCCCTTCGCCGACCCAACCCAATGTTTGAAGCGGTCGAAATGCCCACTCGGGTGAGCTTCTTGAATATGGCCAACGTCACATTTGGCTGCTTCCGGCAGACGCCCGGTCTCCGCGATCGTGGCGAGATCAATGACGTCCGCGTGGCCAATCTGGAGCACCGGCCGTTCCTCGCCGACAGCGGCGAGTTTGGCGATATGGGCGCCCGGCAAACCGTCCGGCCGGCCAGGACGGAACGCCGACAGGCGCACGCGGCCGTTCGCGAAGGCACCGAATTCGGCACCCGGCTCGTGACAGAGATGGACGGGACCGTCCGTCAGCATCGCCAGAAGATCGAGTCCGCGCGCGAATGCCGATCGCTGCCAAAGAACCAGTGCTGCCGGATCCAGCAGTCGTGGATCGCTCCGCGTGGCGGTGACGAAGATCGCCGAGGGGCGCACATCCTGATCGGGAATGCGACCATAGGGCCGCACGCGCAGCCGGGTCCACAGCCCGCTTGCTAGAAGCAGCGCGCGCAGCGCTTCGGCCGATGCGTCGCGCGGCAATGTTTCGAATTGTCGATCCGCCTCACCCTCGATGCGGATGACAATACGCTCGAGCATCCGGCGTGAACCGATCTCGATTGACTGCACGACACCGGCTTCCGGCGCCACAAAGGCGATCTGCGGCCGCCGGCGATCGACGAACAGGACGTTGCCGCGTTTCACCTCGTCGCCTAGGTCGACGCGTAGCGCTGGTCTGATTTCGCCGAGATCATGGCCGGTGATTTCGAGCAGCCGCCCCGTCACCGGCTCTGTGTCGGCCATTGTTTTCGCGATAATGATGATTGCCGCCGCCTCTGGTCTCCTCGAGGTCCGATTTGGCGGCGGCAAGCCTATGCAGCGGTCCGCCACCGATGCACTGCCCCGATAGCATCCCGTTGCGGGCGGTTTTTGCGCTAGGTCAAAATGTGCCCGACGCCGGTAACGGCGGCTCAGCTTCCATCTGAGAGGAGCAGCAGCGCGTGAGGGTTCCTTACCAGCATATCGCGCCGACTGGCTTCGACGAGACCGCGCCGTTTCCAGTCGCTCAGGATGCGGCTAATCGTGAAATAGGTGATGCCGGTCATGTCGGCGAGGTCCTGCCGCGTCATGCCGATGCGCACGCCGTCCGCTGCCTTGACCCCCGCCTGCCGGGCCAGCCGCAAAACGGCGCGTGCGACCTTCTGCTCGGCGGTGGCGCCGTTGACTTCGCCCAGCCGGGCAACGAACTCCTGCGTGCGCTGACCCACTGTCCGCAGCGCATTCGCCATCAGTTCCGGATGATCTTCCATGAGATGCCGGAACTGCGGTTCGGCCCAGGATATCAGCGTGGCATCTTCTTCCACGCCGGCCGTCACCGGATAAGGAAACCGGTTGAAGACGGCGACGCAGCCGATGACATCGCCGGCGGACATCAACCGCAGGACATGCTGCGTCCCGTTGGCGGCGACCTGGCTCAGTTTCACAACGCCGCTGACGACGAGATAGAGACGGTCCGCGTCGTCACCTTGATGGAACAGCGTCTCGCCGGCACGCACCGACGTCTCGACGGCGGCGGCAAGGACACTCGTCAGGGCGGTCGCACCGAGCCCCTGAAACAAACTCGTCTCATTCATCTCAGATGGCGGCGTCAGTCTCGCCGGCCTGGGCATGGTCATCTCGCAACGCTCTCTATGACTTTCCTCCACTATAGGTTGGCAGGAGCACATAACCAAACGGCCCCTGGTCAAGGGGCCGTCTTCATTCTGTTTCTCTTACCGCAGTCACGCGATGGGCGCGAAGATCTCCGGGTTCTCCTCGCCTTCCACATCCAGCCAGCCGGCCAGTCCACGTTCGACCCGCGACAGGGAGTGATCGACCAGCACGTAGCGTCCGGGCACTTCGAGTTTCATCTCCGTCACCACGGCGCCGCCGGCGGGAACGACGACCGTCTGGACGTCGGTCTGCGGCGCGCTCGTCACCGAGCCGTTGACATAGACCCGGTCGAAGATCTCGCCGATGACATGGAAGGACGAGGTGAAGTTCGGCCCGCCGACACCGAAGAAAATGCGGATCGTCTCGCCGACATTGGCCTTCAGCGGGAAATGCTCCGTCAGCGCGCCGACATGGCCGTTGAGAACGAAGAATTCCGGCCGCTCGTCGAGAAGCTTGGCGTAGTCCTCGGTAAGGAGCCCGCCAGTACCGAACGCCTCGGTCGTGTAGATCTCGCCCTGCATGACGTAGAATTCGCGGTCGACCGGCGGCAGCCCGTCCTCCGGCTCGACGAGGATCATCCCGTACATGCCGTTGGCGATGTGCATGGCGACCGGCGGCACCGCGCAATGATAGACGTAAAGACCCGGATTCAGTGCCTTGAACCGGAACGCTTTTTCCTCGCCCGGCGCTGCGCTTGTTGCCTCCGCGCCGCCGCCGGGTCCGGTCGCGGCGTGAAAGTCGATATTGTGCATGTGCCAGCTCTCGGGGTGGTTCTTCAGGTGAACCTCCACCGTATCGCCGACCCGCACGCGCACGAACGGACCCGGCACGGTGCCGTTGAACGTCCAGTAACGGAACGTTGCCTGCCGGTCGAGTTTCGCTTCGAGTTCGACGGTTTCCAGATCGATACGAACGATTTCGGGCTCCCGTCGCCCGATCGGTCCGGGAATGGCGGTCGGATCGTGGGCTATGTCGGCAACCGCATCCTGCGGCACGGGATAGACCCGTCCGCTCAGGCTGCTGGCCGGGTTGCCATGCGCGCCGGAATGTCCGGCAGGGCTGCCACGCGGATGCTCGGCCTGCGCGGTGCCGGCCATGGTCAGCGTGCCGAGGGTCAAGCCAGCGGTGCCGGCCAGCATAGAGCGGCGGGTCAGATTATTGTTATTCGGTTTGCTGGCGTCATCGCGTCGATGGGTGGTGGTCATGTCCGTTGCCTCTCAAATGCGGTCAGTTGCTGGCGACGTCGATGCCGTCCAGGAGTTCGGCCATGCGCTTGGCCGCCTGGCCAGGATGGCGGACGGCTTTTGCGTCTTCCAGATTGGGCGCCGCTTCGCCGACCTTGATGATCCCGACCATGCCCATGCCGTAGTGCGGCAGGCACTTGTAGCCGTAGACCCCTTCTTGATCGAAGGTGACCGATACTTCCTCGTTGATCCGGCCCTTCCAGCCCTCCGCACTCTCGGGAAGCATGCCGGCGATGATCTCGGAATTGTGCGAGGGATCGGTCGCGACGAAAGTCACCGTGTCACCGGGTTCGATCTCCAGATAGGTCGGCTCGAAGACCATGCGCTGACCTTCGCCGCCCATGTTGAGCATCTTGACCTCGTGATCGGCCGCCATCGTCGGGAGAGTGGCTAGAAGGCCGGCCATCATCGTTGCGGCAGCGAGAGTTGCGGGACGCAGTCTCATCGATCTTTCCTTTCCTTCGCTTGTCTAGCCGCTGCTCACAGTTCGCGGCCCTTGCGAACCATTGATAGCGGCCGTTCGGCCATCATTTTTGCGCTGCCGCAAAAGCCTGATCCCGACCGCCGATTTCTGCCGATTGTGCGACGGACCGCGCTGCGGCGCGCCAGTCCCGCAGCAGCCCGCGATCCTCCTTGGAGAAGCGCGCGCGCTGTCTCAGTTCGTCGAAGCTGTCGTCGGGATGGCAACGGTCGTAGAGACGGCGTGCGAGCGCATCGATGGCGGTCTCGCCCAGTTCCTCGTTCATCTTCATGTTCATGCCGCCTGCACCAACGCGTTTAGCCGCAATTCAAGGCGTGCGAGCGGCTTGCCGTGCATGTGGGCGGCATAATCAAGGGAGCAGAACGTCACCATCGGACATCCGACGCACGACATATGCTCGCGGATCAGGACATGCATCAGGGCCGGGTGGGCCTTGATGGCGGAGTCCACGGACTGGTTGGGATCAAGGCGCATGGAACGACTCCGAACGGATAGAGATCGGACAGGGTGACCAAAACCGGGGTACCGTGCTTGCGCTGGCGCAAAGATCAGGCAGTCGCCACCCGGCGTGGTCCGGTGAGGACGGGCCAGAAGGCGATTGCGAAGCCGAGGAGCGCGGCGGACCAGGCGGCGGCCGAGACGAAAAGCAGTTCTGCTTGGAACGGCGTCATCGGCGCCAGCGCTCTGAGCAGGGCGGCCCCGATCATCGCGGCGTAGAGCAGCGTCGTGACGGGGGACGCCGTCAGCATGCGCCCCGTATGGCCGAGCGATGCCCGTGTCATAACAGCGAGCGTCATCGTACCGATTGCGCCCACCGTCCAGAGATGGGCGACGCTGCCATGCGGCACCGGTGCCCAAAGACCGGCGGCGATTGCCAGGAAGCCGAGCGGCACGAACAGATAGCCGAGATGGAGGACGAGGAGCAGCGGTTCGCGAAACGTCGCCCAGCCGCGCCAGCGCGCCAGCCTGAGCATGAGCGCCAGCGACGCAGTGGCGGCGAGAACCGCAGTGAATGTTGCGAAGGGCATGGTGACCCAAGCAACGAGCGCCAGCGCCGAGGCCGCCATCGAAATCCGGTCGATCCGTCCGAAGCTTGCCGGCAACTTGCCGCCGCGCTTAGCGAGCCAATTGCGGGTGAAGCTGGGTACGATGCGGCCGCCAATCAAAACGATCAGCATGACGAGGATCGCGGTAGCCATGCGAAGCGCGAGGTCGGGCTCGCCACCTGTGGCGACGGAAATGTGGAAGAGCATGTTTGCCATGAACAGCAAGGTCACAAAGCCGATCACTACCAGATTGCGCCAGTTGCGGCCGCGGATGATTTCGCGAAGCGCGATCGCGATCAGCGCTCCCAGAAAGGCAAGATCGATGATCGCTGCGGCGACAAGGCCGATCATCGCGGCAGACAGCATGGCGGTCCTACCCGCGACCCAGATTCCGGCGAGCGCGGCGAGCGGCCATCCACACACCGGGAGCCGTCCGGTCCAGTTCGGGATCGCCGTCAACAGGAAGCCTGCAACCGCCGTCGTGGCATATCCGAACAGAAGTTCATGGGCGTGCCAGTTGCGATCGCCATAGACCGGAGCGATCTCGACAATGCCGCCATGGGAAGCGAGCCAGAGCGGCACAGTAAGGCCACCCCAAAGTCCGGCGAGGAGGAAAAAGGGGCGAAAGCCCTGATCGAAGACATGTCCCATCGGTCGCGTTCAGCCCTGCGGGCGAGCATAAGCGCTCACGGCGCGGCGCAACTGCTGCGCATGGAAGGCATAGGCTTCCAATCCCCTTGGATGACCGGAGAAGAGCCCATTGTCGCGCGCGACGCCGAAGAAGCTTTCCGGCGGAAGTTCGGTGTGTGGATCGTCGAGCACCAATGCCGCGAGAAGCGGACGGCCGGCCGCGGCATCCGCGCGCGTGATGTCGTCGAGTGCCTGGCGGATGGCCGACGCTTTCCGTCCGCGCGGGTCGATCTCATTAGCGAACCTGTCGATCCCGACCGGGACGCCATGGCTTGCGCGGCGCTTGAGCGCCAGCCTCAAACGCTCTGTCAGGATGTCTTTTTCCGGCGCCGGCGCATTTTCATCGAGGGTGCTTTGCACGATCTGCCCATCTTCAAGAACGATACGCAGCTCTCGGCCGCGGTAACGCAACCTCAAGCGCCGTCGACCTGCATCTTCCCCTGTTCCGTCTTCGACGAGGCCATGAATGTTGCCCCGGCGCAGTTCGACAACGAATTGCGCGACGGGAATGCCGAATGCGCGGGCCGCAAACTCGGCATCGATCTCGACGTCGCCCAGACGCTCGTCCATTCGCTGGTCTTCAGGCATCGCTCGCCTCCGTCGGTGGGTAGGGAAATGTAGCGCTGGCCGCGCCCGCTGAATTGCGCCAGCGCAAATCCAAGGATGCCTCGACGCGGCTCCGCGCGTGTCGCACTGCCGCCGCGCCGTGACGAGCTGTCAAAACACCGTGGAGACGACAGCGATCATGCTGATGGTAAGGGCCGCCAAACTTGCCACCACGACCGCGATCCCCGAGACATAGGCGAGAGCCGCGACCCAGTCGAAATCCCTGTCTGCCGTCTGCGTCATCGCGATTTCCTCCTGGTATTTATTGCTTGCGGTCATCGTCGGGGGCAGCCGGCAGCGGCGCATCGATCGGCTGATGGAGCACGCGTTCGCCGGCCCCATCCAGATCCTCGAGCTGGCCATTCTTCATCGACCAGAGGAAGGCGCAAAGCCCGGCAAACCCCATGCCGAGGGCGACCGGAACCAGCCATGCGAAGAGGCCGTTCATGCTTCCACCGGGTGCAAGCCGCGCGACCGCGTCTCGCGGGCAGGCCCTTCCGACGACAGGCGCAGCGCGTTGGTGACCACCAGAATTGACGACGTCGACATGGCAATCGCCGCGATCAACGGCGTGACATAGCCTGTGATTGCCAGCGGCAGAGCCAGCGCGTTGTAGGCGATCGACAAGGCGATGTTCTGACGCACGAGGCGCATGGCCTTGCGCGCGACGCGAACCGCGTTCGGTACGCTCTGCAGGCTCGCTCCCATTAAGACGAGATCGGCGGCGTTGCGGCCGATGTCGGCGGCCGAGGAAGGCGCCATGGAAACATGCGCGGCACCGAGTGCGGGCGCATCGTTGAGCCCGTCGCCGACCATCAGGACGGTGGCACCTGCAGCGCGCAGTTCATCCAGCCGCGCGACTTTATCCGCCGGCAGCATCGCGGCCCCGTAGCAACCGATGCCGGCGATTGCCGCAACCCGCGCGACCTCCTTTCCAGCGTCGCCCGAGAGGATCTCAACGTCGAGACCGAGATCGCGAAGGGCTGAAACGGATGTTCGGACATGTGGGCGCAGCGTGTCCGTCACCTCGAACGATCCGCGCGCTTCACCATCGATGGCAAGCACGGTGCCCTCGCCTGCCGTGTTGGGTGCTGCCCATGCCGCACGGCCAAGCCGGTAAAGGCGACCATCGATCCTTCCCTCGACGCCGAAACCGGCAATCTCGCGAATGTCTTCGATCCCTGCGTCGGCATCCGGCCGGAGCGCGGCGATAGCGACCGCAACGGGATGGCTTGAGGCCTTTGCCAGCGTCGCCGCTCCTTCCAGATCCGGTCGGGAAAGAGAATGCGCCGCGACCCGCATCCGACCGGTCGTCAGTGTGCCGGTCTTGTCGAGGGCCACATGGTCGATCTCCGCCAGCCTTTCGAGCGCGGCGCCATCCTTCAGCGTCACGCCCATCGCAAAGAGCCGGCGCGCGGCAACCGCCTGCACCATCGGCACGGCAAGGCCGAGCGCGCAGGGACAGGTGATGATCAGCACCGCGATCGCCACGGTCAGCGAACGATGGACGTCGCCAGTGGCGGCCAGCCATCCGGCAAATGTCAGGAGTGCGACGAGGTGGACGACTGGCGAATAGAGCGCCGCCGCGCGGTCGGCGATCCGGCGATAGCGCGCCCGCGCACCCTCGGCTGCCTCCATCAGACGCACCATGTCGGCGATGAACGAATCCTGCGGCCGGCGGTCGACGCGAATAAGGAGCGGGGCGTCGAGAATGAGTGCCCCGGACAGGACCGACGACCCCGGCCGGATCGCTTCGGGCGCCGTTTCGCCGGTGACGACTGAAAGATCGAGCAGCCCCTGCCCTTCCAGTACCGTTCCATCCATGGGAACACGGTCGCCCGGCGCGACGAATACGGTCTCGCCCTTGGCAATGGTCTGCGCCTGGCGATGTTCGCGGCAGCCGTCCGCGCCGATCACGGTAGCGCCGCGCGGCATCATGCGCGCCAAGGAGCGCACCGCGTCGCGTGCGCGGCCGCGCATAGCGTGGTCCAGCGTACGCCCGGCGAGCAGGAAGAACAGCAGCGACGTCACCGCATCGAAATAGGCATGATAGCCGCCGGTCAGCGCATCATAGGTGCTGAGGCCGAAGGCGAGCAGGATGCCAACGCTGATCGGGACATCCATGTTTGTACGCCCGGCCTTGAGCGCGCTGTAAGCGGAGCTGAAGAATATTCGCCCCGAGTAGGCGACGGTCGGCAGAGCCAGCGCGGCTGAGACGAGGTGGAAGGCATGGCGTGTTTCGGCATCGGCGCCGGACCAGACCGAGACCGACAAAAGCATGATGTTCATCGCCGCGAAACCGGCAACCGCCGTAGCGCGCAACAGCCGGCCCATCTCGGCGTCGCCGGCGTCGTCGAACGGATCGGCGAGGCTGGCTTCGTAGCCCGCCTTGCGCAGCGCCTCCATCATCGGAGGCACGGGACCCTCATCTCGCCACTTCACGGCGGCGCGTCGAGCGGTCAGGTTGAGACGTGCGCTTACCACGCCCGGCAGCGCCGACAGGGCAGTCTCGACGGCGACGATGCAGGCGCCGCAATGGGCCGCGGGAACCGCGATGTCTGTCTGCATCAGCCCGTCGCCGAGCGCGCGGCTGGCAAGCCGGATTTCCTCGGGCGCGACGGATGCGCCGGACGCCAGCAACAACGCGCCCTCCGTGCCGGTTGCGCAGCAGCTCATCGTCTCATGCCTCCGGAACGGCGACCGCGCGATAGGCATGCCAGGTCGCGTGGCCGAGCAGCGGGAAGATCACGATCATGCCGAGAAGGCCGGTCGCAACGCAGAACGCGAAGAGCACCATTACCATAGCGCCCCATGCGATCATCGGCGCGAGATTGTTCCAGACGAGCTTCATGCTGACGCCCATCGCGGTCGGCGCGTCGATCTTGCGGTCGAGCATCATTGGCACTGAAAAGACGCTGACGGCGAAGGCGAAGGCGGCGAAGAGCCCGCCGACCACTGAGCCGACCAGCACCATCGTCCAGCCGTAGGCCGTGCCGAAGAGAAGACCGAAGACATGTTCGAAACCCGGAAATGCCGTCACACCGAAAAACAGCGCCCAGATCAGCACGGCTGCGCGGTTCCACAGAAGCACCAGAAGCATGATAAGGAGGCCGGCGAAAAAGACGTGCGCACCCGCCGCCGGGCGGATGCGCAGCATGTCGCCAAGCGTCGACGCGCCTGCCCTCTTCGATGGCGCGGCTCTTCTCGTAGAGCCCGATCGCCAGGAAGGGCGCGACGATCAGAAAGCCGCCGAGCGCCGGCAGGAGGATGTAGTCGCGGCCGAAAGCGACCAGCGTCCAGATGAAGGCGATCGAGAGCACGAAGACGCCGAGGCCATAGGCGAGGCTTGGCGTCGGAGCTGTCCGGAAATCGCGCCAGCCGAAGCGCAGCCAGCGAAGTCCTTCAAAGACCGGCAGGTTGCGTTGCAGGCGCGGATCGCGCGTCTCGCCGATGCCGGAGGTTTCGCTCAGAAGCCCGTAGGCTTGGTCGGTATCGTTCATGTCGCTCATCCCTTCAACAGGCCGACTTTGCTGCGCGATAGGTATCGCCCTCGCCCGCTTCCTTCAGATGCGGCACGCAATCGGGCTGCGAGGTCACGGCGACATAGACGAGATGGATGTTGGCTGCGGCGAAAACGAAAAGCGCGGCCGGGATCAGCGTCCACAGCAGCCATCGCGTTCGGGTGCGGGGGAACACGCTCATTGCCGACTGGTCCCAAGGTCATGGACGTAGAGAGACAGTGTGCGAATCTCCGCATCCGTCATCCGCTCGTCCCATGTCGGCATGTGACCCTGCCGGCCGCCATGGATCGATGCGATGATGGTCTCCATGTCGCCCCCATAAACCCAGCGATCGTCGGCAAGGTTCGGCGCCCCGATCTCGGCGATGCCCTCGGCATTGTCGCCGTGACAGGCGGCGCAACTTGTCGCGAAGACCTCCCGGCCTGCTTCTATTCGCGCCGCTGTCTCCTCGGTCGAATAATCGGGATTGCTTAGAGCAAAGACATAGGCGGCCACGTCCCGGACCTGGGGGCGTTCGAGCATCTGGTCCCGGCCGAAGGCGGGCATTTGCGCGATCCGGCTTTCGGGATGCGTGGCGTTGATGCCGAGCCGGATTGTCTGCTCTATCGTCTCGGGATCGCCACCCCAGAGCCAGTCCCCGTCGGTCAGGTCCGGATAGCCCGCACGCCCGCTCGCGTCACGCCCGTGGCAGGCCGCGCAATTGTCGCCGAAGAGCTGGCTGCCGGCGCTGCGGACCGTCTGCATCAGCGCCTCGTCCGACCAGGATCGCGTCATAGCGATTCCGCTACGACGCGCTCTGTCCAGGGCGCACGCTCGGCCTGTCCTTGGACGATGCTTTGCTCAACGCGTTTTGTGCTGGTCGACGCCCAAAAACCCTTTCGTGTAGGTCGTGCCCAAGCGGCCATGCCGGCACGAGGAACCACCAGGCGATCGCCCAAATATGGGTCACGATCAGGAAGATCAGCACGCCGCGCGGAACGGGCGTATCGAGTTCCTTGATGCCGTTCCATTCGTGCCCGGTCGTCTCCCTGCCGGTGACGGGATCATGTTCCTTCACTTCCATGGCCTTCACTTCCCTGGCTTGTCGTCCCGGTCGAGGATGCTGGACTTGGCGCGGTCGAAGCGCTTGCGGTTCGACGGCCAGAAGGCGTAGACGACGACGCAAAGGAAGAAGCCCATCAGGTAGAACAGGCCCCAGCTCTTGGAAAAGGCGACGAGCGTCTCGTGGTTGACATCGAACATGGCGCTATCCTCCGGTATCCGGCGCTTCTTCGGGCGCGGCCGTGTCGCGATAGGCCGCATCGGTCAGCCGGCCGAGCACCTGGAGATAGGCGACGAGCGCATCCATCTCGGTCAGTTGCGTCGCCACGCCGTCAAACGCGCTGACCGTCGTCGCCGGTCCGTAGCGCTCGGTGACACCCGGTGCGGCCGCGCTGTCGGGTGCGGCCTGACCATAGGCGTCGCGCGCGGCATTCTCGATCATCTCGTCGGTATAAGGCACGCCCAGCGCCTGCTGGGCTCGGAGATGGCCGGACAGATCATCGGTGCGCAGCCGGTTGCGTGCCAGGAAGGCGTAGGCCGGCATGTTGGATTCGGGCACGACGTCACGCGGATTGACGAGATGAGCGACGTGCCAGAAGTCGGAATACTTGCCGCCGACGCGGGCAAGGTCCGGCCCGGTCCGCTTCGAGCCCCACAGCATCGGCCGGTCATACTGGGATTCCACGGCCAGGGAGTACGGGCCGTAGCGCTCGACCTCGTCGCGCAGCGTGCGGATCATCTGGCTGTGGCAGGCATAGCAGCCCTCGCGCACATAGATGTTGCGGCCGGCAAGCTCGAGCGGCGTATAGACCCGCATGTCCGGCGCCTCCTCGACGGTTTCGTCGATGGTGAAGAGCGGCGCGATCTCGACGATACCGCCGACGCTCGCCGCTGCGATGATGGCGAGGACGAAGCCGATCGCGGAGCGCTCCAGCTTGCGGTGGAAGAATTCAGGCATTGCGTCATTCTCCGGGAACTGTGGCGGCGACGGGCTGATCGCTCGCGCGGGGCGTCGCCTGCGGGACGGCGCGCACCGTCATCCACATGTTGTAGCAACCGACCACCGCACCGATCAGGAAGAGGAGCCCGCCGAAGGCCCGCGCGATGTAATAGGGGTACATGGCGACGAGCGAATCGATGAAGGAATAGGCGAGCGCGCCGTCTTCCGTGTAGGTCCGCCACATCAGCCCCTGGATGATGCCCGAATTCCACATCGCGAAGACGTAGATCAGCGTGCCGGCGATCGACAGCCAGAAATGGACCTCGACCAGCGCGGCCGAATACATGCGCTCGCGCTTCCACAGCATAGGCACCAGCGTATAGAGCGAGCCGAAAGTGATCAGCGCCACCCAGCCTAGCGCGCCGGCGTGAACGTGGCCGACGGTCCAGTCGGTGTAGTGGCTAAGCGCGTTGACGGGCCGGATGGCGAGGAACGAACCCTCGAAGGTCGATATCCCGTAGAACACCGCTGCGGCCATCATGAACCGCAGGGTCGCGTCGTCGCGCACCCGGTGCCACGCGCCGTTGAGCGTCAGGAGCGCGTTGCCGGCCGAGGCCCATGACGGCACCAGAAGCATGACGGAGAACGTCATGCCGAGCGTCTGCACCCAATGCGGCAGAGCGGTGTAATGCAAATGGTGCGAGCCGGCCCACATGTAGAAGAAGGTGATGCCCCAGAAGCTGAGGATCGACAGGCGATAGGAGAAGATCGGCCGCTCGGCGCGCACCGGCAAATAGTAGTAGAGCATGCCGAGAAAGCCTGCGGTCAGGAAGAACGCCACCGCGTTGTGGCCGTACCACCACTGAACCATCGCATCCTGGACGCCTGGCCAGATCGTGTAGCTCTTGGCATGGCCCCACGAGACCGGCAGCGCCAGATTGTTGACGATGTGAAGGATCGCCACGACCACGATGAAGGCCATGAAATACCAGTTGGCGACGTAGATGTGCGGCTCGCGCCGCCGCGCGAGCGTGCGCAGATAAAGGACGAAATAGGTGACCCAGACGATGACGAGCCAGAGATCCGCATACCATTCGGCCTCGGCATATTCTTTCGACTGGGTGATGCCGAGCAGATAGCCGGAGACGGCGAGAAGGCAGAAAAGGTTGTAGCCGAGGAGCACGAACCAGGGGCTGACCTGGCCGGCGAGCCGCGCCCGCGACGTGCGCTGGACGACGTGGAAGGAAGTCGCGATCAGCGCATTGCCGCCGAAACCGAAGATGACGCCGGTCGTGTGAGTCGGGCGCAGCCGGCCGAAGGTCGACCAGCCATTGTCGAAATGGAGGTCGGGCCAGGCGAGCTGTGCCGCCACCCAGACCCCCATGAACATGCCGAAGACAGCCCATGCCATGGCGAGCGCGATGCCGGCCTTGATTGGATCATCGTAATAGGATGTTCCCCGCTCCTCGGTGGGCTCGGCCATGTCGAGGCGCGTCATGAGGAGGAAGGCCAGACCGCCGGCAAAGAGCAGGATCAGCAGCCCGTGCCAGCCGACGACATCGTGACGGCCGGCAAGGCCGAGGGCGGCGCCTGAAAGCGCGGTCAGCCCGCACAGGATGAGGGCAGTCTGGCGCTCACCTGATGTCAAGCGGCCGATCATGCGGTCCGTCACATTCATGCTGTCACCTGGCTGCGGTAGGAAGCTGATGGATTTGCAGGCTGTCTCACAGCCACCCGGACGGCGAGGATGGCGATCGCGGCCAGCAGCAGCGCCTTGGCGGCTTCGAGCCAAACATAGATCGCGTGGTGCGCGCTTGATGGCCGCGGCGATCCGGCAATAACCGCCGCGATCCGCTCATCGAGCAGGGGCAAGAGATAAAGCGCCTGAAAGAGGACGATCAGGCTGGCGATCAAGGTTGCGCCCGCGATAGCCCTGGACGGTCTTGCGACAAGGACGTTGACCAAAAGAAGCGCCGCAATCGCCCATTCGATCCTGGAGAACAGGCCGAAGGTCACCCGGCCGACGTCGAGCGCCACAGGCAGCGTCAGGGTCGGCGCGGCGAACTTGACCGGGGTCGCGATGAAAGAGACGCCCACGAGAAGTCCCAGCCACAGCACGGCAAGGCTGGATACGGCAAGACATAAGGTGCGCCGTGAAACGTTCGGCATTCGCTTCTCCATGCACGGCGCTTCTGTGCGAGGCCGTCGTCCTGTTTCGTAGTTGCTTCGGTGCGGCGATTTTTGCGCTGGATCAAAAACCGGGGCGGTCAATGCAGGACGGCGAGCCGGCACAGTCCGCAAAGGTCCTTGATGACGATCTGGCTCGGCTTGGTCGTCTCGATCAGACCTTCACGCTTCAATTGCGAGATGGCGCGACTGACCGTCTCCAGCGTCAGGCCGAGATAGTCGGCGATTTCCTGACGGGACATGTGGATGTCGTGCGTCAATTCGGCATAGCCGGCCGGCGGCGTGCCGGGGCACAAACGGCCGCTGCAGGCGGGCACGAAGCGCATCAGCATGCTGGCGACGCGTTCGAGTGCCGTCTTCTTGCCGAGCAGCGTGACATGGTCGTGCATGGCGCCCAACTTGCGCTGCATCGCACGCGAGAACGCATCGCGCCAGATGGCGCATTTCTGCGCGTCATCGATGCGCCAGGCCGTGACCTCGCAATCGAGTCAGCGTCTCGGCGAAGCAGTCCTGCAAGCTGCCGTCGCCGAACCCGAAATAGTCGCCGGTGCAGATGACATCGACGACCTGGCGGCGGCCGTCACGCAGGATCTGGTAGAGCATGACCGTACCGTGCTCGATCCTGTAGATCTCGCCGACCGGATCGCCCTGCCGGCACACGATGTCTCGGCTACAAAAACCGCGCCTGTTGCCGGCGCGCGCCTCGATCCGGTCTTCCGTCAGAAATCCGCGCTCTGCTATCGACATCGTTCGCCCCCGCGTCACTTGAACTGCCGGAAGCCTACGCTGTCGGGGCGTTGGACGAAATTCGGCCGAACGCTCAGGGAAATCCCCTACCCCGATGGGCCAGAGATCACAAAAGCGCCAGCAGGTCGGCGGCCTGGAACGGCTTCGTCAGGATCGCGGCGGTCCCCATCTGGCCCAGCCGCGCCCGCATTGCCCGACCGGTCAGCCCGGTGAGCACGATCAGCCTGCCGCTCGCCGAGTTGTGCCGGCACCAATCGATGAGCCGCGTTGCCTGTCCATGCGGCAGGTCGAGATCGACGATCACCACGTCGTCGGCGGCAAGGCTGCTCTGGCGCAGCGATCGGGCATCGGCATGGGGCCGGACAGCGAACCCATGCAGTTGCAGAAGAACCATCAGCGAGTCCCTCAAACCGAGGTCTCCCACGACGATGTGCAGACACATGGACGGCGTTGCCTTCTCAATGAACGGGCACGCATTCTCCGCGCTGGGAGCTTCGATTTCTTGAGATGCATCAAACCGACGCGATTATTCACCCGCGCCCGGAAAAGACCACGCGCAAAAGGTCGGCGAGCGTGCGTGCGCCAAGCTTGGCCATGATGCTCTTGCGGTGCGCCTCGACCGTGCGCGGACTGATGCCGAGCGCCAAGGCTGCCTCCTTGTCGCGCGCGCCGGCAACCACCTGCGCGAGCACTTCCGCCTCGCGATCCGTCAGGCGGTCCTGCCCGGAAAAGCTCGGTTCCGACTTGTCCGCGGCGACGAGGTCGATCGCGTGGCGCACGCGCTCAAGCAGGATGTCGACCTGGAACGGCTTCTCCAGGAAATCGACCGCGCCCGATTTGACCGCCTGGACGGCCATCGGGATGTCGCCCTGCCCGGTGATAATGATCACCGGCGCAGGAAACCGGCTCTTGTCGAGCACCCGTAAGATGTCGAGGCCGGAGCGGCCTGGCATGTGGACGTCGAGGATGACGCAGTCCGGCGCCCGCACCGCGACCCCCCGGACGAAAGCGTCGCCCGAGGCAAAGCCCTCGACCTCGTAGCCTTCCATCCTGAGGATCACGCCCAGCGCGTCGAGGACGGCGGCATCGTCATCGACGACATGGATCAGCTTCGCCGCCTCAGTCATCGTCGCCGCCTGCCACGGTCGGTTCGCCCAGCGGAAGCGTCAGTTCGAACCGCGCCCCGCGCCCGTTGCCTCCGGGATCGACGGACAGATCGCCTCCATGGCTTTGCGCAATGGACCGCGAGATGGCGAGGCCCAGCCCCATGCCCTTGCGCTTGCCCGACGAGAACGCCTTGAACAGATCCTCCATCGCCTCGGCAGCAATGCCCGGGCCATTGTCGCCAATAGTGACCCTGGCCCACCGGTCGTCTCGCTTTGTTTCGACCGCGATGGACGGTTGGTCATGCCGCTGCACCGCATCGAAGGCGTTGCGCAACAGATTGACGAACACCTGCTGCACCTGGATCGGATCAACCTCGATCTCAGGCAGATGCGGATCGTCGATCCATGTAATGATCACACCGGCCGACCGGCGCCCCATCTTCGTCAGTTCGACGGCCTCATCGAGGAGACCACGCAGATCGACCCAGCTCCGGCGCTGGTCGCCCCTGTCGAGGAAGCCGCGCATGCGCTGAACGATGCCGGCCGCCCGCTGCGCCTCGCGCACCGCGTTGCCGAGCGCTTGGCCTCGCAGATCGCCTGCCGGCCATTCCTTCGATGCAGCCCGCTGCACGGCATCGAGATAGAGCATCAGCGCCGTCAGCGGCTGGTTGAGTTCATGCGCCAGCGCCGCGCCCATTTCGTCGATGGCCGACACGCGCGCCATGTGGACGAGTTGCGCCTGGAGATTGCGCATTCGCTCCTCGGTCGTCCGGCGGGAACGCAAATCGCGGATGATGCCGATGAACTGGCGCCCGTCCGGCGTCTGGGCCTCCCCGACCGAGAGTTCCACCGGCATCACCGTACCATCGCGATGCTTGCCCTCGACCTCGCGGCCGATGCCGATGATCCGGCGCTCGCCGGTGTCGCGGTAATGCGAGAGATAGCCGTCATGCTCGTCGGCATAACGCGACGGCATGATGCATTTGACGTTGCGGCCGACAACCTCCTGTGCGCCATAGCCAAACAACGTCTCACAGGCCTTGTTGAAGGAAAGGATAGTCCCGCGCTCGTCGATGACGACGATACCGTCGACGGCCGTATCGAGCATGCTGGCGAGCCGCGCCTCGGAGACCAAGCCGCGATGTGCATCTCGTGCCGATAGCGCATCGTTTCGGCTATGCTGCGCGCCATCCTTCAATGTCCAGACATCTCCCACAAGCGTTTCCCTGACACCAGAAATAGCCTATCGGGAATCAGATCGTAAATGGCAGCAGCATGGGTACCAGCAGGATCGTCACGATCAAGGCGACCAGCGTAAACGGCACGCCGACCTTTACGAAGTCGATAAACCGGTAGTTGCCTGGTCCGACGACGAGTGTGTTCACCGGCGAGGACACAGGTGTCATGAAGGCCGCTGACGCGGCCAGCGCAACCGTCATCGCGAACGGATAGGGCGAGACCTGAAGCGATCCGGCAAGCGCGATCGCAACCGGTGCCATCAGCACCGCCGTCGCTGTATTTGAGATAAAGAGGCCCAAAACCGCCGTCAGCGCGAACAGCGTCGCCAGCACGACACGTGGTGAAGCCCCGCCTACCATCGTCAGCAGCCAGTCGGTGGCAATATCGATGCCGCCAGTGCGCTGGAGTGCGATGGAAAACGGCAGCATGCCAACAATCAGGATCAGCGTCTGCCAATGGATCGAACGATAAGCGGCGTTCATATCGATGCATCCAAACAGCCCGAACAGAAGGCAACCAAGCAAAGCGGCGACAACGTTCGGAACGACGCCCGTCGCCATGAGCCCGACGGTAACGAGCAAGATGACAGCGGCATGAGGTGCACGATGAGAGGCGGGCGCCACATCCTCGATTTCTATCGGTGTATTGAGAACAATTAGCCGTTCCGGTCCCTGCGGCAGACGTGTGATGGCCCGCCATGGACCAATCACAAGAAGCGTGTCGCCGGCTTGGAATGTGACCTTGGACAAGGGCGCATCAATCGCCGCGCGTCCGCGCCGGATTCCGATCACAGCAAGATCGGTCACAGTGCGCAGTCGCGCATCGATGATTGTCTTTCCAACGAGGCGGGAGTCCGGCGGCACCAACAGCTCGGCCATCCCAATCTCTTGCGAACGGTCACCGAAATAGGCGCTGCCAAGCGCAATCCGGTCGAGACCATATCGTTCGGCCATCTCGTCCATGTCGAGATCCGGAGAGCGCGCATCGATCAGCATCACGTCACCGGCTTCAAGCCGGCTCTCGGATCTGGGCCGCATCAGTTGCCGCCCGAAGCGGGTGGCGCGTTCGATGGCGATGATGTTGATGCCTTCGCTGCCCCTTAAATCAAAAGCGTTCAGACTGGCCCCGAGCAGCGGCGAGTTCGGTCGAACTACCAATCTGTATTCCCTGCCTTCCAATCCATAGGTTCTGACGAAGTCGCCGAACGACGGGCGTGAGGCCATATTCGATTTGGCTGCATCCTTGCTGAGGAAGCGCCGGGCGACCAGCATATAGAGAATGGCGAGAGCCAGCAGCGGAAGACCGAAAGGGGTGAAGGCAAAGAACCCAAAACCTTCCAAGCCGTTGCGCATCAGTTCACCATGGATCACTAGATTGGGGGCCGTCGCAACGAGCGTCATCATGCCGCTGAGCAGCGCAGCGACCGACAGCGGCATCATGAGACGGCCGGCAGGAATGGCGGCATTGCGCGCAATCCGCAGCACGATCGGGATGAAGATTGCCACGACCCCCGTCGAACTCATGAAGGATCCGATGCCGGCGACCACGATCATCAGAAGGACGATCAGTCGGGCCTCGCTGCGCCCCGCCTTTTTCACCAGCCAGTCGCCGAGCCGCTGTGCGATCCCGGTTCGCACTAGCGCTTCGCCTACCACAAACAATGCGCCGATGAGCACGATGTTGGGGTCGGCAAATCCAGCCAGGGCGTCCTCGATGCCGATTATGCCGGTAAGCGGCAATGCGACGATCATGATCAGGGCGACCACGTCCATCCGTGGACGCCCAAGCGCGAACATGACGATTGCGGCGACAAGCAGAATAAGGACGATTGCGAGGTCGGTCATGGGTCAACGACCTATCGCAATTGGGACGAAATCCCAACACCGCGACACTTAGGCACAAGTCCCCGTCTTTTGATTGAAATCAACTTGGAGCTATCCATTCCCTGCCATCGAGCCCGCTTTGCAGGAGCACGAGCATGTCGCTAGGCACTTCACCTTCGCGTTTCGAGACCGCACCACGCTACACCAGCTATCCGACCACCCCGCATTTCGGCCGTGCCATTGATGATAAGGTCGTCAGGCAATGGTTCTCCGACATGCCGGCCGGTGATGCCGCATCACTCTACCTTCACATCCCGTTTTGCGACCGCCTGTGTTGGTTCTGTGCGTGCCATACTCAGCATACCGTTCGCTATAAGCCCGTGGCGCGATATCTGGATCTCCTTCGCAGTGAGATCGGCCTGGTCTCGGCCCTGACAAAGCATGTTCGGATCGGCAAAATTCATTTCGGCGGTGGATCCCCGAACATCCTCAAAAACAGCGACATCCAAGCCTTGATGCGCCTGCTCCACGCGTCATTCGAAGTCGACGACAACGTCGCGCTCAGCGTCGAGATCGATCCGACCGACATGACAGAGGCGAAACTCGACGGGCTCCTTGCCGCAGGTCTCGGTCGCGCGAGCATAGGCATCCAGGATTTCGATCCCCGCGTTCAGGAGGCCGTCAACCGTCCGCAAACGTTCGACATAACAAGCCATGTCATCGAACATCTTCGAAAGGGAGGCGTGCGGTCCGTCAATGTCGACCTTCTCTACGGCCTACCGCACCAGACTGAGCGCAGCCTCGCAGCTACCGTTACCCAGGTGCTCTCGATAAAGCCCGATCGAATCGCGCTCTTTGGCTATGCTCATGTCCCATGGTTCAAGAAGCACCAAAGACTGATAGACGAACAGGCCTTGCCAAGGCCGATTGCGCGCTTCCAGCAGGCGCGTATGGCCGGACAGATGCTTGTTGATGCGGGCTATCGCCAAATTGGGATCGACCATTTCGCCCTTCCCGGCGACGGGCTTGCGGTGGCAGCGGAAAGCGGGAGGCTGCGTCGCAATTTCCAGGGATATACAGACGATCCGTGTTCGACGCTCATCGGTCTCGGTACGTCATCGGTCAGCGAGTTTCAGTCCGGCTATGCCCAGAATGTAACAGCAATCGGCGACTACGAGCGGGCGCTCTCCGCAGGCCGTTTACCAACGGCGAAAGGCATTCGCTTGACCACCGACAACCGCGCTCGGCGATGGTTAATCGAGCGGCTGATGTGCGACTTCGCGTTTTCGACGAACGAACTCGTCGAGCGGTTCGGTCCCGTGGGCCGCACACTCGTCTCCGAAGCGCGCTTCATCGCCTCCGAACCGGACAGTGATCTATCCGACGACGGCGACCTGTTCCGGTTGCCTGAAGAGGCCCGCCCCTTTGTGCGCAGCATCGCGGCACGCTTCGATCCCTACTTTCGCACCGGCAATGCGCGGCACTCATTGGCGGTTTAGGCTAGCGGCGCAAAATTTCCGAGGCTTTCGCGACGATCTCACCCTCGGCTGCACGGTCGAGCCCAGCAGCATTCGCTTCATCAGTATCGATGTGCATCTCAGTCAAGGCATCAGCCGAGACACGTATGAGGGTTCCACCGAGCGACACCTCTCGATCGCCATCGCCCAGTCGTATCTCGACCTCCTCGCCATTGATGAGGCCGAGCCGCGCTGCATCTGCCGGATTGGTGTGAATATGGCGTGCAGCGACAATCACTCCGTCCGTATCTAGCACGCCCGATGGCCCGACAGCGCGCAGACGCGGTGTTCCGCCAAGTTTGCCGCTGTCGCGGACGGGCGCGTCCACGCCAAGAGCGAATCCATCGGTACGTGAGATCTCTATCTGCACGCGATCGCGCAATGGTCCCAGTATGGCGACACCCTCGAGTCGCCCTTTGGGCCCCTCGAGGGTCAGGCGCTCCTTGGCAAGCCAGTGGCCGGGTTGTCGCAGAGATCGTGCCTGCGCCAAGGAATACCCCTCACCGAACAACGCCGCGACTGCCGATCGATCGAGGTGCACATGCCGCGCAGAGACGGCGACTGGGATCGTCACGGAGGCAGGCTGCGGCCGTTGGAGCACGCGCGCGACCTCCCTGGAAATCATCAGTTGTTCCGCCGTCTCGGTGACGAGAACTCTCACCCGCGATCCGCGATTTTAAATCTGCGGAGCGGCATAGCCCGAGAGGTCGACGGTTGCATTGCGTTCGTGATCAATCCGAAGGCCAAGAAATTCAAGCCCGTCGCAGATGCGGCGACGCATCGATGGCGAGTTCTCGCCAATGCCGCCGGTGAAGACGATGGTGTCCAGACCGCCCATGGCAGCTGCATAAGCGCCCACATATTTTTTTGCCCGATATGCATAGAGCTCGATGGCCCGTTGGGCCGCCTCGTCGCCATCCGTCGCACGTCGCTCAATATCGCGCATGTCGGATGAGCCAGCGAGTGCTTTCAGCCCGCTATCCTCGTAGAGCGCCTTTTCGATATCCGCGACGGTCAAACCCTTGGCTCTGTCGAGAAACCCAAAAATTCCCGGATCAACGTCGCCGGAGCGGGTACCCATGACAAGACCTTCGAGAGGCGTCATGCCCATCGAGCTGTCCATGCTGACGCCAAGCTGCACAGCGCAGGCGCTTGCACCATTGCCAAGATGGAGGCTGACGAGCCTCAGATCTCGCAACGGCTCGCCGAGTGCTTCGGCGGCTCGCTCGGCGACATATTTATGCGACGTACCGTGAAACCCGAAATCGACGCAGGCCGACGGCCCGCCACGCGGCCGGCACCGCATAGGTCGTCGCTCGCGCCGGATTCGCCAGGTGAAAAGCGGTGTCGAAGACGGCGACCTGCGGGAGCGCCGGCCAAAGAAGACGAGTGTTCCTGATCCCCTCGAGCGATAAGGGATTGTGGAGTGGCGCGAGCGGGACCAAACGTTCGATCGCCGCGAGGACGGCTTGGTCGATCACAGCTGGATGGACAAACTCCTCGCCGCCATGGGCCACCCGATGACCGATCGCGTCGATCTTCGACAAGCCGAACTCTTTGAGCACCGCCGGAACATCAGCAACCGCCGCAGCGATGTTGGCCAGCGGTTTACGGCCTTCCAACCTCTTATTCGCCGCCTCGATCCGAAACGTGCAGCCTTCAGGTCCGAACCGCTCATAGGTCGCCTTAAGCAATTGGGGCTGTCGGTCGCCTTTACTGAAAACCCCGAACTTCAGGCTCGAACTGCCGGCGTTGAATACGAGGACGCGCATCAGACCTCGGCAGTCCGTGCGAGTGTCAATCGCCAGACTTTCGCCAGGACCTTGTCGATCTCAAGCATGATCAGCAACAGAATTCCTCCGGCGGCGCATTGGGTGAGTTGATCGATACCGAGCGGCCGCGTTCCAAAAAGCGTGTTCATAACTGGCACATAGGTCAGGATGACCTGGAGGAGAAGTACGAGTGCGATGGCGGACAGCACCGACCTCGTGCCCCGGATACCTTCCCAGGTGAACGAACTGCCCAGCCTGTAGCGTACGGAAAACAGATAGAAGATCTCCATAGCGACCAGCGTGTTGAGGGCCATCGTTCGCTCCGTTTCGATATCCGTGCCCTGCCACTGCGCCAGTTCGAACTGCCCGAAAATCCCGATCGCAAAAAGCGCCGACACCAAAATCACGCGCCACAGAATGAAGCGCGAGATGATCGGAGCGTCCGGCCGGCGCGGCGGCTGGCGCATGGTCGAGGCTTCCGGCTTCTCGAAGGCGAGCGCAATCGCCAGCACCAAAGAGCTGACCATGTTCACCCACAAAATCTGGAGCGGCGTGATCGGCAAAGCCAGACCCATGAGAACCGCAATCACCAGACTGATACTCTCGCCGCCATTGACGGGCAGCATGAAGGTGATGACCTTTTTCAGATTTGTATAGACGGTCCTTCCCTGTCGCACGGCTTCGACTATGGACGCAAAATTGTCGTCGGCAAGCACGATGTCGGCAGCTTCCCTCGCCGCTTGCGAGCCATTGCGGTATACCGGCATCAGCGCGCTTGAGTGCCGGTGCGTCATTGACGCCGTCCCCTGTCATGGCGACAACCGCGCCGTTGGCCTGCAGGGCCTCAACGAGGCGCAGCTTATGCTCCGGGCTGGTCCGGGCGAATACTGAGGTCTTGGCAACGATCCGATTGAGCGCTTGATCGTTGAGCCGGTCCAGATCCGCTCCGGTTAGCGCTTGGACATCCGGGTCTAGGCCGATTTGGCGACCGATAGCGACGGCCGTGCCCTTGTGATCCCCGGTGATCATCTTGACCGCGATGCCTGCGGCCCTGCATTCCGCAACCGCTTGCCTCGCTTCATCTCGCGGCGGATCAATCAGGCCTGCAAGTCCGAGAAAGACGAGCCCGTCGTTTAGATCGGCATGGTCGAGCCTATCGGTGCTGTGTTCTTTCTGAGCGAAGGCAAGGATGCGCTGGCCCTCCGCGGCGATTCTGTCGGCGATCTCATGCCACGCCTGAGCATCGAAAGCGCCTGTTCCGCCGAAGAGACCCACGCAACGTTCCAGGATCTGCTCGGGCGCGCCCTTTACCAGCGCAAGCCTGCCGCCGGCGGTCTCGTTCAGGACCGCCATGTAGCGATAGGCCGAATCGAAGGGAATCGACGCTGTGACCGAACCAGTCTCCTCACGCTTGACACCGAGGCGACCCGCAAGCGCCAGAAGCGCGCCCTCCATCGGATCTCCTTCGACGCGCCAGCCCTCATTCGAGGCCTTAAGCGCAGCATTGTTGCAGGCCATCGCGACGCGCCCGAGTGCGATTAATTCAGGCCCCGGCTCAACAACCCGTCCATCCCGAAAAATTTCCCCCTGCGGCGCATAGCCCTCACCTTTGACAGCATAGTGGCCGCCCGGTGTGACGACGGATACCACGGCCATCTCGTTGCGCGTCAAAGTGCCGGTCTTGTCGCTGCATATCGTCGAGACAGAGCCGATCGTCTCTATCGCGGGCAAGCGGCGCACGATGGCGGCCCGTTTGGCCATGATTTGCACCCCAATCGCCAGCGTTACCGTCAGGATCGCAGGCAGTCCTTCGGGAATCGCGGCAACGAAGAGGCCGACGACAATCATGAATGCTTCGTCGAAAGGCATCGACCGTACCTGGACCGTGAAGATCAGCATCATGCTCGCCACCGTCAGGACGAGGATCGTGAGGACACGCGCTAGTCTGTCCATTTCGCGCAACAACGGCGTGGACATTTGCTCGACGCGCTCCATCAACCCGCTGATGCGGCCAATCTCCGTTCTCGCACCCGTGGCCACGATGACGCCGCGTGCGCTGCCCTCGGCAACCATCGTTCCCGAATAGGCCATAGAGAGACGGTCGCCGATCTGGCTCGCATTTGCGACAGCATCGAGCTGCTTGCGTACGGGGACGGATTCGCCGGTTAATACCGCCTCTTCCACGCTGAGCCCCGACAGCTCCACCAGCCTCATATCAGCCGGGATCTTGTCGCCGGCTTCGATCAGGACGATGTCGCCGGGCACAACGTCGGCAGCTGCAACGCTGCGTCGAGCGCCATCGCGCAAAACCGCCGCACGCGCAGCAAGCATCTCGCGCAACGCATCGATCGCACGTTCGGCTCTCCCCTCCTGAATGAAGCCGATCGCGGTATTGACAACCACCACGGCGAGAATGACCGCCATATCAATCAGGTGGCCGAGCAAACCGGTAATCGCCGCCGCCGCGATCAAGATGACGATCATGAGATTTTGGAACTGGCGCAGCAGCCGCGTCAGAACGCCAGGCCGCGGAGCCTCGGGCAGGCGATTTGGTCCATGGCGGTCGAGCCGTGCCCGCGCCTCTGCGCTGTCGAGTCCTTCAGTCGAGACGCGCATTGCTGCAAGCACTTCATCGACCGGCTTCGCCCAGCCTTCTTTGACGATCATGGCGACGGCCCCCGCCTGGCGTCAGCGTGCGGTGTAGCCGCCATCGACGAGATGGTAACTGCCCGTGATGAAGCTCGCTTCGTCCGACAGCAGGAACAGCGTTAGAGCTGCCACCTCGACGGGCTTGCCGATGCGCCCCATCGGATGCAGCGAGGCAAGCCCTTCCAACATTTCAGCATCGAGATTTTTGGTCAGCAGCGGCGTGTCGATAAAGGCCGGCCCGACGCAATTGACGCGAATATTGTCTCCGGCATGTTCAATAGCGGCCGACTTCGTCAGTCCCACAACGCCATGCTTGGCGGCTACATAAGCAGCCGCATTGACGAAACCGACGCTGCCAAGGATCGAGGCCATATTGACGATCGATCCACCGCCGCCGGCGGCCATGGCCGGTATCTGATAGCGCATGCCGTAGAAGACACCGTTGAGGTTGATATCGATTACACGGCGCCAGTCATCGAGCGGATAGTCGCCAGTGGGTACGCTCGGACCGCCGATGCCGGCATTGTTGACCGCTAGGTTTAGCGACTTGCCCTTTTGCAACGCGAAATCGACGAGACGTTCATTGTCGTCAGGCTTGGCGACATCGGCTGCAAGGGCGAAAGCCTCGCCGCCGTCTTCTGTTATGCGAAGCGCCGTACGCGAAGCCGCCGCTTCATCAACGTCGCTGACGATGACCAGCGCACCACTTGCAGCAAGCCGCACGGCAATCGCCTCGCCTATGCCGGAGGCCGCGCCGGTGACTATCGCCGTCTTGTCGTTGAAGTCGAAGATCATGGGAACTGCTTTCCGATCGTATGGAGGTTTATGCGAACCTACCGTCACTGAAACCTTGGTTTTTGATCGAGATCAGTTTTCCGAAGGCTGATCGGGCTAGGAACTTGCACTTTGCTCCGAGGACCGCTCACCATGTCGAAACAGGCGCTGCTACCGCTTAACCCATTCCCCGACACTATGCTGCGCGACGAGTTGGAGGTGCTGGTGGACGCCGCCTCATTGCTCGATGCCCAAGCCGACGTTCTTATCAACAGCGCAAGGATACCGCCGGTTTCGTCGGCCCTGGGAGGGCTTGTCCTCAACGTCCCCGGATTGATCAGCGAAACCGAGGAGCGGTGCGCGCGCCATGCGGCCGAACTGGAGCAGCACCTCCAATCGATCACCGAGGCGAAAAAAGTCGCCTTGAACGTCGCCCGGACAACCGTGTTTCCAGGCGAGTTTCCTACCGTTGCGACGGTGGCGGCCAGATACCGGCACGTCACATTGATGCTTTTGCGGCAGTCTGACCCCGCTTCCAGACAGCTCGCGGAGGCACTGGTGTTTGGAGCCGGCCGACCGGTCCTGCTGTTGCGCAGCGACGCGCCGCTGCACAACGTCAAAAGCTTCGCCGTCGCCTGGGATGGGAGTCGCGTTGCGGCGCGCGCCTTGGCCGATGCACTCTCCTTATTGCCAGAAGCGACGGTCCATATTCTCATCGTGAGCGACGAAAAGCGTTTGCCACAGGCCGATGCTGGCAAACATCTGCATTCGATCCTGGAGAGGGGCGGTCGATCTTCCCACCTTGTCCGCCTCAAAACTGAAGGGCGCCCCATTGCCGATGCCTTGCAGCAGGCGGCGCGGGCAGAAGACGCAAGTTTGCTTGTGATGGGTGGCTTCGGTCATTCCAGATTGAGGGACTTCGTGCTCGGCGGCGCGACCGCGGGCGTTCTGTCCGAGCTGAAGGTGCCGGTGCTGCTGTCGCACTGAGAGATCCCTGGTGCGATGCGGAGGCTTATGCGCACGCCCGCGATTGCGTTGCGGGGCGTGCGGGGGCTAATCGGGAGAAGTAAACGCCCAACGTCTGGCGGGGCTTCTCAGATCCGACGGGACATGCGGCAAAAGGTATAGCAGTCCCGGCGGACACCCTATTCCTTGCCGCGCATCACGACCGGACAGCTGACGCAGTCAAGCGATGCGCGGACGATAAGCACCAGATGGAAATCGGCTGCGCCAAAACCTGGCTTGCAGCGGCCGGCTCTCTTGCACGCGATGAAGGTGCGCTACGTCTGAGGCTCGATCCCTCTTGGCGATTTCATGTGGATCGTGGTCGGGTCAACTCGGAACAGTGCGCTGGTGGAGTTTGTACGCCCCGATGCTCCTATAAAACCGAAAGTCCGTGCCGCGGCACTAAGTCAAAAAAAGATGGAGGCCGCTTGGTAACGATCCGATGGCGTGACCCCTTATGATCGATGTCGTCACGGCGACAGCACGCGTGAGCGTGCTTTCCCCGAATGGCTTGTGCAGGCACCGCAGAGCAAGGTCGCGTCCGCCGATTTCAGCACAATTACCCGTGACGAACAGACAGGGAATAGCTCGGGTTCGCAGTTCCGCTGCAACGTCGAAGCCGCTGTCCCCACAGAGGAGCGGGACATCGAGCAGGACCAAGTCGGGAAGAGTTGCGTCGACTTGTTCTACCGCAGTGGCGAAATCGTCTGCGATCCCAACGACCCTAAGACCTGCGCTCTCCAAAAAACTTTCCATCTCCATCGCAAGCAGCGCCTGATCTTCGACGATCACGATCCGAGCCGCCTTTGCGTCCCGCACCAACTCATGTGCACGCAACATCAGTTTATTTCTCTAGAGGTACGACCAACTCGAACCTAGTGCCCGGATTCTGACGGCAATATCCATCCGCGCACGATGCTGTCGGCTGAGCGCGGAAATTACGAACCAGACGAATGGCTGCTGCGGTCGTGGATCGATCTCAAGCGCAAGCCCTTCCTCGTCGGATAATGGCGGCGGCGAGCGACGTGCAGACCTTCGTGGCTCAGCACCTGCCCGGCACCTTTAGCAGCGTCGAGGACAGACAGTGCAGTCAGCCCCGCCTATGTGGCCGCTATGGTATCCGTTTCCACGAGACCTGCTCTGGACCTCTTCCGCCGCGCTGAATTACGCAGCATGTATGCCCGTGCGGAAGCGTGAGGCACCCATGCGCGTCAACGATGGCGGGAGCAAGCCTCCATCGACTACCGCGATGATCAACTTGAGACGCGGCGACACGGCCATGCTAGTGCCGCCGAAGGAGGCGGTAGTGGCAGATAGCAAATTCCTTACTCCTGAAGAGGTGGCTGATCGCTACCGGGGCGGCATTTCGGTTGGGACGCTTCGAAATTGGCGTGCGATGCGTCTAGGCCCGTCCTTCATCAAAGTTGGCAAGGCCGTGCTCTACCCACTGGACGAGCTTGATGCATGGGATGAAAAGAACAAGGTGCAGTGTCGTGCGACCAAGGGACTTAACGAGCACACGCGTGATCAGACGTAATCATCACGCTCGGGCATCATCAACCTGCCCCAGTACCCGGCACCACTTTTCATTACCTTGCTTTATGTTGATTATATTTCAACGGTTTAGCGAACTTTCTAGTATGGTCCACAACCACCCGAGCGGCGACCCCACTCCCTCGCGCGCCGACATCGCGATGACCAAGACCATCATCGACGTGGCCGAGCCCCTCGGGATCGCGGTCCACGATCACGTCATCGTCGGACGCCACGGGCACGCCAGTCTGCGCGGACTGAAGCTCATCTGAGAGAGCGATCCCCGGCACGGGTGCGGGGCTGCGACAAATTCCGGTTTGCCGAATGTGTTTCGGCACTGCAATAATCCCCGCGGGAACAGCGCCACGGGGAAAGCCCGCCAGGGGAGGATATGCCGAAAGACGGTTTCGACGAGATGCTGAGCGCGCCCGACGGCTGCCGGGAGCCATATCGGGCAATCGCCCGCTGGCTGAACGAGACGCCGACCGAATTGGTCGACCAGCGGCGCACGGAGGCCGAGATCCTCTTCAGGCGGATCGGCATCACCTTCGCCGTCTACGGTGACGCCCAGTCCGAAGAGCGCATAATCCCGTTCGACATCGTTCCGCGGGTCATAACCTCGGAGGAATGGCTGCGGCTGTCGGAAGGACTCAGGCAACGCGTCACTGCGATCAACCGCTTCCTGGCCGATATCTACGGCGCGCAGGAGATCCTTAAGGCGGGCATCATTCCGCCGGAGCTGATCTTCGCCAACCCCGCCTTCCGCCCGGAGATGATGGGCCGCCGGGTCCCGAAAGACATCTATGTGCCGATTGCCGGCATCGATGTCGTCCGCGTCGATCCCGACACGTTCTACGTGCTGGAGGACAATGCGCGTACGCCCTCGGGCGTCTCCTACATGCTCGAAAACCGGGAGGTGATGCTGCTCCTGTTCCCCGAGCTGTTCGCCCGCCACCGTGTCGCGCCCGTCGAGAACTACCCTGAGGAGCTTCTTGCGACGCTCCAGTCCATCGCGCCGAAGACCGCCGCCGCGGAGCCGACGATCGCGCTCCTGACGCCCGGCCCCTTCAACAGCGCCTATTACGAGCACTCGTTCCTGGCCGACAAGCTGGGGGTCGAACTCGTCGAGGGGCGGGACATCCTGGTGCGCGACAACGTCTGCTACATGCGCACGACCGAGGGTCTACAGCGCGTCGACGTCATTTATCGCCGGGTGGACGACGATTTCCTCGATCCCCTGACCTTCCGCCGCAATTCCGCCCTCGGCGTCCCCGGCCTCATGTCGGCCTACGAGGCTGGCAACCTGGCGCTCGCCAACGCCGTCGGCACGGGCATCGCCGACGACAAGGCGGTCTATAGCTACATGCCGGAGATACTGAAGTTCTATCTCGACGAGGAGCCGCTCCTGAAGAACGTGCCGACCTGGCGCTGCCGCGAGCCGGACGCGCTGGCCTACGTCCTCGACCATCTGGAGGAGCTGGTGGTCAAGGAGGTCCACGGCTCGGGCGGATACGGCATGCTCGTCGGTCCGGCCTCCGACAAGGCGACCCGCGAGATATTCGCCGCGAAGCTGAAGGCCGATCCGGAAAACTTCATCGCCCAACCCACGCTCGCCCTGTCGACCTGCCCGACATGGGTCGATTCCGGCCTCGCGCCGCGCCACGTCGACCTGCGGCCCTTCGTGCTCACCGGCGCCGACAAGATCCGCATCGTGCCGGGCGGGCTGACCCGCGTAGCGCTGAAGGAAGGCTCGCTCGTCGTCAATTCCAGCCAGGGCGGCGGCACCAAGGACACATGGGTGCTCGATGCGTAACTCTGAAGGACCCGCCTCATGCTGAGCCGCACCGCCGACAACCTGTTCTGGATGTCGCGCTACGTGGAGCGCGCTGAATCCGTCGCGCGCATCCTCTACGCCTCCTCGCGCATGGCTTCGATCCCCAACATCGCCACGGGCCCGATCAACGAATGGCAGTCGGCCCTGGCCGCGGCGGGATGCGAGGAGTCCTATTTCGAGCACTACGACGAGATTTCGCCCGATCAGGTCTTCGAGTTCCTCGCCTTTTCCGACGCCAACCCGTCGTCGATCCGCAACTGCCTGCGCACCGCCCGCACCAATGCCCGCGCCGTGCGCACCGCCCTGACATACGACACGTGGGAAGCGATCAACGGCGCCTGGCTCGAACTCAATTCCTTCCGAACCGACGATATCTCGCCGTCGAGCATGAACCGCTTCATCAACTGGGTGAAGGAGGTGTCGCTCCGGGTGGACGGTTCCGCCTATCGCACCATGCTGCGCCACGACGCTTATTGGTTCTCGCGTCTCGGCGTTTACATCGAGCGTGCCGACACCACCGCCCGTATCCTCGACGTGAAGTACCATCTGCTGCTGCCCCGGCACGAGCCGATCGGTGGCGGGCTCGACTATTTCCAGTGGTCGGCGATCCTGCGCGCCGTCTCCGCGCTGACCGCCTATCACTGGGTCTACCGCGAACTCCATAAAACCCTGGCTGGTGGCCGAACTCCTCATCCTGCGCGAGGAGATGCCGCGGTCGCTGGCAAGCTGCTATGCGAACATCTCGACGTTCCTGGACGAGCTGGGCCGCGAATACGGTCGCCAGGGCGACAGCCAGCGTCAGGCGCGCCGCCTCGTCGCGCGCATGCGCAACACCCGCACCGAGGAGATATTCCAGGGCGGACTGCACGAGTTTCTCGATGCATTCATCGTCGAGAACAACCGCACCGGACAGGCCATCGCCGACCAGTATCTGGTCTGAGAATCACGATAAAAGGGCAGTCCCCCGGGGACATGGCGCCATGCGTATCCACATCACGCACGAAACGGTCTACGGCTATGCAGCTCCGGCGAAGTACGTCATCCAGAAGCTGCGCCTGACCCCGCGCGGCCATGACGGCCAGCATGTCCGGCGCTGGCGCATCGAGATCGACGAGGACTGCCGGCTGGTCGAGTCCACCGACGCCTTCGGCAACATCGTCCACACCTTCACGCTGACGAGCCCGGTGGATCAGCTCACCATCACCGCAGACGGCGAGATCGAGACCGAGGACACCGCGGGTCTCGTGCGCGGCGCCGTCGAGCGGCTGCCGCTGGAGCTGTACCTGCGCGAGACCCCGCTGACCGAACCCGACGATGCCATCCGTGAATTCGCCGCCGGCTTCGCCTCGGGCCAGTCCGACCGCCTCGCCCTGCTGCACGACATGCTCGAGGCCATTCACGGCCGGATGAACTTCGACATCGGCCGCACCGACAGCGGCACCACAGCCGCCGACGCATTCCATCTCGGCCATGGCGTCTGTCAGGACTTCTCACACATCTTCGTCGCCGCGGCGCGCTCCATCGGCATCCCCGCGCGCTACACCGCCGGCTACCTCGTAAAGGTCAACGGCGAGGTCGACCAGGACGCCGGCCATGCCTGGTCGGAGGCCTATGTGCCGGATCTCGGCTGGGTCGGCTTCGATCCAGCCAACGGCGCCTGTGTCACCCACAGCTATGTGCGCGTTGCCATCGGCCTCGACTATCTCGGTGCAGCCCCGGTGCGGGGGGCGCAGTCGGGCGGGCTGGACGAGAGTTCTCGATATCGCGGTCAGGGTGCAGGATGTCGCCGCCCAGCAATGACGATGTTCAGAGCGCGCGCGTCGGGCTATACAGGCCCGCCCAGGCAACGTATTCGGCGGTTCCCATGACCTATTGCGTCGGCATCCTCGTCCAGGAGGGGCTGGTCCTGATTGCCGATACCCGCACCAACGCGGGCCTCGACAACGTCGCCACCTTCCGCAAGCTCCACATCTTCGAAAAGCCCGGCGAGCGTCTCATCACCGTGGCCACCGCCGGCAATCTCGCCGCCGGGCAGGCGATCGTCAGCCTCATCACCGAAGGCATGGAGAATCCCGAGACCGGCAACGTCGAGACCATCTGGACCGTCGAGAGCATGTTCAGGGCCGCACAGTTCGTCGGCGGCGCCGTCCGCGAGGTCTACCGCGTCGACGGCCCGGCGCTCGAGCAGCAGGCCGGCGGCTTCGACGTGACGCTGCTCCTGGGCGGCCAGGTCGGCGGCCGGCAGTTGCGGCTCTTCATGGTCTATTCGGCGGGCAACTTCATCGAGGCGACGCCCGACACGCCCTATCTGCAGATCGGCGAGCACAAGTACGGCAAGCCGATTCTCGACCGCGCCGTAAGGGCCGACAGCGAGATATACGACGCCCTGAAGCTCGGGTTGATCTCGATGGACTCCACGATGCGCTCGAACCTGAGCGTCGGAATGCCGATCGATCTCCTGGTTTATCGTCGCGATGCGCTCAAGGCGGAACTGAACTACCGCATCGACGAGACCGAGCCCTATTTCCGAGATCTTCGCGAGCGCTGGTCGCAGGCGCTGAAGGCCGCGCACCGCGCCATCCCCCGCCCGCCCTATTCGAGCGGGTAAGCGTGAAGCGGTCGATGCCCTGGCCTCGATCCCTGTGACAGCCGGTGCCTGAGGACGCCTGAAGTCCTAGGCGTCTCCACCGCTCACCATGTCTTCCAGGATGGGGCATTCCGGTCGATCGTCGCCGTGGCAGGCGGCGGCGAGATGCGCGAGCGTTCGTCGCATTCCGGCCAGTTCCGCGATCTTGCGGTCTATCTCGTCCATATGGCGTTCGGCGACTGCCTTGACGTCCGCGCTGGCCCGCCCACGATCGCGATACAGCGACAGCAGCACCCGGCAGTCCTCCACCGAAAAGCCCAGGCTGCGCGCACGCTGGAGAAAGCGGAGGGTCTCGATGTCGTCGCGGCCGTAGAGCCGATAGCCGTTCCCCGCGCGGGCCGGGCGGACGAGCCCGATCTCCTCGTAATAGCGGGTCGTCTTTGCGGGTAGAGCGGACGCCGCCGCCGCCTCACGTATCGAAACCGGCTCGCGGAGTATCTGCTTCCGTTGCGTCATGCCGGGGAATGTGGGCGCCGGGGGTCGGTGAGGTCAAGCCCCCGGAAGATCAGAACAGAAGGTAGATCAGTATGATGATCGGAATGGGCACGCCAAGCGCCCAGAGCAGAATTCCACGCATCTCGGTTACCTCATGCTTCCATTTGCGCATGGGCAACGCACGACCCTCTTTCGGGTTCCGTGTCATTCGGCAAGCCGCCTGTCCCGTCGTGCCTTGAGCGCGGGCGGGACGAGCACCGTGGCGAGCCCGGCGCAAACGCAAGCCAGCGCGGCGATGTCCTGCCACGCCACCCGCTCACCGAGCACCAGCGCGCCGACGATGACGCCGATCACGGGGATCATCAGCGTGCTGATGGCCGCGATGGAACTCGGCAGGAGCCTGACCACCGTGAACCACGCCCAGTGCGAGAACAGCATTGCGCCGAGGAGCACGTAAACGAGGGCGGCCCATTCATAGGCCCCGAGCGACCAGTCGAGGTCGTCGATCAGGAGCGCGCCGATGGTGATGGGGATCGCAGACAGTCCGAGCTGCCACGCGGTCAGCACCGTGGTGGGGATCGTCCAGTCGGCCATCTTGATCAGCACGGTGCCGATTGCCCAGGAGAGCGCCGCGAGGACCATCAGCACCATGCCCGACGGCACGGCGGCGAGTTCGGCCCATGCCGGGCCGATCAGCACAGCGAGCCCCGCCAGTCCGAGCGCCAGCCCGGCGAGCTTGCCTGTGGTGATCCGCTCGCCAAGAAGCGGCGCGGCCAGCAGCACCACCCAGAGCGGCATCGTGTAGCCGATGATGACCGCCCTACCCGCCGGCAGAACCGTCAGAGCGTAGCCGGAGAACATGTGCCAGCCCACGACGTTGAACAGCGCGCACACCCCCATCCATCCCCAATGCCTGCGCGGCACCGCAAGCGAGTAGCCGCGTGCCACCGCGATCGCTGCCAGGCCCGCGGCCCCGAATACAAGGCACACCGCGCGAAACGTCCACACGGGCATCTCGCCAAGGACGATCTTCATGGCAGGGAAGCTCGCGCCCCACGTCAGCGTCAGGGCGATCAGGACCAGGAGGCCGAACATCGGCAGCGTATCGCCCTCGCCGGCCGGGCGCTCGGCCCGTGTCGCGCCGCTCATGCTGGCACCGGCGATGCGTGACGGCGGTCGCCCCGCCGTGATGAAGGCGCGTCGTTCAAGGCAATCCGTCTCCGGTGGCGTCAGTATACCGCCGGGGACGTTATCCGCTGCGATGCTCGTCTACCACCCGCGCGGTCGCCGGGCGGCCATTCACCTGACGCAACGCGGTCAGTGCAGCCCGAAATGCGCCTTGGCCGCCCGCCACTCGCTGGGGCCCACGAGCTTGCGATGTGCGACCCGCACCCGGTGCATCGGCCCCTCGATCTCGCGGTCCCAGAACTCGAGAAACTTGAACAGCTCCGGAAAATCCGGTGCCAGGTCGTAATGCTGCCAGATGAACTCCTGCAGAAGCGTCGGGTGGTCTGGCAAGCGATAGAGGATGTGGGCGGTCGTCAGACCGTATCCCTTCAGCTGGACCTCGAATTCGACGGCGACCATCGGTGTCCCTTCCTGAGGTTGCGACCGGAACATGGTTGCCGGTCGTTAACTCCATTTCAAGGGACCAGTTCCTAATTAAGCCTTTCCAATCATAAGTTTAGCAGCATTTCACCCGGAGTGCTGACAACCGTCCGGGCTCATGCCTCATCCCTCGGCAGGCTGCCGCCTGCGGATGCGGTCGAGTGCCTGGGGCGTGTCCACGTCGGTCAGCACCGCCCGGTCGCCGACCTCCACCTCGACCACGGCTTCCGTGTGCTCGCCGATCAGGTGACGGGCGCCAACGTCGCCGCAAATCGCCGACAGCGCGCCGAAGAACCTCCGCGACCACAGCACAGGATTGCCTCGCTTGCCGCCCGAGGTCGGCACGACAACCAGCTTCCCGGTCGTCGGATCGAATGCCGAGATCAACCCGTCGATGATCTCCGCCGAGATCCCCGGCATGTCGGCGAGCCCCACGAGCGCGGCGTCCACCGTGTCAGGCAGGGCCTCGATGCCGGCCCTCAGCGAAGTCGAGAGTCCCTCGGAATAATCGCGATTGTGGGCGATGATCACGTCGAGCCCGTGGAGCGTTTCGGCGATCCGGTCGGCCTCGTGCCCCGTCACCACCACGACCGGCGCCGCACGGCTCGCAAGCGCGGCTTCCACCGCGATCCTGACAAGCGGCTTTCCGTCGATCTCCTCGAGAAGCTTGTTCGGCCCGCCCATGCGGCGCGAGCGCCCTGCGGCGAGGATCACGGCACCGACGCGGACCCGCTCATCGTCGTCGGAACCCTCGCGGGGCTGAGGCCGACTTTCGATCTCCATGAGAAGCCCTCCCACGCCCATGCAGGCCAGATCGTCGCCGTTCACCGGGATATCGGCCAGCAGCCGGTGCAGCACCCAGTCGAAGCCGTTCTCCTTAGGGCTGCGCGCGCACCCCGGCGCACCGACGACAGGCACCCCTTCGAGGCTTCCCAGCAGCAGCAGGTTGCCCGGATCGACCGGCATCCCCAGATGCCGGACTTCGCCGCCCGCCGCTTCGATGCCCACCGGGATGACATCGCCCCGGTCGACGATCGCCGAAGCTCCATAGACGAGCAGGAGTTCCGCACCGCGCGCCCGCAGGTCCTTCAGTGCACCAGCTACCGAGGCCTCGTCGTGCGGCACGCGCAACTCGTCCAGCACGGCCGAGCCCGACGGACCGAGCCGCTCGGCCAGGATGCGGGCGGTCTTTGCCAGCATCTTGTCGCTGGTGCCTGGCAGCAGCGTCGAGACGACGCCCACCGGCCGCGCCCGGAATTCCCGAACGGCGAACAGCCCGGCCGCCGGCACGCCCACCTCGGCCGCGCGCACCGACGGTTCGGGAAGCGCGAAGGGGATGATCTTCACCGTGGCGACCATCTCGCCGGCCGTGACGGTCCGGTAGGCGGGCAGCGTCGCGACGGTGATGCCCTCGTCGACCCGGTTGAACCGCGCCACGGCGCCCGCGTCGACCACCAGCACGCCGCCGCCTTCGGCGAACAGGTTCACCCGCCCGGTCGCCGCCTTGCCGAGCCGCACGCCGGAGCCAGCGACGATCTTCGCCAGCCTCACGGCCGCCGCGTCCTCGCCGACGTCGCCCTCCTCGAGGCGCGCCGCCACCACGCTCTTGACGCCGGCATAGCGCAGCGCCGCGATGTCGCCCGCCGAGAGCACCGTCCCCTTCTTCAGCGTGCCGCCGGCGTGACGCATGGTGTGCGCGAGGATCGCGCCATCGGCCTCGTCCAGCGGAACCGGCCCGAACCTCATGCGACCTCCGTCCGGCCGAGCCGGAGCGCCGCCGTGATCTGCGCGAGGATCGACACAGCGATCTCGGCCGGGCTCTGCGCGCCTATCGCCAGCCCGATGGGCGCATGGATGCGACCGATGTCACCTGCCGACACACCCGCCGCCGTCAAACGCTCCACGCGCTTCCCATGCGTCTTACGGCTGCCGAGCGCGCCGATATAGAAGCAGTCCTTCTCGAGCGCATGGATCAGCGCCGGGTCGTCGATCTTGGGATCGTGCGTCAGCGCGCAAAACGCCGTCCAGCGATCGACGCCGATTTCGGGCAGCGCCGCGTCCGGCCACTCCGCGATGACCGTCACGCCGGGAAACCGCGCCGTGGAGGCGAAGGCGGTGCGCGGGTCGACAATGGTCACGTCGTAGTCGAGCGCGCGCGCCATCGGCGCCAGCGCCTGCGAGATATGCACCGCGCCGACGAGAACGAGCTTTGCCGGCGGCACCAGGACGGTTGCGAACTCGCGCCGGTCGCCGATCTCGACCACGCGGCTCTTGCCCTCGTGCATGAGCCGGGAGAGCGTCTCGTCGCCCGACCCGATATCGGCCTCGCGGACGAGCCGCTGCGCGCCGGTGTCGAGATCGGTCAGGAGGATCGCCGCGCGCCGGGCAGCGCGCTCCGTGTTGAGTTCGGCCAGGAGGTCCAGCTTCACTCCACCTTCTCCACATAGACCGATATCCGCCCGCCGCAGGACAGGCCCACCTGCCATGCCGTTTCGTCCGCCACACCGAATTCGAGGTGGTGCGGCTCGCCCGTCTCGATGACGTTGGCGGCCTCCGCGATCACCGCACCCTCGACGCAGCCGCCCGAGACGGAGCCCATGAAGTTGCCGTCGCCGTCGATGACGAGATGGCTGCCGACCGGCCGGGGCGCCGAGCCCCACGTCTCGATCACGGTGGCCAGCGCCACGTCGCGCCCTTCGCGCCGCCAGGCCTCCGCGATCTTCAGCGGATCGTCGGTAGCGACCGTCGCATCGCCCATTTCACGCGGCCTCCTTCGGCCATTTCGCCGGATCGCCCCCGCCCGGCCGCCGCGCGTCGAGCGCGGAGACGAGGTCGGCCATCGCGTCGAGATTGTGGATCGGGCGAAACTCGTCGACATGCGGCAGCATCGCGACGATCCCCTTAGCCTTCGCCTCGAACCGATCGAACCGCAGGAGCGGATTGAGCCACACGAGCCGGCGGCAGGATCGCCGCAGCCGGTCGACCTCGAAGGCGAGGTCGTCCGTCCCGTCGCGCTCCAGCCCGTCGGTCACCAGCAACACCACCGCGCCCTGCCCCAGCACGCGCCGCGACCAGCGGCGGTTGAACTCGTGCAGGCACGTCGCGATGCGCGTGCCGCCCGCCCAGTCGGCCACCTGGCCGGAGCATCGCCTCAGCGCCTCGTCGGGATCGCGCGCCCGGATCTGCCGCGTGACGTTGGTGAGCCGCGTGCCGAAGACGAAGCTCGACACGCGGCCACGCTGTTCGGTCAGCGCGTGGAGGAAATGCAGGAACATGCGGCTGTACTGCGTCATGGAGCCGGACACGTCGCAGATGGCGACGACCGGCGGATGGCGTTCGGCGCGCCGGAGCTTCTTCAGGTCGATGACCCCGCCGCCGGCCCGGAGGCTCGCGCGCAGGGAGCGGCGCATGTCGATCATGTGGCCGCGCGGCGCCGGCTCCAGCCGCCGCGTCGCCACCTTGTCGGCCGGCAGCACCAGCCGGCCGATCAGCGCCCGCGCCTCGGCCATCTCCGCCGCCGTCATCTGCTCGAAGTCCTTGCGCTGGAGCACCTCCTGCGCCGAGACCGTCAGTCGCGCCTCGACCTCGATCTCGGGCCTGGGCGGCCGCTCGACCTCTTCCTCCTTCAAAAGCGCCTCGGCGACGCGCGTGTTCACCTGGTCCTTTTTGCGGTCCGGCACCGCGGGCGTCGGCGCCATGACCTGCGACATCATCCGTTCGAGCAGCGCCCGCTTGCGCCAGAAGATGCGGAACGCCTGGTCGAACACCTCGCGGTCCTCGCGACGCTTCACCAGCGTCGAATGCAGCACCCAGTAGAAGTCCTGCCGGTCGCCGATCCCGGCCGCCTCGACCGCCCGGATCGCGTCGACCACCGCGCCCGGCCCGACGCGCAGGCCGGCAGCCCGCAGCGCGCGGGCGAAATGCACGATGTTCTCGGCCAGCCGCCCCGAGCCCCTGGCCGGTGCATCCACCATCGCCCTACTCCGCCGCCCGCAATTCGGCGCGCACCTGGTCGAGCAGCTCCTTGGCCTTCGTGCCCTGCATGCGCTCGATGTCGTCCTGGTATTTCAGGAGCACGCCCAGCGTGTCCGACACGATCTCGCCTTCGAGCGCCACGGCGTCGAGCTCGGTCAGGGCGCTCGCCCAGTCGAGCGTCTCCGCGACGCCCGGCGCCTTGAACAGGTCCTCCCTGCGGATTGCCTGGACGAAGGCGACGATCTCGCGCGACAGCCGCACCGGCGCGTCGGGCACCTTGGCTTTCAGGATCGCGAGCTCGCGCGCGGCGTCCGGGTAGTCGACCCAGTGATAGAGGCAGCGCCGCTTCAGCGCGTCGTGGATCTCGCGCGTCCGGTTGGAGGTGAGCACCACGATGGGCGGATGCTCCGCCTTCACCGTCCCGATCTCGGGGATCGTCACCTGGAAGTCCGACAGGACCTCCAACAGGAACGCCTCGAACGCCTCGTCGGTGCGGTCCAGTTCGTCGATCAGCAGAACCGGCGGCCCGGCCGTGTCCGGCTCCAGCGCCTCGAGCAGCGGGCGCTTGACGAGGAACTTCTCGGAAAACACGTCGTCCGCCAGCCGCTCGCGGTCGGCCACCCCTTCGGCCTCGGCGAGCCTGATCTCGATCATCTGCGCGGCGTAGTTCCACTCGTAGACCGCCGAGGAAACGTCCAGCCCCTCGTAGCACTGCAGCCTGATGAGCCGCCGTCCGAGCGCCTGCGCCAGTGCCTTGGCGATCTCCGTCTTGCCGACGCCGGCCTCGCCCTCGAGGAACAGCGGCCGGCCCATCCTCAACGACAGGAACAGCACCGTCGCCAGCGACCGCTCGGCGATATAGCCGGCGGACGAAAGCAGCTCGATCGTCTCGTCGATGGAAGACGGCATGGGACGCGGCTCAGGCGGCATGGGGACTCCGGTAATCAGGTCGTGCCAGCGGCGTTTGGCCACCACGGGAAATATAGGGTGGCATCGCAGACTGTGTCGCGGCAATCCGTCCGCGCGGGAGGCTGCGATGCGGATGCGTCGCAGGTCACCCCGATCTCCGCTCATTCCGGCGCAGGCCGGAATCCAGAAAGCCGCGACCACAGATCCTGCCGCTCCTGGGTCCCGGCCTGCGCCGGGACGAGCGGGTGTGAGGCATTGCCGCCCGGGACGAGCCCGAATGCCGTGAGAAGCTTACGCCGCCGCGACCGCGCGCCGCGCCATCACCCCGACCAGATGCGCCCGGTACTCCGCGCTGGCGTGGATGTCGCTGTTTAGGTCGTCGGCCGGCACCGACATACCCTCCAGCGACTTCGCCGCGAAGCGCTTCGACAGCGCCTCCTCCATCCCGGTTGCCCGGAACACGCCCGGGCCCGCGCCCGTCACCGCAACGCGCACATCGCTTCCCCGCTTGGCCACGAATACGCCGACGAGCGCATAACGTGACGCGGGATTGGCGAACTTGGCGTAGCCCGCCCGGCGCGGCACCGGGAACGTGATCCTGGTGATGATCTCGTCCTCTTCCAGCGCCGTCTCGAACATGCCCAGGAAGAAGTCGTCCGCCGGGATGCGCCGCTTGGTGGTGACGATGGTCGCTCCCAGCCCGAGGCAGGCGGCCGGATAGTCGGCGTTCGGATCGTTGTTGGCGACCGACCCGCCGATGGTCCCGCGATGGCGGACATGCGGATCGCCGATCGAGCCGGCCAGCTTCGCCAGCGCGGGGATAGCCTCCCTCACGACTTCGGACGCCGCCACCTCGGCATGCGTCGCGGTCGCCCCGATGTGCAGCGTCCGGCCCTTCAATTCGATGCCGTTCAGCCCCTCGACGCCGCCGAGATCGACGATGTCGGAGGGCGCCGCGAGCCGCTGCTTCATCGTCGGGATGAGCGTCATGCCGCCGGCGATGATCTTCGGATCATCGCCCTTGCCGAGGAGCGTGACCGCCTTTCGCACCGAGTTCGGCCGGTGATAGTTGAAGCCGTACATTGTAGACCTCCCTTATTCCGCGGCCGCGCGCTGCTTGTGAGATTTCTGGATCGCCCGCCAGACGGCCTGCGCCGTCGCCGGCATGGCGATCTCCTCGTGTCCCAGCGCGTCGGTGATGGCGTTGATGACGGCGGCCGGCGCGGCGATCGCGCCCGCCTCGCCGCAGCCCTTGATCCCGAGCGGATTGGAGGGGCACGGCGTCGAGGTGAAATCGAGCCGGAAGCTCGGCAGGTCGTCGGCCCGCGGCATGGTGTAGTCCATGAACGAGCCGGTCACGAGCTGGCCGCTTTCGTCGTAGACCGCGCCTTCCAGCAGCGCCTGCCCGACACCCTGCGCGATGCCGCCATGGACCTGGCCCTCGACGATCATCGGGTTGATCAGCACCCCGAAGTCGTCGACGGCCACCCAGTTCGCGATCCTCGTCACGCCGGTGTCGGCGTCGATCTCCACCTCGCAGATGTGGCAGCCGGCCGGGAACGTGAAGTTCGCGGGGTCGTAGAACGCGCCCTCCTTCAGCCCCGGCTCCATCTCCGACGACGGGAACTTGTGCGCCGTGTAGGCATTCAGCGCCACCGACGTCCAGTCGATGGACTTGTCGGTGCCCTTCACGGTGAAGTTCCCGTCCTTGAAGTCGATGTCGCCTTCCGCCGCCTCGAGGATATGCGCCGCCACCTTCCTGGCCTTGGCGATGACCTTGTCGAGCGCGACAGAGATCGCCGACATGCCGACCGCGCCCGAGCGCGACCCGTAGGTGCCCATACCGAACTGCACCTTGTCGGTGTCGCCGTGGACGATCGACACGTTCTCCATCGGGATGCCGAGCTTGCCGGCCACGTACTGGGCGAACGTCGTCTCGTGCCCCTGCCCGTGCGCGTGGCTGCCGGTCAGGATCTCGACGGTGCCGACGGGATTGACCCGCACCTCGGCGGATTCCCACAGGCCCACGCCGGCCCCAAGCGACCCGACGGCCTGGCTCGGCGCGATGCCGCAGGCCTCGATGTAGGTCGAGAAGCCGATGCCCCGAATCTTGCCCTCGCGGGCCGCCTGCCGCCTGCGCTTGCCGAAGCCCTTGTAGTCGATCAGTTCCAGCGCCCTGTTGAGCGAGGCGTGATAGTCACCGATGTCGTACGACATGATGACCGGCGTCTGGTGCGGGAACTTGCGGATGAAGTTGCGCTTGCGGAACTGCGCCGGATCGAGCCCCATCTCGCGCGCCGCCACCTCGACCAGCCGCTCGACCACGAAGGTCGCCTCCGGCCGCCCGGCCCCGCGATAGGCATCGACCGGCGTCGTGTTGGTATAGACGGCGTCCACTTCGGCATAGATCGCCGGGATGTCGTACTGCCCCGACAGCAGCGTCGCATAGAGATAGGTCGGCACCGACGAGGCGAAGAGATTGAGGTAGCCGCCGACATTGGCGAGCGTCTTGACCCGCATGCCGAGGATCTTGCCCTTGTCGTCCATGGCAAGCTCGGCATGGGTGAGGTGGTCGCGGCCGTGCGCGTCGGTCAGGAAGGCTTCCGTGCGGTCGCACGTCCATCGAACCGGCCGGTCGACCTTCTTCGAGGCCCAGACGCAGACCGTCTCCTCCGGATAGACGTAGATCTTCGACCCGAAGGCACCGCCCACGTCGGGCGCGATGACGCGCAGCTTGTGCTCCGGTGCAACGTTCAGGAACGCCGACATGACGAGGCGGGCGACATGCGGATTCTGGCTCGTCGTGTGGAGCGTGTAGTGCCCCGTGCCGGAATCGTATTCGCCGACGGCCGCGCGCGGCTCCATCGGATTCGGCACCAGCCGGTTGTTCGTCAGGTCGATCTTCGTGACGTGGCTCGCCTTCGCGAAGGCCGCCTCCGTCGCCGCCTTGGCGCCGAGTTCCCACTCGAAGGCCGTGTTGCGCGGCGCCTCGTCGTGGAGCAGGACCTTCGAGCCCTGGGCCGCGCCGAGATCGACCACCGCCGGCAGTTCCTCGTAGTCCACGACGACCGCCTCCGCCGCGTCGCGCGCCTGGTCGAGCGTGTCGGCGATGACGACGGCGACCGGGTCGCCGACGTAGCGCACCTTGCCCTGCGCGAGGCAGGGGTGCCCCGGTGCCTTCATCGCCGAGCCGTCCTTCGACGTGATCGCCCAGCCGCAGGGCAGCGGGCCGATCTTGTCGGCGGCGAGATCGCCGCCGGTCAGCACGGCGAGAACACCCGGCATCCCGAGCGCGGCCGACGCATCGATGCCGTTGACTTTCGCATGGGCGTGCGGCGAGCGCACGAAGACGGCATGTGCCTGACCCGCGCGGTTCACGTCGGCGGTATAGTGGCCCTTGCCGGTGATGAAGCGCTGGTCCTCGACCCGCTTCACGCGGGCGCCGATTCCTGTCGCAGACATGGCATCACCTCCCGCTTCACTCGGCCGCCATCCGGTGTCCGCCGGCCATGGCCTCGGACCCGGCGGCGATCGCCTTGACGATGTTGTGGTAGCCCGTGCAGCGGCACAGGTTGCCCTCGAGCTCATGGCGGATTGTCGCCTCGTCGAGCCCGCCACCATGGCGGTTCACCATGTCGACGGCCGCCATGATCATGCCCGGCGTGCAGAAACCGCACTGAAGCCCGTGATGCTCCCGGAACGCCTCCTGCATCGGGTGAAGGACGTTGCCGTCCGCAAGCCCCTCGATCGTCGTGACGTCCGCGTCCTGGCACTGGACCGCGAAGATCGTGCAGGACTTGACCGCCTTGCCGTCCACGTGGACGACGCAGGCACCGCACTGGCTCGTATCGCAGCCGACATGGGTGCCGGTCAGGCGCAGGTTCTCGCGCAAGAGATCCACCAGCAGCGTCCGCGCGTCGACGGTCGCCGTCGCCTCTTTGCCGTTCACGTTCAGGGAAACCTTGGGCATCGAGCTCCTCCTTCAGGCGGGCGCGATGGCCGGCCTGCTCCTCCGAAGTGCTTCGCCGGGATCATGCGGGGTCGGGGAAGCCTCCAAAAACGGCGTCCAAACGCCCGCTATAGTGCCGGCCTCCCCGTTTATCGGGGTGATTTTTGCCGAAAGTCTGTCCGTTTCCCGGGAACCGGTCAAGCGGACTTACACTCGGCCCGTCAGCCGGCGGCGGCCTGCTGTTCCGGCGTTTCGCCGGAAAGGTGCTTGCGGAAATTCTCGAAGAATTGATCGGCCGTCTTCTTCGCCGCACCGTTCACCAGCCGCTGCCCGACCTGCGCGAGCTTGCCGCCCACCTGCGCGTCCACGTCGTAGGTGAGCACGGTCCCGCCGCCGTCTGCGTCCGCGAGGCTCACGACCGCGCCGCCCTTGGCGAAGCCGGCGACGCCGCCCTGCCCCTCGCCGGAGATGCGGTAGCTGGTCGGCGCCTCGATGTCGGTGAGTTCGACCCTTCCCTTGAAGCGCGCCTTCACCGGCCCGACCTTGGCGACGACAGTGGCCTGGAATTCCGTCGGCCCGGTCTTGTCGAATTCCTCGCAGCCCGGAATGCAGGCCGACAGGACGTCCGCGTCGTTCAGCGCCTCCCACACCGTGTTCCGGTCCGCCGGCAGGGTGTATTCGCCGGTCATCTTCATCGCCATGGGGCGCTCCCTCCTCGCACTCGATATCGCGGAGGAGTTCTACCGCCGCCGCGCCGAAAAGCCAGCGCGCGCGGGTGACATATCCCGGGACGCTCTCTAATCTCCCCCGGACTTAGAACAAAAATCGCCGAAACGGACCCGTGCCCTCAGACCTCTTCGCCCCCCTCTTCTCGACCGACGGCATGAAGGGCATCTTCGGCGACGGCGCGCGCATTCGTGCAATGCTCGCCTTCGAGAAGGCGCTCGCCGAGGCGGAAGGCGAGGCCGGCGTCATTCCGACCGAGGCCGCCGGCGATATCGCCCGCGCCTGCGATACCTTCCAGCCGGACATCGCGGCGCTGGCCACCGAGACGCGCCGCCAGGTGACGCTCGCCATTCCTTTCGTGAAGGCGCTGACCGCCCATTGCGGAGATGCCGGCCGCGGCTGGGTCCACTGGGGCGCCACCAGCCAGGACGTCGTGGACACCGGCCTGATCCTCCAGGTCCGCGAGGCGCTGACCCTCCTCGATGCCGACCTGCGCGAGCTGGGCGACACGCTGGCGATCCTCGCCCATGCCCACCGCGACACGCCGATGGCCGGAAGGACGCTGATGCAGCCGGCATTGCCGATCACCTTCGGGTTCAAGTGCGCCGGCTGGCTCGATGCGGTCGCCGACACGCGGCTGGCCCTGAGCGAGCGGGGCCGCGAGACCGTCCGTCTCCAGTTCGGTGGCGCCGTCGGTACGCTGTCGGCCCTCGGCGACCAGGCCGACGAGGTCCGGGTCGCGCTCGGACGCCGCCTCGCCCTGCCGGTGCCGGACCTTTCCTGGCACACCTCGCGCGGCCGCCTCGTCCGCCTCGCGGGCGAGTTGGCCGTGCTGGCCGGAACGGTGTCGAAGATCGCCGGGGACCTCCTGCTCCTCTCCCAGCCCGAGGTGGGCGAGGTCATGGAGCACCCCCAGGCCGGCCGAGGCGGCTCCTCCACCATGCCGCAGAAGCGCAACCCCGTCTCCGCGCTCGCCGCCCGTTCCGCCGCCGCTCGCGCGCCCGGCCTCGCGGCGACGCTGATGTCCGCCATGGACCACGAGCATGAGCGCGCCGCCGGCGGCTGGCAGGTCGAATGGACCACCATCCCCGACCTGTTCCAGACCACGGCCGCCGCGCTGCGCCATCTCTGCGAGGCCGTCGCGTCACTCGACGTCGACAAGCGGCGCATGCGCGCCAACCTCGAGATCGGCCAGGGCACGCTCATGTCGAAATCCCTCATGATGGCGCTCGCCCCCCATGTCGGACGCGGCGAGGCCCACCGCCTCGTGGGCGAACTGGCCCGGCGCGCGCTCGGAGATGTGCGCCCCCTCGCCGAGGTCGCCGCCGAGGACGAGACGGTCGCCGCGCATCTCGACAGAGCGGCCATCGCGCGCGCCCTCGACCCGACGAGTTACCTCGGCCGCGCCGGCGCCTCGGTCGACGCCGCGAACGACCGCTGGAAGACGATAGCCTCAATGAAACCGGGAGAACGCTGAATGCCAAGCATCGCCGCCGACGGCGCGTCATTGAATTATCGTGTCGACGGCCCGGAAGGCGCTCCCTGGGTCGTCTTCTCGAACTCGCTCGGCACCGACCTGTCGATGTGGGACGTACAGGCCGCCCGCCTCGCCGACCGCTTCCGCGTGTTGCGCTACGACAGCCGCGGCCACGGCAAGTCCGACGCCCCGGAGGGCGAATACACGCTCGACATGCTCGGCCGGGATCTCCTCGTCCTCATGGACGCGCTCGATATCGAGACCGCCCGCTACTGCGGCCTGTCGAAGGGCGGCATGGTCGGCATGTGGATGGGCATCAACGCCCCCGAACGCATCGAGCGGCTCGCGCTCTGCAATACCGCCGCGCAGATACCGACCCCCGAAATGTGGGACGGCCGTATCCGGACGGTGCGCGAGAAGGGCATGGACGCGATCACGCCGACGGTCCTCGAGCGCTGGTTCACGCAGGATTTCCGCGACGCGCATCCCGAATCGATCGAGCCCGTCCGGCGCATGCTGCTCACCACGCCGCCACAAGGCTACATGGGCTGCTGCGCCGCCATCCGCGACATGGACCAGCGCGAGGCGATCAGGGCCATCGACCGCCCGACCCTCGTCCTCGCCGGCCGGCATGATCCGGCGACGACACCCGCCGCGGCCGAGGAAATCGCCGCAGCGATTCCCGGCGCTCGGCTCGAGGTGATCGACGCCGCTCATCTGTCCAACATCGAGGCGCCCGCCGCCTTCGACGACGTCGTCCTTCCGTTTCTCGAGCGAGGTAACTGAGATGCAGACTTACGAATTCGACAGCGGGTTGAAGAATCGCCGCGAAGTGCTTGGCAACGCGCATGTAGATCGCTCGTTGGACAACGCGACGGATTTCACCCGCGACTTCCAGGAGATGATCACCTCGATATGCTGGGGCGGCCCGTGGGAGCGCCCCGGCCTGGACCGCAGGACGCGCAGCATCGTCACGCTGGCGATCCTCATGGCGCTCGGGCACGAGGAGGAATTCCGGCTCCATGTCCGGGCGTCGGTCAACACCGGCTGCACGCGCGAGGACATCAAGGAGATGCTGCTCCACGCCACCATCTACGCCGGCGTCCCGGCCGCCAATACCGCCTTCCGTCTGGCGCGCGAGGAATTCGAGAAGATGGACGCGGCCGGCACATGACGCGCCGCAATCGGGACCGGGCCTGCCCGCTCGCGTCGCTACGGTCCCGATAAGGGCAACGACAGGGAGGCAACGATGCTCGCGAAGCCGAAACAGGAAACCGTCGCCGAGCGCCTCGTGCGCGCCCGCGAGGCGGCCGGGCTGTCCACCGCACAGCTCGCCCGCCGCCTCGGCGTGCGCACCCGCACCCTTCAGTCATGGGAGGACGGCCGCGCGGAGCCGCGCGCCAACCGGCTGGTGATGATGGCGGGCTTCCTGAACGTCAGCCCCACCTGGCTCCTCGTCGGCCAGGGCGCCGCGCCGGTCGAAGGCCGCAGCGAGCTGGCCCTCGTCAAGGCGGAACTGTCCCAGCTCAAGGCCGCCCACGCCAGGTCCGGCAAGATCATCGAACGGCTGGAGACCCACGTCGCCAATCTGGCGGCGGAGGCCAGCGCGGAGTTACGGTAGGCCCTCCCCTTGAGGTGTCATTGCCGGACTTGTTCCGGCAATCCACTCGGCTTCCCGCTTGCCCCCATGTGGAGTGGATACCCGGAACAAGTCCGGGCATGACACGCGCCTTATTTGGCGTCCGCCTACTCTCCCAGCCCTGCCCGGAACGCCTGGGGGGTCAGCCCCGTATAGCGCCGGAAAAAGCGCGTCAGGTGCGAGGGATCGGCGAAATCGAGGTCGTAGGCGATCTCGCTCACCGAGAGGTCCGTGAACATCAGCTGCCGCTTCGCCTCGGTGACGACACGCTGTCGGATCAGGTGCCCGGCCGTCACGCCGGTCACGCGCTTGCAATGCTCGTTGAGCCGGTCGGGGGTCATGCCGAGACGGCCGGCATAGTCGGACAGCCGTCGCGAGGTACGGAAGTCCTCCTCGATCATCTCCCTGAGCCGCGCCACCGTGCGGTCGGCCCGGCGCAACGTCACGCCCTGGTTGCGCGCCCGGCTCGCCATCAGCCGCCCCGCCTCGACTATAGCGAGCGCCAGCAACGCCCGCATCGCAAGCTGGTGACCGTCGCGCCCGAGCTCGCGCTCCTCGTGCAGCGCCTCGCAATGTTCCAGCAGGCGTGTCAGGTCGTCGTCCGCCGAGAAGGGCGCCGCCACCTGCCCGGCCGCCGCGCACAGCCGCTCGCCCAGCGATCCACGTGCGTCGCGCATGCCCCGGACAACGTCCTCCGAGAAGGTGACCACGTAGCCGTCCGTCTCGCCCGGCCGGAACCGGAAGCCGTGGACCACCGTCGGCGGAGCGAAAAGAAGCACCGGCGCCTCGAAGCAGACCGTCTCCGCCTCATGGACCATCTCGCCGCCGCCCTTGGTCACGACCAGAATCTGCGACAGATGCCGGTGCCGATGCGGCGCGATCACCCACCGATGCCGCGACGCGCGAGAGGGGATGGTTTCGACGTGAATGAAATCGAAGACCTGATCGTCGGCCGGATCACCGTAGAGATGGAACTGCGGGATGGTGAGGGCCTGCGGCATGGGGGAAGTCTATGTCGCATACTCCGCCCGGGTAAACGCCTTCAAAGGCTCCTGTACTGCCGGTCCATGTAGACCAGCGCCGGCCGCTTCTCGCCGAGTTGCACGCCGACCACCTCGCCGAAGAACACGCTGTGCGTGCCGACTTCGTTGATCTCCGAGATGCGGCAGTCGAGCGAGACCAGTGCGTCCGCCAGCACCGGCGAGCCGGTCTTCAGCTCGCCCCACTTCCCCGCCTTCATCCGGTCGATCATGTCGAGCCCGGTGAGGCCCGCGAAGACCTGCGACAGGTGCCGGTGTTCGGCTGCCAGCGTGTTGACGCAGAACACGCCGTTGCCCTTGAGGACCGTGTTCACCGGGCTGCGCCGGTTGAGGCAGACCAGCATCGTCGGCGGCGCGTCGGAGACCGAGCAGGCCGCCGAAGCCGTGATCCCGCACACGCCCGCGCTCCCCGCCGACGTGATGACGTGGACCGCCGCCCCGAGCCTGCTCATCGCCTCGCGGAACGTCAGCACGTCGGGCAGGGCCGCCGCGTCTGGCTCGCCGAGCGAGAATTCCGCCATGTCGCCCTTTCGCGTGTTCCGCGGCCCGCGCCGCAAACCGATTCACAGCGCCTATTTGGCGCGTCAGTCCTCGAAGGGCAATCCGGTGTAGTTCTCCGCGAAGGCAGCGGCGGCGGCCGTGGAGCGCGCGAGGAAGTCGAGCTGAGATAGCTGAAGTTCGATGTCGAAAGACGTTGCCCCGGGCGTTCGGTGGAAGGTCGTCGTCATCCACCAGGAGAAATGCTGCGCCCGCCAGACGCGCCTCAACGCCGCCTGCGAGTACCTGTCGAGCCGGCTCGTATCCCCGCTGCGATAGTAAGCCTCCATCGCCCGCGCCAGGATGCGGACGTCGGCGACGGCGAGGTTCAGCCCCTTCGCGCCGGCCGGCGGCACGATATGCGCCGCGTCGCCGGCGAGGAACAGCCGGCCCTGCTGCATCGGCTCGGTGACGAAGCTGCGCATCGGCGCGACGCCCTTCTGCGTCACCGCCCCGCGCTTCAGCAGCTCAGGCCCGGCCGACCCGAGCCGGCGCTCCAGCTCGTCCCAGACCCGTTCATCGCTCCAGGCGTCCGCGGCCGTGTCCGGCGGGCACTGGACGTAAAGCCGCGAGACCGAAGGCGAGCGCATCGAATAGAGCGCGAACCCCCGCTCGTGATGGCAGTAGATCAGTTCGTCCGCCGGCGGCGGCGACTGCGACAGGATGCCGAGCCACGCGAACGGATACTCCCGCTCGAAGACCGTCATGTCGACATCCGGGATCGCGGCCCGCGCGACGCCGTGGAACCCATCGCAGCCGGCCACGAAATCGCAGTCCAGGACGCGTTCGCGCCCCTCGTGCTCGAACACGATGCGCGGTTGTGTGCCCCGGTGATCCTCGACGCGCCTGGCAACCGCCTCGAACAGGATCGTCCCGCCGGCCGCCAGGCGCGCCGCGATCAGGTCCTTCACCACCTCCTGCTGGGCGTAGACCATGACCGAGCGACCCGTCAGGCCGGTCAGGTCGATCCGGTGCCCCTCGTCCCGGAAGCGCATTTCGAGCCCGTGATGCGCGAGCCCCTCGCGCCGCATCCGTCCGCCGACGCCCGTATCGTCGAGGATGTCGATCGTGCCCTGCTCGAGCACGCCGGCGCGGACGCGGCCCTCCACGTAGCTGCGGGAGCGGCCCTCGATGACGACGAACTCGATCCCCTCAAGCGCGAGCATGTGTGACAGGAGCAGCCCCGCCGGCCCCGCGCCGATAATTCCGACCTGTGTGCGCATCGTCCCGGCGAGATCCTCCCGGCGGGCACTCTAGGCCTCCGGCTTCCGGGGCAAATGTACAAAACCCGCCATCGCTTGCCCCTCTCCGGGGAATGGCCGCGCCGTGCTTGCCCGCCGTGGAGCGTGCCTCTAGCGTCGTCGTGCCGTAAGGTGCGAGCCGCTCGCCAGAAGCCGCCGCCAGCCGTTCCAGGCCATCGGGAGGAAGATATGAAACACGTCGTTGCCGCCGTCGCGGTCGCCACCGCCATGCTGATGCCCGCATCGGCATCCGCGCAGGAGACCGTCACCCTCAGATTCATCAGTTCCTGCCCGCGCAGGCCCCGATCCCCGCCAACTTCATCGCCCCGTGGGCCGAGAAGGTCACGGCGGAATCCGAGGGCCGCATCCAGTTCGAGCTCTATCCCGCCATGCAGCTCGGCGGCGCGCCTCCGGCGCTCTTCGATCAGGCCCGCGAAGGCGTGGCCGACATCGTCTGGACGCTGCTCGGCTACACACCCGGCCGCTTCCCGAAGATGGAGGTCTTCGACCTGCCCTTCATGGCCACCAACGGGGAGGAGACCTCGCAGGCCGCCTGGGAATATTTCGAGAGCGAAGCGCGGGACGAGTTCGAGGAGGTCCACGTCATCGCCGTCCACACCCATGGCCCCGGCCTCATCCACGCCCGCGGCGAGGGCATACGCTCGCTCGACGACATGCAGGGCAAGAACCTGCGCGGTCCGACGCGCATGGTCACCCGCCTGATCGAGCGCCTCGGCGCTACCGCGGTCGGCATGCCCGTCCCGCAGGTGCCGGAATCGCTGTCGCGCGGCGTCATCGACGGCGCCGTCGTTCCGTGGGAGGTGACGACGCCCCTGCGCCTGTCCGAGCTCGTCGACACTCACACCGCCTTCACCGGGGACCGCAGCCTCTATGTCACGCCCTTCGCCTTCGTCATGAACAAGGAGAAGTACGACGCGCTGCCCGACGACCTGAAGGCCGTCATCGACGCCAACTCGGGCCTCGAGAACGTCCGCCTGGGCCGGCCGTGTCATGGATGAGGGCGACGAGCCCGGCCGCGCCGCCGCCGAAGCCGCCGGCAACGACATCATCGTCCTCGACGAGGCAGAGACGGCCCCCTGGCGCGAGGCCGCCGAGGCCGTCGTCGACGACTGGATCGCGGAGATGGACCAGGCGGGCAACGACGGCGCGGCGCTGGTCGAGAAGGCGCGCGAGCTGGTCGAGGCGCATGCCGGCGGCTGACGGCCCGGGGGAGAGGGGCCGCACTACGCACCCCTCCCTCTCCGCTCGTCGCCACGAAAGCGGGGACCCAGGGTCGCCGCAGGCGTGGCGCTTGCCAATGGCCGGGTTCCCGCCTTCGCGGGAACGAACGGAACTCCTATGAGCCGATTGACGCCTGCCGCCGCCTTCGACCTGCTCTCTGGCGATCATCCGGCCAAGGCATCAGCCGCGCCATGACGGTCCTGCCCCCCGCACCCTCCGCCGGCCTCGCGCCCGGTCTCGAACGCCGCGTCGGCGCCGTCGTCGGCCGGCTGGCCATGGCGCTGGCGGTCGTGGGCGGTCTCATTCTCGTCGCCCTCGTCGTCATGTCGGTGGTCAGCATCGCCGGGCGCGGCCTGGGTACCTTCTCGCGCACGCTACCCGTCGGCTGGGCGGGCCCCGTCCCCGGCGACTTCGAGCTGGTCGAGGCCGGCACCGCGGTCGCGGTCTTCGCCTTCCTGCCGTGGTGCCAGTTCAACCGCGGTCACATCACCGTGGACGTGTTCCTGTTCTGGGCGGGACCGCGCGCCCGCGCCGTCCTGTCCCTGGCCGGCAACCTCCTGATGACCGGCGCGGCCGCCTTCATCGCCTGGCGCATCCACGGCGGGCTGATGGACAAGCTGCGCTACGGCGAGACCACGATGATCCTCGGCATGCCCGTCTGGTACGGCTACGCCCTGGCGCTGGCCGGCGCCTGCGCCTTCGCGCTCGTCTCGCTCTATACCGTCTGGCGCTCGCTCAACGAGGTGGCCGCCGGGGGAGAGCCACCGGAATGAGCCGCATCGAACTCGCGCTCCTCTCCTTCCCCGTCCTTCTCATCCTGATCTTCCTGCGTGTGCCCATCGGACTCGCGATGCTTCTGGTCGGCCTCGCCGGCAGCGTCATCGTCACCGGCGGATGGGTTCCGGTGCTCGCCTCCATGAAGACGCTGCCCTACGACGTCTTCGCCAACCACTCGCTGTCGATCGTGCCGCTGTTCCTCCTGATGGGCCAGTTCGCCACCCGAGGAGGCATGTCGCGGGCGCTGTTCCGCGCAGCGGCCGCCTTCATCGGCCACCGCAAGGGCGGCATCGCCATGGCCTCGGTCGGCGCCTGCGCCGGCTTCGGCGCGATCTGCGGCTCGTCGCTGGCCACCGCCGCGACCATGGCCCATGTGGCCCTCCCGGAGATGCGCCGCCACGGCTATTCCGGCGCGCTGTCGACAGGCACGCTCGCCGCCGGCGGCACGCTCGGCATCCTCATCCCGCCGTCCATCGTGCTGGTGATCTACGCGATCCTTGCCGAGCAGAACATCATCCAGCATGTTCATCGCCGCCATCATCCCCGGCATCCTCGCAGCCATCGGCTACATGCTGGCGATCGCGATCTATGTCCGCCTGTATCCCGACTCGGCGGGGCGCAGCCGAACGGGCGCCCTGGAGCGAGCGACTGCAGGCGCATCCTCGACGTCTGGCCGGTGGCGCTGATCTTCTTCCTCGTCATCGGCGGCATCTATTTCGGCTGGTTCACCCCCACCGAGGGCGCCGCCGTCGGCGCGGCCGGCACGGGACTTCTCGCGCTCAGGTCCGGCCTCGACCTGAAGGGCCTGGGCGAGTGCCTGCTCGGCACCGCGGCCGCCACGGCCATGATCTTCTTCATCATCCTCGGCGCGCAGGTCTTCAACACCTTCCTTGCCTACACCCAGCTCACCCAGTTCGCCGCCGCCTGGGTCGCCGGCGCCGGCCTCGATCCATGGACGGTCCTGTTCCTCATCCTTCTGGCCTACCTCGTCTTCGGCTGCGTCATGGACTCGCTCTCCATGATCCTGCTCACCGTCCCGATCTTCTTCCCGTTGATCATGACGCTCGACTTCGGCATGAGCCCGCAGGAGACCGCGATCTGGTTCGGCGTGCTCGTCCTCGTCGTCGTGGAGCTCGGACTGATAACGCCACCCGTCGGCATGAACATGTTCATCATCAATTCGATGGCCCGCGACGTGCCGATGACCGCGACCTACCGGGGCGTCGTGCCATTTCTGGTCGCCGAGATTTTCCGGGTGGCCCTGCTGGTGCTCGTCCCCGGAATAACGCTCTTCCTCCCCCGCCTGCTTTATTAGCCAGGCCCGCCGAATGACTCGATTGTGTTGGTCGCGGGCGCTTGGTATTGAGATTCCAGGGGCTCGGTTCCGGGCCGATCCTGTCCAGGCAAGAACATGAAGAAAACAGATCGCCGGACGTCCTCCTGGGGGGTAGATCGCGGATGGAGTATTTCCTCCAGCAGCTGATCAATGGGCTGACGCTCGGGTCGATCTACGGGCTGATCGCGATCGGCTACACGATGGTCTACGGCATCATCGGCATGATCAATTTCGCCCATGGCGACATCTTCATGGTCGGCGCCTTCATCGCGCTGATCGGCATCATCCTGATCGGCGTCACGGCCGTGACGCCCGTCGCTGATCCTGCTCGCGCTCCTGATCGTGCTGCTTCTGTCGATGGCATTTACCGCGGTCTGGGGCTGGACGGTCGAGCGCCTCGCCTACCGGCCGCTGCGCGGCTCGTTCCGCCTGGCGCCGCTGATCACCGCCATCGGCATGTCGATCGTGCTGCAGAACTTCGTCCAGATCGTCCAGGGCGCCCGCGTCAAGCCGCTGCAGCCGATCGTCACCGGCGGCTTCACGCTCATGGACTCGAGACCGAGCGCGGCAACTTCGTCGTCCAGCTCTCCAACATCCAGATCATCATCATCGTGACGACGGTCGTGCTGATGACGGTCTTCTCGCTGCATCATCGCCAGCACCTCGCTCGGCCGCGCCCAGCGCGCCTGCGAGCAGGACCGCAAGATGGCCGCGCTGCTCGGCGTCAACGTCGACCGCACGATCTCGCTGACCTTCGTCATCGGCGCCGCGCTCGCCGCGGTCGCCGGCCTCATGTTCCTGCTCTACTACGGCGTGATCGACTTCTACATCGGCTTCCTGGCCGGCGTTAAGGCCTTCACCGCCGCCGTTCTCGGCGGCATCGGCTCGCTGCCCGGCGCCATGCTCGGCGGCCTGCTGATCGGCCTGATCGAGGTCTTCTGGTCGGCCTATTTCTCGGTCGAATACAAGGACGTCGCCGCGTTCTCGATCCTCGCGATCGTGCTGATCTTCCTGCCGTCCGGCCTTCTCGGCAGACCGGAAGTCGAGAAGGTCTGACCCCGTGGCGACCGTGACCACCGAGAAAGCCGCCGCCGGAACCCGCAGTCCGGCCGCCGGCGTCCGGGCCGCCCTGAAGGACTCCGCGATCGCCGCGCTCGTGACGTTGGCGCTCGCAGCTCCCATCGTCGGGCTTCGCAGACCGACGCCGCCCCCGGGCGGCTCGAGGTCATCCCGAACTGCGGACTCGTCGCCTGGGCCGTCGGCGTCGTCTTCGTCGGCCGGCTCCTGCTCAACATCTTCGTCTGGCAGCGCATCCTCCCGGTGCCATCGGCTGTCGGAAAGGTCAGCAAGGTCAACCAGACCTGGCTCGCCGCCCACGGCCAACGGCTCGGCGCCGTGGTCGGTCCGGCGCTCCTGGCCTTTGCCGTGACGCTGCCGTTCCTGCCCTTCTCGGACCGCTACGTCATCGACCTCTCCATCCTGATCCTGACCTACGTCATGCTCGGCTGGGGCCTGAACATCGTCGTCGGCCTCGCCGGCCTGCTCGATCTCGGCTATGTCGCCTTCTACGCGGTCGGCGCCTATTCCTTCGCGCTCCTCGACCACTACTTCGACCTCGGACTTCTGGATCTGCCTGCCGCTCGCCGGCATCCTCGCCGCCTTCTGGGGCATCATCCTCGGCTTCCCGGTCCTCCGCCTGCGCGGCGACTATCTCGCCATCGTCACGCTCGCCTTCGGCGAGATCATCCGCGTCGTGCTGTTCAACTGGTACGATTTCACCGGCGGCCCCAACGGCATTTCCGGCATCCCGCGGCCGTCCTTCTTCGGCCTCGAGTTCGAGCGCGGCGACGACGGCTTCGCGGACTTCTTCGGCCTCGACTACAGTCCGATCCACCGCATCATCTTCCTCTACTACCTCATCCTCGTCCTCGCGCTCATCACCAACTTCGTGACGATCCGCCTGCGGCGCCTGCCGGTCGGCCGCGCCTGGGAGGCCTCCGCGAGGACGAGATCGCCTGCCGCTCGCTCGGCATCAACACCACCATCACCAAGCTCACCGCCTTCGCCATCGGCGCCATGTTCGGCGGCTTCGCCGGCTCCTTCTTCGCCACGCGGCAGGGCTTCATCTCGCCCGGAATCCTTCACCTTCATCGAATCGGCGATGATCCTCGCCATCGTCGTCCTCGGCGGCCTCGGCAGCCAGATCGGCGTCGTCATCGCCGCCGTCGTGATGATCGGCGGCTTCGAGTATTTCCGCGAGCTTCGAGCGAGTACCGCATGCTGATCTTCGGGCTGGCCATGGTGCTGATCATGGTCTGGAGGCCGCGCGGCCTGATCGCCACGCGCCAGCCCTCCGTCTGCCTGAAGGAACGCGAAGATCAGCGCCGAAGTCGTCAGCGAGGGCCGCGGATGACCGCCGCAACGTCCGCTCCCGCGACGCGCGTCCCGCTGGGAGCGCGATCCGGTCCTCACCGTCGAGCATCTGACCATGCGCTTCGGCGGCCTCGTCGCCGTCGACGACCTGTCCTTCGCCGCCGGGCGCGGCGACATCACCGCGCTCATCGGGCCGAACGGCGCCGGCAAGACCACCGTCTTCAACTGCATCACCGGCTTCTACAAGCCGACCGAAGGCATGATCACGATGCGCCAGCCGGCGAGGGCTCGACCGTACCTGCTCGAGCGCATGCCGGACTTCCGAATCGCCGCCGAGCGCCAGGGTCGCCCGCACCTTCCAGAACATCCGCCTGTTCGGCGGCATGACGGTGCTCGAGAACCTGATGGTCGCCCAGCACAATCCCCTGATGGTCGCTTCGCTCTACACGTTCGGCGGCATCTTCGGCCTGCCGGGCTATCCGCGCCGCCGAGCGCGAGGCCGATCGAGCAGGCCAGCTACTGGCTCGAGCGCGTCGGCCTGATCGACCGCGCCGACGACGCCGGCCGCCGACCTGCCCTACGGCGCCAGCGCCGGCTCGAGATCGCGCGCGCCATGTGCACCGACCCGGCTGCTCTGCCTCGACGAGCCGGCCGCCGGCCTCAACCCGCGCGAATCCGCGGAGCTCAACGAGCTGCTGCGCTTCATCCGCGAGCGAACACGGCATCTCGATCCTGCTCATCGAGCACGACATGAGCGTGGTGATGGAGATTTCCGACCACATCGTCGTGCTCGACTACGGCCAGAAGATCTCCGACGGCACGCCCGACGACGTCCGGACCGACCCCGCCGTCATCGCCGCCTATCTCGGCGTCGAGGACGAGGAGGTCGAGGAGGTCGAACAGGAGGTGGAGACCATCGAGCGCAAGGTCGAGGAGGGCGAGCTGTGAGCGCCGAAGCCACCGGGCGGCCGCTCCTCGCCGTCCGCGGCGTCGAGACCTTCTACGGCAAGATCATGGCGCTCCGCGGCGTCGACCTCGACGTCGACGAGGGCGAGATCGTCACCCTGATCGGCGCCAACGGCGCCGGCAAGTCGACGCTGATGATGACGATCTGCGGCAACCCGCAGGCGCGCGACGGGCTCGATCGTCTTCGACGGCACCGACATCACCGACATGCCGACCCACGAGATCATGCGCCTGGCGCATCGCCCAGTCGCCGGAAGGCCGGCGCATCTTCCCGCGCATGACGGTGCTCGAGAACCTTCAGATGGGCGCCGTCGTCATCCGGCGTCGGAGCATTTCGACGAGGACCTGGAACGTGTCTTCGAGCTGTTCCCGTTGCTCGACGCCGCGCCAGGGCCAGCGCGGCGGCACGCTGTCGGGCGGCGAGCAGCAGATGCTGGCCATCGCCCGGGCGCTGATGAGCCGGCCGCGCCTCCTCCTGCTCGACGAGCCGTCGCTCGGCCTCGCGCCGCTGATCGTGAAGCAGATCTTCGACGGTGATCCGCGACCTGAACCGCAACGAGGGGCTGACCGTCTTCCTCGTCGAGCAGAACGCCTATCACGCGCTCAAGCTCGCCCACCGCGGCTACGTGATGGTCAACGGCGAGATCACCATGACGGGCACCGGCGAGGAGCTCCTGGCCCGCGAGGAAGTCCGCGCGGCCTATCTGGAAGGCGGCCGGCACTGAGCGAATATCGAATGGGCGTGATCTGGGAAAACTCGCTGGGCGTCTTCCTGCTGGTGACGGTCTTCCTCGGCGGCGGCGCGGCCTAGCTGACGGGTCGCGCCTCGCGCTCACCTGGCGGCCGTCTGCCAGGTCGTCCTCTACTGCATCCTCCTCGCGCTCGCCGTGCGCTTCATCCACTACGCGCTGTTCGGCGGCACGTTGCTGTCGGCCCATTACTTGCTGGTCGACTTCGCTGTACTGCTTGCTGGTCGGCGGAGTCTGGGGTTTCGGCTTACGCGGGCACGCCAGATGGTAACGCAGTACAGCTGGCTCTACGAGCGCGCCGGCCCGCTTTCCTGGCGCGACAGGCAGACGCCGCGAACGACGACTCACTCAGGCATGTCGATTCTGACGTGTCTTTTCGCCCGGAAGGGTGCAATATAGCGGCAACCAGGGAACGTCACCCGGCGAGCATGCAGGCAATGTGAATACTCGACAACCTGCCAGAGGGAGTAGCTATGATGAAGAAGCATCTTGTTGCAGGCGACCGCGCTTTCGATCGTCATGGCCATGTCCGGCATCGCGCATCGCCGATATCGTCATCGCGACGGCCGGCCCGATGACCGGCCAGTACGCGTCCTTCGGCGCGCAGATGAAGGCCGGCGCCGAAAAGGCGGTCGCCGACATCAACGCCGCCGGCGGCGTCCTCGGCCAGCAGCTCGTGCTCGAGGTCGGCGACGACGCCTGCGATCCCAAGCAGGCCGTGGCCGTCGCCAACCAGTTCGTCGGCCAGGGCGTCCAGCTTCGTCGCCGGGCATTTCTGCTCGGGCTCGTCGATCCCGGCGTCCGCCGGTCTACGCCGAGGAGAACATCATCCAGATCTCGCCGGCCTCGACCAACCCGAACTTCACCGACGAGCGTCCGGGCCCGGGCATCTTCCGCGTCTGCGGCCGTGACGACCAGCAGGGCATGGTCGCCGGCGCATTCCTCGCCGAGAACTTCGCCGACAAGAACATCGCCATCATCCACGACAAGACCGCCTACGGCAAAGGCCTCGCCGACGAGACCCAGCAAGTCCATGAACGCGGCGCGGCAAGGACGAGGCCCTCTACGAGGCCTACACCGCCGGCGAGAAGGACTACACCGCCCTCGTCTCCAAGCTGAAGGCGGCGAACATCGACGTCCTCTATGTCGGCGGCTACCACACCGAGGCCGGCCTGATCACGCGCCAGATGCGCGACCAGGGCATGGACACCGTGCTGGTCTCCGGCGACGCGCTCGTCACCGACGAGTACTGGCCGATCACCGGCGACGCCGGCGAAGGCACGCTGATGACCTTCTCGCCCGATCCGCGCAAGAACCCGGCGCCAAGCCGATCTGGTCGAGAAGTTCCGCGCCAAGCGGCATCGAGCCGGAAGGCTACGTCGCTCTACACCTACGCCGCGATCCAGGCCTGGGCCGCAGGCCGCCGACGACCGCCGGCTCGACCGACTTCGACGCCGGTCGTCGAGGCGCTCGAACGCCGGCACCTTCGAGACCGTGCTCGGCGACCTGACCTTCGACGACAAGGGCGACGTGACCCTGCCGGGCTACGTCTTCTACGAGTGGAAGGACGGCACCTACGACTACCTCGAATCCATGTGATCGCCGCGCGTGCGGAACCTCGCGTTCCGCACCCGGCTTCCAGGCGGCCCCGCGCGACACCCTCGCGCGGGGCTTTTTCATGCTCCCCGTCCGTGCGATAGCAAAAGCCATGATGACCCCGGGTTCCCGCAACCTCCTGACCGATGTCCCCGGCATCCTGGTCGGCAACGCCGCCGACGACCGCCTCGTGTCCGGCGTCACCGTCGTCCTCTGCGAAGCCCCGGCGACGGCCGCCGTCGACATCCGCGGCGGCGGGCCGGGCACGCGGGACACCGAGCTCCTGTCGCCCGAGCATGACGGTCCCCGGCGTCGACGCCGTCGTGCTCTCCGGCGGCTCGGCCTTCGGCCTCGACGCCGCGTCGGGCGCGCAGGCCTGGCTGCGTGAGCGCGGCCGCGGCTTCGCTGTCGGACCGACCACCGTCCCCATCGTGCCGGCGGCCATCCTGTTCGATCTCAACAACGGCGGCGACAAGGGCTGGGGCCGATATCCGCCCTATCGCGAGCTGGCCTATTCGGCCTGCGACGCGGCGGGCGCCGCCTTCGCGCTCGGCTCGGAAGGCGCCGGCCTGGGCGCCACCACCGCGAACCTCAAGGGCGGCCTGGGCTCCGCCTCGCTCGTCCTTGATAGCGGCGTTACCATCGCCGCGCTTGCCGCCGTCAACGCCCTCGGCCGGGCGACCATCGGCGACGGACCGCACTTCTGGGCCGGGCGCTGGGAGGCGGGCGACGAATTCGGCGGCCACGGCCTTCCGGCCCGCGTCGACGAGGCGGCCCTGCACCCCCGCTCGAAGCTCGATCCCCTCGCCTCGACCACCCCGTGCGTCGTCGCCACCGACGCCGCCCTCACCAAGGCCGACGCGAAGCGCCTCGCGATCATGGCGCATGACGGCCTCGCCCGCGCCGTCCACCCCGTCCACACCCCGCTCGACGGCGACATCGTGTTCGTGCTGGCCACCGGCAAGCGCCCACTCGCCGATCCCGTCTCAGACATGATGCTGCTGGGAAGCGCCGCCGCCCGCTGCCTCGCCCGCGCCGTCGCCCGCGGCGTGTTCGAGGCCGGACGCGACGGACGCGGGGCGACGACGTTGCCGGCTTATCGGGACGATTCACCTCCCCCCGATAAGCGGGTTTGCTTGCCGTCATGGCGGACGGCAGAGGATCTTGGCCCCACATCGCATTGAAGCCCGGCGCGCCGCCTGCTACAGACCGGGCCTCGCTTTCCCGAACCCACCGGACCTCGACATGATCCCGCGCTATTCCCGCCCCGAGATGGTCGCCATCTGGGCGCCCGAGACCCGTTTCCGCATCTGGTACGAGATCGAGGCGGCCGCCACGGACGCGCTCGCCGAGCGCGGCATCGTGCCCCGGGAGGCCGCCCGCAAGGTCCGCGAGAAGGCCGACAACGCCACCTTCGACGTCGCCCGCATTGACGAGATCGAGCGCGAGGTGAAGCACGACGTCATCGCCTTCCTGACGCACCTGTCGGAGATCGTCGGCCCCGAGGCGCGCTTCGTCCATCAGGGCATGACGTTGTCCGACGTGCTGGACACCTGCCTCGCCGTCCAGCTTTCGCGCGCCAGCGACATCCTGATTGCCGACCTTGATGCGCTGCTGGCCGCGCTGAAGCGCCGCGCCTTCGAGCACAAGCTGACCCCGACCATCGGGCGCAGCCACGGCATCCACGCCGAGCCGACCACGTTCGGCCTCAAGCTCGCTCAGGCCTACGCGGAGTTCTCCCGCAATCGCGAGCGCCTCATCGCAGCCCGTCGGGAGATCGCCACCTGCGCGGTGTCCGGCGCCGTCGGCACCTTCGCACACATCGACCCGGCGATAGAGGCCCACGTCGCCGAAGCCCTGGGTCTCGAGCCGGAGCCGATTTCCACGCAGGTCATCCCGCGCGACCGCCACGCCATGTTCTTCGCCACGCTCGGCGTCATCGCCTCGTCGGTCGAGCGCCTCGCCATCGAGGTCCGCCACCTCCAGCGCACCGAGGTCCTGGAAGCCGAGGAGTACTTCTCGGAAGGCCAGAAGGGCTCCTCGGCGATGCCTCACAAGCGCAATCCGGTCCTGTCGGAGAACGTGACGGGTCTGGCCCGCCTCGTGCGCGGCTACGTGACGCCGGCGCTCGAGAACGTGGCGCTCTGGCACGAGCGCGACATCTCCCACTCGTCCGTAGAACGCATGATCGGCCCCGACGCCACCGTGACGCTCGACTTCGCGCTCAATCGCCTCACAGGCATTGTCGACCGGCTCGTCGTCTATCCCGAGCGCATGCAGAAGAACCTCGACCTCCTCGGCGGGCTCGTCCACTCCCAGCGCGTCATGCTGGCGCTGACCCAGGCCGGCATGAGCCGCGAGGACGCCTATCGCGCCGTCCAGCGCAACGCCATGCCCGTCTGGCACGGCCAGGGTAACTTCCTGGACCTTCTCAAGAAGGACCCGGAAGTTACTCGCGCGATTCCCGAATCCGAGCTGGAGAGCTTCTTCGACCTCGGCCACCACTTCCGTCACGTCGACACGATTTTCGCCCGCGTCTTCGGCGAGAGCTGATCACCAGCGGCGCGGCGAGGTCCTGCGCGACGTTATGTCGAGGTGGGGAATGGTCCAGCCTTCATAGCCCCGGTTCCGCCGAAAGTCGCGGAAATCGGAGTAGTCCTGCACGGGGCTGCGCGACCTGAACCGGTCGGGATCGTATGTCGGGCTCGTCGTCGGCACATCCATCGGCGGGGCGATGTTCGTTCCGGACTGCTGCCTCGGCACGCCGGGATATCCGTCGCGCATGAGGTAGCGCGAGCTGACGAAGCCATCGACGTCGCCATGCGCGATCCGGCACCACGCCCCCTCGCAGTTGCGGACCTCCACCGTGGCTCCCACCGGCAGCAGAGACAGCCTCGAATAGCCCGTGCCGGGTCCCGAGCGAACGTTGACATTGGCCGTCGCGGTGGCCGATGCGGCATCGGCCACCGGTGACCAGACGACCGCCGCGCCCAGCAGAACGGCGACGAATTTCATGAGGATCCGCATTTTGCGCTCCGAAGGCGGCCGGCGCCTCGCCCGGTCCGCATCCCCCCCGAAGACTTAGGGCGGCCAAGCGCCGCCCGCAACGCCGTCAGCGCGCTGACTTCATCGCCTGCACGAGGGCCTGTGCGCCGGCGCGCAGGAATCCGACGTCGGACCCCGACGCCAGGAATCGATATCCCATCTGCGTGTAGCGCGGCACGAGGTCGGGCGTATTGACGTAGATACCGCCGACCTTGCCGCGCCCGGCCGCCTTGTTGGCAATCACGTCCAGCGCCTTCCAAACGTTGTGCGACAGGTGGTTCACCCGCTCGCCCTTCGCATAGGAGATCGACAGGTCGTTGGGCCCGACGAATACCCCGTCGATGCCCGGGACTGACAGGATGTCGTCGAGATTGGCCACCGCCTCCTCGGTCTCGATCATCGCGAAGGCGAGCGTCACCTCGTTGGCGCGGGCAAGGAACTCGTCGGGCTGCCAGTCCCAAAGCATGGTCGCCCGATGCGGGCCCCAGCTCCGCGCGCCGACCGGCGGGAACTTCATCGCGGTCACCAGCCGCTCCGCGTCCGCCCCCGTGTTGACCATCGGGCAGATGATCGCCTCCGCGCCCATGTCGACCGCCCGCCCGATCTCGGCGAAGGCCCCGTACGGCACCCGCGCCACCGGGCTGGCGCCCGCCGCGACGACCGAGGTTATTGAATCGCGGAAGGCGCGGAAGTCCTGCGCGCCGTGCTGCCCATCGAGGCACACCGCGTCGAAGCCGCCCCGCGCCAGCGCCTCGCCGGCGAGCGGCTCCGCCAGCATCGACCAGCCGCAATGGATCGTCTCGCCGGCGGTGAGACGGGCGGCCAGTCTCGGTGCGCTCATTGGACGGCCCTTCAGGCTTCGTTCCGCAACTGGTCGGCCGCCTGGGCGAGGAATTCCTCCATCGTCCGGCGGAATCTGGTGGTCCGACTGCTCGACGCCCCTGGCATCGAAGTCGCCACGGATCTTGCGGAACACGTCCTCGTCGCCGGCTTCCTCGAAGTCGGCGATCACGACCTCCTTGGCATAGGCCTCGGCGTCTGCGCCGGTCATGCCCATCTTCTCCGCCGCCCACAGCCCGAGCAGCTTGTTGCGCCGCGCGCCTGCCTTGAAGCGCATCTCCTCGTCATGTGCGAACTTGTCCTCGAAGCCCTTCTTGCGCTTGTCGAACTCGGACATTTTCTACTCCTCGTAGGCTTGTGCGGCAGCCGCCTTGAATAACGGCCGAACGGGGCCAAATCAATCGGACACGCCACATCGGGGTGTCGCATGTGGTCACGTTGTATCGCAATCACGGATCGGCTAGTGTGCGCCCGCTTTCGACGGCGATTCCGATAGCATCGGATTTCGCCGCTTTCGTGCTTTCATGAACCATTATGGGCCGGCCGCCGCCTTTGGCAGGCGTCCCGTCTCCCGCGACAGGTCCGAAACCGAATGAACCGCCGCCGCAGAATCTACGAAGGCAAGGCCAAGATCCTCTACGAGGGCCCCGAGCCGGGCACGCTCGTCCAGCACTTCAAGGACGACGCCACCGCCTTCAACAAGAAGAAGCATGCCCAGATCGAGGGCAAGGGGGTGCTGAACAACCGCATCTCCGAGTTCATCTTCCAGCATCTGAACGCCATCGGCGTGCCGACGCACTTCATACGCCGCATCAACATGCGCGAGCAGCTGATCCGCGAAGTCGAGATCGTGCCGCTCGAGGTCGTCGTCAGGAACGTCGCCGCCGGCTCGCTGGCGACCCGTCTCGGCATGGAGGAAGGCACGCAGCTGCCCCGCTCCATCGTCGAGTTCTACTACAAGGCCGACGAGCTCGACGATCCGATGGTCTCCGAGGAGCACATCACCGCCTTCGGCTGGGCGAGCCCGCAGGAGATCGACGACATCATGGCGCTGGCGCTTCGCGTCAACGACTTCCTGACCGGCCTCTTCCTCGGCGTCGGCATCCGGCTCGTCGATTTCAAGCTGGAGTTCGGCCGTCTCTACGAGGGCGAGATGATGCGCATCATCGTGGCTGACGAGATCAGTCCGGATTCCTGCCGGCTCTGGGACATGGAATCGGGTGAGAAGCTCGACAAGGACCGCTTCCGCCGTGACATGGGCGGCCTCGTCGAGGCCTATCAGGAAGTCGCCCGCCGCCTCGGCATCATATCGGCCAACGAGCAGAACCCGCCACGCGGCCCGGTGCTGGTGAAGTGATGAAGGCCCGCGTCACCGTTACCCTGAAGAACGGCGTCCTCGATCCCCAGGGCAAGGCCATCCAGAACGCGCTCGGCGCGCTCGGCTTTTCCGGCGTCGACGGCGTGCGCCAGGGCAAGCTGATCGAGCTCGAGCTCTCCGGAACCGATCCCGACAAGGCCCGCGCCGAGGTCGAGGCCATGTGCGAGAAGCTGCTCGCCAACACGGTCATCGAGAACTACCGCGTGGAGATCGCCGGGTAGACCACACCAAACTGCGTCATGCCCGAGCTCGTCCCGGGCATCCACGACCTTCCAGGACCGCCAATGAAGTCCGCAGTCATCGTATTCCCCGGCATCAACCGCGAGCGCGACATGGCACACGCCCTCAAGCTCGTCTCCGGCCGCGCGCCCACGATGGTCTGGCACAAGGACACCGAGTTGCCCAACGTCGATCTCGTCGTGATCCCCGGCGGCTTCTCCTACGGCGACTACCTGCGCTGCGGCGCCATCGCGGCGCGCTCGCCGATCATGGCCGACGTGGTCAGGAAGGCCGCGGCCGGCGTTACCGTGCTTGGCGTCTGCAACGGCTTCCAGATTCTCACCGAGACAGGCCTCCTCCCCGGCGCGCTCATGCGCAACGCCGACCTTCATTTCATCTGCCGCGAGGTTCACCTGCGCGTCGAGACCGCCGATACGCGTTTCACGAGGCGCTATGCGCAAGGCCAGACGATCCGCGTTCCGGTCGCCCACGGCGACGGCAACTACTTCGCCGACGCCGACACGCTCGACCGCCTCGAGGGCGAGGGCCGCGTCGTCTTCCGCTACTGCGACGCCGACGGCGCGGTGACGTCCGCAGCCAATCCCAACGGGTCTGCCCGCAACATCGCCGGCATCATGAACGCGCGCGGCAACGTGCTGGGCCTCATGCCTCATCCCGAGAACCACATCGAACCGGCGCAAGGCTCCACCGATGGCCTCGCCCTGTTCGAAAGCCTAGCCGCGGGCGCCCTCCAGCCGGCCTGACCCTGCCGCTCATCCCGGCGCGGGCCGGGATCCAGTCCGAAGCCAAAAAGCAAAAGGCCGCCCGAAGGCGGCCTTTCCATATTCCGTAGTCCGGAACGAGCGGCTTTTTCGCCGGTCCCTCAGCGCGAGTAGAACTCGACCACGAGGTTCGGCTCCATCATCACCGGATAGGGCACGTCGCCCAGGGCCGGCACGCGGGCGAACTTCGCCGCCATCTTCGAGTGGTCCGCCTCGATATAGTCCGGCACGTCACGCTCCGGCAGGTCCACCGCCTCGAGCACGATGGCGAGCTGCTTGGACGCGTCCTTCACCTCGACCACGTCGCCGACCTTGCAGCGATAGCTCGGGATGTTGACCTTGCGCCCATTGACCTTCACGTGCCCGTGGCTGACAAACTGCCGCGCCGCGAACACGGTCGGCACGAACTTCGCGCGATAGACGATCGCGTCGAGCCGGCGCTCCAGGAGGCCGATCAGGTTCGCGCTGGTGTCGCCGCGCATCCTGTTGGCCTCGTCATAGACGCGGCGGAACTGCTTCTCGGTGATGTTGCCGTAGTAGCCCTTGAGCTTCTGCTTGGCCTTGAGCTGCTGGCCGTAGTCCGACAGCTTCGTGCGGCGGCGCTGGCCATGCTCGCCGGGGCCGTATTCGCGCCGGTTGACCGGGCTCTTCGGACGGCCCCAGATATTCTGGCCCATCCGGCGGTCGATCTTGTGCTTTGCCTGTATGCGCTTGCTCATCGCATTTCCTCTGCGAAACGAACTTCAGGGAAACGCCCCCTCCTCTGCCCCCTCATCGAGGGCCGACAGGCCGGCCACCACAGCGCGTGGGAGACGACGGCCACGGGTCGCGTCAACGAAAACGACGCGGGGACTCGGCTTAAGCCCCGCGACGCATGCCGGGGAGATACTATGCGGGCGGCGGGGTGTCAAACGGCACACCCGATCATTGCGTCGCGCTCACGAGCACCAGCACCGGAATCGTGGGCAGGTTGAAGACCACATGCACGATCACTGCCGGCCAGACCGATCCACTGCGGCGGAAGACCTCGCCGGCGGCGAGGCCGCCTACGAGAGCCGCGGGGAAGATCATGTTGATGCCGTGCATGAGGGCGAAGATGACCGCGCTCCCGACGACGCCGATGAGCGGGCCGTACCGGAGCATCACGTTGGTGAGAACACCCCGGAACAGGAACTCCTCGCCGACCGGCGTCAGGATGCCGAGGAAGATCGTTGCCAGAACGACGGTCCATATCCCTCCGCTCGCGCCCAGCACGTAGATATCCTGCGGATTGCTGTCATCGCCAGTCAAGGCGATGTAGGCCCAGACGGCCAGCCCCTTGGACAGGAAGGCCACCATCCCGGCTCCCAGGCCGATCAACAGCCATCGGCCGGACGCCGGCCGGATGCCGAAGGCGCGCAATGACCGGACGCGCAGCAGGGCGGCGGCCGCGAACCCGGCCAGCCCCGCAATGCCCGACAACGCGGTGAAGATCAGCCCTAGGGCCACGGGATCGAGCCCCGTCTGGACGAGCAGCGCCCCACCGCCATAGCCGACGAGCATGAAGACGACGAGGCCGATGAGGACTTCAGGCCAGCCCGGCAACGCTCCCCGGTCACCCCAACCGAACTGCCTCGCCTGCAACGTCGACTGGCGCATGGCCGTCATCCTCCGGCAACGACGGAAACGACCGCCACGATTGATTCGATGCGGCCAAAAACCGCCGCAAGCCGCAGACTTGAAGAGGAAACCGGCATCCGCAAGGCAAGCCGCCACCGGTCGCGGCAGAAAAGTCCTTTCCCACGATGTCACACAAGGCGCATTCGCGACGTCCTCGGTTCATACACCTCACTAAGGAGCGAACCGATGGAACCGAGACTGAACGCCCTCGCCGAAAGCCCCGACGCCATCAAGGCCATGCTGGCGCTGGAGGGTTATCTGCGCCGCAGCGGCATCGACGAGCGCATCTACTGGCTCGTCAAGATCCGGGCCTCCCAGATCAACGGCTGCGCCTACTGCATCCACATGCACTGCCGCGAGGCGCGCGCCGCCGGCGAAACGGAAGAGCGCATCCATCTTCTCCCGGCATGGCGGGAATCGCCGCTCTACGACGCCAGGGAGAGGGCCGCGCTCGGCTGGGCGGAGGCCCTGACGCGCGTTGCCGAGACCGGTGCGCCGGACGAGGCCTACGAGGCAGTGCGAGAGCATTTCACGCCGAAGGAACTGGTCGACCTAACGCTCCTCGTCGGCGCCATAAACACATGGAACAGGATCTCGGTCGGCTTCCGCAACGTTCACCCCGTGGACGAGACCGCCGCCACACCGGTCCGGACGCACGGCTGAGCCGCCCGGCGGGTCTCGAGAGGATGGAGCACACGGTGGAAAGACGCGGACCCATCGAGGATTTCGAGCGATACCGGGGAGCGATGTTCGGCATCGCCTACCGCATGCTCGGCTCGGTGGCCGATGCCGAGGACATCCTCCAGGACGCCTATCTGCGCTGGCATGCCTCCGACCGTGCGGCCGTCGACAATCCGCGCGCCTACATGTCGCGGATCGTCACCCGCCTCTGCCTCGACAGGCTGCGCGCCCTGCGCCGGCGGCGCGAGGAGTATGTCGGCCAGTGGCTGCCCGACCCGCTTCTGGAGGATGCCGGCATGGCCGTGCAGCCGCCGGAGCATATCGACCGCGACGTCTCCGTCGCCCTCATGCTGGCGCTCGAGCGGCTCTCCCCGCTCGAGCGCGCAGCCTTCATCCTGCACGATGTCTTCGACATGAGCTTCGGGGAGGTCGCGGCGAGTATCGGCCGGACAGAGGCGACCTGTCGCCAGCTCGCCACGCGCGCCCGCGCCCATGTCGCCGACGCCCGCCCCCGCTTCGCTCTCGCCAAAGCCGAAGGCGAGCGCCTCGTCCAGGCATTCTTCCGCGCCGCCCGCGCCGGCGACGAGGCGTCGCTGCGCGACGTGCTGGCCGACGCCGTCGTTCTCCACTCCGACGGCGGCGGCAGGAAGTCGGCGGTCCGCAACCTGCTGACCGGTTATCGCCGCGTCGCCGGCTTCTTCCTCGGCCTCGCCGCGAAGGGCCTCCTGGCCGATCCCGTCTGGTCCCGCCCAGCGACGATCAACGGCCATCCCGGCCTGGTCACGGTCGAGCGCGACGGCACGCTCCAGACCCTTGCCGCCGAGATCCGCGACGGTCGAATCCAGGCGATCTACGTCACCCGCAACCCCGACAAGCTCGCCCACCTCCTCGCCGACCTCCCGCGCGAGATCGCCGAACGGGTCACGTCCGGCGCAAGGGCGCAGTCGGGCTGAGCCCGGCCCCGAGCCAGGCGTGCGCCGCGGCCGGCCTCAGCCAGCCGCACCGCGCCGCGCCTTCCGCCCCTCCGCGAAGGTCTCCCGGTACTCGACCTCCCCGTCAGGCCCGTACCGCACCCATTCCCCGTGCTTCGCGCCGTCCCTGAAATTGCCGACCTGCCAGAGGTCGCCGGTCTCGCGGAAGAACCGCCACTCCCCCTGCATCACCCCGCCGACCGACGGGCCCGTTGCCTTCACGACACCGGTCTTGAAGAAATAGGTCAGCGTCTCCCCGTCCTGCTCGTAGACCCGCTGCCCGTTCTTGTAGGTGTCCTTGGTCTGCATCAGGTCACGCCTCCTCCAGTCCGTAGCGGTCGAGCACCGCGCCCAGCCCGTCACCGACGCCCCCGGTCAGCACGGCGCGTCCCGGCCCGGCCGCATCGCCCATCGGCCTGTCGCCGATCAGGCTCGCCACCCGGCGCGCGATGGCCGGCGCCGGGTCGATCCAGGTCACCTCCCACGGCGCTGCGGCCGTCAGCCAGTCGAGGATGAGCGGATAATGCGTGCAGGCCAGAACCACCGTGTCGGTGCGTCTGCCGTCCCGCTCCACGAAGGCCGGCGCGATCTCCGCCGTGATGGCCGTCTGATCCGCCGCCTTTCCCCGCAGCGCCGCTTCGGCTAGCGCGGCGAGCCCGGGCGCCCCCACCAGCGTCACGTCGACATCGGCCGCGAAGGTCTCGATCAGCGCCCTGGTGTAGTCCCGCGCCACCGTTCCCGGCGTCGCCAGCACGCTCACCATGCCCGACCGCGTCGCCGCCGCCGCCGGCTTGATCGCCGGCACAGTGCCAACGAACGGCACCCTGAACGCCTCCCTCAGCGCCGGCAGCACGAGTGTCGATGCGGTATTGCAGGCGATCACCACGACGTTGTAGCCGGCCGGGCTTCCCACCTCCCACTCCAGGGGAGGGTCACCCGCCAGCATCCCGCCGATCACCTCGACGACCCGCCCGATCACCTCCGCTTCGCCCCGCCCGCCATAGGGAAACCAGGCCGTGTCGGCGACATAGGTCAGCGCCGCGTCGGGGCGTGCCTTCGCGATCTCGGCCAGAACCGTCAGCCCGCCGAGCCCGGAATCGAACACCAGCACGCGCGGGCCCGTCATGCGCTCCGCCCCGGCCCCTTCTTTCCCGCCAGCGCCTTGATGACGCCCCTGAGCGAGCGCACTTCCTGCTCGGTCAGTTCGGCCTTGAGGAAGATGTTCCTGAGGTTGCGGATCATCACCGGACGCTTTTCAGGCGGGTGCAGGAACCCCGCCTCGTCGAGCTCGTCTTCCAGATGCTCGAACAGCCGCTCGACGTCGGCCTTCGGCGCGATGGCCGGCGCCTCGCCCTTGCCGAGCTTCGGCCGCCCGCCCCCGTCCCCCCCGGCGCGGAACCATTCGTAGCCCATCAGCAGCACCGACTGGGCGAGGTTCAGCGACGAAAATCGCGGGTCCGTCGGAAAGGTGACGATGGCCTCCGCAAGCGCCACCTCGTCGTTGTCGAGCCCCGACCGCTCCGCCCCGAACAGGATGCCCGCCGCTTCCCCGGCCTCGATGCGGGGCTTCAGCCTCGCCACCGCGCCCGCCGGGTCGATCACCGGCTTGGCGATTTCCCGCGGCCGCGCCGTCGTCGCCAGTACGAGCCCCAGGTCGGCGATCGCCTCGGCCGTGCTGTCGAAGACCCGCGCGCCATCGATCACCCAGTCCGCGCCTGAGGCCGCCGCCCGCGCCGTCTCGCTCGGCCAGCCATCGCGGGGGTCGACGAGCCTGAGGTCGGTCAGCCCGAAATTCGCCATGGCGCGCGCCACCATGCCGATGTTCTCGCCGAGCTGCGGGCGCGCCAGGATGACCGCCGGCCCGCTCATGCCTGCCCCTCCCCGCCGGCACTTCCAAACCTGCCGGGCGGGATGCTATAGGAGCCGCGGCTTTCCCCCCGGCGCGTGCACGACCTGCTTCGCGCCGATATCCCTTCAACACCACGCATTCACGGGGCCCCTACACGATGGCGAAGATCAAGGTCGCAAATCCGGTCGTCGAGCTCGACGGCGACGAGATGACCCGCATCATCTGGCAGTTCATCAAGGAAAAGCTGATCCATCCCTATCTCGACATCGACCTGAAATATTACGACCTCGGCGTCGAGCACCGCGACGCGACGAACGATCAGGTTACGGTCGACGCGGCCAACGCGATCAAGCAATACGGCGTCGGCGTCAAGTGCGCCACCATCACGCCGGACATCGGTCGCATGACCGAGTTCAACCTCAAGCAGATGTGGCGCTCGCCCAACGGCACGATCCGCAACATCCTCGGCGGCGTCATCTTCCGCGAGCCGATCATCTGCAAGAACGTGCCGCGCCTCGTGCCAGGCTGGACCAAGCCGATCATCATCGGCCGCCACGCCTTCGGCGACCAGTACCGCGCCACCGACTTCAAGGTGCCGGGCAAGGGCAAGCTGACGATCTCCTTCGTCGGCGACGACGGCGAGAAGATCGAGCACGAGGTGTTCGAGTTCCCCGGACCGGGCATCGCGCTGTCGATGTACAACCTCGACGAGTTGATCCGCGACTTCGCCCGCGCGTCCTTCAACTACGGCCTGATGCGCAACTATCCCGTCTACCTGTCCACCAAGGACACGATCCTGAAGCAGTATGACGGCCGCTTCCGCGACATCTTTCAGGAGACCTTCGACGCGGAGTTCGCCGACAAGTTCAAGGAAGCCGGCATCATCTACGAGCACCGCCTGATCGACGACATGGTCGCAGCCTCCATGAAGTGGTCCGGCGGCTACGTCTGGGCGTGCAAGAACTACGACGGCGACGTGCAGTCCGACACGGTGGCGCAAGGGTTCGGCTCGCTCGGCCTGATGACCTCCGTCCTGATGACGCCGGACGGCAAGACCGTCGAGGCCGAGGCCGCCCACGGCACCGTCACCCGCCACTTCCGCCAGCACCAGAAGGGCCAGGAGACCTCGACCAACTCGACGGCCTCCATCTTCGCCTGGTCGCGCGGCCTCGCACACCGCGCCAAGCTCGACGACAACGCCGAACTGAAGCGCTTCGCCGCGACGCTGGAGAAGGTGACGGTGGACACCATCGAGTCCGGTCACATGACCAAGGACCTCGCCCTCCTCATCGGCCCCGACCAGCCCTGGCTCTCGACCACCGGGTTCCTCGACAAGATCGACGAGAACCTCCAGAAGGCCATGGGCTGACGCCCACCCACTCCTCTTTCCCCTCCCCCTTGTGGGGAGGGGTCGGGGGTGGGGCCGCCCGAAGGGCGGACTGGGAAAGGTCAGGGAGGCCGGCGCGGAGAGCGGCGGTAGCGACCCGCAGTCCGGCCACTTCGAACCGACAGCCACCGACGGCGCCTACCCCTCCGGCGCGCCTGCCAGCGCCAGCCCGCGTCCGAAGATCTCCGCGACCTCCGCATGCAGCCCCGCCGCGTCGCGGTGCCACGCCACCGTGAAATGCGGTGCGTCGTCCATCAGCCGCGCCATCTCCGCCTTCGCCGCCGCCACGTCGCCGGCCAGTGCCAGCGCCGCCGCCCGTCCCGCCCGCGCGTCGGGATGATCGGGCGAGCGGCCATATGCGGCCGCCGCGTCCGCGTAGCGCCCGACCACCATCATCACCGCCCCGCGGTTCCAGTCGTACCAGTCGGGATGCGCCGGATTGAGCCGCACCGCGCGCTCGATCCACCCTTCGGCCTCCGCCCCGAGCGCCGGGAAATGCGCGGCACGGAACGCCAGATACGCCAGGATGTCGGCGTTGTTCGGCGCCAGCGCCGCGGCCCGGCGGATCATCTGCTCCGCCTGCTCCTCGTTCTCCCACCGCACGACGTTGGCCGCCTGCCCCAGCACGTAAGGCGCATCCGGCGAGACCCGGTAGCCCTCCATCGCCGCCTCCGCCGCCGCCTCCCACATCGCCTCCATCTCGGCCGGGCTCATCTCCGGCGACACGAGGTTGTAGGTCGTCAGCGATAGCTTCGCCCAGGCGTCGCCGAACTCCGGCGCGAGTTCCACCACCTGCCGCAGCATCTCCAGCGAGGCGGCGAGATCCTCCGGCGCGAAGGACCGCGCCCTGTCGGCGGCCAGCAGGAACAGCTCATAGGCCGCGAGGTCGTCCGTCCCCTTGCCCCGCGCACGGACCCGCACGTCGCGCGCGATCGGTCCCGACCAGTTCGACGCGAGCTCCCCCACCAGCGCCTCCGAGGCCGCGCGCTGCAGCGCCAGGACGTTGCCCACCGGGCCCTCGAACCGCTTCGACCAGACGTGCCGCCCGGTCGCCACGTCGCTCAGTGTCGCGACGACATGCGCCCGGCCGTTCTCCGCCTGCACCGAGCCGCCGACGACGTAGTGGCCGCCGAAGGCGCGCACCGCCTCCAGCCGACCCTGCGGCTCCAGCCCCCGCGTCGTCGCGTCGGCGAGCACGAAGAGCCACGGGTTCTGCGCCATATCGGCGATCACGTCGTCGGTGAGCCCCCGCGCCAGCCGCTCCCAGCGCGCGCCGGCCGTGAGCGCCTCGAAGGGCAGCACCGCCACCGTCGGCCCGTCGAACGCCGCCTGCCCCGCCGGAGCCGGCGCAACGCCCGCCTGCCGGTTGTGCGAGGCAACCTGCGGCCCGAGATAGAGCGAGGCCGCCAGCGCCGCGACGACAGCCACCGGCACCCAGCGCCGCATTCGCCCGCCGGCCGCGAGACGCCTCGCCACCGCCGGCGGCGCCGCCGACAGGTGCAGCGAATAGCCCCGCCCCGTATGCGTGCGCAGCGCCGTCCGCCCCTCCTCGCCCAGCGCCCGGCGGATCTCGCTGGCGCACTGGACCAGCCCGTCCTCGTCCACCGTCAGCCCCGGCCAGACCTCGGCCATCAGCTCGTCCTTGGAGACGACCTCGCCGGCCCGCGCCGCCAGCACCGCGAGGAACCGCGCCGTCTTCGGCCGCAGTTCGCTCACCCGCCCGTCGGCGGCCCTCACCTGCCCCATGTCGAGGTCCGCGACCGCCCCGCCGGCGAACCGCACATATCGGGATTTCGGAAAGATTTCGGCCCCCTTTCGGGACGGGTCGCCCTGACCAGGGGCAGAACTCTCGACATTCGCGAACATGGGCCGCGACCTGCGCTGCGCTCGATCATCGGACTATACCACGCGGCCCACACCTTAAGGCATTGCCACATGTCCATGATCCGCACCGCGCTCGCCGCCGTCCTCGTCGCCCTCGCCACGCCCGCGACGGCCGACTGGCCGACCGTCGCCCCCGACGATGCCGGCTTCGCCGCCGACCTCCCGGCGCGCCTCGACGAAGCGCTGCGCGCCGACGCCAATGCCGGTGTCCACGCCGTCGTGCTCGCCCGCGACGGCCGCCTCGTCCACGAGGCCTACCGCGACGGCGACGACGAGATTCTCGGGGACGGCTCAAGCGCGGCGTGACGTTCGGGCCGGCCTCCCTCCACGACCAGCGCTCCATCTCCAAGAGCGTCGTCTCGCTGCTCTACGGCATTGCGCTCGGCGAGGGGTCGGTCCCGGCTCCCGAAGCCCCCCTGCTCGCCGCCTTTCCCGAGCACTCCGACCTCGCCGCCGACCCCGCCCGCGCGGGCCTCACCGTCCACCACGCCCTCGCCATGACCATGGGCACCGAGTGGGACGAGGACGCTCCCTACGGCGAGGACGCCAATTCCGAGACAGCGATGAACCGCGCGCCGGACAGCCTGCGCTTCGCGCTCGACCGCCCGATGGTGTCGACCCCCGGGGAAACGTGGAAATACAACGGCGGCGCCACCACCATCCTCGCCGAGCTCATCGAGCGCGGCACCGGCATGGCGCTGACCGACTTCGCCCGCGAGGCCCTCTTTGCCCCGCTCGGCATCGAGCGCTTCGAGTGGACCACCGACTACTACGGCAAGCCCTACGCCCATTCCGGCCTGCGCCTCGCCCCGCGCGACGCGGCGAAGCTCGGCGTCCTCGTCCTTCAGGACGGCCGCTGGAACGGGGAACAGGTGGTCCCCGCCGACTGGATCGCCGCCTCCACCGCCCGCCAGGCCGAGGCCGGCTATGGCTGCGGCTACGGCTACCAGTGGTGGCTCTGCACGACGGACACCGGCCACGCCACGGTCGAGGGCTCCGGCTGGGGCGGCCAGATCCTCCTCATTCAGCGCGACCTCGGCATCGTCCTCATGGTCAATGCCGGCCTCTACGGCGACCCGGACGCCTGGATGCGCGCCTACGCCCTGTTCGACGAGGTCGTCGTCCCCGCGCTCGAACCCGAGACCGCCAGCCGCCCGTGAGGGCCTGCGCGCCTCAGGCCGACAGCCGCGACTTGCCGATGACGCCGGTCCATGTCCCCAGCGCCGCCGGCCTGCCGAGCAGGTAGCCCTGCCCCTTCAGGATGCCGAGCGCCTTCAGCGTCTCCATCTCCGCGTCCGTCTCGATGCCCTCGGCCACGATCATCGCCCCCGTCTCGCGGGCGAAGAAGATCAGCGCCGAGGCGAGCGCGCGCCGCGCCGGGTCGGTATCGACCGCCCGCGTCAGCGACATGTCGAGCTTGATGATGTCGGGCCTGAGCTGGACGATGTGCTGCAGGCTGGCGAACCCCGCCCCTGCGTCGTCGATCGCCAGCATCGTGCCGGCCTCGCGCAGCGGCGCGAGTGCCCGGGCGAGCGTCCGGTAGTCGTCCACCCGCGCATGCTCGGTGACCTCGATCACCATCCGCTCCGCCGGCCGGCCCACCAGCGCCCTCGCGAGCGCGCCTTGCGTCACCGTCTCCGGCGAGGCGTTGACCGACACGTAGAGATGATCCGGCAGGTCTGCCAGCGCGTCGAGCGCCATCGTGATCGCCGCCGTCTCCAGCTCGACCCCGAGCCCCGCCTCGGCCGCGTCCGCGAACCACAGGTCCGGCGACCGCTTCGGCTCGCCGGAGAACCGGCACAGCGCCTCGAAGCCGACGGGCGCGGCCCGCGTGAAATCCCAGATCGGCTGATAGGCGATCTCGAACGCCGTCTCGGCGATCACCTGCTCGATCCGCTCGCGCGAGGCCCGCGCCGCGCGGTCCGCCTCGATGTCGCGCCCGATCTGGTGCGCCGCGATATCGGCGAACAGCCTGAGCACCTTCAGGTCGCGTTCGTTGAGCGACCGGTTTGCATGCGGGCTGAGGCAGCAGAACATCCCGTAGGGCTCGCCGTCCGGCAGCCGGATCGGCACGCTGACATGCGCCCCGATCGGCACGGCCTGCGTGATCGGCATCGACATCGCCAGCGGCTCGTCGCGCGTGTCTGGGATCAGCTCCGGCAGCCGCCCGGCCAGGATATGCCGGCAATAGACGTCGTCCAGCGGCCGCACGTCCCCCGGCTTGATCAGGTCCTCGAGCCCCGGCGCGTCCACATGCCGGAATACCGACAGGTCCCCGACGAACTCCGAGAGATAGGCGACTTCCATTCCGAGATGCGACCGCACGGCCTCGAGCGCCCGCTGAATGGTGATCTGCGCGGCGTCGTTTCCGATGGCCACGTCCTTGATGGTCTGTTCCAGAGGCATTGTCACGCACGCGATGTCATTGGCGAAGATCGCCACTCTCGCCCGCGATTCCCTAAGAAACCGTGGCGCGACACCCCATGCGGAAACGCATTTCCCTACCCCCGAATGGGTAGTCGCCCCCCGAGGGCGCCTCCCTCACGCCAGCCCCACCCAGCCGCGCCAGGTGAATGCCGCGTGGGCGCGCAACCGGGGAACTGAAGGACGCGGGCCTAGTCCCGCTCCTGCCCGGCGGCCTGTTGCAGGCGGCTCATCTCCCGCTCGCGCTCGCGCTCCAGCCGCGTCTCGACCGCGTCGGCCGGCACGTCGAGCCCCTGCAGCAGGCGGCCGGCGAGCTGCAGGCTGCCCTCCATGATCTCCGGCACCACCGCCGCCGCGCCCAGCCTGTGCAGCGTCAGCGCGTGCCCGCCGTCGCGCGCGCGGGCATAGACGCGCGCGCCGGGGCAATGCGCGAGCGCGGCGCGCACCATGTGCTCGGCATGCGCCGGCGCGTCGACGGTGACGACCACCGCGCGCGCCTTGCGGCATCCCGCCTTGTCGAGCATCTCGGTGCGCCCCGCGTCGCCGAAGAACACCGGCCGCCCCGCCGCCCGGTGCTCGCGCACCAGTTCCGCGTTCACGTCGAGCGCCAGGTACGGCACCCCCTCCGCATCCAGGACCCGCGCCACCATCTGCCCCACCCGCCCGAAGCCGCCGACGATGACGTGGTCGCCGATGTCGGCGGGGATCGCGTCGGCCGCGCCCGCCCGGGCCTGCCGTGCCTCGAGCCGCTTCGCCGCCGCCCGCGCCACCGGCGCCAGGAACGGCGTCGCCATCATCGACAGGCTGACCACGACGATCAGGAACTGCGACAGGTCGCGCCCCAGCAGCCCGTCGCCCGCCGCCAGCCCGAACACCACCAGCGCGAACTCCCCGCCCTGCGCCAGCAGGATCGCCGTCTCCGCCGCCGCCGGCGCCGCCACGCCGAACACCCGGCACACCGCGAACATCGCCGCCGCCTTGAACGCCAGCAGCCCCGCCACCGCCGCCGCCACCCAGACGAACTCCGCCGCCACCGCGACGACGTTGATCCCCATCCCCACCGTAGTGAAGAACAGCCCCAGCAGGAGCCCCTTGAACGGCTCGATGTCGATCTCGATCTGGTGCCGGAACGCGCTCTCCGCGAGCAGGAGCCCCGCCAGGAACGCCCCAAGCTCCGGCGACAGCCCCGCCGCGTTCGTCCCCATCGACGCCCCGACCACCGCCACGAGCACGATCGCCATCAGGAGTTCGCGGCTGCCCGTCATCGCCGCGCGCTGCAAGAGCGGCCGCAGCCCGAACCGCCCCGCCACGAGGATCGCCGCAACCGCCGCCACCGCCTTGGCGAGCGCCCAGCCCACCTCGGCCCACAGCGATTCCGCCGCCCCGGCCGCGAGTATGCCGACCACCACCAGCGTCGGCACCACCATGATGTCCTGCATCAGCAGCACCGACAGCGAGATCCGCCCCGTCTCGCTGGCCAGCCTGTGCTGCTCGACGAGGATCTGCATCACGATCGCCGTCGACGACATCGCCAGCGCGAGCCCGATCACCACCGCCGCGTGGCTCCCCGCCCCCATCAGATACGCCGCCAGCCCCAGCCCGCAGCCCGCAGCCGCGACCTGCGTCGATCCCACGCCCAGCACGTAGCGCCGCATCTCCCACAATTTGCGGAACGACAGTTCGAGCCCCAGCACGAACAGGAGGAACACCACCCCCAGCTCCGCGAACGGGTCCACCCGGTCGGGATCGTCGATGACGATATGGTCGATCAGCGGAAACTCGGCCGTCAGCCGCCCCAGCCCGTAGGGCCCGACGACGATCCCCGCGACGATGAAGCCCAGCACGGTCCCCAGCCGGAACCGGTGGAACACCGGCACGACCACCCCGGCCACCACGAGGAACACCAGCGCGTCCTTGAGCCAGCCCTGGTCGTCCATGACACACCGCGAGGTCCAGCGCCGCGCCGCCGCGGCCCAGGCGACTATCCACCGCCTCCCCCGCCCCGCGCAAGCGCAAGCCCGCGCCGGCGGGCCGGGGAGAGGACGCCGGGGCGGAAGCCCCGCGCCGCGCGCCCCCCGGGTTCCGCCGCCGCTATCCGCCCCGCGCCGCGCCGTCCCCCGTCCCAGGCCGGCCGAGCAGCCCCTCCAGCCGCCGGGAAATCTCGTTGCGGAACTCGTCGATGTCGTCGGGCCCCTCGTCGGCCGCCTCCCGCTCCCGCTCGGCCGCGAGCTCGCGCTCCACCCCGACGAGCGACTGCAGCGTCCGCGCCAGCGTCGCCAGGTTCTGCGCCGTGCGGATTTGCCCCTCAGGCGCCCCGTGCGCGATCAGCTCCTCCAGGTGCCGGTCGAGCGCATGCCAGAGCCGCCGCGCCGTCCCCGCCCTGTCGAGCCCGTCCGCCCCGGCCGCCGTCCCCGGAGCCCCGGCCTCCCGCTGCGCCCCCGGCGCCCTCTCACCCGCGCCCTCCCCGGCGCCCTCCAGCGCCAGAAGCGCCCCCGTCGCCGGAACGTGCCGCTCCTTCGTCTTGCGCGGCGAAACCCCCGGCCGCCGCCCGCTCGTCCAGCCGTTCCGCCGGATGTGCTGGTAGATCGACGACTCCGCCACATCCGCGAACACCGCGATCTCCGCCACCGTCAGCTCCGAGTTCTCGTAAAGCCGCTTCACCAAAGCCCAACGCTCCGCTCCAAGCCGCGCCATCGCACCACCTCCTGATCTGTCCGGATTGCCATCGCACAGGCCCACGCACGAAAACGCCCCGCCCGGACCGATTAGCCCCGACGGCCCGCCTGCCGGACCTGTGGATGATGCGGGTAGGTTAGCGGATCAGCGTGACGCTGTAAAGGATTTTGTTCCTATTATCCAATTCGGCCATTGTGTTTCTTGCAGATCGTCCGTCGGAAGCCCGGATGCGATCTCCCACGACGAGTTAGTCGATCATTCTGGCGAACCCCGGCAGATTGCAGTCGGTTGTCATCCTGCGGAACGCCGCCGTGAACCCCGACGCCGAGAAACTCATGTCCAGGGGATAGCCCGTGACAACGCTCGTCCCGGACACCAACACAGGTTCCGTGGCAGCACGAAGCGCCCGCAGGAAAGATCGCTGCGATTGCTCGCTTTCGTTCCATCGAGCGGGAGCCACGTACTCATAACTGCTTTCGAGATCGAAGCGCACGCCGTCTATCCAGGCGTAGATCGGATGATCTTCACGGAATGGGCTAGGATCAACAAGGGAAGGAAAGATCGAAGTAAAGTTATGTTCAATGCTGGATTTACGGCGAGAAAAACTCATGACAGGATGAATAAAAAAATCTGCACTAGTATAATCCAGCGCTCGTGTCTCGATAAAGCATTCAACGTCTATATTATAAGATAGCCAATGATCCCCATGATTTTCGACTTCTATGTCACGGCCATAGGCGTAGGCTGCTGGCTCATACGGGATAGGAGAAAGTGGCTTGTTGAGAATGTATTCTGCGATCTCCAGTGTCAGGTAGCTACGATCCATATCGTGCTCGTAGACGAAATCTGTTTTGGTCGAAAATCCGTGTAGCGCCTCACGATCTAGTTGGGTCAGTTCCGGTGACCTTTCCAGCAATGTGTCGTGAGTTTGCACGCCCCAGCTCTGCTGCAGAATCCAGCGAATGTGCTGAAGTTCCTGACTGAGAAGGCCGAGGTCTCGCTCCTGCGCCAGCCGCTCGGCTGCCCGGTTTTGCTCCGCCTGCTGGCGTCCGGCTTCGGCTGCCTCCTGGTCCTGCCGTTCCCGCTCGGCCTCGACGGCGCGCAGTCTCTCGGCATCGGCCGCGCGCCTTATAGGCATGTCGATCATCAGCTTCAGGGCCGGCTCGTAGTTGGTCGATTCGCGTCCAACCTCGGAAAGAAATCGCGCGAGCGCATGTTCGCCGCGGTCCAGGTCGTCCAACGCCAACGCAGATTCAGCCTCGAAAAAAAGCAGCTCTCCGTCGGCGGAGGCGGGATCGAGTGCGCGTATCGCATCGATCTGCTCCAGAACCGCCGCATGGTCCTCGGCAACAATGCTGCTTTCCAGTTTGATGATCGCCATGTCGACGCGCACCGAGACCGGCAGGTCCTGCGCGACGGTTGCGGAGCCGAACAGGAACGCCGTCAGCCACAACTGCGATCCGAAGATCATGCCGAGATGTCGTTTCATTCGCCGTTTCCTTGCAACGGATGAATCCAGGGATGGTAATCGGGGGGAACTTCCGACTTGCACGACGACGAAAGCTGCCCGCTCGGTTTCGGTCGCGAAGTCGCCCCCCGCTAATCGAACTCCACGGTCCCCGCGTCCCAGTGTTCTCCTGCCGCAGTGAACAGGTGGGAGTCGCGCCGCTCGAGGCGTTCGTTCTTGTAGATGTGGAGGGTGGCGGTGGTACCGGCGCCGCGGGCGAAGTTGACGACGGAGATCGCGTAGCTCCCGGATTCGGCCTGTTCGGTGGAGATGTTCTCCGGGCCGTAGCCGTTGGTGTTGTCGACGTTGAGGCGGAGGTAGCCGGCGGACTTGTTACGGTAGTTGACCGTATGGCCGCCGGGCGAGGAGACGTGAAGGTCGATATCGCTGCCCGAGGTATCCCAGGTCAGGGTGACGCGCAGGCGGGTCGGGCGGCCGGAATACATGATGGTGCGCCGCGCGAGAACGGCGCCGGCCGTGTCCCCGGCGGCGGGATCGACGAGTACCAGAGCGAGCAGGTTGTCGCCGGACGCCAGCACGGCGTTGGTGGAGAACGAGCCGTCGGAACGCAGGTCTACCCTCTGGTCCTGCTCGCCCACCATGAGCACGAGACGGCCCTCGAGCGCGGTCACGTGGTCGGGATTGACGCGGCCGGTGATGCCCGCGACGGGGCTCGACACGGTGGTGCCGTCATCGGGCGACAATTCGATCAGCAGCTCGCAGTCGGCGGTGACTTGGCGGGTGCAGTCGGTGCCTTCAGGGGTTCTGCTCTCACGCTCGGCTGCAATTCTCGCCGCCATTGCGGCAATCATCGGATCTCGAGTGTTGGATGGCTGCTGTGCGCTGTCGTCGAGTGGGTCGGCGGTTGCTTCTGCCGGATCGGCGCGCCGCGCCTGGTTGATACGATCAAGCGCGGCGTTAAGCCCGACGGCTATGGGGCCGTCCGCTTCGACCTCCTCGGCAGACTCTCGTGCGGCTCTGAGACTCGCCGCCTCTGCAACCCAGAGATCGGATACCGCGAGTGATACGCTGCCGACCGTGAACGTGGAGGAATTATGCAGGCCTTCGCGTCCGAAAATCTCTTCCGCGGCTCCCGCATTCAGAAAGAGGCCGCCCGCCGCCTCGCACCAGTCGCTGTTCAGGCGGTCTGGCAGATCGTTGGTGATCTCCAATCGTCCAGCGCAATAGAGACTGCCCCAGTTTGGCGACGTGGCGATGTTGAAGGGCTCCGTCTCTTCGTCGGCGACGATCCCGGCATTGCAGATAAGCGCCAGCCGCTGATAGCCCGGCTCATAATGAACCATCAGGTCGACATGATAGAACCTCAGGAGGTGGGCATTCTCAGGTCCGATGGTGACGGTGTGTGGCTGGTCCTGATCGTTGAAGGTCACAGTGCCGGCGACATTGCTCAACCGCACTCCGCAGTTGACCAGCGGCTCCCTCATCAACGTGCTGGCGCGAAACAGATACTGCACGTCGGCTGTCAGCTCCGCGCTTCCGTTGAAGTTCAGGTTCGACTTGCCGATGGAGTATCTGGAAAGCACGCCCGTACGCTCGATATCGAGCGCGACCGCCTTTTGCGTGAAGCCTTCTTGAGCCAGCGCGCACGCGACTACCGCCAGCGTGATCGCTGCGGCCCGCAATCGACAAAAGCTACCCACAGTCATCCCCCTCCCCCGTAGGCACGGAAAAAGCCTACCCTACAGACCCCCCCATCGCTTCGGAGGCCCGGATGTCTCCCCGCCCCTTCGCCCCCGCGAAGGTGCGGACCCGGCCGTGCCAAGAGCCCGACGGCATGGATGGTCTCCGGAACTTGCCGATAGCTCATTTTCGCCTGCGCGGAAATGATAGAAATTTGCGGGAGGATCGCCCCTGCCGCCAAAAATGTTCCCTATTCTGAGGAGGCGCGGAACGCGCCGTTTGGAAGGGTCGAGGCCGAACCATCTCCCCATCCCCTCGTCCCCGCGCAGGCGAGGACCCAGCTCCGCCGCGTGATACACTGCCCCTTGCCGATAGCTGGATTTCCCGCCTTCGCGGAAATGACCGGAGAGTGAGGAGCCCCAACCGCTCGTGCCGCCCCCCGGTCCGGCTCTTGCCAGCCCGAGGATAAACTCCGGCCGGGACCCAGCCCCGCCGCGGGCGCGGCGTATCTTCAGACGCACGGAAACCCGTCGCTTACCTGCCCCGCATCCGCTGGGATGGCCGGTGCTCGTGGCACGACCTGAATCCCAAACTCCGCTCGTCCCCGCGCACGCGGGGACCCAGCCCTGCCGCAGGCGCGACGTCACATGCCGCCCCTCGGAATCCGCCGATGGCTGGATTCCCGCTTTCGCGGGAATGGCCGGAGAGTGAGGAGCACCCGACACCCGTTCGTCCCCGCGCAAGCGGGGACCCAGCGCCTGCCGCAGGCGCGACGTAGCATACCGCCCCTCCGAACCTGCCGATGGCGGGATTCCGGCCGGAGTTTATCCTCGGGCCGGCAAGAGCCGGACCCGGGGGCCGGAATGAGCGGACTATGTGGTCCGGCCGGCGCCTACTCGCTACTCGCTATTCGCCACTCGCCACTCGCCGGCGCTCACCCCACCTCGTCCATCGCCCCGATCGCCCCCGCGATCGCCTCCACGGCCTCCTGCGCCTTCTCCCCGTCCGGGCCGCCGGCCTGGGCCATGTCGGGGCGGCCGCCGCCGCCCTTGCCGCCGAGCGTTTCGGCGCCGACGCGCACGAGGTCAACCGCCGAGACGCGGTCCGTCAGGTCGTCGGTGACGCCCACCACGAGCCCCGCCTTGCCCTCGTCGGAGACGCCGACCACGGCGACGACACCGGAGCCGAGCTTGCGCTTGGCGTCGTCCACGAGGCCGCGCAGGTCCTTCGGCTGCACGCCCTCGGCCACGCGGCCGAGGAAGGTGATGCCGGCGACCTGGCGCGTCTCCGCCTCTGCCGCGCCGCTCCCGCCGCCGAGCGCCAGCTTGCGGCGCGCGTCGGACAGTTCGCGCTCCAGTCGCTTGCGCTCCTCGATCAGCGATTTCAGCCGGTCCTCGACCTCGTCGGCCGGCACGCGCAGTTCGGCGGCGATGGCGCGCACGCGCCGGTCCTGGCCTTCGAGATAGCGCCGCGCCGCGTCGCCCGTCAGCGCCTCGACGCGCCGCACGCCGGCGGCCACCGCGCCCTCCGAGACGATGGTCACGAGGCCGATGTCGCCGGTGCGCCCGACATGCGTGCCGCCGCACAGTTCGAGCGACCACGGCTTGTTGGCGGCAGGCCCCGTCGGCGGCAGGCCCATGGAAACCACGCGCACCTCGTCACCGTATTTCTCGCCGAACAGCGCCATGGCGCCGGCCTCGATCGCCTCGTCCACCGCCATCAGCCGCGTCGTCACCTCGCCGTTCTGCAGGACGACCGCATTGGCGAGATCCTCGATTTCGCCCATCTCGGCGGTGTCCACCGGCTTGGGATGGCTGAAGTCGAAGCGCAGCCTGTCGGGCGCGACGAGCGAGCCCTTCTGCGCGACGTGGTCGCCCAGCACCTGCCGGAGCGCGGCGTGGATCAGGTGCGTCGCCGAGTGGTTGGCGCGCACCGCGCCGCGGCGGCCGTGATCGACCTCCAGTTCGAGCGCCATGCCGGCCTTCAGCTCTCCCTCCTCCACGCGCCCGAGATGGACCCACAGGTCGCCGACCCGCTTCGCCGTGTCGGTCACGGTGAAGGTCGCGCCCTCGCCGCGCATGGTGCCCGCATCGCCCACCTGGCCGCCGGATTCGGCGTAGAACGGCGTCTGGTTGAGGATGACGGCGCCCTCCTCGCCGGCCTTCAGCGTGTCGACCGGCTGGCCGTCGCGGATGAGCGCCTTGACGACGCCCTCCGCCTTCTCGGTGTCGTAGCCGAGGAATTCGGTGGCGCCCGCCGTGTCGCGGATCGAGAACCAGACCGCCTCGGTCGCCGCCTCGCCCGACCCCGACCACGCCTTGCGCGCGTCCTCGCGCTGGCGCTCCATGGATTGCGCGAAGCCGTCCGTGTCGACCGCGATGTCGCGGGCCCGCAGCGCGTCCTGCGTCAGGTCCAGCGGAAATCCGAACGTGTCGTAGAGGCGGAACGCCACGTCGCCGGCCAGCGTGTCGCCTGCCTGGAGCGTCTCCGTCGCCTCGTTGAGGAGGGTGAGCCCGCGCGCCAGCGTGCGGCGGAAGCGGCCTTCCTCGAGGCGCAGCGTCTCGGTGATGAGGGCTTCGGCGCGGTGGAGCTCGGGATAGGCGCGGCCCATCTCGTTGACCAGCACCGGCACCAGCTTCCACATCAGCGGGTCCTTGACGCCGAGGAGTTCGGCGTGGCGCATGGCCCGGCGCATGATCCGGCGCAGAACGTAGCCGCGCCCCTCGTTCGACGGCAGGACGCCGTCGGCGATCAGGAACGACGAGGCGCGCAGGTGGTCGGCGATGACGCGGTGGCTGGGCCTGGCCGCACCTTCCGCCGCCACGCCGGTCTCCTCGACCGAGGCCTCGATCAGCCGACGCATCAGGTCGATCTCGTAGTTGTCGTGCGTCCCCTGCATCACCGCGGCGACGCGTTCGAGCCCCATCCCCGTATCGATCGAAGGCCGCGGCAGCGAAACCCGGTTCTCCGCGTCGAGCTGCTCGAATTCCATGAAGACCAAGTTCCAGATCTCGATGAACCTGTCCCCGTCTTCGTCAGGGGAGCCGGGCGGGCCGCCGGGGATGTGGGGGCCGTGATCATAGAAGATCTCGGAGCACGGGCCGCAGGGGCCGGTATCGCCCATGGCCCAGAAATTGTCGGACGTCGCGATGCGCAGGATCTCTCTTCGGGAAGGCCGGCGATCTTCTTCCAGAGATCGAACGCCTCGTCGTCCTTGGCGTAGACGGTGACCAGCAGACGGTCCTTCGGCAGGCCGAACTCCTTCGTGATCAGGTTCCAGGCGAGCTCGATCGCGCGGTCCTTGAAGTAGTCGCCGAAGGAGAAGTTACCGAGCATCTCGAAGAAAGTGTGATGCCTGGCGGTATAGCCGACATTGTCGAGGTCGTTGTGCTTGCCGCCCGCCCGCACGCACTTCTGCGCGGTAACGGCCCGGCTGTAGGGCCGCGTCTCTGCGCCGGTGAACACATTCTTGAACTGCACCATCCCCGCATTGGTGAACATCAGCGTGGGATCGTTGCGCGGCACGAGCGGGCTCGAAGCGACGATCTCGTGCCCGTTGCGGCCGAAATAATCGAGGAACTCGGTACGGATCTCGTTGACGCCGGTCATCTTGGGCGACGCACCTTCATGCACGGGTGTTGACGGCGAGGTCGGTTGTCCCGGCCGCGGATGAATCTGGCCAGCGGGCAACCGCAATTCCAGCCCCACTTTGTCCGCGACCGTTTTATCGGCCTGCCCTCACACTGTCCACATGGGGCCCGTTCGCTCTATCGCGGGCAGCCTTCTTCGTTGCCGCGCCTCGTTCCGAGGCCGGGATATAATCAGGTCGGGGGCGCGGGCGCTTTTCGAAGCACCTCATCAGTTGGTTTGTATGGCGCTCCTCAAAGCGCCCGCCGCGGCGATTTTCGGCCATTGTCCGGGGGCCGCGCTTCAGCGGCACGGGCGGCGGAGGGCTAACCCCGCCTGACGGTCCCATCCTCTCCATGACAGAGAGTTCGGAACTGGCCCGGCCGCCTTAAGCCCTCGATGGAGCAGCCCCGCCATAGTACGGGACGGACGGCCCGGACGGCCCCGCCGGCTCCCGCCCCCGACAGGGCAGGAACGGACGCGCCGCCCTTCCCCGCGAGAGCCCGTGTCGGATCCGGACACCGCCCCCCGATGGGGAAGATGAGGGGGAGTCTAACCCGGGTTTGGCGAGGGTGAATAAAATCGGGGTGGGAAAATGGTAAGGGACTGAGGGGAATGGGGTATTGAATTTTCGGGCGGGATTTTGTTCAGCTTTTTCGGCCGTGGCGGGGGCTGCTGTCCGTCGCGCGGTGCGCGCCGGCCCCCTCCCTGACCCTCCCCCACGAGGGGGGAGGGGAAAGAGGCGCAGCGGCGTTTGGCTCCCCTGTAGCGGGACACATGAATCCGAAGTCCGGGACACATGAATTTGTAGCAGATCAATTCCTCTCCACGCGGCGATCGTAGCCGGCCGTGGGCGGGGTCGCTAGCCGCGGGTGATGATCAGCTCTGCTGCCCGGCTCGGGCGTCCCTTGGACACGGAATAGGTCGTCTCCGCCGCCTCGATCGAGAACCCTTCGAAGGTCTCTCGAATGGCCTTCGTGTCGTTGATCGACAGGATGAACGACCCCCGCAGCTCGCGGAGCTGGTGAGCGAGCCGGGCGAAGTCGGCCGGAGCGAAGACGCCCGCGCCATAGCTGGCCTCGCTGCCGGCGTAGGGCGGGTCGAGGTAGAAGAGCATCCCGTCACGATCGTAGCGCTCTATGAAGGCGTGGAAGGGCAGACACTCGATCACGACGCCGGCCAGGCGCTCGTGGACGGCCTCCAGCAGAGGCGCGAGGCGGGTGATGTCGAACCGGGCCGGCCGGTCGACCGTCACGCCGAACGTGCGGCCGGCCACCTTGCCCCCGAAGGCCGTGCGCTGGAGGTAGAGGAAGCGGGCGGCCCGCTCCAGATCGGTCAGTGTCGTCGGGTCGGTCCGCGCCAGCCGCTCGAACTCTCGCCGGCTGGTGAGCTGGAACTTCATCATGTCCAAAAAGGCGACGTAGTGGCGCTGCAGGACGCGGAAGAAGCCGGCCACGTCGCCGCTGATGTCGTTGATGACCTCCACCGGCGGAGCCGCGTGGCGGCGCAGGAAGACGCCCCCCATCCCGACGAAGGGCTCGGCGTAGGCGGTGTGAGGTGTCGCCTCGATGAGGCCGACGAGCCGGCCCGCCAGATTGCGCTTGCCCCCGATGTAGCCGGCCAAGGGCGTGAGGGTGTCCACAGGTCGATGATTTCCGGAGTCCATGTCGATGTCCGAACAGGGCTATCCTCGCCGGTGCTGCGCAGCAGCGGCGGGGGCGGCGATATCTCCGGGTTTCGTCGGTGCGGGTCTCGGTTGGCGCTGCGGCCCGCAGCCAGGGCGCGATTGCGTCCCGGCCCCCGCCACTTTGTGCCGACCCGAGTTTCCGATCAGTCTCCACAGCCGCTGAACGTCCAAGGCCCCAGCGCGCTCGTCAGGGTGGAATCAGCCGGGAGTTGCGGTTAGTTTCCCGCGGCTAGCAGCGGGGGCTTACGGTGATCGCGTCTTTCGAGCACGACTTCATCTTCATCAAAACGCACAAGACGGCCGGCACCAGCGTCGAGATTGTCCTGAGCACCTGGTGCGGTCCTGGTGACGTTTGTCTGCCTGTGCTCCCCGAGGACGAGGTCTTGCGGTGGGACTTCGGGGCGCTTCCGCGAAACTTCGGGACTTCACCCGATGTCGAGGCAGCCTACGCGGCGGCGATCAAGGAGCGCGACCTGCAACGGATCAGCGACCTCCGCCCGCAAGTCGTCCGGCAAAACGGATACCGGGCCCACATGACGGGCCATGCTGTGAAGGAACTTCACCCGGAGCTGTGGGAGCGGTCCTTCAAGTTGACGATCGAACGCCACCCTTACGAGAAGGTGGTGTCGCGGGCCTACTGGAGGCAGTTCAGCAAGGCCGACGGCCGGCCAATCTCGGAGTGGATCGATGACATGATCGAGGTCGCGTCGATCAGCGACCGCCGATTGTACACGGATGGCGACCGCCTCATCGTCGATCGCGTCGTGCCCTTCGAGAACCTTTGGAGGGAAGTCGAAGATTTAGGGAGGTCAATTGGGTGCCGTCTACCCGAGCCCCTCCCTCGTTCGAAAGGTGCGCAGCGGGACGATCGTCGGCCCGCGCGTGAAATCCTTTCGGCCAGCCAGCGGCGGCGCATCGCCGAGAGGTGCGCATTCGAGTTCGAGCTTATGGGATACGAACCCTAGGGGGCAGCAATGATCGCATCCTTCACTCACAATCTTATCTTCGTCAAAACCCGGAAAACGGCAGGAACGAGCGTCGAAATCGTCCTGTCGACCTGGTGCTCGGACGAAGATATATGCACGCCCATCCTGCCGGAGGATGAATTGATCCGGGCCGATTATGGAGCGGAGCCACGCAACTTCAGCGCCGACAAGTCTTTCGAGAGCGCCTACATCGCCGCTCAGCGAGCCCGCGACGTTGAGAAGATGCGATACCTTCGGAAGTTAGTTCGAAAGCCCGACTTCTACAACCACATGCCCGCCGCGGAGATCCAGGCGAAGCTTCCAGACCTGTGGAACCGCGCGTTCAAGTTCACCGTCGAGCGCCATCCCTTCGAAAAGATCGTGTCGCGCGCGTACTATCGCCGCAGCTTGAGCGGCAAGGACTCCCCGATCACGAAATGGATCGACCGGGTACTCGACGAGGAGCCGGTGACCGACCGGCACATCTACATGGATGGCGACGAGCCTGTGGTCGACAAGGTCATCGCCTTCGACAGTTTGTGGAAGACCCTGGCCGAGATCGGTGAGAAGATCGGCAAGAAGCTCCCGGACCCCCTTCCGCGCGCCAAGGGGACCGCTCGGGACGACCGGCGCGCCGCCCGCTACATCCTGACGAAGCCCCAGCGCCAGCGGATCAACGATATGTTTGAACGCGAGTTCGAGCTCCTCAGCATCCGAGAGCCCTTTTGATGGATCAGGGCTCGAACGTCGCCGCGACCAGAACCGACCGACTGCCGCCCGGCGAGCTTGACGAGACGACTTGAATGGTGTGGCCGACCTGCCCCTGCTGGAAATCCCGATGGGCGCCGGCCGTTCGGGTCCCGGTCGAGGCGACCGTTGTATCGTAGTCTGCGTCGGCTCCAGTCCAGGTGTAGGTCGCGTTGCTGTTCGAATGATCGCCGAGGAACGCTATGAGCGTGCCCCTTGCCGGGGACGTTTATCGCATCGGCGAAGGTGGTCCCGCCAGTATCGGATGCCGTGTCGTAAGCGGCGATCGTCCGCGCGCCATCGAGCACCCACACCCCGATGCCGACGCGCAGCGAGTTCGAATTGAAGTTGACGGAAATAGACGCCGTGGTCCCCGAAGGCATGGCGCGGGCATAGAGCCCCGACGAACCGGAAGTCCCGCCCCCGCTGATGTGGTCGAGAACCAGTGGCGACATGGCGTTGCCGCCAAGGGTGACCCCGGTCAGCTCCTGACCATTGGCGTTGGCGTTCCCATGAGCCCCGATGACCACGACGCGGCCCGGGAAAGCGGCCCCTATAGAGATCGGAGACCCGCCATTAAGCTGGGACTTGGTGTACGAGGACGTGTTGGCGTTGGCGTTGTAGTCCGCGATGAATTGAGCGGTGACCAGCCGGAATCCCGCCGCCGCCCCTATCGGCGCCATGCCCGGCAGCATCGCCTCGCGCGGCATGCCGTATCGCAGGAGATCGCCGTCGGATGGCCGCACGATCGCTGGCTTCGGAAAGACGAGGGGCGGAGGTCCGTAGTCCATCACTCGGCCTCCTCGATCACGCCGATGACGACAATCTCGTCGCTCGCCTCGACCTGATAGTAAATCCGGGTCGTCGCGCCCTGCGCTATCGTCAGCGGCCACGAGCGGCCTGTCGGGTCGATCCAGTTGGCCGCCTTGTTCAGCGTCCTGCTGGCGCCGGTCGCTGTAGCCTTGACGACACCGGACTGGCCAACCTTGGCGTTGGATGGGTTCCCGAGCGTCCTGTTGCCAGCGATTGTGGCCGAGAAGTTCAAGCCGAGGGACATGTTGACTGCGACCGTGCCGGCATCGCTGAGGACGACGAACCCGCCCGCCGCCCAGGTCTCCGACGCGCCGAGCACCCGATTGTTAGCGCCGGCCCTGAAATCCGCCGTTGAGGCAAAGTCCCGCGTCGCCGAGGTCCCAAGTCCCAGCGCCAGTCGCGCGGTCTCGGCGTCTCCCGTGAGCACCGCGATACCCGTCGCGGTGGCGCCGGTAATTGCCTCCGGCGCGACAGCTCCGATCTCCGCTGGATCCAAGAGCACCATCCAGAACGCCGGGGATTCGTCGGGCTGCTGGTTGACGTTGGATTCGCCGGAGGTCGCCAGATAGATGATATCGTCGTAGGCGACGATGTCGTTCAGGCCGTACGTCGCCACTGAGGACCAGGTGCCGCGGGGCGTGAAGCCCGTCGCGACCGCCACGGCCGCGTTGATCGTGATCGTGCCGGTGACGACAATGCTGTCGTTGTCCGACGCTGTCGCAATGATCTGGTCCCCGGCCTGCAGCGACAGCGGCGTGACGAACTTCGAGAGCGCATTCGCCTCAATGGCGACGCCCTCGGCAAAGGTCGTGGTCTCGTCCTCGGACTGCTTGTAGAGCCGCAGCGAGAACGTCCTGTCATCCGCGGCGACGTTGTTGATCGCGAGCACCAGCGCGCCCTCGAGCGTGGCGGGGCACTCGAAGACGGTCGTGTCGGTCGTCAGGACCGGGACAGCGAGAGATCGAAAGGCCATATGGTCAGCTCCCGAATACGATGGCCATGGCGACGGGGTCGGGGATGGCGCCGATTGCCTCCTCGACCGTTCCGCTGCCGTGAGGAATGTTGGCCGAGGTCACGACGACGCCGCCGTCGATGTCAGGCACGATGCCGTTCACGGTTGAGGCGCCCGCTATCGGCGACGGGTCGGACCAGTCGCCCGATCCGCCGCCGCCCATGACGTGCAGCCGGAACGGGATGACGTCGGTCTGCAGGAAGACGAAGCCTTCCGGCTCGTCGGAGTAGTCGTCGCGGGCTTCGAGCGTGCCCGTCGCGTCCGGATCGATGCCCTGGCCTTGCGGCCCCCTCGGCAGGTCGTTGATGGCGATCAGGTTGTTCCAGGTCTCCGACCCGGCGACGCGCCACTGGATATGCGTGTCGGTCGCGCGGAGCTCGGGCTCTCCGGTAATCGCGGCGAGCGCCACGAGGTTGGCCCACTCGCTGCCGCCGACCGGCCGCCACTGCACGAATCCGCCGTCCGTCCGCAACTCGATCGCCGGCCCCACAAGCCCGTTCGGGATGAAGGTGATGTTCGCGACCCCGTTCATCCCGCCCGCGCTGACGGTGTGGGCCGGGTCCACCGTGAAGAGACGGCGGTTGCCAGCGCCGGCGCCGGCGACCGCGATGTCGGTCACGGTGTAGATCAGGAACTGCTCGGGGTTCGTCTTCCTGACGACCTTGAGCCACCCCTTCACCGGCGCGTCGGAGAGGGCCCAGCTCGCCAGCATCGCGCCGACGTCGGGATTGCCTTCGTCGGCCGTCTCGTTGTGGATCACGACCTGCGTTGCCAGCGACGGGTCGGCGTTGTTGGTCCGGAAGTTGCCCATGCCCGGCGACATGGTGGTGTTCGTATTGTCGGAATAGTTCCAGTCCATACCGACCGAGATGCCGGCCGGCCCGGACGCCGAGACGAGCACCCACCATTGGTTCGAATCCGGCGGGTCCCACATCGGCTCGTGACCGACGTTGTCGTCCTGGGCGGAGACGAAGGCGAAGCCCTCGCGGGTCACGAGATCGTTGCGCTGGTAGACCGCTTCGACATCCCAGGCGTCACGCGGGTTGAACGGCTGCGACACGACCCGCACCGGGATCATCTCGCCGGCGCGCAGAATGGTCAGGATGCCGGCGGTGTCGTCGTAGACCAGTGTGTTCTGCGGCACGAGCGACAGGTCCGACGGCATTTCCGACAGGACGCCCGAAAGCCCCAAGTTGCGCAGCGCCGTGAATGTCCGGATCAGCTGCTCGTTGATCTCCGCCCCGCCGACGAGCACGACGGCGACATACGTCTCGCCGTTGATCTCGTCGGCCGTCGTCTCGCCGTCCCACGGCTCGACCAGCTGGAACGTGTCGTTCTCGACGAACGCCCCGGCCGGGGCCGTCTCGATCTCGTCCGGCGTCGTGGTCGAGCGGATGCGCCGCGAGGCGACGATGCCCCAGGCTTCGCCGACCTTGATGATCGTGCCCCGGTCGAGCTGCGTCGACCAGGCAGTGCCGATTCCGATGACCGTGTGCGAGCCGTTCTCGACGACCAGCGCGCCGGATGTGACGATGGCTGGGATCATCGTTCGTCCTCCCCGATCGGTCCGGCCCGGCTGAAGGTGCTGTCGGGCAGCATGGCCTGCCGGATTCGCCGCAAGCCGGTCGCGTCCCGCGCGGCCGCCAGGCGGTCGATCTTGGCCTTGGCCCGCTGACGGCCGGTCTCCACGGCCACGAGCTGCTCGGTTGTCGCGGCGGCCTCCGCGGCGATCTCTTCGGCGAGCGCGTGCCGGCTCTTGCGGCAGCGCGCACACTCGCCATCGATCATCGGCGTTGCGGCATCGGAGCCGGCGAGCACGGACTGCGCCTCGATGGCCTTGATCTGATAGACGGGCCCGAGCGACTTCGTGGCGATGGCCGCGAGACGTGAGGCTTCGAAGTCGGCGGCGCGGAGCGCGTCCTCGCGCAGCCGTGCGATGTCGGGGCGGTGCCGGTATCTCATTCCTCGCCTCCCGCCGCCGTGGCCGTCAGCGTCCAGGTCGCGGGCAGGAACGGGAAGTGGTCGACCGCGATCTCGATCTCGTCGGCGCCCTCGCTGGAGATATCCAGGACCCCGTCCGCGACGCGGAACTTGCGATCGCCGACAGTCACCTCGCAGCCGGGCGGCAGCGGCGCCAGCCGGGCCGTGTCGTGCCCGTCGCCGACGATGGTCCCGGTCGAGAGCCGGGCCTCCAGCGCCGGCCGCTCGTGCATCGCGCCCGTCACCGGGTCGATATAGTGCCGGTCGGGCGCCGGTGCCGACGGCGTCAGGCACGCCGCCACCTGTGGCCCCAGATTGAGCCGCTGCGCATGCACGATGCGCCCCGTCCCTCGTTGATAGACGACTGTCCACATCACCCTGTCACCGCGAACGAAATGAGCCGCCGATGGACGACGGCGCCGCCCATCGAGTTGGAGAACTGCTGTCGATAGTTCGGGTTGTCGCCCTCGAAGATGACGGTCGGCGGCGAGGCCGGCGCGAGCGTCTCGTCGGTCTCGGTCTGCCAGCCGCCCCAGTTGCCGCCCCGGTAGACGCGGTATCGATTCCGCACCCTGAAGGAGGTGCAGATCTCGCGGTCGTTGTACTGCCCGGTGCTGTACTCGACGAGCGCGTTCCAGTTGCCGTTCGGGCGCCGGAACTGGCCGAGGAAGAACACCTGCGCGAAGGGGATCGGATGCGTGATCGTCGTCGTGAAGCTCGACCCGCCGCCCGGGATCTCGATCTCGTCATACGCCATGATCTGCTTGGCCGCGCCCCGGCGCGTGTCGATCACCATGTCCTCGGGGGCCGGGTCATCCGCCAGATCGACGCCGGGGCGCGAGATCGCCAGATAAGGTCCGGCCGCGCCGATCGCTATCTCGATGCGCCTCATCACGGGGCCTCGGGCATCGGCACGCCATACACCTCGTAATGGGTGTAGACGCAGCTCTGCGAGGACAGGAACCGGCGATAGAAGCGCAGCGTGTCCGTGCCGATGTGCCGGACGAAGCCGGGAACGGCGTCGCCGCCTGCGGTCTCGAAATAGACGGCCGGCTTGAAGCCGAGGTCGGGGATCGCGACGTTCGAGCGTGTTGGGGCCGCTGGAGAGGTCGACGAACCCCGACTGGATCACCGGGATCGTCAGCCGGCCTGTCGACCAGTAGAGGTCGTCGTCGGGCGCCGTCCGCGGATCGTCGCCGGCCCGTGCGATGCGCAGTTCCGGCACGCCGCTCTCTGCCGAAATGTACGTCGCCGCGCCGGGCAGGAGCTGCGCGTTGGAGCGGACGTTCCAGGCGAACACCCATCCCGTCTCGCTGCCGTGCCAGTGGCCGCCGGGGCGTGTCCAGACCGACCCGGTGTACCAGTCGATCGCCTGGTTGTAGCTCGGCACGACCCGGAATTCGCTTTCCGCCGACAGGAAGGTGCAGACGTTGCCGACGATGTTCGTGTCCACCGTCTCGCCGACCATCGCGACCTGGATACGCGACGAGTGCGAGACGCGCGCGCCGAAGGAGAAGCCGAAGTTGTTGTCGCCGCCGTTCTGCCCCTCCCGGTTCGCCCTGAAGCGCCAGGCGACGGCGCAGATCGGCGGCACCGCGTAGGGGCCGTTCGGCCATGGATACGTCGCAGAGGCCGTGACGCCGCCCCCGCCGTTCGACTGCCAGACGATGATGTCGGACATCTCGCCGAGCGCCCGAAAGCGCGTCGAGAAGGCGACCTGCGCCGGCGTCAGTGCCGGGTCCGAGGCATCGTGGCCCGGCAACGCGACCTGGAACATGCCCGGATCTTATGTGGATGCCCGGGATCATCAGTCGGCCTGGTAGAGCTGGATGAAGGGCGCATCGAGGTCGATCCGCAACAGATCGTTCGGGCTCGCGATCTCGTTGACGATCAGCGTGCCGTCGATCGTCACCCTGTCTTCCTCGGCCATGAACACCGTGCGGGGCGTCCCGCCCAGAGTGTTGACGACGATCTGGTCGGCCTCGAAGAGTACGCGGCTCCGCCCGCCTAGTTCGGTGACGCCGGCCTGGAGGACCATCGCGGCTTCCGCGAATTCGGTCTCCGTGTCGGCCCGGATGAAGACGCCGAGCTGGGACGCGACACCGGCTTCCTCGGCCATGACCGCGAAGCGCATTATGCCGCTCGCCGATCCGAACTCGTTCTCGGCGAAGATCTGCGTGATGACGACCGCCAGCGCCACGAGGTCGGTTGTCACGACCTCGAAGACCTGGTCGATCTGGGCGCTCGCCTCGCCGAGCCGCGAGCCGATGGAGATCACGACGGAGTTGATGCCCTGCTGGATCACCGCGAAGGCCCCGTTCTGGCCGTGCGCCAGCCACTCGATCCGCTCCTCGATCGTGTCGAGCCGATGCGCCACCGCCGCGTCGCCCCGGACGTCGAGCTGCTGCATCAGCGCGCGCATCGAGGCGTCGAGCTCGGCCGTCGTGATCCCGGCGTCCGGCGTCGTCAGCGGAATCCACAATGACCAGTCGGTGGCGTAGCCGTTGAAGCTCTCGAACCTCGCGCGGACCTCGTATTCGGTCATGCCCTGCAGCGCGGCGAGGATGATCATCTCGCCGGCCTCGGGCTCGGTCGTCGAGGCGGTGGCGATGTCGGTCGGCTGCGAGGCACGCCGATACTCGACGTTGACCCGCGTGATGTCGTCGTCTTCCGGGTCGTTCCAGGTCAGTCGGATGGCCGGCTTTCGCGCACCGTTGTCGCCCAGGTGGACGAACCCCTCGGCCGAGAAGCCGTCGACGACCTTGGGAGCCGGCCGATCTGTGACGATGGTCCCGTCCGGCTCGGGGATCAGGTCGGTATCGCCCTCCCAGTCGTAGTCCGTCTCGTCGATCTCGGTCAGCGCAACGACGATCGACAGGTCGTGGAAGTCGTCGACCGCGTCGACCTCGAACAGCTTCTCGACATAGCCGTTGCGGGCCGACGTCCACTCGATTACGTCGCCGGGCTCGAGGCCCCAGCACTGCGGGGGCAAAGGAAGCCGATGGCGACGCTCCTTGCGGGCACGGCGGAGCATCTGCTGCATCAGGCGTTGCGCATGGGTGCCCGACTGGACCCAGGGCACGTCGAGATCGCCGGACACGCGACGGCCGTCCGCGGTCTCGGCGTCCGCATCCCGGCGCGACGGCGCGACCTTCGGCACCCAGCCGTCGTCGGGCGAGGTGTACTTGCCGGTCACATGGTTGATCCGCTGGGCCAGCGGCCGGATCGGCCGCAGCTCGTCGCCGTCGTCGGCGCGGATCACCCCATCGTCGAAAGACAGGACGGGCAGCCCGGGCGGGCCGACATGAACCTTGTAGATGCCTCCGACCTCGACAAGGCGGCCGTCACAGGCCTTCAGGAGTTCCCGCACGGCGGCGAGCGGTTCGGTATCGACCGAAATCTCGGCGCCGCCGTGAAACTGGGGCTCGCCGTCGATGTCGAGGTCTGCCTCGTTCATCATCGCGAACCAGTTCTCGAGCGGCAGGTTCGCTCCCGGCGTCCCTTCCAGGCCGTAGAAGTGCCTTGGGCTTCCCTCGTGATCTGCGACGCGGATGCCGCGAAGGATGTTGTAGGCGATGACGATCAGGTTGGTGGTGAACTCGTGCGTGACGAGATCGCCCCAGCGGTGGTCGCCGTCGCCGCCCACCGTGGAATCTTTGCGGGGATCGTAGAGGCGGATGCCGTCGACGACGTATTTCCAGGGCAGTTGCCCGGGCACCTGCTCGCGGTGATAGCGCAGATGGGTACGCACGTAGGAGACGCCGTGGCCGACCATGGCGGATGTCCAGGGCCGGTAGAGATGCCCGCCCAGCCGTTGCACCGTAAAGCCGTCGGCCTGTGTCTGAGACCCGCCATAGAAGCGCAGCGCCAGTCGGCCGCCGTAGCCGGAGAGTTCCTGCCCGCGATCGCCGTCGTCGGCCGCCAGCGCGGTCTCCTGGCCCTCGACGAACACCGCCACCAGCCCCTCGCAGGGATGGTCGGCGATCGATGTGATCTCGATCAGATGGTTGTTGTTGTTGCCGAACGTCTCAGCGTAGACGAGCGACCCGGCGGTGACGGCCCGGCCGACGACGAGCTGCTGCGGCACGTCGGCGTCGATGCGGATGTTCAGCTCGACGCCGCCCGGCGTCTTGCCGCCCGCGGGCGCCGGCGGCTTCGGGGCGAGATACTTCGACGCGAGATAGCTGACACCGACCGCCAGCGCCGCGCCGGCGACGGCGGTGACCACGGTTGCGGCCGCACCGGTGATGCCCACGGCGGCGACGATCGGCGCGACGACGAAGCCGGCCTGCGCGGCCGTGCTGCCCGCCACGAGGGCCGCGATCGCGATGACGATGGCGCGCATCATGGCCGGAACACCCGCAACGCCCGGCCGAGCGGAACCTGTGCCATGCCGGCTTCGGTCCTGACGGCGATCCGCTCGCCGACGACGACGCCGAGGCCGTCACGGCCGTCGTCGTCGCGGACATGGGCCCAGTCGCCCGTCGCGGCGCGGGAGGGATGCACCTCGGGTACGAGCGAGGCCGCGACGTTGCCCATGTCGCGCCAGCCCTCGGCCGCCATGACACGCCGCGCGCCGATCTCGCTGCGGTAGCGCCGCCGCAACGACGCGCCCGGGTCCCAGCCCGTGGCCTGCTTGGCGCAGGCGCCGCAGAAAGCGAGGCAGTCGGCCGCGCCCCAGGCGAAAGGCGTGTCTCGCCAGGCGAGCCAGATGCCCGTGATCGCCGCCTGCGCCCTCATCGCTTCGGCGCCTTTCTGCCGAAGTAGACCGGCTTTTCGCGCTGGACGTTGGTGTAGCGGTAGAACAGGTCCGTCGGGTGCCGCTCCCTCTGGGTCGCCTCCGAGCGTGTGCCGGTGCGCCGGATGCGCAGCGCTCGCGACGTTGATTCGCAGATCAGCATGACCGTGCTCTCGCCGCCCGCGGCCGGCGTGCGGATCTCCACGTCGTCGATCTTGCCGACGAAGCGCGGCACGAGCGGCGGCAGCAGCCGTTCGTCGGCCGTGTCGAAGATCCCCATGTGGACCTCGATGGGCCTTTGAGCCACGGTCGAACCGCGGACGAGCGAGGCGGTCTCCGGAGCCAGCCCGGATATCGTGATGCGCAAGCCGGGTATGGTCAGGTCCGACTTTCCCGCGAGCGGCTCAATCTCGATCAGGGTGCCTGACCCGTGATAGGCCCGGCCCGACACCGTCACCGTACCGACGTCGTTCCAGAAGCCGGCCGGCGACGGCGCACCGGTCGAGGGATCCAGCGCGTCGCACCAGACAAACAGGCGCCGCATGACGTGCCCGCGAGATATCGCGTCCTGCTGAGCTGACGTGAGGCTGATCATGGCTGCGGAGACTCCACGGCCTCGAAGGATACGGTCGACCATCCGAGGAAGTCGGTCCGCTCCTGCCACGATCCCGGCACGATCATCATCCGCGCCGCCGCACGATGCAGATGCACCGTGGCGTCCGCCTGCCAGCCGGGCCGGACGCGCGGACGGACCTCAAGCGCGAGTTCGCCTTCGGCGTCAGCCTCGCCCCCGGCGCTGACGCGGTGCAGTGCCCGCGACCCGCTGCCATAGTCGAACGCCAGATAGTCGCCTGGACTGAGAACGAAACCGGCCGGCAGGTCCTCGAGGTCGATGAGGCGGTTCGTCTCGTCGATATCGGCGAGCGTGCAGGTCCCCTCGAAGGGCTCGCTGTCGACCTCCAACCCCGTGAAGCCGTCGAGCCGGTAGGCGAGTGGGTATTCCCTGAGATGGTCGTAGCCGTGGAACGCCTCATAGGAGAGCAGCGTGTCGTACCAGGCGCGGACGACGCCGATCTCGTCGGCGCGCATGCGGGTCGTTTCCCAGCTCGCGCGCCAAAGGGTCGGCCCCGAATCCTTCGCGACCACGCGGCCCGACCGCAGCGGTGTCAGCTCGGCCATCGGCTCGGGCACGAACGAGAGGCCGAACACCGGCAGTTCGTCGGGCATAGTGCGCGGAAACTCGATCACAGGATCGTCCTTTCCTGTGCGTCCCGGACGACCGGCACGATGCGCTCGACCAGCGCGCGGTCGCGCCGGTCGAGGATCCGGCCGAGTTCGGCCTCACCGATCTGCGATCCGCGCGCGTCGATCGTCGTCGACATGCTGATGCTGACGCCGCCGCCGACCTGCCCGAGCCGGCTGTTCGGCAGGATCCTGACGCCGCCGCCCGGCACCGCCTGGATTGGCTCCGGGCCGCGCTCGCCGACGATGCCCCACTGGCCGGCCGGCAGCGTCCCGCCAATGGCGAAGGCGCCGCCGAACAGGCCGCCGATCGCGCCCAGCAGTCCGCCCCCGCCGCCGGTGCCCATCAAACCGGCGAGCGGGCCGGTGCCCAGGATCGACGCTTGCAGCGCCGCAGATGCGATCGCCTGGGCGACATTGCGCATGACGTCGCTGAAGTCGTTGCCGCGCACGATCAGATCATCGAGGGCGCGCATCGTCGTGCCTTCCCAGAAGCGCCGCTCCTGCTCGGCCGCGCGCACCGCCTCGGCCTCGGACCGTCGCGCCTCGATCAGTTCGCGAAGCCGGGCCTCTTCCTCGGCTGTCGCAAACGCCAGCGTCTCCCGATGGCGGATCATCTCCTGCAGGACCGGGTCGGTCTCGCGCAGGACGTTCGAGCTCGAGCTGCTGCTCGGCGATGAGCGCGGCAACCGCGTCGCGGCCCTGCCGCCATGCCGCGGCCGCGTCTTCCGAGGCCTTCGCCGCGGCTTCCTTCGACTGCGCGAGCTCGTGGTTCTGCCGGACGAGCTCCGCGATCTGCTGTCCCGCCTCGCTGTCGAGCGCCACGCCGGCGCGCCGCACGGCCTGCAGCTGCTGCTCCGCCAGCTCGGTTCGCTGGATGGCTCCCGCCTCATCGGCCAGGCGGGCGATCTCCGCGTCGATGCGGTCCTGCGCGATCCCCGCCTGGGCGCGCCGGGTGGCGCCCTGCGACTGCTGCTGCAGCTGGCGATCGAGCCGGTCGTACTCCTGCACCAGGCTCTGCAGACCGGCGATCTCGCGGTCGATGACGCCGAGGCGTTGCGCGCCCATCTCCGGCATTTGCAGCGCCTCGCGCTGCCCGAGGATGCCGGCTCGCTCCGCTTCGAGTTCGGCGAGCCTCGCGCGGCTGGCCCCGCCCGGTGTGGCGAGCCGCTCGGCGCGCTGGTTGACGGTGTCGATCGCCGTGGCGATGCCGAGAATCGCGTCGCTGAGCCGCAGCGCGTCGGCGACGCCGGCGCCAACGCGCTCGAACCATCGGCCCGTCGCTTCCGTCAGGCTGTCGAACGCGCCTGCGAGCCCGCCGGCGGCCGCGAGGCCGGCCCCGCCGACCTGCCGCTCGACCTGGGCGAGGATCTCGCGCTGCGCTTCGGCAGTGCGGCCGGTCTCCATCAGGTTGCGGATGACTTCGCGCTGCGCCTGGCTGAAGCTCACGCCGGACCGGCGCAGCATCGACAGGCCCTGTTCGGGATCCTCCAGCGCCCGCGCGAGCTGGACGGCCGCCGTGGACACCGACCCGAAACCGACCGCTGCCAAATCCTGCGATGCGCGCAGCGTCCGGTCGAAGGTGTCGCCGGCGATCGATCGGAAGGTGAGGAGCTGGCCGGCTGCCGCCCGCACCTCGGTCGTTGCGGCAAGGGTATTGAAGCCGATCTCGCGCGAGAGGGTTTCGATCTGCAACGTCGTCCGGCCGGCCGCCTGTCCCGTGGCGCTGATGACCTGCTCGGTCGTGAGAAGCTGGCGCTCGTAATCGGCGAATGCGCGCACGCCGCCCTGTGCCGCGAAGGTCAGCGCCCCGAGCCCGATCGCCAGCCCTGCGCCCGCGACTCCCATGCGGCCGATCATGGTCGCGGTGGCGGACAGGCGGCTGGCTATGCCGCCGAGCGGACCGTGCATGACGGCAATGGTTCCGGCCGCGTTGCGGAAGGAATCGGCCGTCTCCCGGTTGACGATCGTGAGATTGCGCCCCTCGGCGGCGGCGCTGCGCGTGCCCTGCGCCACGGCGCCGGACTGGCGCGCGGCGTTCGCCATGGCGCCGAACGTCTCCTCGAGCGCCTGTCTGGCGCCCGAGGCATCGCCGTCGATCGTGAGCGCGACCCGCAGGCTCACCCGTTCAGCCCTCGTTCAATGCGGCGAGTGCCGCCTGTTCCATGATCCGGACGTCGCGCCACAGGCCCGGGGAGGTCTCGATACCCGCCGCCGCCAGCCCGGCGGCGGCGCCCGCGTAGTCGAGACCGATGAACACGATCCGTCCGCCCGAGAGCCCGCCGATGGCGGCCGTTCGCCATTGCGTGGCCACTGCCAGAAAGGCCTCGACGGCCGCCATGTTCTCCGGCCAGACCCCGCCGGCGGGCGTCTGTGCCCCGCCCGCCAGTTTCAGGCGCACCGCCTCGACCGCCGCAGCCGGCAGGCCGAACCGCTCCGCGTCCCGGAGTGCTTCCGGCTCGGTCTCGGAGAAGGCCGCGCCGGCTCCGGTCGCCCAGGCCCGCGCGGCCCATTTCAGTTTCCCTCGCGGACCTTGCCGACCGCGTCGAAGTAGGCCACCGCCAGCGCCTGGCGCGCATAGGGGAGCCCGAACACGTGATCGCGGATCTCGTCCGAGTAGGGGACCGGTTGCTTGTCGACGTCGATCAGGTCGTGAAGCTCGACAACCACCCTTAGAAGGAACGCCGTCGAGGCCTCGTTTGTGCCCATATCGAACTTGGCGACTTCCGTCGTGGGAAGCACCCGGAACGTCGCCTTGAGCTTCTCCTTCCGGTGCCCGCCGTCGACGGGCACGTGGACCGTCACCTCGCGGGTGAAGGTGGGATCGGTGTCGATCGTGAACATCGTGGCAATCCGCCTTTCTGGATTTCTGGATCGAGGGGCGGCGAGTCCGCCGGGCCGTCAGGTCAGCGTGATCGTGAACTGGTCGTCGCCGGCGACCGGCAGGGGCGTCAGGCGCAGCGGCCACTCCAGGATGTTCTGCTGGTTCTCGTAGACCTGCAGGCGGCCCACTGGCGCAGTTGGCTGCCTCGATCGTCGTGCGATGGCCCGCCGTGGTGCCGTGCTGCCAGGCGACCGCGAACCGGTCGCGCTCGATGGCCATGTTGAAGGGGTCGAAGGTCGAGAGCGGGACGGCCTCCACCGTCGCGCTCACCTGCTCGGCCCGGTCGACGATCAGGATCTCCTCGCGCCCGATCAGCAGCCGGGGCTGGACGTCGTTGCCGAGGTTGAGCCGGAACGAGCGGAGGACGAGCGGAACCTCGTCAACCTCGAATGTTGGCGTGTTGGCGTGCGTCGCCACCTGCGGCACCTCGAAGGCCGACAGGTCGGGCTCGACCCTGGACTGCTCGCCCGGCTTCGCGAAGAGACCGGTTAGCGTCACCCGGAGCTGCGGCAGCCCCTGGGCGTCGACCATCAGCTCGGCCGTGCCGCGCGCACCGAGGAGGATGTGCCGCGTCGATCCGATCCAGAAGTGGACCGTCACGCTCTCGTGCTCGTCGGAGACAGGCGCATAGACCACCGTGCCGTCGTCGGGCTCGTCGTCGGGCGTGATCACTTCGGCGAGCCCGCAGGCCCGTGCCATCGGCCCCCAGGCCGGCGCCACGCCCGTCGAGCCCGAGCCGACGAGTTCGATGGAGCCGGTCATGACCGCGCGCAGCGCGACCGGATATTCCTCCCGCGCGCCCAGCCATGGCTGTTCGATCTCCCGGGTGACGTCCTCGCCCTCCATCGGCCGCAGCTCGACATTGGTGAGCAGCATCGCGTTGGCGCCGCCCGTCGGCGTCGCGTCGACGGCATAATCGTCCTCCGTCTTGACGAGGATGATCTTCGATCGCCAGCGGATCGGATCAGCCATCGGTCTTCTCCTTCTTCACCTGTGGCGGACGGCCGCCGGGCGCGCCCGCGCCGGATCGCATCTTCGCCGCGGCCTCCCGGCCGCGCGTCGGCCGAGGCTTCGTCCATGTCTGGCGCTTGGGTGCGCCGCCCTTCTGGCGGACATAGGAGCCGCCCTTGTGAACGCCCTTCATGTGGCAATCCTCAGCTGGTCGTTGATGGCGAAGTCGAGCTGGTAGATCACGGTGCCGGCCGCGACGCTGACGAGACGGCCGGCCATCAGCCGGAAGACCCCGACCTGGTTGCCGGGCCCCCAGCCGGCCATCGCATCGACGATCGCCCTCACCAGGGCGTCGATCGGCGGCAGCGCCCGCCCGCCTGTCGCGTCGCCGGCAAACTCCACGACGAGAACGATCGCGACCACGTCGTCATAGAACTGGCGGAACATGCCGGCCGCGGCATCCGGTTGTCCGCCGCGCATGCCGAGCGGAAGCACGAACGCCGCCGGCGTCACCTGCGGCAGGTTGCCGTCGCGCACGAGCTGGGAGAGTTCGGCCGCGCTCTCGACCCGGTTCGCGAGAATCCGGCACGGCGCCGGTGATGCGGTCGATGACGTCGTTGACCAGCGTCACGATCTTGTCCTCGTCCCTGTCGCGCCGCCCGGCGCTCCCCGCCTCATCACGTCGCTGCCTCCGCGTCGAGGCCCTGCGGCCCAAGCAGCCAGTCGGCGGCGAGCGCCCCGATCTCCGCCTCGTCGTCCTCGTCGAGCCCGAGGAACGACCGCGCCGGGATGCGCACTTCCTGGGCGGTGATAAATCGGTCGCCGATCCGGAAGAACAGGGCCCGCGCGTTGACCGGCCGGATCACCGCCCCGAGCTGATGCACGGCGGCATAGATCACGTTGGTGCCCACGGCGACGCCCGTGGCGAACGCTTCGTAAGTGAGTGACTGCATCAGCCGCGCGCTGGCGACCAGCGTGCGACCCCCCTCGGTCATGGCGCGGATCGACGGCGGCCAGGGCGATCCGTCCGGCGCTGACCCGGTCTCGAACCGCCGCTGTGTCGACGTGACCAGCGACATGCCGATGTTCTCGAACAGCCCTTGCGGATTCTCCGCCTGCGCGACCGCTCGCTCGAGCGCCGCGAGCGCGTCTTCGGCGCCGGTCAGCTCGTAACGGACGCCGCTCATACCCAGCCCTTCATGTTGTCGGCCGTCAGCGGCCGCTCGCGGTCCGTGATCTTCACGCCGGACGCGCCGCTCGAGGGCGGCTCGACGCCGTCCAGGCTGAGACGGACCTTGCCCTCGGCAATCAGTCGCAGCGTGCGCAGCGCGTCCTGGTAGTCCTCGACGATCTTCTGATTGGGCGTCGTACGGTGCAGCTTGTAGATGGCGATGACCTGGGCGAGGTCCGCGACCAGAATCCGGCGTCTCCGCGATCGGCAGCCGGTAGCGGCCGGAGAGGTAGCCGTCGATCGTCGCGTCGGTGTCCGCCACAGCCCGGTCGACGACCGCCTGGTCGATCTCTCCCGTCGCCGGCGTCTCCCGGTCCGTGAGCTGCACAAGCATCTTCTCGCCGAAGCGGTCGGTCAGCTGCTGAAGTGTCGTGTACGCCATTGCGGGCTGCCCCCGGCCTGTCAGGATCTTGCGGGATGCTCCCGGCAGTCGCCCGCCGGGAGCGGGGAGCGGTCGAGGCCGCTCGTCGGGCCGGCCCGGGGAGGAGGTCGGCCGGCTAGTCGGTTCGGCTGACCCTCAGCCTGCGGTCCGCTTCGATCGATGCCAGCTGGCCGGCCGACAAATCCGCGATCGGAATCACGGTGGGCGTCTTGGCGAAGTTGCGTCCCGCCCGCCAGCGGCCCTGCTTTGGTCCGACCACCGTGATCGTGCCGCCGGCTGGCGATGCCTTCGTCTTCTTCCCCTGGCCGCCCGGAGGGGCGGCGGCCGGATCGCCGCCGCCCCTGTCGGTCTCGCTCTGGGGTGCATCGGTGGAATTGGTCCCGGCGGCTTCCGATGCCGCCGGGCTGTCCGCGGCGCCGGGAGCAGCCGGCTCGACGGACGGAGGCTGACCCGCGGGCTGCTCACCGCCGCTCTCCTCGGGAACCTCATCGCCTGCGAGCGCCTTCGCCTGCGCGATCCATGCCGGCCAGTCGGTGCGGCCCTTGAAACCCAGCTTGGCCTCGAGGTCCGGCAGCTCTTCGTCGGCGAGCGCCGCGAGCTGGGCGAAGGTGGTGATGCCGGCGCCGGCGAGCGCGGCGCCCAGCGCCGGGCCGATGCCCGAGAATCCGCGTCAGATCGTCTTTCATCGAGCTACTCCAGGTAGTCGGAGATGATGATCTGGACCGCGTTGCGCTCCGTGTTGCTCGCGCCGTTGGCGTCCCTGTCGGCGAGGAAAAGGTCCCGCGCGGCGCCCTCTTGCGAGGATCCGACCAGGATGTGCGTCGGCTTGACGCCGAGAGGTCGGCCGCGGTCGCCTCGGAACTTGCGCATCGCTGCACGGGCGGCTCGAAACGTGGTCTTGTCCAGCGCCTGCATCGACCCGAAGGCCATCTGCCAGAAGCCGTAGCCGACGTTGTTGCGCGCGTCCGCCCCGTAGACGTACTCGCCCCGCCAGAACACGTTGTCGTCGCGGAGATCGTCCTTGGCGACGAACTCGGGCGCCTTGCGGTTCTGGAAGATGAACGGACGCAGCGGCCGCGACAGGTCGAGCAGGAACCAGGGCGCCTGCCCGCCGTCGGCCATGTTCGAGACGAGCTCGACACCCCCGTCCTCGGCGAGACCCACCGGGTGTTCGGTGTCGAACATGGGTTGCCCGTCGTAACACTCCTCGGTAAAGCCATTGCGGATCAGATCGAAGACCAGCTCGTCGGGATGGCGGGCGGCCGCATCGCCCATGTTGGCGAAGAGCGGCGAGTAGATCCCGAAGGTGTCGTCCTGGATCTTCGTGCGCGGCACACCGAGCGTCTGCTCCCAGGAGCGGTTCTTGACCGTGTAGTCGTGCTCGCCGACCTGGTGGACGACGCGCGGGCCAAGCCATTCCCGCATGCCCGGCACGTCGCCGAGCCAGGGGTAGCTCTCCTTCTCGGTGGTCGAGGGCACCTCGGTGGCGACCTGCCGCCACTGCGGCTCGACGCCGGCAAAGGCCCCCTCGAAATTGTGGCGAAAGCCTGTCGTCAGCGCGTCGAGCGTCTGAGCATTGATGTCCATGATGTCCCTTCTCCTCAGTCCAGCCCGGCCACGACGTCGGCGAGCGCCGCGTGGTCGGCGCCGAGCCGGCCGATCGCCAGGTCGGTACGCACCCACACCCCGTCTGCCTCGACCTCCTCGATCAGCCCCGCGATCGAGCGTCCGCCGTCGTCGGAGGTCCTGGCCACCGTCTGGTCGTCGACCACGTAGGCGAGCGTGCCGACATCGGCGGCGGTGATCTCGTCGCCCGACGCCGAGTTGGCCCAGCGGAAGATGCCCCGCCGCACCTTGATCAGCTTGTCGCCGGCGGCACCGCCGCTGTTGTCGACCCGCTCCTGGGCGCGCCCGGCGGCAATGAGCCCGTCATCCTCCTCGCCGGGCTTCGCAAAGCCTGCGTCGAGCACGACGAGCGAGCCGTCCTGGATGACCGTGTCGGCCGCGACCGGATGGTGCCAGTCGTTGTCGGCCCGCTCGGGCGTCAGCCGGCGTCCTGTCAGTGGCGCCATGTCTTGTCTCTCCTCTTAGAGTGCCGCTTCGCCGCCGGCGCGCCGTGCGGCGGCCGTCTCGGCAAACTTCTCGGGCGGGATGCCGAGCGCGGCCGCGACCTCGGCCTCGGCAGCATTGAGCGCGATCTGCCCCTCCTTGGCCGGCGGTACGGCGGCCGGCGTGCTCCGCCCGGTGAGCGAGGGCATGCCGTCGAGTTCCTTCTCGACCGACGCGGGATCGGTCATGTGGCGCGCGACGTAGTGGTCGCGCAGCGGCTTGACGCCGGGCTTGCCGGCCTTGATCGCCGCGTCGACGACGGCCTCGGCCTTCGTCTTCGCGGTCGCCTGGGTGACCTCGTTGAGCGTGGTGGTCACCGTGGCGAGCTCGGACTGCAGCGCCTTGATCGTGGCGTCGTCGCCCTTGCCGGCGGCGAGACCCTCGACGGCGCCCAGGACGGCCGTCGCGTCGGCGCCCTCGGCGAGCCCGGCCGCCCTGGCGATCGGGTCGAGCTGCTGCTGCAGGGCCGTGGCATGGGCCGAGACCCCGCCCTTCAGCTCCTTCACCGCGGCGATCGCCGCCGTGGCGTCGGCGTCCTCCTTCAGCCCGAGGGCCTTCCGGAGATCGGCGAGAAATCCATGTCTTCCTCCTGGTGGAGCGCGGCGAGCCCGCGCAGGTTAGGCCGGTTGGTGAGCGAAGCCCGGAGGAGGCCGGTGACCGTGCCGTCCTTCAGGTGGGTGATGACGGGAGAGATGTGCCGGTAGGCCCGCTCCGCGAGCAGCGCCTTGCCGGGCTCGGTCCACTCGACCTGCCCCCATACGCCATCGGCGCGAGCCTCGAGCGCGACGATCCAGCCACGCGCCGGCGACGGCCCGCCCTTCGGCGCGGCGAGGTCGGTCGAATGGTTCTCGTCGACCGGCAGCCGCCCGCCAGCCGCGGCTAGGCTGGCCTGCAGGGCGGTGGCGTCGTCCAAACGGTACGGCCCGCGCCCGTCGGCCGTGCGGATCTCGCCGGCCGGCAGCAGCATGATCCAGCTCGGCACATCGCCGGTTTCGGCGGCGAGTGCGAGCGAGACGGATTCAGCGGTTGCGGTTCCTCGGAGCATGGATGCACAATGGCTGCTCTTCTCCGCCCAAATCGCCCCTGAAAGCCTTCCGGGCTATGTTCCGAGCAGATGCAGCCTCGAATCGTCGCGGTGTGTTATGTTTCGACGATGATCTGGGCTTGGGCTGTTGACTTCCGAAACTCCTAAACACCGCGTGTTTCGAGATCGGCCGCTCCCGTACTTCGAGGAGAAGGTGCGGGAGCATGTTCGCCGCACCGGGAGCCCTGAGACATTTGACGCCCTGTTCCAGGGGACGATCTCAAAGACAGACAAGTTCGAAATCCTTTGCGACATCGACGTTGATCGGAAGAGGCGGGGCGACGGCTCACTTGCTCCATGCCCGATGTGCGTTCCGAACAAGTTCCTGCGTGGACGCCTGTGTTGGTTCTACGAGCTCCAAGTCGCGGCGGTGATCGGGCATTGCTGCGCTGACAAGGAGACGGCGGCCGAGGCTCAGAGGGAGCGCACCGCAAGAACCCGCCGCGATCGCGAAGAGGACTTTCTGCTTGATGCAGTGCCGCGGATCCCGAGAAACCTGGAGGTGATCCGCCGACTCAGGCCGCGGGCGGCGGAAAGCGACCGACTGTTTCGAAAATTCCGGCGTGACGCGGCTGCCATACAGAAGATGTTGCGAAGGGTGACGAAGGCCGGCGAAGAGCTGGTCGTCGCCGAGCATCTGTCCCAGTCGGCCGGGAGTGAAGGTCCGGCCGGCCATCGAGGTCAGCAGGGAGGGATACAAACCCGGGACATTTCTTTCGGTCCGCTGGAAGGTCTGACGGCCGTTTCCTCCAGGTTTGATCCGTTGTCAGAGCTGGACGCGATCGAAGCCTCCCTTGAACGATTCAATCAGGGCGACGGCGATGAGGCTGCTGTTGAATTTATTGCGAAGCTGGACGAGACGTCGCGGACAAGCTGTTACCGTGAACTGCTGACTGCTCGCGAGTGTTACGCCAAGCTGATTGCCGATCTGGTGGATTTTGGTCGGTTCTTCGATCCGGACAATCTACGTCGGCTTCATGATTGGGGGAGTCACGCCGAAAACCCGATCCAGATGACGGTTGAGCAAAGACAGTATCAAGGAAATCGGACTGTCGTGTTTAGCGCGCTGGGCCGCTCTCGGTCTGCCCTTGTCCCCGGAGCGCCCTTGTACGACACTATTCTCGGCTGGCTCTAATCGTTGCCGATGCTCCAACGATCGCAGTCGAGTCGATAGGAGTTCGGATCTTGGCCTGGCGCACCGATCAGCATTACGACGATGCCCGTCAGGAACGCGACCGCGTCTGGCTTCGGTCGCTCCCGTCCGACGAACGCCGGCGGGTCCGCTTCAACCGCATGCTGCGCATGTTGGTAGCGGCGACGGCCCTCGCGACGCTCGCGGCGGCGTTGGCGGTAGCGATCGGACTGATCGCCCCCTGACCGCGGCTGCGTCCCGACCTATCGAGGCAGGATCGATTTCGAAGGGCTTTCAAAGGTCGTCGAAGGCCCTTGCGGGCCTTTCGAAGGGGGTGGGGCCGAAGCAGCCGGTCTCGGGCGTCCGCGGCCGCCGCTCTCGAAGAGCCGGATCAGTCGACGGCAATGCCCTCGAGCTCGCGCCGCAGTCGCTCCGTCGGCGGCGTCCCGGGCCGGTAGGCGAAGCCCGGGGCGATGCCCTCCGGTACCAGCACCGTACGCGGTCCGGCCGCCGTGCTGATCGTCCGCTCCACCATTTCGGGCGGAGGCGGGCTGGATGACACCGTGAGGCCGTAGCGCTCGAGGTCGCGCTCGTTGAGCGACTGCACGGTGCAGCGGCAGCCCCAGTCGTTCGGCGGGAAGTGCGTCTCCCACCATGGATCGTCGACGGGCAGCACCATGTCGTGCCAGGCTGCGTGCTCCTCGCGCGAGTTCTCCTGCGTCAGCTCGGGATCGACGTGGACGTAGCGCAGATAGGGCCGCGTCTCCTTCACCCGCTGGATTTGTTCCCATCGGCCGGCGGCGTAGGCCATCCGCAGATTGGTCTGGAAAATGACCCGCGACCGCCATCCGCGGCCGCCCTTGTAGGACCACCCGTGGGTCGCGACGATCCGGTCGAAGTCCTCCCGGAACTGCGCCAGCGTGCGGCCTTCCTCGATCGCCTTGAGCACCGCCTGGTGGAAGTCTCCGACGAGGGCCGCCTCCTGGGCGCCCGCGATCATGAAGGCCGCCGAGTGCATCTCCTGCCACAGATCCGTCCAGGCCCGCGTGGGCACCCGCATCTTCTGGCGCAGGAACTCGACCGCCTCGCGGGGCGCCACGGCGAAGGGGCGGATATCCGGCATCGTTCGGTCTCAGGCCTCCGGCACGCCGGCCGCGGCGATCTCGTCGCGCCCCGACAGCTCGGCATAGACCATCGCAAGGCGAAGCATGTCGGCGAAGGCATCCCCGCCGAGATCGAGTTCGAGCAGCCGGTCGCGCACGTCCTCCAGCGAAGCCGCTCCATCGACGATCGCCTGGATCCGGTCGACCCGGGCGTCGCCCGCCGGTCCGGCGAGATCGTCGGCCGTGTCCGCGAGCCGGTCGACGCCGTCGCCTCGTGCCTGCTGCTGGAGCGCCGGCCGCGCCGGTGGCCCGTCGACGGGGACGGTCGCGGCCGGCGCGGCCGGACCCCGTGGCGCGAGCAGCTCGGCGCCGTCTTCAGGATCGGGTATCCCGAGCAGATCGTTCATCCAGCTCTTCTCGACCTTCAGCCCCAGCGGCACCATGCGCTCGACCGATTTGACCACGAGCTCGACGTCGGTCTCCTTGGCGCGGCCGACGCGGAGTCTCGGATAGGCGTCCTGGGGGCCGTGCTCGAGGTCGATCCACGGCCTGACGAGGTCGCGGTTGAGGATCGCCGATATGGCCCGGCCGTCGGCCCGCTCGATGTCCTCCTGGACCTGCCGGTGTTCCCTGCCCGACGGCGTGGCCGCCGGCGATCGCGTCGGTCGTCGCCGTCTGCCCGAGCACCGCCTTCGAGACCTGCCGGTCGAGCCAGTCCGCGCGCTTCTCGTAGAGGTCGGATGCCCGGACCGACGTTCTTCGACTTCGATGAACTCGATCTGCATCGTCTCCGGAACGATCGCCGCGCAGTCGCCGGCGATGTTGGCGACCGCGCGGAACAGCGTCTCCTTGTCGTCCTCGCTCGCGCCGGCGCCGTACTTGCCGACGCGGATCGGCTGGCCGAAGGTCTGGGTGAAGATCGCCCAGTCGCGCAGCGTGAACGCCTTGAACATCCACGACCAGGTCGCGAGCCGCGCGATGCCGGAGCGCACCGGCAGTCCCGACTTGGCGCGTGATCACCGCGTGGACGAACTTGAACGCCGGCAGCGGCTACGTCGCCCTGCGTCGGTCGCGCAGCATCGGCGTCGTGCCGTCTTCCCGGTCGAACCGGAACCAGCGCGGGTCGCGCCATTCGAGACGCGTCGGGCCGCCATTGGCCCTCGCTGGTGTCCCAGATGATCTCGGTGAAGCTGAAGCCCTTGCCGATGGCGTCGAGCATGTCGAACAGCTCGTCCTGCAGCTCGTCGCGCTTGCAGCCAGTCGCGCACCATGTCGGCGTGATCGACGTGCGCGGCCTCGTCGCTCGCCGCCTCCACCGTGATTTCGAGCTGCGCGACCGAACGCTTCCGCGTGCCGAGCACGCCGGCATAGTGCATGTCCCGCTCCTCGATCTGCTCGGCCAGCTCGAGGTAGCGCAGCGGGTCGCCCTGGTCGGCCTCGCGCAGGATGCGCGGCCAGCCGGCGCGGATTGAGTCCGTCGCCCGGATAGCCGGTGATCGGCGAGCGGACGCCGGTGATCGTCGGCCCGGCGACCTCGCTGTTCAGTACGCTCGCGCCGGATCGGCCGGCCGTCACTGGTCGACGAGTGCGGGTGTCGCTGGCATCAGATCGACTCCTCTCATCCGGCGCCGAGCGGCTGCCGCCACCAGCCGCGATCCTCGGTCGTCGTCGTCAGGCTCGGTCGCGAACCGCCTGCCGGTGCTGGCCGACCGGTAGCCGATACTCGACCGACGTCGGCCTCGGCGGCGGCGACGGCGAGCATGCCGGCGATCGCGGTGTCGCCGTGGCGCTGGCCGCCGTCGGCGCCGCGCGTGTGCGCGTCGTCCGGCACCATCGGAATGCCGCGCACCATGCTTGATCTGGCGATAGTCCGACTTCACGTCGGCGTCGCGCGGCAACAGGATGGTGCGATCCTCGAAGCGCGCCTTCAGTCGTCGGCATGTTCTCCAGATACCAGGGCTGCGCTGAGCATCACGGCCTCGATCCGCATGCGCGCCGTATCGCTGGACGGCGTACTCGGCGAGGAACTGCCCGTTGCCGCGCGCGTCGTGCTTGCCGTGCGAGAAGCGCGGCAGGCGATCGACGACGCAGAACAGCATCTGCTCCTGCTGGCGGAACGGGACGTTGCGCAGCTCCAGAATGAACGGCGCGCGCAGCACCAGGTCGCGCCGCTTCGGCCAGCGGCATGAAGCACGGACAGGTCGCCTGATCGGCCGAAGTCGAAGCCGTAGACATGGCGCAGGTTCGGATCGAGCAGCTCGAGCACCGGCGTCGACGTGCTCTTGCCAACCAGTCGTCGACGAACCATGAGGCGCGCTCATGGTCGGGCCTGCAGCTCGAAGCCCTGTGGGCACGTCAGCCGCAAGACGGGCGCGGCCGGCGTCATGCAGGCCTCGATCAGCGCGCCGGTCAGATAGACGCCCGCAGCCCTGCGCCGGAACGCAGTCCAGCTCCTCGGCGGCGTCGTCGCCGTAGAAGCCGCGGATCTCGGCGCGCCACTTCGGCCTCCGCCTCCGGCGACCACTGCTTGCCGGTCACCAGGCAGATGCGCTGATAGAGCCCCTGCTCCAGCGCGTCGTCGAAGGTGCAGTTCGCACGACGTGGCCTGCGGCGCTTGCCTGACGCGGATCTCCTCGATCAGCTCGTTGAACGGATTGTCGGCGCCGTTGTGCGTCGAGATCACCAGCACCTTGCCGCCCCAGATCAGCAGCGCCATCGCCGCCTTCAGCAGCTCGTCGGCGTCGTCGTGGAAGGCGAACTCGTCGAGGATGACGAAGCCCTGGCGGCCGCGCAGCGAGCGCGGCCGCGACGACAGCGCCACGATCTCGAAGCCCGAGGCGAAGGTGATGCGGAACGCCTGGATCGCGCGGTCGGCGCCCTTCTCGTCCTGCTCCTGGAACAGGAACTCCTCGACCGCGCTGGCAGCGCGGGCGCGAAGGCGCTGCGCCCACATGGCGCAGGCGTCGATGAACTCGCGCGCCATGTCGAGGTTGTAGCCGAGATAGAGCGTGTCCATGCCGCCGGCGGACTTCTGCGCGCCCGACGTCAGCACCGCGTCGGCCGCCGATGCCCCAGGTGGCGCCGATGCGCCGGCTCTTCTCGTCGACCACGAGCTGCCAGCTCGCCGTCGCCATGAGCCGCTCGCGCTGGTACGGAAGCAGGATCTCGGGCAGCGTGTCGCCGGCGAGCTGCGCCGGCAGCGCCTGCATGGCCTGCCGACGATGCCGCGTCCAGTCCTCGACAGTGACGGGGTCCGACATGCTAGTCTTCCAGACCAGCCGACAAGTGGGGAGCGAATTCGATGCCGAAGTGGGAATGCGAGATGACCTTCGACGAGGGCAACGCCAAGGTCTCGGCCACCATCGAAGAGGTTGTCGGCGGCTATACGCTGGACTCCCATATCTTCGCCAGGAACCCTGACGGGGTAGATGCCAGGTGGGATTACACCTCGCGGCTCCCGACGAAGCTCGCAGCCGAGATGCACCTCAAGGAGCAGGTGCGGAAGCACGGCCTTGACCCCGACGGGATCTTGTTCGTCCGGGAGCAGCCGTAGGTTCGACCGCTTCATTCCCGTACCCCGAGGATCTGCGCCTTGATCGCCTCGACCGTGTCGCTGGTGAGCCCCTTCGCCCTGGCGACCTGGTCGACGGCGGAGCCCACGCCCTTGGCGAATTCCGCCTCGACCTTCAGCCTTCGCGAGGTGGACACGCCCTGGGCCTGGGTGGCTCGGTAGAGGGCACCGGCGAGCTGCTGTGCGCCCTTGGGGTCGATGCCGTGCTCGCCCGCCGCCGTCAGCACCTCGAAGACGAGCGTCTTGATCGCTTCCGCCGCGATCAGCGTCAGATCGTCGGATGCTTCCGCATCGAAGCGCTTGGAGATAGCGCCGGCAATCTCCCGCGTCTCCTCCATCCGTCGCGTCATGGTGGCCTGCTTGATCGAGTAGCGGTTGAAGGCCGAGAAGGACGGGATGGAAAATTCCAGCTCGCCGCGATGATCACGCCGCAGTTCCTCGAGCTTGGCGTGGAACTCCTGGTAGATGTCGAGCTGGGTGCGGTCGCGATCGCGCAGCTGATCGTTGGCCCAGGCAATGACGGGATACGCCTCTGCCGGCAGCAGTTCGATACCGGACAGCCGGCCGCGGCCGCGGCGGCGGGCCATCGGTCAGCCTCCCACGCGCGAGGGGCGCTTCACACCGTCGATCGCGATGCGCCGGTCGAGGTGACGAAGGCCCTTCTCTGCCAGAGTGGCGACCCGGATCGAGCCGGCCTCGACCAGCGTCAGGGCACCCATGTCCGCGAGCCACGCCAGCTCGTCGTGGACCCAGGCACGTTCGCGGCTGATGCCGAAGGTTTCCAGGGTGAGGCGTAACAGGTCCGACCCGAGGGTCTCGTCGACCTGCTCGGCCAGCGCCTTCAAAATGATGAGGCGGGCCTCCTCGCGTATCAGACGGTCCATGCTCATCGTTTGGCCTGCTCCAGCAGGAATTCCTGCAGTCGCTCTGAAATCGCCGCCACGGGCTTCAGCCGCTCGGCCATCACTTCGAGATTGCCTTCGAGCCGGGCGATTGCGACCTCCATCCGGTGGGCGCTCTCCGCGTCGGGCAGGTGCTTGAGCTGGCCCTCGATCGTCGTGAGCCGATCCGCGACCTCGGCGCGCGACACCTGCCCGGTGCTGACGTGCGTCTCCAGCTTGGCTTCGACCGCCTCGATATCTCCCTTGACCTTGTCCAGCTCGTCGCGCCGGGCGGTCGCGATCTGAATCCGGATGTTCCAGAGCAGGGCGGCGGTCGCGATGACGATCGGCGCCCAGAGTCGCAGTTCCTCCATCAGCTACCCGCTCCCCATCGCGCCTTGGCGGCTTCCTTGATCGTGTGCCCGCCCATGTACAGACCGGCGTAGATCCCCGTGAACCAGATGAGGTCCGCCCAGGGGACGACCGGGACGTTCGAGCCTCAGGATGCCGTTGAGGCCGACGAGCGCGACGGCATTGAGCGCCCACAGCGCGAGGTTGAGCCACATGCCGGCCGGCCGCCACGCCCAGCCGAACCAGCCGCCCTCCCGGTCGAGATTCGCCATGTCGAGCTGGAAGCCCAGCGCCTGCCGGTCCAGCTCCACCGCCTCGACCAGCCAGCGCCGCATCTCGGGATCGGCCTCGACCTCGCGCAGCCGGGCGCCGGCCGCCTCAGGATCGCGCTCGATCTCGCGGGCGATCGCGTCCGGCTGGCCGGGCACGCCGAGCGCCTCGCCGGCGATGTCGATCGCCGTCTTCGCCACGCTTGCGTTCTTCGAGCCCAGAACCAGCTCCAGGAGCGGCACGCCGATCTTGCGGATGGCCGGCAACAGACCGACCAGGGTGAGCGGGTTCATCGCTCGCCCCCCTCGACGCGGATCGGCCCGGAGGCGGCGATATCGTCGGGCTCCACGGGCCGGGCGCGGTCCATCTGACCTTCCAGCAGGTCGGCGGCGAAAGCGGCCTTCACCCTGGCGTTCCGGCGGCCGCGCCACCAGCGCACGGCATAGACGCCGGCGACGAAGACCAGGGCGACGGCCCCGGCGGTCAGGACAAGCTGCAGCGTCTCCGGATCGGCCGGCAGGTCGGGAAGGATCGTGTCGGCCGACTGCGAGGTCGCCTCGGTGCCGACGCCGGCGGCGCCGGCGCCGGCCGTCTTGTTGCGATACTTGTCGGCCTGATCGTCGGCCTGGTTGGCCCCGTAGATCGCGGGGACGACGTTGCGAAGATTGACGCGCCTTCCGCGCGACCACAGCACGCGGCCCTGATCGTCGGCGGGATAGAGGTTGGCCAATCCGCCGTGAGGGTAGTGGCCGGTGCGGAACAGCGCCTGCTCGCGCTTGCGGCGCGGGATGATCTCGGGGGGCTTCGACCAGCCGAGGAACTGGTCGGCAGCGGCCTGCCGGTTGCCGGCGTTGAGCGACTTCGTCAGCTGCGCCCTCCCAATGCCCCCGGTGTTCAGGTGGAAGGAGACCAGCGCGTCGAATTCGTGCTGGGAGACCGTCACCTTGAGAGCGGCGTTGACCTCGCGCTCCTTCTTCCGCAGATCCTGCCGGAAGACGTTCGATCACCTTGCTGAGAGGATACTCCCGCCCGAAGGGCATCTGTCGTGGATCGGGCGCGCCGGCATAGTGGGTGTGGCCCACGCCGAACGTGTCGACCCGGGCGGAGCAGAGATAGCGGAAGGGGACGATGCCCTCTTCGGCGATCGTGTCTTCGATGCCTTGGGGGCTGGTCTTCATAACCGTCTCTCCCGTTCGCGAATTCCGGGATGACGGTAGGGATGCGTCTGCGTCGGATCGCCCCTGAAGCGGTTCCGGGCGGCTCAGCGGCGCACCATTAGAAGAGGCTTTTTTGGGCGCTCTTGGCAAGGGCCCTGCGCGAGGCGCGGCGCAGCCGGACGGTTCGCTCGGTGATGCCGAGGTCGGCCGCGATCTCGGCCGCGCTGGCGCCGCGGCGCTCGAGCTCGTCGTACCGCTCGTTGATCCGGCGGCGCATCCTGGAATAGCTGCCGGCCGGCCCGAGGGGGATGTCGAGCCGGCCGGGACCGAACCGCTCGAGGATCTTGCGTGCCGGTTCCTGCCCGACGGTTTCGACCAGCCAGTTGCGCCCTTCGACGCGGCGCGGCAGGAGCACGCGGCGCCCGCCATGCCGCTCCGCGATGGCGAGCGCCGCGTCGAGGCCGCCGGCCTCGGCGATGGCCTTCAGCACCGGCGGCAGCCAGCAGAATCGTTCCGTCTCTGTCATTGCCCCCGCAGGCCCCGGACGGTGGTCACGATCTGGACTTCCGTGTCCCCAAGGCGACGGTATACGAAGCGCGCGGTGTAGCTGCCGTCGTTTCGCCGCCAGCAGCCCGACGAGCGCCGCAGTTCGTAACCCAGCGCCATGCGCGTGCCGTGGAGTTCGCAGACCTGTTCGGCCAGCCTGACGAGCGCCTCGAAGGGGAGCGGGACACGATGGCTGCGCTGTCGCCTGCGCCTGCCCATCAGCCCCTCGCCCTGAGTTCGACTTCGAGATCCAGCTGTCTGGCGGTAAGCTCGGCGAGGCGGTCCTGCAGCACGACGCGCCGATGGCTGTGCCGCGGCAGCGCCATGATGCGCCGACACAGCGCGTCCCGCGCTTCCTGCAGCTGATCGATCTCCCGCAACTCGTCGGCGACGAAGAGCGGCAGGATGTCGGCGCTCGGATCCACGGCCGCCATGATCATGCCGCCTTCCTCGCCAGGGCGCGGCGGATTTTCCGGCCCAGAACCGTGGCCAGCTCGTCAAGCTCCTTCGCCGACAGCGCTCGGTAGCCGGCGGGCGCCATTCCGGCGCCATTGAGCCGCATCAGCCGGACGAGCTGCGCGTCGATCACAGCGAGCTTCCGCCACCGCGACAGTGAAATCCCGAGGGAGCGGAGTTCCACGGCCGGCCGATCCCATTCGACCCCGGACTCGCGCGTGATCCATTTCTTGAGCCCCTCGATGGCGCTCCTCGCGTCGGCGCCGTCCTTGACCCAATTCAGATGATCGATCCCGGTCTGGCGCTTCACGAAGGCGACGAGCGCCTTGTCGGACCGCTCCCGGATGAGGCCGAGATTCCAGGCCGAGATCCACAGTGCCCGGCAGACGCCGGCATAAGGTCCGTCGAGTCGCAGGGCGCCCTGGGCCCGGCCACGGTTCAAGTTGTCGTCGACCCCACCTTGAGACGGGCTCGAGACCGACTTGAGATGGTCGATGACGCCGATCGCCTCGCCCTTGGTCAGCGCCGTCGACGATCGTTTGCCCGTCCGGACCTCGAGCATGTCGCGATAGGCGTCGTCGTCGAGGCCGGCGCGGGATTTGAGGGCGTGGATAGCGCCGATCTGGCCCTTGGTGATCTGAGCCGTCATGACAGCTCGCGCTCCAGCGCGGCGGCCAGAGCCGGAAGCCGGATCGTGCCGAAGGCGAGCCCGCCATCCCGGCGGACCGATTCGTAGTCGATGACACGCACGATCTGGTCGCCCATCTCGTCACGCACGATCTCCACGTCGCTGCTGGAAAGGAGTGCCCGCTCCAGCGCCTGTTCGATCTGGCGGGTGCGCGTCACGACTGCACCTCGCGACCTGACGGGGCGTCGTGGAACATCGCTAGATACTCCGGCGAGTAGATCCTGCAGCCGATCATGTCCTCGTAGGCGCGCTTGGCGCGGCGGAACTCGTCCGTCGCGCCGGTGCCGGGCTCGCCCCCGCGACGGGTCACGATCCAGCCGCGCCCGAAGCGCCCGTTCATCCACGCGCAGAAGTTGGGGAGGGCCGCGGCGGTCATGACGCCACCGCCTTCAGCCAGGCGCGCCCGGCCGGCGTGATCCGCGCCGCGCCCATGCAACCTTCGAGCGGGCTCTCGACGAGCAGCCCGCGCCGCACGAGCGCGGTGACGGTGCCGGCGGAATGCCAGCCGCCCTGGCCGTAGCCGGCGCGGTTGCGATAGATCGGGCCTGCGGCGGCCTCCTCGAGGCAGCTGGCCTGCGGCAGCGACAGATCGAGCGGCGCGGTCATCGTGCCCGCTCCTTCTCGATGCGGCGGGCGGCGGCGCGCTTCCAGGCGGCGATGAGGCTGCCGCCCCCAACCGTGGAGGTGGCGCCCACGCCAGCCATGCGAAGCTCATAGGCGCCGGCTACGAAGCGCTGCCGCGCGTCCGCGCTGTCGCCGAGGTCGATCAGGATCGCCATGGCGCTCCAGCCCTGGTCTTCGAGAACCCTGATCCAGCGGACGATCCGGCGCAGCTCGGCGATCTTCTCCTGAGGGCTGACCATGGCGATGCCCTCCCTCACGCCGCCCGCGCGCCGCGAAGGCGCACGTAGTCGCGGAACCGCATCAACGCGTCGAGCGCCGCCTCGTCGTTCTCGGCCTCGGGAAGTCCCGGTACTAGAAGTGTCCTGCCGTCATAGGCGTGCCGGGCGCAGACCTCGACGATGGCGCGCACCTCGCGGGACCGGCCGCGCATGATCGGCAGGAGCCCCTCGGGCACCTGCCGGCCGAACTCGATCACGCCGTCGCGGCCGCAGAAGGCGCTGATTTCGTGGCGTCTTAACTTCATGCCGCCCCCTATGCCGCCGCGAGGTCGATAGTGATCGGCCGCCATGGCGCGCGGGCGTCGGCGCGCCGGTAGAAGCGGACATACTCCTTCGAGCCGATGACGCGGATGGCGTCGCCGAGCGCCGTCATGGCGGCGCGCCACTGATCGTCGTCGATGTCGAGGCGGCGCAGCTGGAACAGGGCGGCCCGGTTGATCCGGCCCTCCTTGTCGACCTGGAAGGCGTGCTCCACCAGCGCGCGGATCTCGTCGCGGGCACCGGCGGCCCAGCTGGTGATGCACTCGTCCACCAGCTCCTTCGCGACCTGAAGCTCGGGACCGAAGGTGAGCTGATCCTGCACCTGGACGGTCACCTTCATCGTCCCGTCGTAGGACGTGATCGTGATGTTGCCCTTCTTGCCGCCACGCTTGCCCCCGTATTCGCCCGCGAGGATCTCGACGAAGCCGGCGACGTTGTCGAAGGTGTGGCCCCGGAAGCGCGAGATCTGCGCCGACAATTCCTCGGCGTGGGCGACGATCTTCCTGACGGTCTGATCCTCGAGCCGGTGCTGCGGCTTGACGATCGCCTCGGGCACGAGGCGGCCGCCGGCGTCGGTCATGTAGCGCTCGCCCTTGATCGTCACGATCCCGGCTTCGCCGGCGTCGTCGGGCGTCCACTCGGTGGCCGTGGGGGTATGCGGGCCGGTCGGAAGGTCAGGCATGTTCGGTCTCCTTCTCGGATATTCCTTCGGGGGAATGGCGGAGGACTTCGACGAGCTGCTCCAGCTCCTCGATGCGCGCGCGGTAGCCGCGGACCGCGACGGCGAGCGTCACTATGCCGAGCGACGAGATCTGGACGGCCGACCGCGCCGGGTCGGCCAGGACCTGGTCGGCGTAATCGGTGGGCGACGGTGTCTGCTCGTCGATGCCGAGGCGGATGAGTGCCTGCTCGGCGATCAGCAGGGCGTCGACGATCTCGCCGATCTCCGATGCCAGCCGGGGATCCGTCTCCAGCTCACGGTCGATCTTGTTCGCGCCGTACAGGATCGTCGTGTGGTCGCGGCCTCCGATCGCGGCACCGATCTGTGGCAGCGAATAGGTCGTCAGCCGCCGGGCGATCCACACGGCCACGTGGCGCGGCCGCGTGAAGCGCTGGTCGCGCCGCATGGCAATGATCTCGCGAGGGTCGTGGCCGTAGTAGTCGGCCACGGCCCGCACAACGTCCTGGACGCGGATGCTCACGCCGCGCCTCCCGGCCCCGCCTGGGGCGCGCGAGGTGTGCGGGGGAACAGCACGACGTTCTCTGCGACGGCGAAGGCGAGGACGTTGTTGCGGGATCGGTTGTCGAGCCGTGCCTCCAACTCCCGAGCATCCTCGCCCAGTCCGCTGAGGATTCCCCGCATCTCCGCGACGGCCTTCGGGGACATCTCGCAGCCGCTGTGTTCCCATTCGCCGAAGCACTTCGAAAGCAGGTCGAGGCATTCGCTGAGGGCGTCGGACATCAGAGATCCTCCCCGCCGCGATTGGCCCACGCCGAGCGCACGTGCTTGGCCGCCAACGGCTGCCCCTCGCCGGCGGCGTACATGCCGGCGAGCTGAAGGGTCTTGGTGATCTGGCTGAGGGCGCCGGGCTTGCGGCCGATCGCGCGCGCCATCTGCCGGACCTCGGGGTCCGCCGCGCCCCAGGCCTCGACGATCGCGTCGATGTCGCCCTGCGTCGGTTGCAGGCGCCGCAGGCGCTTGCCGATACGCCGGTGGATCTGCGCGTAGGCCGGCGTCGCCTTCGACCCGCCGAAGCGGCCGTAAAGTTCCTCGTTGCCGAGAAGCGCGATGCCGACGCCGTAGATGTCGAGGAAGTAGCGGAGCTGGTTGACCGCGTTGTCGTTGAGGCTCTGCGCCTCGTCGACGATGAGGAGCGTGTTGCGCCCGTTGCGCTTCAGCTTGTCGCCAAGCGCCCGATCGAGTTTCGCCGGGTTCGTCTCGTGGACGTCGAGCGCCTGCGCGAATTCTAGGAGCATGCCATGCACGGTCGAGGTGGTCGGCCGCATGGTGACCAGATAGGCGTGCGGGCGGCTGTCGCGGTAGAACTGCGCCGTCATGGTCTTGCCCATGCCGGCGCCGAGCGTGACGACGACCATCTCGGGCATCATCTGCGCGTAGAGGAGTGTCTCGACCAGCTGGCTCGACGTCGGCGTCGGCACGTAGCCGGGCGGCGTCGGGATGCTCGACGCGGCGAGCGCCACCTCCTCGACGCTCGCGAGCCACCGCTCGACGGTCGCCGAGACGTTGGCGATACGGCCCTTGTAGTTGCCGTCGTACCACTGCGAGAATGTGCCGCCAGGCACGCCCGAGCGTCGCGAGACCTCGCTCTTCGACCAGCCGTGCCGCTGCGCGGTGTCACGCACCTTGGTGGTCAGCACCCGCCACGCCTCGAGCTCGGCCTGGGGAAGCGCCGGCGCATGGCGTGGCATCGCCCACCCGTTTTCCTCAGGGGCCGGCGCGGCCGCATCTTGCGTTGCTATATCGGTCATGAGAATTTGCCCTTCCTTTCGAGCTTTCGCGTTGTGCTGGGCGCCGGTGTTGCAACCACCGGCGCTCAGTCGTTTTCCGGGGCCTCCCCGGTCCGTGATCCGGGAAAGGCGAGCACGTCGCCGCCGCCCGCGGCGATGGCCCGCATGGCTCTCCCGAAATTCTCTTCCGCCTCCTCGTGAGGATCCTGAGGACTGGCGCCGTCGGTACCGGTCGCCGCGAGCCTGACGACACGTGCGGCCACCTGTTCCGGCTGCGGCGTGGACGACGGCAGCAAGCGGGCGACTTCGTCGATCGACAGGCGGCGCTCCAGGTCGAGAAGCTCACGCTGCATGGCAAGCCACTGCCGGCGGCGTTTCGCGTGGTCGCGTGCCGCCTCGATGTCGTCGAAGCCCGTCGCCTCGATGCACTCGGCTTCGCAGACGAAGCGGCCGTCGAGTGCGTAGACGGCAACGGGGCGCAGCAGATCCTGCGGGTCGAACCGAACGACCACCTTGCGGCCGGTAAGCTCGACAAGTGGCTCGGCCCAATATCGGTTGTCGGCGAGATGGATTTCGCCGGTCGGCTTCCTGCAGGTGACGCCTTCGGCCGCCATCAGGAACATCCGCAGCTGCTCGGGGGCGGCCTTAGTGACCATGGTGCCGGGGGCGTCCAGGCTCGACCGGAAGGCGTCGGCGAAGGAGCCGCCTTGCGCGACCCGTGAACGGCGCCCCGTTCGGGCGTTGTGCCGGGCGACCTCGGACGCCACGAGCGCCCGGAAAGCCTCGATCGGGACGGCTTTCGAGGCGTAGTTCGACGGCTTCGCCATGGGCGAGTTGCCGGTGTAGGCGCCGGCGCAGGTCGGGTGCTTCGCGATCTCCTCGCAGAGGTCGCGGAAGGCGCGCTCGATCGGCTTCGCCTGACCGTGATAGGGCGTCGTCCAGTGGACCTTCACGCCAAGACGGGTCAGCAGCCCTTCAGGCTCGTCGGGCCGGACCTTGAACCGGAACCGCGTCTTCATCCGGCCGGTCAGGAACTTCGAGGCAAAGCCGCGGCCGTTGTCGAGGTAGGCATGCTCCGGGATGCCAAAGCTCTCCATCATGTCGGCGAATGCCGCGCGGACGAGCGGCCAGCTCTCGGTGCGGTCCAGGCGGTGCCCGACGATCATTCCCGAATGAAGGTCCTGAATCGCGACCATCATCGGCCGGCCGATCTCGCCGTCGGGCCAGCGTACGAAGACGTCGAAGCGGTGCCCGTCCGCGTTTACCGCCTCCATCGCCGCGTAGGCCGACCGGTCGCGGGTCTGGTGGGGGAATATCGCCTGGGCGAGGTCGCGACCCTGTCGCGCAATCGTGCGTGCGCCCCGCGGCACCTCACGCTCGATCCGGCGTCGCAGCGTCTTCTCCGCCGGGATGGGGGTCCATCCGTGGACGGCGGCGGCATCGGTCAGCCGACGATAGCAGGCCACGAAGGAGGGCTGCTCCGGCCGCAGGTAGTCGGCGCAGAGGAAGTCCCAGGCTTGCGGGTGGCAGGGCGTGGTTGCCGTCCGGCCGACGTGGCGCGGCGCAAGCGCCGGCTCCCAGTCCGGACGCGGCAGCCCCTCGACAAGACGAAGCCAGTTCCAGATGGTCGAGGCGGCGACCTTAGCACGCGTTGATACCAGCCCGACGGCCAGCGAGGCCTGCATGCCGCCCGCCTGCAGGTCGGCGACCTGCGCCACCACGGCCAGCCGTTCGGCTGCCTTCTTACGCGCCTTCTCGGGAAGCGCGGCGTAGCTGCGCCAGGCCTCGTGTGCGGTCGTCGTAGCCTCGTTCTGCCACTGTCGAGCGACCCACTTCGCCTGGGCCTCCGACGGTAGTAGCGAGTAGTGGTACTGCCACGTCCCGCCGCCACGGCCTCTGCTGGCGACAAACCGCGCGCGATCGGCATCCTCGCGCCACCCATGGCGCTCGATGTACCGACCGAGCGCCCGCGCGTCGGTCGGCAGCGCCTGGCACTGCAGGGCGATCAGGTCGGCGACCGTGAGCCATTTCTGATTCACGTCGGCGTGGCGGTTCACCGGGCGCGCCTCCGTTGCACCTTCACGGGTTCCTTGCGGAGGCCGCGCTCGGCCGCCTTCACGGCGGCGTCCACTATCTGCTTTTGCTGCAACAGCGCGCCGAGCTCGGCGAGCCGGGCTTCCTCGCCCTGCAGCACGGTCAGGCCGTCGTCAGCCAGGAGCTCGTCCCACAGCCAGTAGGCGCCGGTCGCCCGCACGAAGGCCACGAAGCGGACGATGCCGATGTCGTGCTCGGGCTTGGACGCGGCCGTATACGCATAGAGCGCGTCGGCGGTGATAGTCCGGCCCGTGAGTTCGCCAATCCTTGCCGCAACGATCGCCGCGCTGTCCGGACACTCCTTGAGCGCGCGCCCCATGGCGGTCTTGATCCGCAGCGACAGGTCGACGGGACGTGCATTGCTGCCTGCCTCGCTGGCGGGCCGCCGCACCGGAAACATCCGCTCCCCGTCGAGGAAAAGGTCGCCCTGGTCATTCATTTGCAGTCGCCGGTTCGTGGCGCGCCGCTTCGCCATCCCCCTGTCCTTTCCGCTGGGTTGCGCCAATGGTGGCCAGGAACCGCCGGCGGGCCTTCGCACCGGCACGGCTCCAGGCCTTCATCAGCGTCTCGAAGTCGTCGGGAGCAGCCTTCGACGCCGGAGCGACGACGTCCCGTATCGACCGGGCGCGACCGTCCGCGATCTCGCGGGCGATCCTGACCTGCAGGTCGCGGTCGAGGCGTGCCATGGATCGCAGCTGCGCCGCGTTGTCCGCCATGGTGGTCAGCCGCAACAGGTCGACGGCTTCGGAAGCCAGACCGTCGATCAGGGCCACCGCGCGCCGCACGGTGCGGGCGCTGAGACCGGTTCGCTGGGCCACCGATTCTGCAAAGGACAACATGTCCGTTGCAGAATTGTGCTTTGCTTTCGCGCCCTTAACGCCCTTTTTCGTCTCCGGATGCAGGGCTTCCCAAACCGCCTTGCGCTCCGCCAGGAAGATCCCGCGATCGAGCGCCGACAGCTCGCGGCGCATCAGATTCTCGTCGATCTCCATGATGCGGGCCTGGCGCCGGTCGACGGCGACGAGCTGCGCGGGGATGGTCGACCAGCCCGCCTCGCGGGCGGCGGCCAGCCGATGGGCGCCGGCGACGAGCTCGACGGAATTGGGAAGTCCGGGACCTGCAGGAAGATCCGGCATGTTGCAGGTGATCGGCTCGCGTAGCCCGATCGACCTGATCGAGTTGAGCGATGGCCGTGACCCAATCGGGATCGACCGGCCTGAGCCGCTGGGGCACGATGATGATGGAGATGTCGATGACCCGCACATCGGGCTGAGCGGTGCTGCGTTCATTCGCCGTCTCCGGTCTCGTTGTCCTGGTTGAGGAGTTGCCGGACCTGCGCCTCGATGGACGCCAGTCTTCTGAAGATGCGAGCGGCCTGCGCGGTGAGCTTCGCGCTGTCGCGTGCCTGCAGCAGCCCCGCCTGGAAGATCGCTGTCGTCGGATGACGAGCCGCCTCGATCTCCAGCAACTCGGCGCCGAAGGCCTCGCGATGTGCGACGAGTTCAAGTTCCGCCGCGATGTCGAGGAACGTGGCCGGATTATCCACGGGCCTGCTCCTTCGCCGCCTTGAGACGCTCGACGGTCGCCCGGCTCGCGGAATTGAGCGAATAGCCGCGCGCGTGGTGATTGCGGATGACGAGACCGTGCGGACCGACGCGACGGCGCAGCTTGAAGACGTGGACGTTGATGACGTGCAGCCCCGGGCCGCCGTCCGGTGCGTCGCCATAGAGCGCCGTCCACAGGGCGCGGCGCGAGGCGACCTCACGAACCGACAGGACATTGAGGATCGCGACGAGGGCCGGCGAAAGGGACCAGGACGCCGGAACCCAGTCGTCGTCGGCGATGATTGCCTCGAGCTGGCGCACGCGCTCGGCGAGTTCGTCGCGCTCTTCGATGATGGCTTCGATTGTGCGGGGGACCATCGGCTCGGTCCGAAGGGCGCTGTTCACCCGATGCCGCGCCTCTGTTAGGTTGATGGGAGCGGACACCACCGTCATGTCGGCTTCCTTCGGGAGGCCGCGAGGACGGTCGACCGGCGCCATGTGCGCCCGAGGCTGCAACCGCAGCGCACCTGCTGGCGCATTTCCTGGCCGATCCGCCGCGCGCCGCCCAGCGGCGTGACCATGGTAAGCCGGCGGCAATGGACGCATTCGTCGCGGCCGGGCCTGCATGCCGGCATGGGTTCCTGGCATGGGGAGTTCGCTTCCCGGGGGAAGGCAACGACGTTGTCGCCTTCGCTCAGGGCCGGCGTCTCGACGGCGAAGTCCTCGGACGTGGGCAGCGGGCCGAACTGCCGCACATACTCGCGCCGCCAGTCGTATCCGCCGGCCATCACCGGGCCCTCCAGGCAAACAGCCAGCCAGGCGAACCGAGAAAGAGCATGGCCAGGAGGAGGGCCCCGACCGCGGCCGCCAGGCCGACGATCATGATCGTCACGCCGAGGGCGTCCCGGCGGCGATCCGCCACGCGGTCGGGGCTGGGAAACTGCGGGTCTGTGGGATGGGCACGATGCATGTCTACGCGCGCGCCCCGTTTCGACTGGTGCCCCTGGCTGGGGGCCGGCTACCGTGATTGCGTGATGAGCAGGAGAACCCATGGCGAGCCGCAGGCAGAGCAACCCGCCGACCGAGCCGACCCCGGTCAGCGACCTGTTTGTCACGGCGGTGGCGCTCGACGGGAGCGACGAATACGTCCGCCTTACGGGCATGGTTGCCCACGAGCTTTCCCACTCGCCGCTGACTGGCAACAGCCACGCCGAGCGCCGAATAGTGGCGCGGATGGTCATGCCGCGATCGACGGCGCGACAGCTGCTCGTGGAACTGCAGCGCAAGCTGCCTCGAGAGAATGCGTGAGCCCGTCATGCGGCCCGCTCCGCGCTTCCGTCGAGGAGCTCCTCGATCCGTTCAAGCGTCCGGATCGTGATCGAACGCCCCTCGCGAATCTGCCGGACGAGCTTGCCGTCATTGACCGCCCGCAGACCGAAGGTGCTCTCGCCGATCTTTTCGCGGCGGCAATACTTCTCGATCCGGACCAGGAGAATCTCGATGCGCGTCATGGCGGCATCGTGGGGGATATATCCCCCGTATGTCAATGGGATTATTCCCCCGAGACGACGGGGCGCGCCGTGGGTAATTTCCCACGAATGAAAACCGACTGGCGTTCACGTGTACGCGCGCTGCTCAAGGAGCGCGGATTGAGCATGAAGGCGGCCTCCCGCCTTGCCGGCCGCGGCGAGACGTTCGTGCGCGATATTCTGCAGCGCGACCACGATCCGGCCGCGGAACATCTCGACGCCCTGGCGCGGGCCCTCGGTACGACCTCGGGTGCGCTATTGGGGTCCGAGGACAGGGTCGGCGAGGCTCCAGCGGAAGGGCGGCAGAGCGTCGTGCCCATCATGGGGTATATCGGCGCCGGATCGGAGATCGAGCCCGAGTTCGAGCAGTCGCCACCGGAAGGGTATAGTCAGGTCGAGCTGCCGTTCACGCTACCCGCCGAGATGGTCGGATTCGAGGTCACCGGAACCTCGATGATGCCGGCCTATGATGCCGGGGACGTCGTTGTCTGCTACCGCGAGCAACGCCGTAGTGTAGACAGCCTCCTCGGAAAGGACGCCGTGGTACGGACGGCGGACGGCATGCGATACCTCAAGCGCATCGCGCGGGGGGCGAAGCGGGGCACCTATAATCTCGAAAGCTGGAACGCGCCGACGATCGAGGGCGCCGTGATTGAATGGGTCGGCGAGATCATCGCCACCGTCGCCGCCGATGCCTGGCGGCGGATCGATTCGGCTGCTGCGGCACGCTCGCCGTCTTCTAGAGCCCAGTCCCGCTCAATTCGCTGAGAGCATGTGATGAGACGCAAGGGCGAGGTGACCAGGCGCCGGATCGATTGGGACTGGCCACACCAGGTGGAACTGCGGACGCCAGACGGCGCCGGCCTCGGCCGGCTATATGACGACATGGTTCGCGTTGCCCGGACGGTCGATCCGGATCATCGGCTGCGCACTGTCTCGCGCCGGCCTCATTTCTACACCCGCTTCTGCTTCCGCACTCCGGACGCGGCCGACCGGTTCTTGGAGGCGGTCCGTCGCTTCGTCGAAGCCGAGCACGTCACGGCGGCTCAAACGACCCTGCAAAATGCCCAAGATCGTCACCAGCGTACCGCCTGAGGGCTTCGACCTATCCTATTGATAACTCCCCGCTTTTCCGCACGGCCCGCCGCCTAGATGGAATTTGGGCGCGGTGCCCATAGTCTGCGCGTCGCGCATCCTCGGAACCGCGTGGCCTCTCTCGCGCCGCGCGCCCGTCAACCCATTGATTGAAGGGCATTTGCGCCTCCTTCGAAGACACGTCGAAGGATTGTGCGAGCTGGCGCGTGACTCTAAGTTCAAGTGTCCCGCGCCAATCGTCACTACAAATTCAAGTGTCTAAGCGCCCACTTCAGTTAGACAACGCTGCCGGTTCGACCCGCTCCCGCAGGTTGTTGTTTCCCCGCGACTTTTCCCGTAGCCGACCGCCAGTTCCCGGCTCTTCCCACCAAATCCCGTCTACTCCAGTTTCATGTGTCCCCTAACATCCCCTCCCCCTTGTGGGGGTGAGGACGGGTCCGCGGCACGCGGACGAAACGCAATCAGCGTTTCGACGGCCGAACGCCCGAGGCGCAAGCCGAGGGCCGGCTGGTCGGGGGTGGGGCCGCCCGGAGGGCGGACGGGCGGTGGCGGTGGTGCCCCGGGCGATCCCGGGTCGGCTGTGCCGTCCCGGGATGACCGAGGAAATGTCTGGGGCGCGAATGCCCCGGGGTCCCGCTTTGGGTCTCAGCCGTCCATCGCTTCCGGCGCGTCGTCGGCGTCGTCTCCGGCGGCCGGTCCGGTCGTGCGGGCGGCGAGGCCCGCGTTCTGGCGGATCGCCTTCTCGATCGTCTCAGCCACCTCCGGATTATCGCGCAGGAACTGCTTGGCGTTCTCGCGGCCCTGGCCGAGGCGCTGGCTATCATGGGAGAACCAGGCGCCCGACTTCTCGACCACCCCGGCCTTGACGCCGAGATCCACCAGTTCGCCCGTCCGGGAGATGCCCTCACCGTACATGATGTCGAACTCGACCTCGCGGAACGGCGGGGCGACCTTGTTCTTGACCACCTTCACACGCGTCTGGTTGCCGACCACCTCGTCGCGGTCCTTGATCGCGCCGATGCGGCGGATGTCGAGGCGGACCGAAGCGTAGAACTTCAGCGCGTTGCCGCCCGTCGTCGTCTCCGGGCTGCCGAACATGACGCCGATCTTCATCCGGATCTGGTTGATGAAGATGACCATCGTATTGGAGCGCGAGATCGAGGCGGTGAGCTTCCTGAGCGCCTGGCTCATGAGGCGGGCCTGCATGCCGGGCAGCGAGTCGCCCATCTCGCCCTCGAGCTCGGCGCGCGGCGTGAGCGCGGCGACGGAGTCGACGACGAGTACGTCGATCGCGCCGGATCGAACCAGCGTATCGGCAATCTCCAGCGCCTGCTCGCCGGCATCCGGCTGCGAGATGAGGAGATCGTCGACGTTGGCGCCGAGCTTGCGGGCGTAGCTCGGATCGAGGGCGTGCTCAGCGTCGATGAAGGCGCAGATGCCGCCCCTCTTCTGAGCCTCGGCGACGGTGTGCAGCGCGAGCGTCGTCTTGCCGGAGGATTCCGGCCCGTAGATCTCGATCACACGGCCGCGCGGCAGGCCGCCGATGCCAAGCGCGATGTCGAGCCCCAGCGAGCCGGACGGTATGGACGAGACCTCGACCACCTTGCCGTCCTGGCCGAGCCGCATGATGGAGCCCTTGCCGAAGTGACGCTCTATTTGCCCGAGAGCCGCCTCGAGTGCCTTGGTCTTGTCCATGCCGTCTCCTTCGACGAGGCGAAGCTGATTGTTTGCCATCGGGTGGGCTCCTTATTTCACAGCGCAGCAGGCCGTGCAACGAACGATCCACGCAATGTACATGCTTTGTTCTATTTTGCCAAGACCTGAATAAAACCCTGATATATATACGGAATAGGAATTTTGTTCGCATAATGTCCCGACATTGAAACTTCCTCCGTCAACAGCTACAAATCACCCCGGCTGGGACACCGCGAGAATTGTCAGTCAGAAATCAGGCTCCGGAGACTCAACACGACATGACGTTCGCAACGAAGAGGCCCCTAGGCGTCGCCGCCGCGTTCATGCTGACCGCCGCAGCGTCTTCGCTTCCGGCAACCGCGCAGATCGCCTCGCCCGACTTCGAGATGTTCGCCTTGCGCATGGAGGACGGACTGCGCAGCCGGCATGAGGCCGCGCCGCAGGACGCGCTCGCCGAGATCGCGGTGAAGACGATCGACACCTTTCCGGTGATCTTTCAGGTCGTGGCGGAGCGGGCTTACGAAGCGCGCCAGTCCGATCCGTCGATCGCCCTCGATCCAAACTGGACGTCACGGTATCTCTCCGACATTCCGCGCACCGTGCTCGCCTTCCACGGAAACCGCATAGCGCAGAGCCCGCTGCCGGCGCTGGACGCCTTCCACGCGGCACAGGTGTCGTATCTGGAGTTCCTCGCCGGTTCGAACGAGGAGTTGTGCGCCGCCGAGACTGCGACCGCGCTCGCGACGGTGAGCGCGGACCGGTTCAGGAGCGTGACCCAGGCCGATGACGAAGCCGTATCGCAGTTCTCACGGCTGAACTCGGCCGTCTCCGTGGAGGCCATTCGGGCCATATTCGCCGCCGCGGAGTCGCCGCAGCAGGGCAGCGTCGGCGAGCCGGAACTCGATGCGCTCACCACCGCCCTCGTCGAAGCGGGCTTCGCCGACGAGGAGGTCGCCGGCATTCTGGAAGGGCAGATACCTGGGGCCGACGCGGGCGAGAGATGCGAGGCCGGGCTGCGCTTCCAGAAGGCGCTGTCGGGCGTGGGCGACGCCACCCGGCGCGACATCCTCGCCGTCTACCTGACGCCTCCCGCACGGGACAGCTCTTCGGGGAACGCAACTGGAGAAGCGGCGCCTGAACTGCGGCGTTGAAGCGTCAGCCCGGGAGGGGATCGCCGGCGGTCTCGTGCAGCGTACCCCACTCGGGCCGCCACAGCTGATCCTCGTCGATCACCGCGATGTCAGTGCGCAACTCGAAGGCATGCGCAGTCGCCAGGCCGAGGGCTTCCGCCGCCGACAACGCCCCGCCCTGGGGGGCACTCGCCGTCGTCATGGCCTCGGGCCGCTGCCGCATTGGCAAGAAGATTTCGCCGCTGGGACGCCCCTCGACCTCCCGCAAGCGCACCGAGACCATCGCGTGGTCCGGCTCGTCACGCCTAATGAACTTCACCGCATCTACTCCTGAACTCCGGAGACGCGGGCGAATCACGATCTCGCCCCGCCACAGCGCCGCTGTGGTCTCCTTCAACGTCCAAAATATGACGATGTTCCGGAGGCGCGGGCGCCCTCAGGCGCTCATCACGTCCTTCACCATGGCCGCCAGCTCCTTCAGGTTGAAGGGCTTTGGCAGGAAATGGAATTCCTCGCCGCCGTCCAGATTCTTGCGGAACGCGTCCTCGGCGTAGCCCGACACGAAGATGATCTTCAGCTTCGGGTTCTTCTGCCGCAGCCTCTTCATCAGCGTCGGGCCGTCCATCTCCGGCATGACGACGTCGGAGACGACGAGATCGACCTCGCCGCCCTGCTCGTCCATGACCTCGAGGGCCCGAACGCCGGTCTCGGCCTCCAGCACGGTGTAGCCGCGCGAGGACAGCGCCCGGGCGGCGAAGGCGCGCACGGATTCCTCGTCCTCGACGAGGAGGATTGTTCCCCGTCCGGTAAGGTCCTGCTGAGCCTCGGGGGCGGCTTCCTGCTTGGGAGCCTCTTCCTCGGCCGTCGGCACGTGGCGCGGCAGGTAGATGCGGAACGTCGTCCCCTTGCCCGGCGTGCTTTCGGGGAAGATGTAGCCGCCGGTCTGCTTGATGATGCCGTAGACGGTGGACAGGCCGAGCCCCGTGCCCTTGCCCACCTCCTTGGTGGTGAAGAAGGGGTCGAAGATCTTCTCCATCGTCTCCGGCGTCATGCCGACACCGGTGTCGACGACCTCGAGCACCACATACTCGCCGGCGGGCAGCACCGCCTGCCCGATCTTCTGCTCGGAGTCGTAGGATTCGTTGCGCGAGCGGATCATGAGCTTGCCGCCGTCCGGCATGGCGTCGCGCGCGTTGACGGCGAGGTTGACGACCACCTGCTCGAACTGGTTGAGGTCGACGCGAACCAGCCACAGATCCCGCGTCGGCTCCAGCTTCAACGACACCTTGGCGCCGAGGAGCCGCTCCAGCAGCATCTGCAGGTCCGACAGCGTGTCGTTGAGGCGCAGCACCTGCGGCCGCAGCGTCTGCCGCCGCGAGAAGGCCAGGAGCTGGCGCACCAGCCCCGCCGCCCTGTTCGCGTTGTGCTTGATGTTCATGATGTCGTTGAACGACGGGTCGGTCGGCCGGTGGTTGGCGAGCAGCAGGTCCGAGAAGCCGATGATGGCGGTCAGCACGTTGTTGAAGTCGTGCGCGATGCCGCCGGCGAGCTGGCCGACCGCCTGCATCTTCTGGCCTTGCGCGAACTGCGCCTCGAGCGCCTTCTGGTCGGTGACGTCGAGGGCGTAGACGATCGCCGCCTCACCGTCGCCGTCCTCCACGGGGCTCGCGAAGAACCGGCAGGTGCGTTGCGCCTCTTCGCCCACGATCGCGTCTACCGGCGTGACCTCGGCCCTGCCCGTGAACGCCGCGTCCAGCGCGGCCTTGAAGGCCGGCCGGTCACGTTCGCCGACACAGTCTAGAATGTTGGCGACGCCGCCGCGACCGGCCAGGAACAGCCGCAGGAATGCGGCGTTCGTGCGCCCGATCCGGCCGTCCCGATCGACCGTGGCGATGGCCAGCGGCGTATTGTTGAAGAAGCGTGCGAACCTGACCTCGGCCGCACGAAGCGTCTCCGAAACGTCGGCGCCCGGGCTACGGTTCATGACGAGGGTGCGGGAGTGGCCCGGCCGCCCCTCGGCGTCGAAGGCGACCTTGTGCAGGAGCCTGACCGGCAGCGTCTTGCCGTTACGGCGCACGAGATCGAGGTCGATGGTCTCGGTGCGCACTTCACCAGGTGCCGGCACGATGTGGCGCAGCAGTTCGGCGCCGTCGCCGGAAATGACCCGGTCGATGGTGAGGCGCTCCGTCTCCATCTCCGCCAGGTCGTAGCCGAGCCATTCGGCCAGCGTCGCGTTGACGTAGCGCAGGTTGCCCTTGGCATCCGACGAAAAGAACCCGGCGGGCGCGTGATCAAGATTGTCGATGGCGCGCTGCAATTCGCGGAAGACGTCTTCCTGACGCACGCGGTCGCCGGTGATGTCGGCGATCTGCCACAGGATGCTCTGCGCCCGCCCCTTGCCGACGGGCTGCACCCGGATGCGGTACCAGGTCGCCTCGCGCGCGTCGTCATCGAGCACCCGCTCGATGCGGATCTCCTCCTCCCCCCGCCGGCCCTCCGAGGCCGCCTGCGCGAGGCGGAAAACAGCCTCGGACGCGTCGGGATCGCCGGCGAACGCGCGCTCGACCCCCCGAATGTCCTCCGGACGCGTCGCCTGCGTCAGCTCCATATAGGCGGGATTGGCGTAGATGATGCGGCTGTTGCGGCCGGTGACGAGCAGGCCCTCCGCGGCGACGTCGGTGATCGACCGGGCGATGTCGTCGCGCGGCGCGCGCTCGGAGAACCGCAGCACGCCGACGCTCGCCGCGAACAGCGAGAAGACGCCGACGACCGCGAGAAACGCCAGCAGCCCGAGGATGAGCGGCCGGGCCTCCTCGCGACCCATGAGGGCCAGTCCGATGGAGATCACGATCAGCGCCGCCGCGAGCAGCACGACGAGCCCGATGGAGCCTTCCTTGGGGCTCATGTCGACGCCGGCCGGCTTCGCGGGACGTTCGCTGCGCGTGTCGGTCATGCTGGCGAGACTGCCTCTCTAGGCGGAAATCGGACCGGGCGGCCGGCGGCCCGGATCGGCCCGGCTGCCATTCTCACCGATTCGACCGCCATCCGGCACGAGCCCTGATCTGCATAACGTAGCCGATGATTTCCGCAACAGCCTTGTAGTGCTCGGCTCTGATCTCGTGATCGATCTCGACGGCGGCGTGGAGGCTGCGCGCCAGAGGTGGATTCTCGATAAGCGGGATGTCGGCGCCCTCGGCGATCTCGCGGATCTTGAGCGCGACGGCGTCGGTGCCCTTCGCCACGCAGATGGGCGCCGCCATGCCGCTCTCGTATTTCAGCGCCACGGCGTAGTGGGTCGGGTTGGTGATGACGACGGTCGCCTCCGGCACCTTCGCCATCATGCGCCGGCGCGACCTTTCCATGCGCACCTGGCGCAGCTTGGCGCGCACCATCGGATCGCCTTCCGTCTGCTTGAACTCGTCCTTGAGCTCGCGGAAGGACATCTTCTGGCGCTTCGTATAGCTGTGCTGCTGCCACATGTAGTCGAGGCCCGCCACGATCGCCATGATTGCGACGACGCCGGCCAGCAGCTTCAGCGACAGCACCTGGATGATCGGCAGCAGCGCCGCGGGATCCACGGTGACCAGGCCGTCGAGCCGGTCCCTCTCCGGCCAGACGATGAACGTCATCACGGCGCCGACGATGACGAGCTTGATCAGCCCCTTGGCGAAGTTGACCAGGCTCTGCATCGAGAACAGCCGCTTGAAGCCCTTGAGCGGCGATATCTTCGACAGCTTCGGCTTGGCCGGCTCCAGCGACCAGACGAGCCGGTGCTGGACCAAGTTGCCGGCCAGCGCCGCGGCCATCAGCAAAACGAGCGGGATAGCGAGGACCACGAACATCGCCGTGGTCAGCCGCCACGCCAGCAGCCTCACCCCTTCGGCGTCGACGGGCATGGCATGGGCGTTCGCCAGGAAGCCGCGAAACGCCTCACCGATGTCACCGACCATTCCCTGGGAGAACACGAGCACGACGAGGGTCGCGCCGGTGAGCATGAACAGGGCCGTGACCTCCTGGCTCTTGGCCACGTCGCCCTTGTTGTGGGCGTCGTCGAGCTTCTTCTGGGTCGGTTCTTCTGAGCGTTCGGCATCATCGTCATGCTCTGCCATCGCGCCGGCCTCCTATTGCGCGATGAACGGCATGAGCGAGCGCTCGAAGTACTCCAGGAACCACGCCATCATGCCGCCGAGCAGCACGGCCATCATCACGAAGCCGAGCATGATGTTGGCCGGCATGGCGAGGAAGAACACCTGGATCTGCGGCATCAAGCGCGCGAGCACGCCAAGCCCGAGGTAGAAGATCAGCCCGAAGGTAATGAACGGCGCGGCGATCTGCAGTCCTACCCGGAACGTGCCCGCCACCGTCTGCACCGCGATCATCGCCCCGTCGCCGATCGGCAGCGCCGCGCCGGGCCGGAACAGCACGTAGGAGTCGTGGATCGCCGCCAGAAGGAGGTGATGCAGGTCGGTGGCGAAGATGAGCGTCAACCCAAGCATCGACAGAAAGCCCGAGAACAGGGCCCCTTGTGTGCCCTGCGTCGGATCGACGTTCTGCGCAAAGCCGAGCCCGGTCTGGAAGGCGATGGTGGAGCCGGCCACCTGCAGGCACGAAACGACGAGCCGCGTGACGAGCCCGATAAAGAAGCCCACCAGGAGTTCCCCCGCGAACAGCTCCAGGATCCCCGGCAGCGTGGGCGGAAGCGACGGATAGGCGTCGGAGACGAGCGGATAGAGCACGAGGGTGAATGCCAGCGCGAAAACGAGCCTGAGCCGCATCGGGATCATGCCCTCCCCGATCGCCGGCATCAGCATCAGCATCGTGCCGATGCGCGCGAAGATCAGCATGAAGGCGAACGCGATCTGCGGGAGGAAGTCGATCGTCATGGCGCCGTGCCGCCCGCCTCATCCGGAGATGATGCGCTCGGCGATCCGCTCCATGTATCCGGCCATTGCCTGCGCCATGAACGGCAGGGTCACGAGCAGCGCCAGGAACATGGCGATGATCTTCGGCACGAAGACCAGCGTCATCTCCTGAATCTGCGTCAGCGCCTGGAACAGCGCGATGACGAGGCCGACGCCCAGCCCGACGAGCATCACCGGGCTAGCGACGATCAGGAGCGTCCACACCCCGTCGCGTGCAACATCGAGAACTTCCGGACCGGTCATGAGGATGCCCTGGCGTCAGATCGGCATGCGCATGATCTCTTCATACGCCTGGATGACCTTGTCGCGCACCGAGACGAGCGTCTCGAGCGCGAGTTCGGTCTCTGCCACCGCTGTCACGACGTCGACGACGTTGGTCTGGCCGGCCGCGGCAGCCATGCCCGCCCTGTCGGCCCCCTGCCCGGTTTCGACGAGCCCCGCAACGCTCGCCTTCAGCATGTCGGCGAAGCCACCCGTGTCGGCGAACGGCTTCGCGGTCTCGGCCTGCGGTGTCACGGCTTTCGCCATGGCGGCGTATGCGCCGGCAGCTCCCGTCGGTGTCATGTCTCAGGTCCCCTTGCCCCGCGTGCCGGTCAGGCCCGCAAAATGTCCAGCGTCCGCAGAACCATGGCCCGCGTCGCCCTCACGATGTTCAGATTCGCCTCGTAGCTGCGCTGCGCCTCGCGCATGTCCATACTCTCGACCAGCGTGTTGACGTTCGGCGTCTTGATGTATCCCTGCTCGTCGGCCGCTGGATGGCCGGGATCGTAGCGCAGCCCGAAGTCGGATCGGTCCGGCCGGATCGGTCCCGGCTTGACGACGTTAGCGTTGAGTTCGCGGTCGAACTCTGCGCGGAAGCTCGGCACCTGACGGCGATAGGGATCTCCGCCGGCGACATTCGCCGTCGAATCGGCGTTCGCCATGTTCTCCGCGATCACCCGCATGCGGCCGGTCTGCGCGCGCAGACCGCTGGCGGCGATCTTCAGGCTCTTGACGAGATCCATGCGTTGCCCCCTTCAGCGTCAGCGCCGCCCGAGCGCTGTCTTGAGAATGCCGATGCCGCGCGAGTACAGGCTGGTGGCGAGCTGGTAGTCCATCTGGGTCTCGGAGACCTTCATCATCTCCTCCTCCAGAACCACCGAATTGCCCGACGGCCGCACCTCGAACGTCTGCGTGTCCGTGGCCCGCGCGCGGCCGGCGCCGTCGTGATCCAAACCCAGATGCGCTATATGCGTCTTGGTCGGGCCGACCGCTCCACCGCCGACCGCCCGCGCGACCGAGCCGGCCTCCGGCAGTGATAGATCGCGTGCCCGGAAGTTCGGCGTGTTCGCGTTGGCCACGTTTTCGGCGAGAACCGCCTGGCGCTGCTGCAGCCAGTTCATGCGCGTCTTGAGCGCGGAGAACAGCGCGATATCTGAAACAGCCATGCCCCGGCCCCTTATTGCCGGCAAAGATTGACCGGGGCATGGTTAACAAGGCGTTAAGGCCGTTAACGCTTCGGCAATCGTTATCCGCAGGAATATCGAGGAAGTCCGGGCGGTCCGGAGCAGGGCGTTAACCAATTGTTAGCCTTGACCTCGGCAACTTTTGCCGACGATTGTTAACTTTCAGGCTGCCGGGGCGCACGAAGGAGCGGGCGATGGGGTTTCTGGAACAACTCCTGAATGTGGAGCTGGGATTGCCTGCCCGCTTCATAATCGCCTTTATCGTCGTATTGCTGCTGATCGCGCTAACCGCCTGGATCATAAGGCGGATATCGGCGGGTCGCGGGGCTGGCGGAGGCGTTCGAACGCGTCAGCACAGGCTCGCGGTCGTCGAACTCCGCGCACATCGACGCCAAGCGCAAGCTGGTCATCGTCCGGCGCGACGACACCGAGCATCTGATTCTCATAGGCGGCCCGTCCGAACGTCGTGGTCGAGTCGCGCATCGGCCAGCATGAGGCGGTCCAGCCCGAGCGGCCCGCCCCTCGCGCTCCGGCGCAACCGGCTCAGCCGCCGCGACCGGCCGAACCTCCCCGCGCCGCAGAGCCTCCAATTCCCCCGCGCGCGTCGCGACCCGCTCCACCGCCGCCGCAGGCACCGCCGCCGATCGCGGCGCCACCTGTCGCGCCGGCGCCGACACCCGCCGCGTCGCCCCGCCCCGCCGCTCCCCCTCCGCCCCCGATCAAGCCGGCACCGCCGCCGCCGATCGCCCGCGAGGAACCGCTGATCGTGCGCGGCGACACGGGCCCGCGTATCAGTGCGCCGCCACCGGCCGCACCGCCCAGGCAGGAGGCGCCTCCGCCGCCACCGCCCTCTCCGGCCCCGCCGCCGCCTCAGGCGCAACAGCCGCAACGTCCGGTGGTGACGCCCACCGTCCCGCCGCCGCCGGCTCCTGAGCCCAGGCCGGCCGATGCCACGGCCCAGGGCGGCCCGCGCGATCCGCAGCTCGACGAGATGGCGCAGCGTCTCGAAGCTGCCCTCAAGCGCCCGCTGGGACCCGCCGGGCCGCGCCCGGCTCCCCCAGGGGACGCTCCGCCGCAAGTTGCGCAGAGCGATCTCGCCCGCGCCGTCGCCGACAACCTGGACCTCGAGGACATCTACGACCCCGCGCCCCCGCCCAAGAGCGAGCCGCGGCCGGCCCCCGAGGGTGGCCTCTACGACGACACTCCCAAGCGGGACGACTGATGCACCTCGTCCGGATATCGCGCCGCCCCGGCCTGGCCGCGGCGGTTCCGCTGGGAGTCTACCTGCTGCTGGCCGCGGCGAGCCCCGCGTCCGCGCAGGAGATCACGATCGGTTTTGGCGAAGGCGGGGGCCTGACCGAGCGCGCCGTCCAGCTCATCGCACTGATCACCGTCCTGTCGCTCGCGCCGTCGATCCTCGTGATGGTGACGTCCTTCACCCGGATCGTGGTGGTCCTGTCGCTGCTGCGCACCGCGATCGGCCTGCAGACGGCGCCGCCGAACTCGGTGATCGTCTCGCTGGCGCTGTTCCTCACCGCCTTCGTCATGGCCCCGACCTTCCAGGCGGCCTATCAGGACGGCATACAGCCGCTGATCGCGGAGGAGATCGCGCCGGAAGAGGCCTTCGAGCGTTCGACCAGGCCCTTCCGCACTTTCATGATGTCTCAGGTCCGCGAGAAGGATCTGGCGCTGTTCCTGGACATGGCGGACGCCGAGGCGCCGGCGGACCCGGACGAGATCGAGCTGCGCGTCCTCGTCCCGGCCTTCATGATCAGCGAACTCCGGCGCGCCTTCGAGATCGGCTTCCTGTTGTTCGTGCCCTTCATCGTCATCGACCTCGTCGTCGCGTCGGTCCTCATGTCGATGGGCATGATGATGCTGCCGCCGATCATCATCTCGCTTCCGTTCAAGCTGGTCTTCTTCGTGCTGGTCGACGGCTGGCACCTGGTCGTCGGCAGCCTCGTCGAGAGCTTCCAGTTGTAGCGAGGCCGGCGCGGGGAGGAAGGCTCCCTCAGGTCTGCGGCTGGGGATCGGTGGGCGTGCTCGCGGCGCTGTCGTAGCGCGAGCGGTATTCCTCGAGGAAGGCGTCCAGCGTGTCTGTCGCCGCCACGGCTTCGACCACCGCGCGGAACTCCCCGCTCGTCACCGGCTCGCCGAGCGTCACGAGGTTGAAGGCATGCGCGTCGGGACTGTCTGACATTTTCGACAGGAATCTGGACCTGAGCCGTGCGAGACCCAGAGCATCGTCGGCCAGCGCGTAGGCGATCGCCGAGCGGAGAATGTGCTGGCGGCTCGCGTCGTCGAGGCCGACGGCGCTCTCGACGACCGGGCCGACGAGGCGCTCGTAGTCTTCGGCCGCCTCCTGCCAATGTTCGCCAAGCCAGAGCGTGTCGGCTCGAAGATGGGCGATCTCCGACGAGTCGCCGAGGGATGACAGGAGGTCGAGCGCCAGATCCGACCGACCGGTCTCCGCCTGCGCCCTCGCCTCGATCAGCATGCGCTGCCGCTGCACGTTTTCCGGAAGCACGGCCTGGCGCGTTCGCGCGATCACGTTCAGCGCCTCGGCAGGCCTGCGGTTCATCAGGTGGACCATTGCCAGACGGCCGGCGACCTGCGCCCGCGCCGCGCCGCTCAGGCGATGTTCGACCTGATGGGCGAGGAGCTCGGTGGCCTGATCCAGGAGGTCCACGTCGACGAGCCGCTCTGCCAGTCCGCGGATCATCTCGTCGCCCTTCGGCCCGATCGGCGTCAGTTCCCGGAAGTCGTAGTAGAGGGCCAGCGCCTCGACCGGCGGCATCTTCTCGGCCTCTCCACCGAGGAACAGCTCCTCGAACGCAAGGTTCATGTCGTCCTGAAGCCCGCGCACCACCGGCGAGCGGGGATCGGCTACGCTGGCCGACTTCATCAGTTCGAAGCCGCGCCGGTAGTTGCCGGCCTCGACCTGCAGCCCAGCCAGATGGCGCAACGTCGTGTATTCGATCTCGTCGCCCCGCCAGACGATGGCGAGCGTTTCCAATTCTTCGATCGCTTGTTCGTCTGTCATCCGGCCCAGTTCGCGGGAAAGCAGCGTCCGGCGGAGCCGGGCCTCCGCCGAGGCCATCGCGTTGGCACCGCGCAGCACTCCGTCATAGGCGCGGATCGCGCTCTCGCGGTCGCCGAGGCTCTCGGCCAGTCTCCCATGCAGGAGGAGGATCTGCGGGTCCTCCGACGAGCCGATCTCCTCGAGCACCGCGAGCTTCTGGGCCGCCAGCGCGGCGTCACGCGTCTCGATCGCGGCGCGGGCGGCAACGGTCTCGAACAGCCTTTGGCGCCCCTCGCTGTAGCTCGGCAGCGCCGGAGCCCCGGCGGCGAGGGCCCGCGCCGCGGATTGCCACTCCCCACGCTGGGCTTCGGCCACGCCGCGCCACAGCGACACGTCTGTGCTCTTCGAAAGCCCGTAGGCGTCGAAGTCCTGGATGGCTTCATCCGGCCGGTGCATCAGCGTATTGGCGATGCCCCGCAACGCCCTAACCGACGGTTCGCGCAGAATGGCGGGATCCTGCCGCGCGACGAGCTCGAGCTGCCCCAGGGCCTCTGCGCCGAGATCCGTCGCGAGCATCGCCCGCGCGAGCCTCATCCGCGCCTGCGTACGCCGGCCCTCCTCCGCCTCGGAGGCGGCACGAAGGTGCTCGGAGATGAGGTCGTAGACGGCCCCCTCGTCCTGCCCGAACTCGGTGCTGACGTTGACGAAGCCAGGACGCACCACGTCCTCGATCCGCGAACGGCCCGGCCTGTAGCCAACGAGACCCGCGACCTCGGAAATCACCAGCCCCCCATCGCGGCCAAGCACGACGGTGTCGCCCTCCACGCCGATCGCGAGATCGTCGGCCGTCGGGCGCAGTACGACGCCGTGGATTGAGGGCAGCGCCGAGAAGTCCACGAAATTCTGCTGCTTGGCGACCGAGCGCGCCGGCGCCATGCCTGTCACCACCATCAACCGCTCTCCGCTGTCGGGGTCGCGGAGTGGTCGCACCGACCCTGCACCGGGGAAATCGATGGCGACCTCGGGCGCTTCGTCGTCGCCGACGCGCCGGATGAGATCGAGTGCCGTTGGCGTCGCGAGCACCGAGCTTCCGATTGTGACCACCCACGACGTCCCCTCGGTGGCGACGGTCGACAGCATCGCCCCGACGAGAACGACGCGGACGATCGTATGGTCGGGCAGCCGGCTGAGTTCGACGCGCGAGATGAGATCGCCCAGGTCGTATCGCAGCGCCCGCAGGTCGATGGGGTGCGTCGAGTCGAAGACGAGCCAGAGGGCGCCCGCCCTCTCGAAGACGGCCGACGCCGTCTCCTCGCGGAACGGGAAGACGACGCGCACGCTGGAGCCCAGCCGGCGCGCCTCGGCGCGCACCGCGTCGACGGAATGCTCGACGGTGTCGAGCGTCAGATCGTCCACCGCAACGTCGCGCGCGGACTCCGGCCGCCCGTCGGCAGCGTCCGCCAGCTCCGCTTCGTCGTCATCGAACGGCGCAACCGTCTCCACGACGTAACCGGCCGAACTCGGCGGCCCGCGCCGTATCCCCTTCCATGATGGCTCCGGATGACACCGCACCCTCGATCCGCGTCGCGTTGCCCGCTGCGCCCGGCGTATCCGGGAGAGGCGGCCCCGCCACGACCTCCTTCACGCCCGGGGTCGTAACGTCGACGACATAGGTGTTGTCTTCCTGAAAGCCCCGCACCGTCGATTCCGGATCGACCGAGAATTCCACATCGAGACCTTGCGCGCCGTTCTCGCCGGCGATCTCGAATACGTGCTCGGGGAGTTGCGACAGTCGGCCCGTGGGGTCGAACAACCCGAACTCCGCGAAGTGCAGCCGCACCTTGTCGAGCTCGCGCGAAAGCCGCGCGTCGACCGGCTCGTTCCACGAGAATACGAAGCGGGTGAATGTCGGGAGATTTGCAACACTGAACTCGACCGGGCCGGCATTTCGCAGCCTGGCTAGCCTTTCCCGATCCGCCCGGGCGAGTTCGGCGGCTTGCGCACGCTTGCTGAGTTCCTCCACCACCTCCGGCGGAAGCGCGGGTGGCAACCCCACCCAGCCGTCCGGCAGCAGGTCGATGAACAACTTCTCCCCGGCCTCGATGGTATTGACGCTGACCCGCCGGGCCAGCGCGAAGCGCACCGCGCGGCCGTCGGGATCCCGCCGCGCCGCCGCCACGTAGTCGCCGATACGCATGTGGATACGGCCGACGTCGATGTCGACGGGATCCTGGAACCCCACAACGAGGACGCCCGTCGAGGTTCGCACATCGTAACGCGGCAGGTCCTCCTCGAAGGTCAGGATGATACGGCCATGGCCGTTTGCATCGCTCGCCTCGACGCCGACGCGCTCCTGGGCGATCGCCGATCCTTGCGCCAGAAAGAGGACCGACGCGGCGAGTAGGACGAACCATATGGCAAGGAGCGAGGCGCGCCGCGGCGCGCTGTCCGGCGCATGGTCGCGCGCCGGCCGCATCCTTGTCGCCGCTACAGTCATGCCCACTCCCACCCCGGCCCGCGAACCCGCTCGGTGCGCCTGGCCTCCGTCGTCGGTAAAAACCTAGGGAGATTGGGTAAACTTGGGCTTAAGGCGCCGCCGCCGGGCGCGCCCGGCGGCATGGCCGTCGTCATCCGGCGGGCTGGGTGCCGATGATCTGCGGCAACTCGCCGCCCGGCGCCCCGGAATCGAGCGTGTTGCGAGGCTCCGCGGCGAGCTCCACCGTCAGGCGTTTCGCGACCTGCGGCTGCATGGCTGCGAGGATTTCCGACATCGCCCGAGCCTTCATCCGCTGCACCACCCGCAGCAGCACGTCCATCTCGAGCTGGTCGAAGATGCGCGCGGCGTCCTTCGGCTTCATGGATTCGTACATGGTGACGAGGCCGGCGATGCGCTCCTCGTCCTCCTGCCGCCGCTGATCGATCGCCGTGTTGATCCGCGTCTCGATCTCGCGCAATTCTGCAATGCGTTCCTCGACGCGGGTCTCGGTTGCCTTCAGGAGGTTCTCGCGGAGCCGGAGTTCGGCTTCCTGGGCTTCCAGCGTCTCGCGCCGCTGGGCGAGGCTCTCGAGCACCGCGTCGCGCGAACGGGCCGCCGGCGTCGTGGAGGGCGCGGGCGCGGCCTCCGCCGCCGGCGCATCCTGCGCGACCGCCGGCCCGAGCCCCGACACGCCCGTCACCAGCGCCACCGCCTTGAGGAACAGAAGCCCCCCGACGGCAGCGATCACGATCGGCAGGAGCCGGAACGTCCTTCATGCGGCGCGCTCCGTCATCCGTGTACCCCCGTCAGGCGACGGCCGCTCGGTCAGCCCGTGGTGACGTGCCACGCCGCTGATGCGGGCGAGCCGCGACAGGATCTTCTCGCCCTGCGCCACCTGATGCTCGATCGACCGGCTGAACCGCTCGGCCTGCCGCAGCTTCTCGGCCAGGTTCCGGTCGCATTCCCCGGCAGTCTCGCGGAAGCCCATTATCGCGCGCTCGGCGATACCCGTGGCATCGACAAGCTCGGTGATCGTCGCCCGCAGCATTTCTTCGTCGGCACGCAGGCGTTTAAGCCTTCGGTTGAGGATCGTGCAGTATCCTATTGTCACGAGGAGCAAAATCGCAACGAGCGCCTCGATGAAAAATCCCAATGCAGACCCGCTCACGTTCCCTCCACCGCCAGCCTGTCGGCCTTCTCGAAGGCCGCATATGTCATCTTCGGGCGACGCAGCCGGCTGGCGATCCGTACCGCCACCCGATCCCCCACCCGTCCCACCTTGCCGTCCGCCAGCACCGTCTCACCAACCCGGACCGTCATCGTGTCGTCGGTCTTCATGCCGAGCATGAGTGTGTCGCCGACCTTGAATTCCAGCACCCGCTTGAGCGGCATCTGCTGCTCGAACAGCACCGCGTCCATTTCGATGCCCGCCGACCAGAGCTCGGTGGCGAGATGGCCCTCCCAGATCGGATCGCGACCGAACTTCTCGCCCATGAACATCTGCAGGAGAAGTTCGCGGATCGGCTCGATCGTGGCGTAGGGCAGCAGGATCTCGATGTTGCCGCCCCGGTCGTCCATGTCGATCCGGAGCTTGACCAGGATGCCGGCGTTGGCGGGCCGGGCGATCGCGGCGAAGCGCGGGTTCGTCTCCAGCCGCTCGATGTTGAAATGCACCGGCGACAGCGGTGCGAAGGCGTGGTCGGCGTCGGCCAGGACGACCTCGATCATGCGCCGGACAAGGTCCATCTCGATCGTCGTGTAGGGCCGCCCCTCGACGCGCATGCGCGTTCCGACGCGGTTGCCTCCCAGCAGCACGTCGACCATCGAGTAGATCAGGTTCGAGCCGACCGTCACCAGGCCGTAATTGTCCCACTCCTCGGCCTTGAAGACGCCGAGTATCGCCGGCAGCGGTATGGAGTTGAGATAGTCGCCGAAGCGCACCGACGACAGCCCGTCCAGCGAAACCTCGACATTGTCGGAGGTGAAGTTGCGCAGGGACGTGGTCAGGAGCCGAACCAGCCGGTCGAAGATGATCTCGAGCATCGGCAGGCGCTCGTAGGAGACCATCGCCGAGTTGATGATCGCCCTGACGCCGCGCCGCTCGTCGCCGGACATCTCCTCGGAGTCGAAGCCGAGCAGGCTGTCGATCTCGTCCTGGTTCAGTACGCGTTCGCCGCGAGCGCCCGCTTCGGGCTCGTCCTCGTCGACCATGGCCGCCCACGTCGACGCCATGTCCTCGTCGCCCACGCCCTTGTCGGCGTCGCCGGCGGCTTCATCGTCGTCGAGCCCGGCACCCCATTGGGCAGCAAGGGCATCCTGATCGACATCGTCTTCGTCGGCCATCGCCCGTTGCCTACTGCACGATGATCTCGTTGAACGCCACGCTGTCGATGGCGGCGGGGTGTACGGCCAGGTTAACCCGGCGCACCAGCTCTTCCTTCAGACGGAAGATTCCGGCCGACCCCTCGAGGTCGGTCGCGCGCAGTTCGCGCAGATAGACCTGGAAGGCGTCCAGGACGCGCGGCATCACGGGCTCTATCGCCTGCAGGTCTGGCGGTCCTTCACTTCCAGCGCGGCACGGATCTTCAGATACTGTGGCCGCTCGCCGACCGTCGACAGGTTCACCGTCATCTCCGGAAGATCGTAGAACACCGGCGGCGCGACCGCGGCCGGCCCGGAACCGCCGAAGAAGCCGAAGACGTATGCACCGCCGCCGACCGCACCGACGAGCACCAGCGCGACCGCACCGATCAGCCCGAACCTGCGCAGGCGCGACGGCGGCTTTGCGGCCGCGGCCTCGTCGGTCTCGACATCGATCGTGTCGAAATCCGGCTGGCCCGCATCGGCTGTGGTGTCGCTCATCGGTTCCCCGCAAGGGCCGCCGACAGCGAAAATTCCGCGCCGCCAGCCCCGTTACTCCCCTGCCGTCACACTATTGATGGGAAGGTTAACGAAAGGTTTCCAAAGGACCCTCAGCCGGCAAATCTTGCCGGGCAAAGCGTGCCTCGCGGCAAGCCTCTGCCGCCCCCTCCTCACCCGACACGCCTCTCAAGCCATTGAAATAAAGAGATAATCAGTTTGGCACACGTCATGCTTAATGTCCGGTGAACGCCCTGCGGCACCGTGGGGCGCTCTTGGGGGAGCGAAAGGACGGTGCGCTATGATGGATAATGCCATCCTGATCGGATTGTCGCGGCAGACGGCTCTGCGGCGGCAGCTCGACGTTATTGCCAATAACCTGGCGAATCTCGGCACGTCCGGATTCCGCTCGGAAGACGTGGTGTTCGCCGAACACCTCATGCCGACGGCGGAGATATCCGCCGCGCGGCGCGGCGACAGGGCACTGTCCTACGTCGTCGACCGGGACACGGTGATCGACTTCCGGCCCGGACCGATCCAGCAGACCGGCAACGACCTCGACGTCACCATCGACGGTGACGGCTGGTTCGTCGTCGATACGCCGCAGGGAGAGCGCTACACGCGCAACGGTGGCTTCCACCTCGACGGCCAGGGCAACCTCGTCACCAGCGAGGGCCATCCCGTGCAGAGCGACGCGGGGCCCGTGACCTTCGACCCGGAGGAGACCGACGTCTCGATCGCCGGCGACGGGACGATCTCGACGAACATCGGCGAGAAGGGCCGCCTGCGCGTCGTCGCCTTCGAGGACAACATCGTCCTCAGCGCGGAAGGAAGCAGCCTTTATTCCAGCACCGTCGCGCCCGCCGACGCGGAGAACATCCGCCTCGTACAGGGCACGCTCGAAGGATCCAACGTACAGCCGATCGTCGAGATGTCCCGCATGATCGAGGTGACCCGCTCGTACACCTCGCTGGCGCGGATGATGGAGCGCAGCGACGAACTGCGCCGCGATGCGATCGGCACCCTTGGCCGCGTCGAATGACGCGCCGGGCCTGACGGACACCGAAAGGAACATCCCATGAAAGCGCTCCAGATCGCAGCCACCGGCATGATGGCCCAGGAGCTCAATGTCGAGGTCATCTCGAACAACATCGCCAACATGCGCACCACCGGCTTCAAGCGCGTGCGGGCGGACTTCCAGGATTTGCTCTACCAGAACATGCGCCGCACCGGCTCGTCGAGCTCGGACACCGGCACGATCGTTCCCTCGGGCATCCAGATCGGCGTCGGCGTCAAGACCGCCGCGACGCCGCGGGTGATGACCCAGGGCAACGTCATCATGTCGGAGAAGGAGCTCGACGTCGCGATCCGCGGCGAGGGCTACCTGAGGGTCCGCCTGCCCGATGGCCGCACGGCCTACACCCGCGACGGTTCGCTGGAGCGCGACAACACCGGCCAGATCGTTACCGTCGACGGCTACGCCATCGAGCCCGGGATCGTGATTCCGGAGAATGCACGCTCGGTTTCGATCAACTCGGAAGGCCTCGTGCAGGCCTTCGTCGGCGCCGACTCCGAGCCCGTCGATCTCGGCCAGCTCGACCTCGCCCGCTTCGTCAACGCGGCCGGCCTGCAGCCGATGGGCGACAACCTGTTCCTGGAGACACCGTCGAGCGGTCCGGAGCAGGTCGCCCTGCCGGGCTCGGAAGGCTACGGCACGCTCCTCCAGAACTATCTCGAGCAGGCCAACGTCAACCCGGTCTCCGAAATCTCGGACCTGATCGCCGCCCAGCGCGCCTACGAGATGAACGCGCGCGTCATAAGTGCCGCCGACGAGATGATGTCGGCCACCTCGAACCTGCGCTGAGGGGACGGAACATGACCCTCAAGACCTCGATACTGATCCGCTCCCTCTCCGTCGGCGCCCTGATGGCCGGAGCGCTGTTCTCCCTGCCGGCGATGAGCGCCGACCGCCCCGCCCTGCGCGCGGTTGTCACCGTCGACGGGCCGCTGGTCACGCTCGGCGACCTGTTCGAGGGCGCCGGGGACCTTGCCGATACCGCCGTCTTCCGCGCGCCCGAACCGGGCACCAGCGGCCAGGTGGGCGCGGCCCGGGTCGCCGCCGCCGCTGCGAGGCATGGCCTCGACGGGATCGCGGGGATGGGCTTCGACACCGTCACCGTCTCGCGCACCAGCCGGGTCATCGACCAGGGCGAGATCGAGCACCGGCTGTCGGAACACCTCGCCGAGGCCGGACTGTCGCAGTCCGCGGCCGGGACTGAGATACGGCTGGAGGGCGGCGACCGCGTCATCCATATCGAGAGCGCCGCCGTCGAGCCGCTCGCGGTGAAGTCCTTCGACCACGACCGGCGCACCGGTCGGTTCGCCGCCGTCCTCACCGTCGCCGACAGCCGCGAGATGGGCGCCGGCGTGCGCCTGTCCGGACGCGCCATCGAGGTCGTGGAGGTTCCGGTGCTGGTCCGCGCCGTGGCCCGTGGCGAGACCATCTCGTCCGCCGACATCTCGATCACCCGCATGGCCCGCGCCGAACTGCGCAACACCGCCGTGCTGGCGCCCGAGGACCTGATCGGCCAGGCCGCGCGCCGGGCGCTTCGTCCGGGAATGCCGGTCACGGCGAACTCCGTGATGGCGCCCATCCTCGTCGGCCGCAACGACATCGTGACCATCGTCTACAGCGGCCCGGGCATCATGCTGACCGCGCGCGGCCGCTCGATCGGGTCCGGCGCACGGGGCGACATCGTCACCGTCATCAACAGCCAGTCCAACCGCACCGTGGAAGCCGAGGTCGTGGGACCCGGCCAGGTGACGGTGCTGCCGGCCAGGCGCCCCTATGCGGCGCTGGCGACCGGCAACTGATCGGCCCGAGGGGGAGACCACGCAAATGACCACCGCATCCCGTCCCGCCGGCCGCCTCGCACGCCTGACCGCGATCTGCCTCGCGGCCGCCGTGCTCGCCGGCTGCTCCACGGTCGACCGGCTGTCGAATGTCGGCCAGGCCCCTGCCCTGAGCCCGATCCACGACCCGACGTCGGCCCCCGGCTACCGGCCGGTGAACATGCCGATGCCGGCGCCGGAACCGGACATCTTCAATTCCAACTCGCTGTGGAGGTCCGGGTCGAGGGCCTTCTTCAAGGACCAGCGGGCCGCCCGTGTCGGCGACATCCTGACCGTCAACGTGCTGATCGCGGATCGTGCGCAGATCGACAACAAGACGGCCCGCTCGCGGTCCGGCAACGAGGGCTTCTCGGCGGCAGGCGCTCTGGAAAGCGCCATGCTCGACGCGATGCCGCTCGACCTGAACGCCGGCTCGGCCGTGGTCGATCTCAACAGCGACGGCGCCTCCGCGGGCGCCGGATCGGTGAACCGCAAGGAGGACCTGCGCACCAACGTCGCCGCCGTGGTGACCCAGATCCTGCCGAACGGCAACCTGGTCATCGAGGGGCGCCAGGAGGTCCGCGTGAACTTCGAGATGCGCGAACTCATCGTCGCCGGCATCGTGCGGCCGGAGGACATCAGCGCCAGCAACGTCATAGACTCCTCGAAAATCGCGGAGGCCCGCATCTCCTACGGCGGACGCGGCCAGATCACCGACGTCCAGCAGCCTCGCTACGGCCAGCAAATCCTCGACATCCTGCTGCCCTTCTAGACCGCCTTTTCGCCGCCTGTTGCTCCCCCAAAGCCAGACGGCGACGCGGGCGCGGACCCCAAGCTCCCCCAAAGCTCCCAGGGTCCGCGCCCGTGTCCGTTTTCGAAGCTCACTGTCAAGACTTGCAGTGCCGCAGTCCGGTCGGCCGGAGAGGCTCGGAGCGCGGCGACGACCCGAGCGCCCTCGCCCACCGCCGCCGCGACCCGCCTGACCGATGTCTACCGGAATAAAAAGCCCCGCAGCATCACTGGCGGACGCTGCGGGGCGAAACGTCGAATAGCGGGCCCGGAGGCCGGCTCAGTCGTCGCGGTAAACGCGCTCGCGCTTCTCGTGACGCTCCTGCGCCTCGATGGACAGCGTGGCGATGGGCCGTGCGTCGAGGCGCTTGAGCGAGATCGGCTCGCCCGTCTCCTCGCAATAGCCGTAGGACCCGTCCTCGAGCCGCTTGAGGGCGGCCTCGATCTTGGCGATCAGCTTGCGCTGCCGGTCGCGCGCCCTGAGCTCGATCGCACGGTCGGTCTCCGAGGAGGCCCGGTCGGCGATATCCGGATGGTTCTGGTTGTCGGTCTGGAGCTGCGCGAGGGTTTCCCGGCTTTCGCGCAGAATGTCGTCCTTCCAGGTGAGCAGCTTCTTCCGGAAGTACTCACGCTGCCGCTCGTTCATGAACGGTTCGTCGTCCGTCGGCCTGTACTCTTTGTCCAACGCATCCAACATCGGCGATTCCCCAACCGGATCCGGCGAATTGCGGCGCCCTTATAACGGCACCGCAGCCCGCTTACAACAAAGCGGATTTGGCGAAGGTCTCACATGATTTTGAATGTCGTGGCGACAGAGCTTCCAATGCCGACTAAAGTCGAACGGAATTGCCTCTAACGCTGCGTCAGGCCGCCTCGCGGCCGAGCTTGGCGAGTTCCACGCGGGCCCTCAGCTCGATCTCGTCGAGCACGCGCTCGATGCCGTCCTCGCCGTCACGGCCAGGCCGGCGCCCGAGGCTTTCGACGAGATGCTCGAGCTTGGTGGTGGGAATGCGACCGCCGAGAAGGCCGATCTTGATGTCCTCGAGGAGGTCGAGCACGTCGTTGCCATGCTTCAGCCGCGCCGCGCGCGGACCCACCTCGTCCAGCGACTGCAGGGCGAGGAGCGCATCGACTCCCGAGATCGACGTGACGCCGCCGGCCATGGCCGAGCGCGATGCCTGGGCGCCCTCGTCGAGCCGGAAGACGTTTCCGCCCGCCTCGCTGCGGCCGCGTTCGCGACCCCGCTGGACCTCGTTCGGCCCCCTCGTCCCATCGATCCGCATCAAGGTGCTCCCCAGCCCTCATCCGTGCCGTCGAACCTCGGATGCCCATGGTTAACAGTGCGTTAAGATGCCGGCACAAATTGCCGGCCGGCGGCAGATTATTACCGGACGGTTAAGTCTGCCGCACCGGCACGGGTCAACAAATCCCTTTGAAATCAGCCACATGAATTCTGGCACGCTTCTCGCTTGGAAAACGCCATCGCATTGGGGAGCGACCGGGAAGAATGGCACGCACGAACATCAAACTGGCAATTCCGCGGCGCGTTCTGGCCGCCTGCCTCGCCCTCGCCGCCATGCTGGCGGTGCTCGATACGGCCTCGGCCGCCTCGCGCATCAAGGACATCGTCGACATCGAGGGCATCCGCGACAACCAGCTCGTCGGCTACGGCCTCGTCGTCGGCCTCAACGGCACCGGCGACTGCGCTCAACAACTCGCCCTTCACCCGCCAGAGCCTGCAGGCCATGCTGGAGCGGCTGGGCGTCAACACGCGGGGCGAGAACATGCGCACCGCCAACGTCGCCGCCGTCATGGTCACGGCGAACCTGCCCGCCTTCGCCACGCAGGGCACGCGCATCGACGTTTCGGTGTCCACGCTCGGCGACGCCTCGTCAGCCTGCAGGGCGGCACGCTCCTCGTGACGCCGCTGCTGGGCGCCGATGGCGAGGTCTACGCGATCGCACAGGGCCCGGTGGCCATCAACGGCTTCGACGTGCAGGGCGAGGCGGCGCGCATCACGCGCGGCGTTCCCACCGCCGGCCGCATCGCGAACGGCGGTCTCATCGAGCGCGAGATCGAGTTCGCGCTGGCCGCAGAGCACACATTGCGGCTCGCCCTGAGAAACCCCGACCTCACCACGGCGCGGCGCATCGCCAACTCGATCAACGAGTTCGTCGGCTCCCGGCACCGCCACGCCGATCGACCCGGCCACCGTCCGGCTGAAGCTGCCGCACAACTACGGACGGCAACATCGTCGCGCTCCTCACCGACATCGAGCAGATCCGCGTCGATCCCGATCTGCCGCCAAGGTCGTGATCGACGAGAATTCCGGCATCATCGTCATGGGCCAGGACGTGCGCGTCTCGACCGTGGCGGTGGCCCAGGCGCAACCTCACCGTCACCATCGCCGAGACCCCCGAGGTCAGCCAGCCCGACCCCTTCGCGCGCGGCGCCGAGACGGTCGTCGTGCCGCGCACCGAGGTCGGTGTCGACGACGAGGCCGGCCGCCGGCTCGCCATCGTCAGCGGCGTCAGCCTCCAGCAGCTCGTCGACGGCCTCAACGCGCTCGGCATCGGTCCGCGCGACCTGATCTCCATCCTGCAGGCGATCAAGGCCGCCGGCGCCCTCCAGGCCGAAATCGAGGTGATGTGATGGCCTCACCGCTTCTCGCCATGTCGCCGTCGATGGCTGGCGCCGCCACCGGCCGCGTCACGCCGGAGACCGCGCGCCGGATCGGCGAGGAATTCGAGTTGGTCTTCCTGTCCTCGATGATGGAGCACATGTTCTCCGGCCTCGAGACGGACGGACCGTTCGGCGGCGGACAGGCGGAATCCACCTACCGCTCGCTCCTCATCGAGGAATACGGCAAGTCGATCGCCGCGTCCGGCGGGGTCGGCATCGCCGACGAGGTTTCCCGAGAGCTTCTCGCCTTCCAGGAGATGACACCCAATGAGCACTGAGATGGCCGCCTCCGGCCATAAGCCGGCGTTCGACCGCGACAGCGCGAGCGCGTTCTGCAACGATCTCTCGGCAACGGTCGATACGCTCATCCGCGTTCTCGAGGAGGAGACGCGGCTCGTCCGCGAGGTTCGGCTGACCGAGGCTGCCGCGATCGGCGAGGAGAAGGCGGCGCTGGCCGACCGCTATGTCCGCGCCCATGGCGTCCTGAAGTCCAACAACCGGGACATCAGCCGCTTCGCCGCCGTGGAGATCGACCACCTCAGACGCCGCCACGGAGCGCTGGAAGGCGCGATCGCCGCAAACCTGGCGGTGCTCGCGACCGCGAGAACCGTGTCCGAGACGCTCATCCGCAGCGTCGCCGAGGCCGTCTCGCGCAGCGACCGGCCCGCCGACACCTACAGCGCCGACGCCCGCCGCAACGACGGCGGCGGATCGGGCGCGGCACCGGTCAGCCTGAACGTCGCCCTCTAAGGCATTGTAACGACTCCCTTAGAGAAGGATTCACGGCCAGGGCTTTACGTTGCGTAGCGTGACTGAGCGGAATGGTCCGCTCCCGCCTCTTCGGGGAGGCTCGCTATGGACAGTGGATCGGCCGGCAGCCGCATCGGCGGGATCGGCGCTCTGAGCCGGATCGCCGGCGGACCCCGCGTGACCGAGGTCGCGCCCGGGCAAGCCGTCACGCCGTCCGGAAACTCCCCCGATTCCCACAACGACCAGCCCCCTCGCCGCGACGATCGCGACCGTGAGGAGCCGCGCGGGGAGCGCTTCGAGATCGCCGCCGAGACCAACCGCCTCCTCATCGAGGCCGTCTCCGAGGCGAATACCGAGGAAGCCTGGCGCATACCTCCCGAGGCCCTCGTCCGGCTTTACGGCGAATTGCAGCATGCGGCCGACAGCGCCGGCCCGGCCAGCTTCGCCGAGGGCCCGGCGCCAGGAGCGGTCACATACGCCGCGAGGCAGTTGCGTTCGCGCGCCTACGCCGCCGACGGCGATGTCTCGACGCCCGTTTCGCGCCTGATCGCCAAAACGGTCTGAGGCTCCGCCGGCTTACTCCCGGCTTCCCAATGCACCGCAATGAGCCGACCGGATTAACCACTGCTTAGGAGGAGATTGCTAGAAAGTCCGCAACTCCCAGGAGGGGGTTCGCTTCGGAATTCCAGGAAAGGATGGACTGATGTCCGACATTACTCTCACCTCTGGCGTGCGCAACAACCTGCTCGCCATGCAGAACACGGCCGATCTTCTGGGTCGCACCCAGAACCGTCTGGCCACCGGCAAGAAGGTCAACTCGGCCCTCGACAACCCGACCAACTTCTTCACTTCGTCCTCGCTGAACGCCCGCGCCGGCGACCTCAGCCGCCTGCTCGACTCCATCAGCAACGGCATCCGGACCCTCCAGGCCGCCGACAAGGGCCTCGAAGGCATTACGAAGCTGGTCGAGTTCGCCCAGGCCACCGCCCGTCAGGCCCGTCAGGCCGCCGGTCCGGCCGCGGTAGCCGCCACCGTTGAGGGCACCGGCGCTGCGCTCGAGGCGGACGTTGCTCAGGTTTCCGTCTCCGATGGCACCTTCGACACCGATGGTGGCGCAGGCACGTTCACCATCAACGAGGTCGAGGTCGCGTTCGAGGCAGAAGACGACATCGATACCGTCACTCAGGCGATCAACACTGCGATGGCCGATGCCGGCATCAACATCACGGCATCGAACGACGGCGACAACATCACGCTGACGGCCGGCGATGCTGCAACGTCGATCGAGCTCGGCGGCGACGATCTCGATGCGGTCGGCCTCGACTTCATCGACGACGACGCCAGCACCGCGCAGGTGAACCTGCTGACGCAGGGCTTTGCCCAGGACGAGACGCTGACCGTCCAGGTCGGCAACAACGACGCCCTGACGATCACCTTCGGTACGGGTGAAGGCGAAGTCTCTTCGCTGGCCCAGCTCCAGGCAGCCCTCGGTGAGCTCGCCGGCGGCACCGCGACGGTCGACGAGGACGGCAACGTCTCCGTTACCGCCACGAACAGCGCCGACAGCATCGTGATCGGCGGCGACGCCGATGCGTCCCTCGTGGGTCTCGAGGCCGGCACGACCGAGCCGACCTCGACCAACAATGCCACCCGCGAGAACCTCGAGTCCGACTACAACCTGCTGCTGACGCAGATCACGCAGCTGGCCGCGGACTCGGGCTACAACGGCATCAACCTGCTGAACGGTGACAACCTCGAGGTCATCTTCAACGAGGACGGTTCCTCCTCGCTGTCGATCGACGGTGTGGACTTCAGCTCGTCGGGCCTCGGCCTGACGCCGGTCGCCGAGGGCGACTTCCAGTCGAACACGGACATCGACACCGTGCTCGGCCAGCTCGACACAGCGATCGCCGACCTTCGTGCCCAGGCCTCGCGCTTCGGTTCGAACCTGTCGGTTGTCGAGACGCGCCAGAACTTCACCAAGAACATGGTCAACGTTCTGGAGACGGGTGCCGCCAACCTGGTGCTCGCCGACGTCAACGAGGAAGGCGCCAACATGCTGGCCCTGCAGACCCGCCAGCAGCTCTCCTCGGTCTCGCTGTCGATGGCCGCCCAGGCCGACCAGAACGTGCTTCGCCTGTTCTGATCGACTCCGGAAACGGACGAAGGAAGCGGCGGGGCCTCGGCTCCGCCGTTTTCTTTTGCGAGGATCGCGGCTTAGGCGATTCGGCTGATACCCGGGAGACATGGCAGTGGCGCTGAAGGTCGAGCTCAAGCCCGGCGAGCGGTTCATCCTCGGCGGCTGCGTTATCACCAACGACAACCAGCGCACGCGCCTGTTCATCGAGGGCGACGCGCCGATCCTGCGGGAAAAGGACATCCTGACGCCGGAGACGGCCGACACCCCGGCAAGGCGTGTCTACCTGGCAGTCCAGATGATGTACCTCACCGGCGATCAGGCCTCCCACCACGATGCCTACTTCGCACTGGTCAAGGACATCATCACCGCCGCGCCCAGTACTTTGCCTTACATCGAGCGCATCAATAATCAGATATTAACCAGTTCCCTTTACAAAGCTCTTCGAGAGGCACGACGCTTGATTGCGTACGAAGGAGAACTTCTGGGGAATGCACAACGCAGCGGTACAGGCCTACGGTCAGGCAGCAAGGAAGACGGCGGCCCCGCGTGATCTGGAGGCTGACCTCCTGATCAAGGCGGCGATGAGGCTCCAGAGCGTCTGCGACGACTGGACGAACCGCAGCGCCGAACTCGACGCGGCGCTCATCTACAACCGACGTCTCTGGACGATCTTCGCCTCCTCGGCGACGAACCCGGAGAACCCGCTTCCGATCCAGATCAAGCAGAACATCGCCAACCTGGCGCTGTTCGTCTTCAACCGGACGACCTCGATCCAGACGTCGCCGGAACCGAAGAAGATCAACCCGCTTATATCGATCAACCGCGAGATCGCCGCCGGCCTTCGCGGCGCCTGACGGCGAAGGCGCCGCCAGCGCGCCGCCTACCAAGACCATCGAACATACGAAAGGCGGCCCCACTGGCCGCCTTTTTCGTGTGCAGGCTGCTGTGGTGGCGGAGATGAGCGCCTGCCCCGATCTCCGATCATCACTGCGAAGGCGGGGATCCGGCCCATCGGCAAAGGTCGGGGATGGCGGGTCGCGCCACGACGTGCGCGGGGACGAACGGCTGGGGAGAGGTCCCTGCCCTCATGCCATCCCAGGCGGCTTCCCCAGGGGCGCAACTACATGAAGTAGACGAGGCTCAGGCGCGACAGCATCGAGGTCGTCTCGTAGCTCGCCTGAAGGCGGGTCTGCAGCTGCAGTATCTTGACCGCGACCTCGTTGGGATCCGCCTCCTCGACCTTGGCGATAAGGTTGTCTGCCGTGGCCTTGAGCGCGTTGTGGCGGCCCTTGGTCTTGTCGAGCGTGAGTTCGGCCGATGCGATCTGGGTGTGGATCGCCTCCGGCGTCTGCTGGCCATCCGCGTGGGCGAGGTTGCGCGCGGCGCGCGAGGACATCTCCTTGTAGCGCAGCGCGTCGCTCTCCACGCCGGAATCGAAGGTCTCCGCCGTCAGCACGGCCAGGTTCTGGATGGTCCAGCGAAGACCCTCCTCCGTGGCCCTGGCCCCGTATCCCACGGATATCTGGTCGTCGATGCGCGCGACCGAGGTCGACCGCGCGTCGCCCGGCGCGGCGTCGCCCTTGTACCAGAACACCGTGTCCTGCTCGGTGGCATCGCGGTAGCCGGTGGCCGCGTCGAAGGGAGGTCCATCGATACGCCGCGGCGGATTGTCTGCGTCGAAGTTGAAGAAGTCGTCGGAGGCGGCAAAGCTGGACGCGGCGGCAAGCTTGATGGAGGCCGTGCTTTCCAGCGAGTCCGTCATCGCGGCGGAGAAATTGGCTGCCGTCTCGTCGGCGTCGGCGCCGATCTCGAACATGCCCGGACCGCCCTCGCCGGGCGCGGCGGCGGTGAGGACGACCTCGGTCTTGGTCCCGTCTGGAAGGTTCACCTCGAGGCGCACGACGTTTCCAGGCTGCGGCGTGGCGCCGGCGAAGGATATGGACGCCTGCGGCGGCGCGCCGGCCGGCTGCGTGACAGTCGCGCCGGCGATGTTCGTCGTGATGGCCGACAGCTTGAAGCCGAACGGGCTGCCCTCGACGTCCTCGCCGACCGTCACCTCGTCGGCGGCCACGGCGACCTCCAGCCGGCCCAGCCCGTCCGCGCCAAGATCGGCCTGCCGGCGCTCGGCGAGATGCTGCTTGAAGCCGGCCTTGCCGCCCTCGCCGTCCATGATCGCGCTCATGGAGGAAATCGGGTTGGTGTCGATCGCCCGGCCCGAGAAGAGATATCGTCCGGCGACGTCGGACCTGAGAAGCGACAGTGCCTCATCGAGCCCGTTCTGCGCGCGCACCTGCATCGAGGTGCGGTCGCCGTCGGTCAACTCGTAGGCCGGGAAATTGGCGTCGGCCTTGATGTCCCGGCCGATCTCGGCGAACCGCGTCAGCGCCTGGTCCATGACGTTCGTCCGCACCGACGTCATCTGGATCGTCGACAGGAATGCGTTGATCGAGGAGATGCGCGCGCGCATGGCCAGCGACGTGGTCCGGTCGGGTCCGAGGCCGCCATAGGTCGCCGACTTCTTGCCAGTGGCGAGCTGGCGCTGCAGGTCGAGCAGCGTGTTACGCCCCTCGGCGATGCCGCGGGTCCAGCCGATGGACTTGGAGAGGGGCGGAACTCCGGTCATGGTCGCCTCGACATCTGCAGAAGCATGGTCATCATTTCACGATAGGCTTGGAACACGCGCGTGTTGGCCTGGTAGGCGGTCTGGAGTTCGATCAGGTGGGCCATCTCCTGGTCGATATTGACCCCGGACTCGCGCGTGAACCGCTCTTCGAGCTGCGCCACCACGATGTCCTGCGACACCTTCGAGCGCTGCGCGTCGGCGGCCTGGGCCGCCTGGTGCGAGACCACGCGCTGCATGAAGTTCGCGACGGTGCCCTGGTACGGCGTCGATCCGTTGATGCCCAGATTGGGCGCAAAGTGCATCGGCTGGTCGGTGAGCCGGCGCATCAGGTCGAGCGGACGGGCCGGGTCGCCGATATGGGTGTCGGAGCCGTAGCGTATGAGCTGTTCGTTGTCGGCCAGCAGCGCCGGGTTCACCATGATGCGGCCGGCGAACCCGGTCTGCTGCCCGGTGCCGGACAGGCTGCCGGTATAGGGCAGCCCCCCGCCCGATCCGTCGACGAAGAACGGCAGCCCGTACCCGCCGTCCTGCGCGCCGGTCGCCGTCACATGCGCCGTTGCCGCGGAGATGGCGGAGGTGTCCGCCGCCCCGTCGTCGAGGAAGCGCAGGACGCCGCCGCCCGCGTCCTGAACCTCTATCTCCGGCCCCAGCGCGGCGTTGAGCGCGGCCACCACGTCGCCGAGGCCGTTGGAGAAGTCGACGCCGATGACGGTGTCGTTCGGGTCGGCGGTCGCGCCGTCGTCGAGCGGCAGCGCGTCCGGATCATCGACGCGAACGATGGAGACCCGCTGCTCCACGCCGTTGATCGTGTATGTCAGCGTGATGCGGTTGCCGTCGAGGAGCGGGCCGGTGTCGACGTCGAAGCCCTCCTGCGCGCCGTCGACCGCGGCCTCGCCGGGTATCCGGTTCTCCGACAGGGCCCGCGCCATCGCGTCGGCCAGGGCGTCGAGCTGTCCCTGCGCCTGGACGAGATGCTTGTCCCGCAGTTCGATGAGGGCGGCGAGTTCGCCGGAACGGATCGCCCTGTCGTTGATGAGGTCGATGACGAGCCCGTTGGGCGAGCGCATGCGGATGGTGCCGACCCCGCGCTCGTCGTCGTTGGTGCTGTAGACCGACTGCGGCGTCATCGAGCCGCGCCCGTCGAACATCAGTTCGGCCGGCTGAAGGTCGAGGAGCAGCGACCCCGACCCGGTGAATATCGCCACCTGCCCGTGCTCGCGTTCCGCCACGCGGATGTCGACGAGCTGGCTGAGCTGCGAGATGTAGCCGTCGCGGACATCGAGCAGGTCGGCGGGGATGTTGCCGGTCGCGGCCTTCGCGCCGATTTCCTGGTTGATGCGGGATATCTGCCCCAACAGGTCGTTGATCTGCCCGACGGCGTTCTCGATCCCCTTCTCGGCATCGAGCCGCATGGCCTGGATGTCGTGCGACGTTCTGGTTCAGCATCTGCGCCAGCGCCTGTGCGTCCCGCAGAAGCTGGTCGCGCGTCGAGAAGGAATCCGGCTGCGAGGTCAGCGCTTCGAGCGATCCCCGGAACGAGTTGAACAGCGAGTCCAGCGCCGCCGGCGAGCCCGGCGAGCCCAGCAGCACGTCCATGTGCTCGTAGTATCGCGAGATGGTGCCCGCATAGCCCGCACCGGACATTTCCGTGCGAAGCTGGCGTTGCACGAGCATGTCGATCTGGCGGGTGATCTGCCCCGCCTTGACGCCGATGATCTTGTCGCCGGCGATGAGCGGAGACTGGCTCCCGAGCTTGCGCGTGTACCCGGGAACGTCGGCGTTGGCGACGTTGCGGGCGACGAGGTCCAGGCCGTACTGGGTGGCCTTCATGCCCGCCAGCGCGGAACTGAGCACGCTGTACATGCTCATGTCGCTTCAGCCTTTCTCATGTCCCCGCCGATCGCCGATCTGCGCCTTCGTCAGCGCAGCATGTTCAGGACTTCCTGCAGCATCTCCTGGCTGGTCGTGACGATGCGCGTGCCGGCCGCGTAGGCCTGCTGCGTGACGATCAGCTTGGTGAATTCGTCGGCGATGTCCGTGTTGGAGCTTTCCAGTGCGGCACCGAGGATCGTCCCCTGCGCGCCCATGATCGCCGGCCCCGAATCCTGCGTCGCCGTGTAGGCTCCGCCGTCGAGTTTCTGGAGCCGGTTGGGGGCGTTGAAGCTGGCGAGGCTCACCTCGTAGAGGTCCACCGTGCGGCCGTTGGTGTAGCTCGCCACGATGCGGCCGGCCTCGGAGATCGAGACGCCCACGAGCTCGCCGGCGGCATAGCCGTTCTGCCGCAGGTCGGTCACCTGTGCAGTGCCGTTCGGGTCGGCGAACTGCGTGATGCCGTTGTTGCCGTGCTGGATGACGATGTCGCCGACCGCCGCACCGTTCACCGCCAGCCCCGGAAGGGCGACCTGGGTGACGGGCGTCGACAGTTGACCGTTGGCGTTGAACTCGTAGTCCTGCCCGACATTCGTCCACGCGACGTCATTACCTGTGGCACTGGAATCCGTCAGGAAGAACAGGTTCCAGACATCGCCTCCGCCGGTCGCCGCGCTGTCGACCTTGGCCCATCGGAACTGGACGTTCACGGGCGAGCCGCCGGCGTCATAGACCGTGACCGAGCCGCCGGCGATGGACTGCTCCAAGAACGCCGAGGCGTCGTCGCCCTCGATGTCGCCGTCGCCATTCATGACCGTTGCGTTGAGAAGCTCGCTGCCGGGCACCGCCGGGTCGGCCCGTGTCGTCAGCGGATACTGCGCCAGGTTGGTGCGCAGCGTGATCTCGGTGGTGTTGCGTGCCGGCAGGAAGTCGTTGGTGATCCGGACGGGCTCGGGCTGGCTGCCGGCGAGGTTGCCGGTCTGCGGATCGACGCGGATCGCCTTCAGGTAGTAGCCCGAGCCGTTCACGAGATATCCGCTGCGGTCGAACTCGAAGTCGCCGCGCCGGGTGTAGAGATCGACGCCGCCGAAGACCGGCTGGCCATCCGACAGGTCGACCTGCTGCTCCACGATGAAGAAGCCCGGCCCGTTGATGCCCATGAAGGTCGGCACCTCGGCGCCGCGGATGTCGCCCTGGATATTGTTGGTGCCGCGCGTATAGGCCTCCACGCCGCCGGAGAGCTGGCGGTAGTAGGGCGAGGTCGGCACGAGGTCCGAGAACGCGGTCTCGGTCCGCTTGAAGCCGGTCGTCTGCGAGTTGGCGATGTTGCCGGAGATATGCTCGAGCGCGAACGACTGCGCCTTGAGACCCGACACAGCCGTGTTCAGTGCCCCGTAAATACCCATGCGAAATACCCTCCAGCCGGCCGGCCCGATACCGGCACACATGTCCGGCACGGGTCACGCAACCGGCGTGCCATCCTGGATTCCGCTTGTTTTTCAACTATCGAGCGGACGGAAACGTCCATCGATCGGGCCGTTCACCCGGCAGAAACGCGCCGGTCGGGGAAAACTTTGCCGGGCGGCGCGGTGGCGGATCGGCGCTTTCTGCGCTACCTGTGCGCCCGCCCTGCCCGCCACTCCAGAGGAATTCCGAATGCGTTTCGAAGGTACCGACCGCTATGTCGCCACCGACGACCTGCGGATCGCCGTCAATGCCGCGATCACGCTCGAGCGCCCGCTGCTGGTGAAGGGCGAGCCCGGCACGGGCAAGACGGTGCTGGCGCACGAGATCGCCGGCGCGCTGGGCGTCCCGCTGCTCGAATGGCACGTCAAGTCGACCACCAAGGCGCAGCAGGGACTTTACGAGTACGACGCGGTGAGCCGCCTGCGCGACAGCCAGCTCGGCGACGAGCGCGTCCACGACATCGCCAACTACATCCGGCGCGGAAAGCTCTGGGAGGCTTTCCAATCCGATGTCCGTCCCGTGCTCCTGATCGACGAAATCGACAAGGCCGATATCGAGTTTCCCAACGATCTCCTGCAGGAGCTCGACCGGATGGAATTCCACATCTACGAGACCGGCGAGACGGTGTCGGCCCGCAACCGGCCCATCGTTTTGATTACCTCCAACAACGAGAAGGAGCTGCCCGACGCCTTCCTGCGCCGCTGCTTCTTCCACTACATCCGTTTCCCCGATCCCGAGACAATGGCCGAGATCGTAGAGGTCCATTTCCCCGGCCTCAAGAAGCGGCTCCTGCGCGAGGCGATGTCGGTGTTCTACGAGGTCCGCGAGGTGCCGGGCATCAAGAAGAAGCCCTCGACCTCGGAACTCCTCGACTGGATCAAGCTCCTCGTCGCCGAGGACGTCGACGAACAGGTGCTGCGCGAGCGCGACCCCGCGAAGCTGATCCCGCCGCTCCACGGCGCGCTCCTGAAGAACGAGCAGGACGTTCACCTGTTCGAGAAGATCGCCTTCATGGCCCGGCGCGAGCGGGGATAGCCGGTCACGGCATGACGATCGTCATGTAGGCGAGAGGCGGCGTCTCGCTCGCCCCCACAGGCCCCGGGACCTTGTTGCTAACCGCCGGCAGGCCCTTGATGTATCTGGCGAGCGCCATGGCGTCGTCGTCGGTCAGCGCCGCATAGTTCATCCACGGCATGATCGGCGCGAGCTGGCGTCCGTCCGGACGGACGCCGGTACGCACCGCCGTCACAATGTCCTCCTCGCTCCAGCCGGCGAGACCCGTGGCGTCGGGCGTGAGGTTCGGCGGGTAGAAGACCCCGAGCTCGGGGATCTGGAACCCGACCTCCGAGCCGCCGAGATAGCGTTCCATGTCGGGCTTGCCCATCAGGTTGCCCGGTGTATGGCAGCCGCCGCAATCCATGATGCTGGCAAGATACTCGCCACGCTCATCCGCGAGGGACGGGAAGGCGGAAAGGGCGCAGGCGAGCAACACGCCCACGCCGCAACGGATCGACGCAACCGGTTTCATCGAAGCACCTCTCGCACGAAAAGACCGCGCTCGACCGGCGCGGCAGCGCGCATCGTACCACGATACTTACGTTACGGAAGATGAGCCGTTGGCCGTGATGCGTCCACGCCGGCCTCCGGCGGCTATTCGGCGGCCGAACGCCCGTCCTCGTACTCGTCGTGCCGCCTGATCCAGCCGTGGCCGGAGCCCTTTGGCTCGTTCCGGCCGTTGGGCGTCAGGTCGAGGTAGTGGTTCGCGCCGAGGAGCATGTCGAGGCCGCGGGCATAGGTCGAGTAGGAATGGAAGATCCGCCCCTCTTCGTCGCGACAGAATACGCTGATGCCCGGCAGTTCCTCGCCGTGAACGCTCGGATCAACGGTGAAGGTGCCAAAATTGTAATCCATGCTTCCTGTCGCATCGGCCGGAAAATGGACGCCGAAGTCGCGATTGAAGTCGCTGTTGAGCGACGACACCCACTCGAAGCGCCAGCCCATGCGTTTGCGGTAGGCCTCGAGTTTCTCGACCGACGCGCGCGACACCGCGACGATCCGGACGTCGTGATGCTCGAGGTGCTGGCCCGGACCGTCGATGTGATCGGCCTGGAAGGAGCAACCGACACAGGCGGCGTTCCAGTCGGGCGCGAACATCAGGTGATGCACGATGAGCTGGCTTCGCCCCTCGAAGAGATCGGACAGCGACCGGGGGCCGTCCGCGCCCTCGAAGACGTAATCCTTGTCCACCTCGACCCAAGGCAACTTCTGCCGCGCCGCCCTCACCTCGTCGAGCGCGCGGGTCAGCGCCTTCTCACGCTTGAGCAGGTCGAGCCGGGCGGCAGTCCAGTCATCCCTTGAAACGATGGCGGAACGGGACATGGACTTCCTCCTCTCATCGCGTATCAAGGCAACGTCGCATTGACTTTAAACGTTGATATCAACATAACTACGACATGTCAAAGCCACCGCCGGTCTCATACGAAGCCACGCTGTTCGTCCGCGACAACTGCCTGTGCCTGCATGCGCAGCGTGCGGCGCGGGCGCTGGCGCGCCGCTTCGACGATGCGCTTCGCCCGCACGGACTGACCAACGGCCAGTTCTCGCTGCTGATGTCGCTCAACCGGCCCCAGCCGCCGACCATGGGCTCGGTGGCCGCCCTGCTGGCGATGGACCGCACGACGCTGACGGCCGCGCTGAAGCCCCTGCAGCGGCGGGGCCTGATCGAGATCGCCGTAGACCCGTCGGACAAGCGCGGACGCAGGCTGGTGCTCACGGATCCCGGCCGCGACCTGCTCGCAGAGGCGCTACCTGTCTGGAAGAGCACCCATGCCGGGATCGAGACCCCGCTCGGCGACGGCGAGCCGGACCGCCTGCGCGCCGGCCTCGACGCCGTCAGCCAGGCAAGCCTCGCCGAGACCGCTTGAGCCCTTTGCCGGGACAAGCCCGGCAATGACACGGTGTGGCGGCAGGGGCATCGAAGCCGGCCATCCCCGAAATTCACCCCGGCTGAATTCCGCCGGCAATACCGCTAGGCTGCGCCGGAACGAGGTAACGCTCCGGGATACCCCATGACCGATCATGTCCAGGTCGCGCACGACGGCCACGTCCTGACCGTGCGCTTTGCCCGTACCGACAAGCGCAACGCCATCACCGCCGACATGTATTCAGCCCTCACCGAGGCCGTGGAGGGCGCGGAACGTGATCACTCCGTGCGCGCCGTCGTGTTCCTCGGGTCGGGTGGGCACTTCACCGCCGGCAACGACATAGCGGACTTCCTGGAGCGCCCTCCGCTGGAGCCCACCGCGCCGGTCTTCGGCTTCCTCGAGGCATTGGCGCGCGCTTCCGTACCGATGGTCGCCGGCGTCGAGGGTAACGCGGTCGGCATCGGCACGACGATGCTGCTCCACTGCGACATCGTCCTCATCACCACCGACGCCCGCATGCGCCTGCCCTTCGTCGATCTCGGGCTCGTGCCGGAGGCGGCCTCCAGCCTCCTGCTGCCGAGGCTCGTGGGCCATGCCCGCGCCGCCGAACTCCTGATGCTGGCGGAGACCTTTGACGGCGCCCGCGCGGTCGAGCTTGGCATCGCGAACCGCATCGTCGGCGCGTCCGAGCTGGAAGCAGAGGCGATGTCGGTAGCGGCCCGCATCGCCGAAAAGCCGCCCCGGGCCATGCGCGAGACCAGGCGCCTGATGCGTGCCGACCGCGATCTTCTGGAGGCCACCATCCGGCGCGAGGCGGAACTTTTCGGCGAGCTCCTGCGCTCTCCAGAGGCACGTGAGGCATTTTCGGCCTTCCTCGAGAAGCGCAAGCCCGACTTCTCGCGCACCACCTGAACGTCGGAGGCCAAGGCCCATGTTGCGACTCCTTCTCTTGCGCCACGCCAAGTCCTCCTGGAGCGAGACCGGGCAGCCCGACTACGACCGGCCGCTCAACGGACGCGGGAGGCAGGCGGCGCCTGCGATGGCCGCCTTCATGGCCGGGCAGGCCCTGGAGCCCGGCCGGATTCTCTGTTCCGGGGCCCAGCGCGCGAAGGAGACGCTGGCGCTGATGCTTCCCCTCCTGCCGGGCGACTGCGACATCTGCGTCTCGCGCCGCCTCTACGAGGCCGACGCCACCGGATATCTCGACGCCATCCGCGAGTACGCGCTGACCGCCGGGACGGTGATGCTGATCGCGCACAACCCCGCCATGGAGGAACTCGCCCACATCCTCGCCCCCGTCGGCGACGCCCCCTCGCTGCGGGCGATGAAGCAGAAGTATCCCACCACGGGGCTCGCCGTGATCGACTTCGAGGAGCCGCGCTGGAGCGAGATCGGCCCCGGCGGCGGACGCCTGACGGCGTTCCACACGCCCGCGGGCATCGGCCTGACCAACGGCGATTGAGCACGCGGAGCCTATTCCACAGCCGCGCGCCCTTCCCTACATTGCAGCCTCGGGAGAACCGGACGCCTTGAGCCTGACCTCGATCGCCGACGAGACGCGCCTCGCCGTCGGCAACATGTTCGATTTCGCCACCGGGCTCGTCGCGCCGTCCGTGCGCCTCGGGGTGACGGGGCTGTCGCGCGCGGGCAAGACGGTGTTCATCACCGCGCTGGTCCACAATCTCGTGCGCGGTGGACGGCTGCCGGTCTTCGACGCCCTGAACGAGGGCCGCCTGATCGGCGCCCATCTCGACCCCCAGCCCGACGACGACGTGCCGCGCTTCGACTACGAGGCCCATGTCGAGGCGCTGACCGGCGCGGACCGCCACTGGCCGAACTCGACCCGCCGGGTGAGCGAGCTGCGCGTCACGCTCGACTACGAGTCCGCCACCTTCTGGGGCCGCAACGTCGGGCCCGGCCGTCTCAACATCGATATCGTCGACTACCCCGGCGAGTGGCTTCTCGACCTGCCGCTGCTCGGCCAGTCCTACGCCGAATGGTCGGCCCGCGCGGTGGCGCTGAGCCGCGTTCAGCCGAGGAAGCGCCTTGCAGCCAAGTGGCACGCCCATCTCGAGACGCTGAACCCCGACGCCGGTGAGGACGAGGCGCAGGCCCGCGAGGCGGCCCATCTGTTCACCGAGTACCTGCGCGCGTGCCGCGACGAGCGCTTCTCGCTCTCGGCCCTGCCGCCTGGCCGATTCCTGATGCCGGGCGACCTCGAAGGCTCACCGGCGCTGACCTTCGCACCGCTCGAACGTCGCGATGGACAAGCGTAGCGCCCGCGGCAGCCTGATGGCGATGATGGAAAGGCGCTACGAGGCCTACAAGTCCGTGGTCGTGAAGCCCTTCTTCCGCGAACACTTCGCCCGCCTCGACCGCCAGATCGTGCTCGTCGACGCCCTGCAGGCGTTGAATGCCGGCCCGTCTGCGATCGCCGACCTCGAAGCGGCGCTCGCCGAAATCCTCGCCACCTTCCGCCCTGGCCGCAGGAGCTGGCTCGGCCGCATCCTGACGCGACGCGTCGACCGCATCCTGTTCGCCGCCACCAAGGCCGACCACCTCCACCACCGCAGCCACGACCGCCTGGAGGCCATCCTCCGCCGCATGACGCAGAAGGCCATCGACCGCGCCGAGTTCGCCGGCGCCGATGTCGACGTGCTGGCCATTGCGTCGGTGCGCGCCACCCGCGAGGCCACCGTCAAGCGCGGCCGCCAGACCCTGGACTGCATCGTCGGCGTACCCGAGAAGGGCCAGAAGGTGGACGGCGAGACCTTCAACGGCGAGGAGGAAATCGCCATATTCCCCGGCGACTTGCCGGCCGATCCGGAATCGGTCTTCGAAGGTGGAAACGCGATCTTCGAGGTGCCGGCCAATGTGAGCGAGCGCGAGGCCGAGGCCTATCGCTTCGTGCGCTTCCGCCCTCCCCGGCTCGAGCGCACGGCCGAGGGCGTGACGCTGTCGCTGCCCCACATCCGCCTCGACAGGGCGCTTCAGTTCCTGATCGGAGACCGCCTCGCATGACCGACGGGAAGACACGCAGGCCCGCCGCCTTCCGCCTCGACAACCCCGGCGTCCTCGTCGAGGACCCGTTGGCGCCGGAAGGCACGCCGAAGGCACCGCGCGGCAAGATCGTCGTCACACCCGAGCCCGACGACGTCTTCGCCGAACCTTCGGGCGGCGCGCTTGTCGTGATGCCGCCCGCGCGGCGGCGCTTCCGCTTCGGCCGCTGGTTTATGGCCGCATTCGGCGCGCTTCTCTCTCTAGCCCTCGGCATCTGGGTCACGGATTTCGTCACCGGCCTCTTTGCACGCTCGGACTGGCTCGGCTGGACCGGGGCGGTGCTGGCCGGCGCGACGGCCCTCGCTCTCCTGGCGTTCATCGCCCGGGAGGCGGCCGGGCTGATGCGGCTGGCCAAGATCACTGGGCTGCGCGTCCAGGCCGACGAGGCCGCAATCCGCGACAACCGGGAGGGGGCGCGCAAGGTCGTTCGCGAGGTGATCTCGATCTACACCGACCGGCCCGACACCGCCCGCTCCCGCGCGGCCTTGCAAACCAATCTCGCCGAGATCATCGACGGCCGAGATCTCCTCCGCCTCGCCGAGCGCGAGCTGATGACGAAGCTCGACGTTCAGGCCCGCGCGCTCGTCACCGCGTCCGCCCAGCGGGTGTCGGTCGTCACCGCCGTCAGCCCGCGCGCGCTCGTGGATGTCGCCTTCGTGGCGTTCGAAATCGATCCGCCTAATCCGTGGCATCGCCGCGCTCTACGGCGGCCGGCCGAGCGGGCTCGCGCTCGTCCGCCTGGTCCGCATGGCGCTGGGCAATCTCGCGGTCACCGGTGGGCTCGCCATGACCGACGGCATCGTCCAGCAGGTCATCGGACACGGCCTCGCCGCACGACTTTCCGCACAACTCGGCGAAGGCGTGATAAATGGTCTCCTCACGGCACGTATCGGCCTGGCCACGCTCAACGTCTGCCGTCCCCTGCCCTGGCTCGCCAACAGCCCGCCGGGCGTGAAGGAGATCATGTCGACGCTGGTGGGAACGGGAACGGGCCGATCCCGTTCGGAAGATTGAGTGGTCTTGAGCGAGGAAACGACGATGTTCGGTAACAGGCCCGGCTTGAGATACGCCGTCATCGCGCTGGCGGTCGCATCGGTTACGGCTACGGTCGCGCAGGCCGACCCGGCCGAGACCCGGTACCTCCAGGAATTTACAGGCGACTGGCGCGGCCAGGGCGTCGTCCAGCTGACGCCCCGCTCGCAGCCGGAGGAGGTGATCTGCCGTGCCGCCGGCGTCGCCGACGATCGCGCCAGGCTCGAGATCAGCGGCCGCTGCGGCGGCGAGACCTTCACCGCCACCTTCCGCATATCGGCCAACTACGACACCACGCTCGGCGCCTATCGCGCGACCTTCGCCGGGCCGCCCAGCGTCGGCTCCTCGCAGATGATCGGCTATCGCGACGGCGACCGCCTGGAGTTCGAGCTGCGCCATCCCGGCCAGCCGCTCTCGTTCATGACCATCCGCCGCGACGGCGACGGCACCTTCCGCATCAGCGTGGAGACCACCACCGGCCAGCGCACCCCGCCCTATACGTCCGCCAGCGTCGCGCTGATGAAGGAGTGATGGCAGCCGATATGACCGAGCGATGTTCGTCACCTTCTTCCATGAGCTGAAACAGGCGGGACTGCCCGTCTCGCTGCGCGAGTACCTGACGCTGATGGAGGCGCTGGAGCACGATCTGGCGAACCGGAACGTCGAGGACTTCTATTACCTGTCGCGCGCCGCCCTGGTGAAGGACGAGCGCAACCTCGACCGCTTCGATCGCGTCTTCGGCCATGTTTTCAAGGGACTGGAATTGGTCTCCGAGGGAATCGAGGCCGAAATTCCCGAGGAATGGCTTCGCAAGCTGGCCGAGAAATATCTGACCGACGCGGAGAAGGCCGAGATCGAGGCGCTCGGCGGCTGGGACAAGCTTATGGAGACGCTGAAGCAGCGCCTCGCAGAGCAGAAGGGCCGGCATCAGGGCGGCTCGAAATGGATCGGCACGGCCGGCACCTCGCCCTTCGGCGCCTACGGCTACAATCCCGAAGGCATCCGTATCGGCCAGGACGGCAACCGTAACTTCCGGGCGGTCAAGGTCTGGGACAAGCGCGAGTTCAGGGACCTCGACGACAGCGTCGAGCTAGGCACCCGCAACATCAAGGTCGCGCTGCGTCGCCTGCGCCATTTCGCCCGTACGGGCGCCGCCGACGAACTGGATCTCGACGGAACCATCCGGGGCACCGCCCATCGCGGCTATCTCGACCTGAAGTTCCGCCCCGAGCGTCGCAACGCGGTCAAGGTGCTGCTGTTTTTCGACATCGGCGGCTCGATGGACTGGCATATCCGCGTCTGCGAGGAGCTGTTCTCGGCCGCCCGCTCCGAGTTCAAGGTCATGGAGCACTTCTATTTCCACAACTGCCTCTACGACCACGTGTGGAGGGAAAACCGCCGGCACTGGCAGGAACGGCTGCCGACCTGGGACGTCCTGCACAAGTACCCCCGGACTACCGGATCGTCTTCGTTGGCGACGCCTCGATGAGCCCCTACGAGATCACCATGCCGGGCGGGTCGGTCGAATACATGAACGAGGAGCCCGGCGTCGTCTGGCTGTCGCGGGTGCTGGACGTGTACGACCGCGCGGTCTGGCTCAATCCCGTGCCGCGCGAGCACTGGGACTACACTGCCTCCATCGGCATGATGCGGCAGATCTTCGCCGACCGGATGTTCCCCCTGACCATCGGGGGGCTGGACGGGGCCATGCGCGAGCTGGCGCGGTGAGCCCGGTGGCCTCGTCTTTACCGAGTTGCGAGGCTACGACGGTCCACGCGGACCAACTCGGCTACAATGCACGTTCATGAGTCGCGCCGCAGACACCCCAGCCCGCAAGCCGAGGCCGCAACGCTCCCGCGTCGTCGGGGGAAAGGTCAAGCGCGCGCCGCGCAAGAAGGCGGACGCGAAGACTGACGCCCGGGCACCGTCTCCCGGACCGAAGCCGCTACCCGTCGCGCAGGCCGCCGCCACGGCGCCGGCCACCAGCGCCGGCTGGCCGCAGCCGCGCCGCCCCGGCCTCCTGACGCTACACCGCCTGATCCTGGATCGCCTCGACGCCGGCCCGGAACGCGTCTCGACCGCGAACGAGACGGCGCTCGACGACCTGACCGTGGCCGGACCGGGCAAGGCGTCCGCGCACGGCTACAGGCCGACCCCGCGCCGCGTCGTCAGGTGGGCTCTGGAGGGATTGCCGGCAGACGTGGTCCGCCAGTCCATCTTCGTCGATTTCGGGTCCGGCCGGGGCCGAGCGGTGTTCGAGGCCGCTCGCCTGCCCTTCAGGCGCATTCTCGGTGTCGAGTTCGCCGAGGAACTGCACGACGACGCGGTGATGAACCTGCGCCACTGGCCGCGCTCGCTGATGGCCTGCCGGGATGTCGAGTTTCTTCATGCGGACGTCGCCACCGTCGCCCTCCCCGCCGAACCGCTGGTCGTTTATCTGTTCGACCCCTTCAATGAGCGCATGACGACGCGCATAGCCGCGCGCCTCGCCGAGCACGGCCGGCGCCACGGCGTCCATGTCGTCCTCGTCGCGCCCGACCACGCCATGGCGTTCCGCGAGAGCCCGGCCTTCAAGCCGGTCGAACTGCCCGCTGCGACCCAGCGGGCGATCAGGCTCTTCAGCCCCTATGACGTGGAAATATACTCTGCGGCGCCCGGCAAGCGCAGCTGAACCGGGTTGATGGGCACCGACCCCCGCTCGCCACTGTTGTCTCGCAGCACCTCTCGGGCACATTGTGGTGTCAGCAACTCATCGGTGATCCCGCATGGACCAGCAGGCGCCTACCCCCCGCACTCTCGACGACATCGTCCATTGGCTGCGCGGCCACGTCATAGACGAGGTCGAATGCCTCGTGCCGGACATGAACGGCATGATGCGCGGCAAGATCGTTCCGCGCGAGGACTTCATCGGCACGCTCGATACCGGCGTCCGGCTACCCGAGACGATCTTCGTCCAGGCGGTGACCGGGGATTCCGTCTACGACACCAAGGTCGCCGCCGAGATCGACCAGGACATCCGCGCCATACCGGACGTGCCGTCCGTGCGGCTGGTGCCCTGGTATGACGAGCCGACCGCGCAGGTGATATGCGACGCGGTGTACAACGACGGGACACCGGTCGACTTCGCACCGCGCTCCGTCCTTAAACGTGTGCTGGAAGGTTATGCCGAGCGCGGGCTGAAGCCGATCATCGCCCCGGAGCTGGAGTTCTATCTCGTCGAGAAGAGCATCGACCCCGACCTGCCGCTGACATCGCCGGCGGGGCTGTCGGGGCGCAAGGAGTCCGGCCGCCAGGCCTACGGCATCGAGGCGGCGAACGAGTTCGACCCCGTGGTCGAGGACATCTACGCCTATTGCGAGGCCTCGCGCGTCGACATCGGCACGATGGCCCACGAGGCCGGCGCGGCGCAGCTCGAGATCAACTTCAGGCACGGCGACCCGCTGGAACTCGCCGACCAGGCCTTCCTCTTCAAGCGCGCCGTCCGAAAGGCCGCGCTCAAGCACGGCATCCATGCGACCTTCATGGCCCAGCCGCACGAAAACGAGCCGGGCTCGGCCATGCACATCCACCAGTCGGTGGTGGGGATCGAGGACGGCCGCAACGTCTTCGTCGACGGCGACGGCGGGGATTCACCGCTCCTGCTGCACTTCGTGTCGGGCCTGCAGCGCTACATGCCCTCGGCAATGCCACTCGTCTGCCCGAACGTGAATTCCTACCGCCGCATCCGGCTGGAATCTGGACGCCCCCATCAACGTCCACTGGGGCCGCGACAACCGCACCTGCGGCCTGCGCGTGCCGGATTCGGCGCCCCAGGCCCGGCGCATCGAAAACCGCATCGCGGGCGCCGACGCCAACCCTTATCTCGCGGTGGCGACGACGCTCGCCTGCGGGCTGATCGGCCTCGACGAGGGCCGCGAGCCCGAGCCGATGGTCGCGATCGACGCCCACACCCTGCCCTTCGCGCTGCCGCGACACCAGCACGACGCTCTCGCCATGCTCGACGGCGCCGGCCCCTTGCGCGACCTCCTCGGCAACCGCTTCATCGACGCCTTCATCGAGGTGAAGACGCTCGAATGGCAGCTCTACAACCGGGTGATATCGAGCTGGGAGCGCGAGTATCTGCTTCTGAACGTGTGAGGAGCCTCAGCTCACCCCGAGCTTCTTCTGCAGGTTCGTCGACGACGTCGTGTACTGGAACACGAGCCGCTTCTCCGGGTAGAGGATGCGGAAGGCCGCCTGCGCCATAAGCGCTCCCTCGTGAAAGCCCGACAGGATCAGCTTCAGCTTGCCCGGATACCAGTTGATGTCGCCGATGGCGAAGATGCCGGGTTCCGACGTCTCGAACTTCTCGGTGTCCACCGGGATGAGGTTCTCGTGGAGATTGATGCCCCAGTTGGCGACAGGCCCGAGCTTCATGGTCAGGCCGAAGAACGGGAGCAGGCGATCGCAGGCGATCTCGACTTCGGACTTGTCGTCGCCCTTCACCGTGATCGAGGTCAGTGCGCCGTCGGCGCCGGTCAGCGCCGAGACCTGGCCGAGGCGGAAGTCCATCTTCCCCTCGTCCACCAGCGCCTTCATCTTGTTGACCGAATCCGGCGCGGCGCGGAAGGAGTCACGGCGGTGGATGAGCGTCAGCTTCCTGGCCAGAGGCTGCAGGTTGAGCGTCCAGTCGAGCGCGGAATCACCGCCCCCGACGATGACGAGCTCCTGGTCGCGGAAGTCCTCCATGCGCCGGACGGCGTAGTGGACCGAACCTCTCTCGAAGTCCTCGATGCCCGGGATAGGTGGGCGCTTCGGCTGGAACGACCCGCCCCCGGCCGCGATCACGACGACCGGCGCTTCAAGGACGAGGCCCTGGTCGGTGGCGAGCCGGAAGCGCCCGTCCGGCAGCCGCTCCAGGCTCTCGACCATGTGGCCGAAATGGAAGGTGGGGCTGAACGGCCGGATCTGCTCCATGAGCCTGTCCGTCAGCTCCTGCCCCGAGATTACCGGCCATGCCGGGATGTCGTAGATCGGCTTCTCGGGATAGAGCTCGGCGCACTGCCCGCCCGGCTTGTCGAGGATGTCGATGAGGTGGGCCTGCATGTCGAGCAGTCCCAGTTCGAACACCGCGAACAGGCCGACCGGCCCGGCACCGATGATGGCGACATCGGTGGAGATGACGTTATCGCTCATGGGAATTCGCTATCGGGTCTCGGTTTGCGCTCTGCGCCGCAGCCACGGGCGCGTGCCCAGGGGCACCTCGCCGCGCTCGCCCGCCGGCTGGAGGAAGATCGGGACCTCCGGCAGCCGACCGGCCTCGAGGGCGCGCTTCGTCGGACCGTGACTTATGGCAAAGGCATCGAATCCGCAACGGAGCATCAGCGGAATCTGGTCGAGCAGAACGTCACCCGTCGCACGAATCTCGCCCTCGAAGCCGTAGCGCTCGCGCAGCAACCGCGCCGCCGAATAGGAGCGTCCATCGGTAAACTTCGGAAAATCAAGCGATACCAGAGAGATGCGGTCGAGATCGGATTCTATCTCCGAAACGTCCTCCCCGGCCGCCACCGAGACGCCGATGTCCCACTGCTCGAGCGTGTTGCGCGTCCTGAGTTCGAACCAGGTGGCCAGCGGGACGATGATCGCGCCGTCTTCCGGCAGCGCGTCATCCCGGCCGGCCGTGGTCCAGCGGTCTTGCTCGATCCGGCCGTCGCGAAACAGCACCGTGTCTTCCCCGCTCATCAGCATCCCGCTCCGGCGCGCTCCAGCGTGCGCGCGAACTGGCCGTTGAGCGACAGGTGGATGCCGCATTCGGTCTTGCCTGTGCCCCGCCAGCGACCGGCCCGCGCGTCTTCGTGCTCCGCAACCGCGCTTGTGCAGGGCGCGCAGCCAATGGACGGAAAGCCCCGCGCGACCAGCGGATGCGCCGGCAGATCGTGCGTCGCCATGTAGTCGCGAAGTTCGTCCGGCCCCCAGGCCGCGAGCGGATTGACCTTGATCCGCCCGTCCTCGCGCTCGAACAGCGGCAGCCGGGTGCGCGTCGCCGCCTGGTGGCGCTTGCGGCCCGAGATCCAGGCGTCGAAGCCTTCCAGCGCCCGCGCGAGCGGCTCGGTCTTGCGGAAGGCGCAGCAGGCATCGCTGTCGAGCGAATGGAGATCGCCCGCCGGATCGAGCCCATCGACCCTCTCGGGCGTCGGCCGGATCGAGCGCACATCGGTCAGTCCCAGCCGTGCGATCAGCCGGTCGCGGTGCTCCAGTGTCTCCGGGAAATGCTTCAGCGTGTCGATGAAGATCACCGGCGTCGCTCGGTCGACCGAGGCGACCAGATGCAGGAGCACCGCGGATTCCGCCCCGAAGGACGACACCACGGCCGTCTTGCCCGGAGCGAAGTCCCTGAGCACATAGGACAACACATGGCGCGCCGGCTCGCCGGTGAACAGCCTGTCGAGCACGGCCGGCTCGGGCTTCAGCGTGATCACGTCGGCGGTCATGGCCGGGCTCCGCTCGGTCGAACACCCTCCTCTGGAGGGGGAGGTGGCGTGAATCTCAGCCGCCATAGAGGGCCTCCTTGAACGGGGCTTCGCCGAGGCGGCGATAGGCTGTCAGGAAGGTCTCGTCCGGCGATTCCCGAAGCGATACGTAGGTGTCGACGATGGTCTCCACCGCATCCACGACCTCGTCCGTGGCGAAGCCCTTGCCGACGATCTCGCCGATCGAGGCATCCTCGCCGGGCGCCCCGCCGAGCGTGATCTGGTAGAACTCCTCGCCCTTCCGGTCGACGCCCAGAATGCCGATGTGGCCGACGTGATGATGGCCGCAGGCGTTGATGCAACCGGAGATCTTGATTGACAGATCGCCGATCTCGCGCTGGCGGACAGGGTCCGCGAAGCGCTCCGACAGCCGCTGGGCCACGGGGATCGACCGCGCATTGGCCAGCGCGCAGTAGTCGAGCCCCGGGCAGGCGATGATGTCGGTCACGAGCCCGATATTCGAGCTGGCGAGCCCCGCCTCCTTCAAGAGTCCGTAGATCTCCGGCAGGTCGTTCTTGCGGACATGGGGAAGAACCAGATTCTGCTCGTGGCTGACGCGGATCTCCGACAGGGCGAACCGCTCTGCGATGTCGGCCACGGCCTCCATCTGCTCGGCCGTCGCATCTCCTGGGACGCCGCCGGTCGGCTTCAGCGAGATCGTCACGGAGGCGTAGCCCGGCGCGCGATGGGGATGCATGTTGCGCTCGACCCAGGCCGCGAGGTCCGGATCGGCCGCGATCGCCCGCGAAAGTCGCGCGGCCTCGATCGGCAGGTCCTCGAAGTCGGGGGGCGCGAAATAGGCCGCGATCCGCTCGCGCTCCTCAACGGGAAGATCGAGCACCCCGCCGCGAATCTCCGCGAACTCCGCCTCCACCTCATCGCGGATGGAATCGATGCCCCGCTCGTGGACGAGTATCTTGATGCGCGCCTTGTACTTGTTGTCGCGCCGGCCCCAGCGGTTGTAGACGCGCAGGATCGCCTCGAGATAGGCGAGGAGATCGCGCTCCGGCACGAAAGGATCGATCTCCCTGGCGAGCATCGGCGTGCGCCCCTGCCCGCCGCCGACGAAGACGCCGAAACCGATTTCGCCGTCCGCGCCCCGTTTCACCTCCAGGCCGATGTCGTGCGTACGGATCGCTGCCCGGTCCTTCGCCGCTCCTGTCACCGCGAGCTTGAACTTGCGCGGCAGGAACGTGAACTCTGGATGTATCGACGACCACTGGCGGACGATCTCGGCATAGATGCGCGGATCGGCGACCTCGTCGGCCGCGGCGCCGGCGAAATGGTCGGCGGTGACGTTGCGGATGCAGTTGCCCGAGGTCTGGAGGGCGTGCATCTCGACCTCGGCCAGCTCCGACAGGATCGCCGGAATGTCCTCGAGCCGGGGCCAATTGTACTGCAGGTTCTGCCGCGTCGTGAAATGGCCGTAGCCACGGTCGTAGACACGCCCGATATGCGCGAGCTTGCGCATCTGCTTCGACGAGAGCGTTCCGTAGGGAATGGCGATACGCAGCATGTAGGCGTGAAGCTGCAGGTAGACGCCGTTCATCAGCCGGAGCGGCTTGAACTGGTCTTCCGTCAGATCGCCGGCGATACGCCGGCGAACCTGGTCGGAGAACTGCGCGACACGTTCTGAAACGAACGCCTGGTCGAACTCGTCGTAGCGGTACATCTAGGATGCCTTTGCGTATTCCTCGCCGCGGATCAGCGAATTGCCGGCGGTCGGACCGTCCGCCCGGATGCGCTCGCGCAGACGCGCGGGCCGTACCCCGTCGTCCACCACCTCGACGTCTATGAGATAGGGCTCGACGATGATCTGCTCGGCGACCGCGGCCTCTCCCGCGGCCTCGACGCGATCGGCGTCCTCGACGCCGCGCACCAGAGCAGCCTTGTCGAGCTGGGAGGTCCATTCGCCGGCGCCGTCGAGATAGACGACCCGCCCGTCGCCGAGCCGGTTTGCCGTCAGAACCCTGAGTTCGGAAGTCTTCGCAGCCATCGTGGCCTCCTCAAGCCGCCAGTATCTCGGCCGAGGCGAAGGAGGACGCATCCGCCCAGTCGCCTTCGGCCACCGCACGGCCGACGAAAATGACCACGGGCCCGTCGATGTCACCGCGCCTCGCGAGCGCCGGCAGGTCGCCGAGCCGCCCGAAGAAGCGCCGCGCATCGGCCCGCGTCGCGTTCTCGACGGCACCCACCGGCGTATCGGCCGGGAGGCCCGCGGAGATGAGCGAAGCAGCCACCTCGTCGGCGTTGGAGCGGGCCATATAGAGGCTCAATGTGACATCCGTTCGTGCGATCCGTGACCATTCGATGCCTTCGGCCCCGGTGGCCGCATGACCGGTCGCGAAAACCAGCGAGGAGGCATGGTCGCGATGCGTCACCGGGGTCGCGGTCTCGGCGGCTGCGCCCAGCGCGGCCGTAATCCCCGGCACCACGGCGTGCTCGACCCCGGCGTTCCGGAGCGCGGCGATCTCCTCGCCTGCGCGTCCATAGATCATCGGATCGCCGGCCTTGAGGCGGACGACCCTGTGCCCGGCCCGCGCCTCGGAGACCAGGATGTCGTTGATCTCGCCTTGCGTGGCGACCGCCTGCCCCTTCCGCTTGCCGACGTCGATGCGGCGCGCGTCCCGGCGGACATGCTCCATGACGGCGGCATCGACCAGCCGGTCGTAGACCACGACATCGGCCTCGGACAGCACACGCTGGGCGCGGATCGTCAGAAGGTCGGCCGCGCCGGGACCGGCGCCGACGAGCCAGACGAAGCCGGCACCGGTCCCGCCCGAGCGCACCTCTTCCAGCAGCTTCACCGCGCGACGGCGCGTCTCGGCTTCACCGCGCGCGGCGGCGTCCGCCATGGCTTCCGACGAGAAATAGGCGCGCCAGAAGGCAAGCCTCTTCGCTCCCGGGGGCAGCAGTTCGGCGACGCGGTCACGCAGCCCGGCCGCGAGCAGGGTGAGCAGGCCGACGCCGGGCGCCAGCATGCTCTCGATCCGCCCGCGCAGGATGCTTGCGAGCACCGGCGCGGCGCCTTCCGTGGATATGGCGATCGTCAGCGGCGCGCGGTCGACGATGGCAGGCGTCAGGACATCGCACAGCTCCGGCCGGTCGACGACGTTCACCGGCACGCCGGCCTCGCGAGCGAGATCGGCAAGTGACCGGTCGAGCGTCTCGTCTTCCGTCCCGATGAAGGCGAGCGCCGCACCCTTGAACTCTCCTGCCTCCGGCAGACGCTGATGGATGGAGTAGCCTTCCCTTACGGCCACCGACCGCACGCACTCCTCGATCTCCGGCGCGTAGAGCTGCACCTGGGCCTGCGTCCTGGCAAGAAGCCTGAGCTTCGCCGCGGCGGCCTCACCGCCACCGACGACGATCACCCGCCTTCCGACGACGACCGCAGAGACCGGGAATGTCTTTAGAGAACCCATAATCGAACCCCGAGATTGACCGGGCCGGATAATGCGGGAATTGCCACCTCCGCGCAACGGCGAAGGCTTATAAAAACAAGCAAATACAATAAGTTAGTAATTGTTGGAACGTGGTGCTACGGAGCGCGGGAGAGGCAGCATTCGGTTTCTGCGAATGGCGTTGGAGGGAGGACGGGGGTTGCCGGATCGCACAGGTGAAGAACGCGAATGACTGGGGCCTCGATCCTTCCGGACACGCCTTCGGCGCTGCTCAGGATGAGGAGCAGACTCCGAGTATCTCCTCATCGTGAGGAGACCTTCAGCGCCGTCTCGAAGGATTGAGGTCCCCGGTTTGCGATGAGACGAAAGGAACGCCGGACGACTTCAGGCCGCCGCCGACTTTTCCTCTTCCTCCGGCGCGAGGACGACCTTCAGGCCATCCATGTCCGCCGACAGGAGGATTCTGGCAGGACAGCCGCGACGTTGCGCCGGATGTCGACAGCGTGTCGAGCATGTCCAGTTCGTCGTCCTGGGGCTCGGGAAGTTCGCCATGCCACGCCTCGTCGACGCGCACATGGCAGGTGCCGCAGCAGGCCGCCCCGCCGCATTCGGCCTTCATGGGAAGGCCCCAGTCGCGGATCACCTCCATGACCCGCCACCCCTCGAGCGCGTCGAGGACGTGTTCACGACCCTGCTGGTCGATCACATGAATTTTCATTGCTCGTCTCCTGATCGTCCGGGCGGTCAACTCGGGGCCGATCGGGCGACGATGGAAGGTCTGATACAGCGAGACGGGCGGAACGTCAAACCGCGGGCAAGCCGGGTGGCCGGCCCTAGCCTTGCGTCTCGGGAATCCGCACCACGAGACCGTCGAGGTCCTCGGTGACCTTGATCTGACAGGACAGGCGGCTGTTGGGGCGGACGTTGAACGCGAAATCGAGCATGTCCTCCTCCATTTCCGAAGCCGTACCCGTCCGGTCCCGCCACTCCTCCTCGACATAGACGTGGCAGGTCGCGCAGGCGAGCGCGCCGCCGCACTCGGCCTCGATGCCGGGGACCATGTTGCGGATCGCCGACTTCATCACGGTCGAGCCGACTTCGGCTTCGACTTCATGGGTCGTTCCATCATTCTCGATATAGGTGATCTTCGGCATCGGATGGCGACATCAATAGGGGCACGTGGACCGCGCCCCTATAGGCGAATATGGGTCGGCAGGCCAGCCCCCGCCGTATCCAGCCGCCTCAGTGCTCGGTGAAAAGCGAGCGGATGTATGTGTTCGCGCTGTCGATGTGGTTCTCTAGCGCGACCACGGCCATCCGGCAGCGGTCGGCGTCCGGGTCGAAGGTCAGGCGCTCGGTTGTCTCGGCCTGCTTGGCCACGCCCCAGGCGCCGATGCCGCGGGCCGACCCCTTGATCGTATGGGCCGCCTCGCGCCAGGTACGCTCGTCCATGGCCTCCTTGAGCCTGCGCAGGTAGATGCGCGACTGGACGACGAAGAGCTGCAGCACCTCGCGCTCGAGCTGCGGGTCGCCCAGCGTGTGGCGAGCGAGATGGACGAGATCGACGGGACGGTCGCAATGGACCGCGATCCGGGCTTCCTCGGCTTCGGCGATATGGCGCGGCGGCATGAACTGACCCATCCTGATCCTCCGTCGACACCGGCCCGGCGGCTGAAGGTGTCCCTGGAGTCAGAGTGCCGCTAAGGAGCTAAAAAAGCGGTTAAAACTGAAAACGTCTCAACCGGCTTCCGGCGGCTCCGTACCGAGCGTGCGGTATCCATTGGCGGTCAGCCGGCAGACGAGCCAGTCGGGCTTGACGGGGTTCTCGAACCAGCGCTCCGCCCATCCGCGCTCGATGCACGAGCGCACCGTCGCGGGATGAACTGGCGCCCCGTCGGGGCCGAACAGCGGCAGCTTGCCGCCCGGCTGGCCGAGACCGCGCTCGAGATATGCCCTCTGGGCCGGCGACGGCTCTTCGTTCGAACGGCGGCTTCGCGTGAACCAGCGGTTAACCAACGGACTGACCTTATCGTTAACGATGTCTTAACACCCCCGTGAAGCGGGTGTTTTCCGCCGACGGATTTGGCACTAGAGTACGGGCTGCGGCAAGTGTCACTGGGGCGAACGGACCCGGCTCGCCCCGTTGCGGTGAAACGGGGGTGTCGGGGGCCGGAACGATCAATCGAGATCGACGTTCGAACCCTGCGGATGCAAGGCACTTCGGGCCGCGTTTGTGGGGCCGGTACTTCCCGGTGTTGTAAAGAGTACGGACGCGAGGCAAAGAACGAGATGGCGAAGCAATCCCCGAAGTCCCGCGACGCGGCCGAAGCTGCGTTGCTGGCCGTAGAGGAAGCACTGGCGGGCAACGCCGGCCTGGCGAGAAAGCCGGAACCGGCGGCCGATGCCACCGAGACTGTGAACCGCGCCGTCGAGCGTGTGGTGGAAGCGGCCCGCGAGCAGTCCAAGAAAGAGATTCCGGCCCAGCCGGTGCGCCGTCCCGAGCCGCCGCGCCGTGCGCCCGAGCCGCCGGTGAACGACGCCCGCCGTCCCGCCAACGACGATCGCCCGACCGTTGGCCACATCGTCTATTCCATGCAGCAGCGTCCGCCGCGCACGCCCTATATCGTCGCCGGCGTGATCTCGCTCGTCTGGGCGGCCGTCGCCTGGATGGTGGGTTGGGGCCTCTACGGCAGCGACCTCCTGTCGATCGCCTCGCCCGGGGCGCTCGGCGCGCAGCCCGGAATCGCCGTCGTTTACGCCGCCATCGTCCTGCCCGTCATGCTCTTCTTCGCCATGGCCTCGATGGTGTGGCGCGCCCAGGACCTGCGCTACGCCGGCCGCTCGCTGACCGAGGCCGCGATTCGCCTCGGCGAGCCCGAGGGCGTGGCGAAGGAGGCCGTCATGACCGTCGGTCAGGCGATCCGCCGCGAGGTCGCCGCGATGAACGACGGGGTCGAGCGCGCGCTTGCCCGCGCCGGCGAGCTGGAGGCGCTGATCCACGGTGAGGTTTCCTCGCTGGAGCGCGCCTATCACGAGAACGAGATTCGCATGCGCGCCCTGCTCGACCAGATGTCGCACGAGCGCGAGGCGGTGATGCTCAACGCCGACCGTCTCCGCGCCGCGCTGCAGTCGTCGCACGAAAACCTGTCCGACGATCTGTCGGCATCGGCCGAGCGCATCACCGAGTTGGTGGCCATCGCCGGGTCGAGGATCACGGAGACCCTGTCACGCAAGGGCGACCAGGTCACCGAGACCCTGACGAACGCCGGCGACAGCCTCATCGGCACGCTCACAACACATGGCGACGAGTTCGTGCGCCGGCTCAACGAGACGGGCAGCGAGGTCGCGAGGTCGCTGACGTCGGTGAGCGAGGACGTGACCAGCCGGATCGCCGAGCGCGGCCGCGAGGTCAACGACGCGTTCGAGCGCAACGGCGCCGCCCTGATCCAGGAACTCGGAGAGCGTGGCAGCGTCGTCAACGATACGCTCGCCGCCACCGGTCAAACCCTGGTCGAGACGCTCGCGGACCGCAGCGCCGAGGTCACCCAGCGTCTGCGCGATACGGGCATGCAGATGTCGGACGGCCTGATCGCCCGCGGCAACGAGGTCACCGATCGCATTTCCCACGTCGGCGTTCAGATTTCCGACACGATCACCTCGAGCGGCAACGCGCTCGCCGACCGCCTCAACGAGACCAGTGCCCGCATCGAGGATACGGTCACCAACCGAGGCTACGAACTTACCGAGCGGCTCAGCCAGAGCGGCACGGAGTTCGCCAACGAGATCACTTCGCGCACCGCCGAGTTCACCGAACGTCTCGGCACGGTGGGCGCGGAGGTGGCCCGCGCGGTCTCGCAGCGTGGCGGCAGGCTCACCGAACTTCTGACGCAGACCTCCAGCGACCTGATGCAGTCGATGGAGACCAACTCCACCCAGCTGACCCAGGCGCTGCGCCAGTCCATCGGCGAAGTCGACCAGGCGCTCTCGGTCAAGGGTGGCGAACTCGTGGACAAGCTCGCCTTCCGCGGCTCGGAGATCAGCGAAATCCTCGACCACCGCACCGCCACCATCAACGAGACGCTCGGCGCCAGGACCGCCGAGATCAGCCAGACGCTGGAAGCCCGCACCACGGAGATCGAACAGACCCTGAGCACGCGCACGGCGGAAATCCACAGGACCCTCGGCGAGCGGGCGTCGGAGATCGAAGAGACCCTGGGAGGGCGCGCGGCCCAGATCGATGAGAGCCTCGGCACCCACGCAGCCCGCATCAGCGAGACCCTCGGAAGCCGTGCCGCCGAGATCGAGCAGACGCTGGGTAGCCGGGCCGAGCAGATCGAACGCACTCTCGGGGATCGCGCGGCACAGTTCGAGCAGACGCTCGGCTCGCGCGCCGAGCAGATGGAGCACACGCTGGGCTCCCGCGCGGAACAGATCGAGCAGACGCTCGGCCGCAGGGTGACGGAGATCAACGAGACGCTCGGCGCCAGGACCGGCGAGATCGAGCGCACGCTCACCTCGCAGGTCGATTCCATCAACGCCGCGCTCGATAGCCGCACTCAGGAGATCAACACCACCCTGAGCGCACGCGCCAACGAGATCGAGGAGACGCTGGCGACCCGCTCGACCGGCCTCAACGAGATGCTGACGGCGCGGACCTCCGACATCGAGGACGCGCTGGTCGTGCGCGGAGGCAGGCTCGTCAACGAACTCGCCACCCGGTCGAGCGAGATCGAGACCGTTTTGGGCAACACCAGCGATGCGGTTGCCCGCGCGCTGACCGAGAAGGGCTCGGAGATCACCCGCGCCATCGCCCAGCAGGGCCTCGAGGTCACCAAGGCGATTTCCGATAGCGGCCGCACGACATACGATTCGCTGGAAACGCGCGGTCACCAGATCGTCGAGGCGATCTCGGAGACCAACACCAAGCTCACCACCAACATCGAGCAGATCCTGGAGCGCCTCGGTGACTCCAACGACCTGCTCCGCGCTGTGCTCACCGGCGCGGCCGACAATCTCTCGCAGATCGAAATCCACCCTCACCTCGCGCGTCCACCAATTCCGCGACGCTGTACAGGCGGCGACCGACGAGACGGGCCAGACGAGCGAGCGCATGGGCCAGCAGGTCACCCTGCTCGAGGAGATGTCGCAGCGCGTGCTCACCGACATCGGCGCCCTCGCCGAGCGCTTCGACGCGCAGGGCCGCGCGCTCTCCGGTATCGCCGGGGGATCTCGATCGCACCAACACCGACATGGACAAGGCCATCGAGGCGCGTCGCGAGCGTCTCGACGGGTTGGCGGAGACGCTGGCCAAGCGCGCCGAGGACATCGACGGCATGATCCAGCGCTACACCTCGGCCATCGACGAAACGATGGCGGCCGCGGAACAGCGGGCGGAAACGCTGGGCGATCGCCTCAACCGGGCGACTCGCGATGCCTCTTCACGGCTTCTGACGGAATTCGACCGTCTCGACACCGCGGTCGAGGAGCTGTCAGGAACGGTGGACGAGCGCACGACGGCCTCGACCCGGAAAATATACGAACAGCTCGAGGCCGTGCAGCGCGCCGCCGACGAAATCTCGACCCATATCGGGGACCGCACCACGGAATCGGCCCGCTCGCTGCTGGCCGGCGTCGAAGCCATCCAGAGCCGTGCCGACGAGATCACATCGGCCATTTCCGATCGCGCCACCGATTCCGCCCGCTCGTTGCTTGCCGAGGTGGAGACCATTCAAGGCCGCGCCGACGAGATCGCTTCTGCCATCTCCGACCGTGCGGCCGCGTCCGGCCGTTCGATGTCGCAGCAGTTCGCGGAGATGCGTCAGGCCGCCGACGAGCTGCGGCAGCTTTTGGACCAGTCGGCGGTCGCCTCGTCGGAGGCCATCTCCCAGCATCTGCAGCAGGTTCGCTCGACGACCGATCAGGAGGCCGAGCGGGCGTCCGCCGCACTGCGGGCCGGCTTCCAGACGGTCACCTCCGAGATCGGCGACCTCCTGCGTTCGGCCACCGACCGCTTCGGCGAGGCGTCGAAGGAAATGCGCAACGCCACCAAGGCGATCGCCGACGAACTGGAATCGACGCGCAAGGAACTCAAGCGAGGCGTCTTCGAGCTGCCTCGCGAAACGCAGGAGAATGCCGCGGCCATGCGCCGGGCCGTCGCAGATCAGATCAAGGCGCTCAACGAACTGTCCGATATCGTCTCCCGCCACGGAAACGCGTTGGACGTCGCCGCGCCAGGCGGCCGGCGTGCCGCGACGGCTGCACCTCAGCCCGCAGCGGCGGTCGCCGCCGTGAAGCAGGAGGCTCCGGCCCCGGTCCAGCGGCCGGTTCAGGAAACCGCGCAGGCACCGTCGGCCAGCCGTCCCGCACCCCGTCCGGCGGCCGCGGCCCCGGCTCAGGAGACGACGCGGTCGGGCGAGCGCTGGTCGTTGTCGGACGTGCTGGCGCGCGCGGCGCACGAACCCGCGGAAGGCACGCGGAAGCCCGCCGAAGCCGAGGCGGCACGCTCGCCGGCACATATGATGGAATCGCTGAACGCGATCGCCGTCGATGTCGTGCGGGCGATCGACGACAACGCCTTCATGGACCTGTACGACCGCTATCGCCGCGGCGAGCGTGACATCTTCATCCGCCGCCTCTTCGCACAGCGCGATCGTGGCGTGGTCGAAGACGTCCGGCGCAAGTACCGGCGCGACCCCGAGCTCCGCGACGCGGTCGACCGCTACCTGGAAGGCTTCGAGCAACTCATCGAGGACATCTCCCGCGCCGACAAGGATGGTGTCCTGCGGCAGATGTACCTGACCTCGGAGCCGAGCAAGGTCTACGCGCTCCTCAGCGAATCCGTCGGCCGCCCGGCCTGACTGGCCGCGCGCGGGGCTCCGGCTCCGCGCGTCTCGCCTGTGTCAGGAGCAATTGAGGGTGTCATTGCCGGAACTCGTTCCGGCAATCCACTCACCTCTCCAACTCAGCCAAGCGTGGATTGGATGCCCGGAACACGTCCGGGCTGACACGATTGATCTGGATTTGAGGGGCTCGATCCTTCGAGACGGCGCTGTCGCGCCTCCTCAGGATGAAGAGCAAACTCAGAGCAAGCTCCTCATCCTGAGGAGCGCCGAAGGCGCGCCTCGAAGGATCGAGGCCTCTGGGAGAGGCGGCTCGGAACCTGAAAATCTCTGCTGCTGAAGCTCAGATCCGGCCAAGCGTCCAGGCGACCACGTCGTTGGCGACCTGATCGAAAGCCTGGTTGAGGCCGGCGACCATCGCCCCGGCGTCGGAGCCCGAGAGCGGCTGGACGGCCTTGAAGCGCTGCGACGCGGCAACTCGCCCGTCGCTGTCGCGCACCAGCCGCGCCGACAGGTCGATCACGGCCGTGTTGGACGCCGCGTCGATGTGGAAGGCGTGCAGATCGGTGACGAGACCGATGTCGTTGACCACCGCGCCGCCCGGCTGACCGACGGAACGGATGCGCCCGCTGTTCTGGAACGCCTCGATGAGCCGCGCCTGCACCAGCTTCGGCGTACGGTCGCTCCATTGGGAACGCGCTAGATAGGTCACCTCCATCGTGGACGGCCGAACGACGATCCGCTCGCTGTCCAGCGCACCGACCACGGTGGGCTCGGTCACGGCGAGTTGCGCGCCGCTCGACCCCAGTTGGGAGGTGAACTGGCGCGGCGCCTCGAGCTCGTAGGTGTTGGGAGCAGGCCCGCTGGCCAGGGCGCACGCACCGACCACCGTCGCCAGCGATATCGCGACAAGCGGTTTGCAGACTACGCCCAACATGCCCCCCGATTTCCGCAGGTTTCTCTCGCCTGACGCCGGAGCCCCGGTCCGAACTGTCAAAATCGCCTCCCTGGAGTGTATTCGCGCACGTCTGACCCTCCAAAGAGGAAACGGCTCGGATTGCGCTCCAGATTGCCGATTACCCGCTCGATGTTGCCCAAAGTCCTCCGTCCCTCCGACATGAACAGCTGGAATTCCCTCAAGCCCCCGCCGCCGAAACGCTGGATGTCGGCGGTTATCACGTCGAGGCGGGAATTGAGGTTGTCGCTGAGTTCGCGGAAAGAGCGGGCCGCGGCCGAGATGTCGCCGATGAAGCTGTCGCCCTCCTGGCCGACCATATTGTCGACGCGCGCCAGGAGCTGGTCGAGACGCTGAGAGGTGACCCGAAGCTGGGACGCGACGGCGCCGGCGTCGTCGATGAACCGATCGAAGTCCGGCCGGCGCTCGGCGAGCGTGTTCGTGAAGGCCTCCACATTCGCCACGCTGCGCGCGATGGCATCGGGCTCGACCGCCGAGACCACCCGCGCCACGTCCTGCGTGACGCCATCCAGCCGCTCCGCCAGCGCGCTGATGCGCTCCGCGGCATCACCGGCATTGTTCGCGAGCCGCGTGATGTTTTCGGAGTTGCTCGCCATCGTCTCGGAAAATGCCCGCACGTCGGCGACGATCTGGCGAACCGAATCCGGCTCCACGGCGTCGACGACTTCGTTGAAGTTCTGCGCCAGTTCGTCGATCCGCTGGCCCACCTCGTCGAGCCGCCGCGCCGCCGCCCCCGCGTCAGTCAGCAAGCTGGCCACCTGGTCGGAGTTGTCGGCCAGCATTGTCGAGAAGCGCTCGGCGTTGGCGATCGTCGCCGAGAAGGCCGATTCATTGGCGGCGATGACGCCGTCGATCCGCTCCGCCACGCCGTCGATGCGCTGGGCGAAGGAGCTGAGGTCGTTCACCGCCTCGGCCACCGCGCCCGGCTCGACGCCCTCGATCATCGCATTCAGGTTCTGCGCCAGCGTATCGATGCGCTGTCCAACCTCGTCGAGCCGGCGTGCCGCCGTGCCGGCGTCGGCAAGGAAGCTCGCCACGTTGTCGGAGTTCTCGGCGAGCGCCGTGGTGAACTGCTCGACATTGCTGATGGTCGAGGTGACCGCCGCCTCGTTGTTGGCGATCAGCGTGTTGATGTTGGTCGCGACCTCGTCGAGCTTGGTCAGCAGCGACTGCCCGCCCTCCATGAGATCCTGGAACGTCGAGCGCTCGGCGTAGATGATCGGCGGCTCGGCATTGTCGCCCCACGTCTCGCGCAGCGAGGGCGAGTCGTGGCTGCCGGCCCGGAGCTGGACGAACCCGACGCCGGTGATTCCCTGGAACTGAAGCTGCGCCCGCGTGTCTACCCTCACCGGCACGTTCGAATCGACCGTGATCAGCGCCACCACCTGGGACGGATCGTCCGGCGCGAGCGTCAGGTTCACGACATCGCCGACCTTGATGCCGTTGAAGAGCACCGAGCTGCCGCGGTTGAGCCCGGTCACCTCGTCGGAGAACACCACCCGGTACTGGTCGCGGCCGGCCGCCTCGCCGTAGCGGCCCAGCCAGAACACGAAGGCCAGCACTCCGGCGAGCACCGCCAGGGTGAAGAGGCCGACGACGAAGGGGCTTGCACGGGTTTCCATCTGGGCTGTCCGTCACGCCGGGCGCGCAACGAGCGCGCGCGCCCGCTTGCCGCGAAAATAGGCCTGAATCCAAGGATCGTCGTTGGCCAGGATGGTTTCGATGTCGCCGGTGGCGAGTATCCGCTTCTTGCCCAGCGCCGCGATTCGGCCGCACACGGAAAACAGGCTGTCGAGATCGTGGGTTACCATGAAAACCGTGAGACCTAAAGTCTCTTGCAGCTTGGCGATCAGGTCGTCGAACTCGGCAGCACCGATCGGGTCGAGGCCGGACGTCGGCTCGTCGAGGAACACGATGTCCGGGTCGAGCGCCAGCGCGCGCGCAAGCCCTGCCCGCTTGATCATCCCGCCCGAGAGCTCCGAGGGAAACTTGTCGCCGGCGTCGGGCGCGAGCCCGACCATCGCGATCTTGAGCTGCGCCAGCTCGTCCATCAGGCGCTCGTCGAGTTCGAGGTGCTCGCGCATCGGCACCTGGACGTTCTGCTTCACCGTCAGAGACGAGAACAGGGCGCCATGCTGGAACAGAACCCCCCAGCGCCGCTCGATGGCGCGCCGTTCCTCCGGCGCCGCGCGGTCGATGTCCGTGCCGAACATCTCGACGGTGCCGGCGCGCTTAGGCACCAGCCCGATGAGGGTGCGCATCAGGACCGACTTGCCCGTGCCCGATCCGCCGACCACCCCCAGGATCTCGCCGCGATAGACGTCGAGGTCGAGGTTTTCGAGGATATTCTTCTCGCCGAACCCGACTGTCAGCCCGCGGGCGCGGATGATCACGTCGGGTTCGTTGCGCTGCGGGTCCATCCGGGGCCTCAGTAGTCGATCGCGGCGAACAGCATCGCGAACATGCCGTCCAGCACGATCACCATGAAGATCGACTTCACGACGGCCGCGGTCGTCCGCCGGCCGAGCGATTCGGCGCTGCCCTCGACCTTCATGCCCTCCATGCAGGCGATCATGCCGATCACAAGCGCCATGAAGGGGGCCTTGATGAGGCCGACCATGAACGTGTTCATCGCCACCGCGGTGCGCAGATAGTTCACGAAGCTCGTCGGCGTCACGTCGACGTAGATCCACGCGACCAGCGCCGCGCCGGTCAGCGCCGCCATGTCGGCTATGAAGGTCAGGCAGCGGCATGGCGATGATGAGCGCCAGCACCCGCGGCACCACCAGCACCTCGACGGGATCGAGCGCCAGCGTGCGCATGGCGTCGACCTCCTCGCGCATCTTCATCGAGCCGAGTTCGGCCGTGATCGCACTTCCCGAACGGCCGGCGACCATGATCGCGGTCAGCAGCACGCCGAGTTCGCGCAGGATGAGGATGCCGGCGAGGTCGATCGACAGGATTTCGGCCCCGAATGCGCGAAGCTGGTAGGCGCCCTGCTGCTCGACGATGCCGCCGATCAGGAACGAAATCAGAGCGATGATCGGGACCGCCCTCAGCGCCATGTGTTCCAGGTGGAATACGATCGAGGTCAGGCGGACGCGCCATGGCCGCACGAGATAGCCGACGATCGAAATGACGACCGCGCCGGTCAGCCCGCACAGATACACGAAGTCGCGCCAGGCGACGATTACCGCCTCGCCGGTATCCACGATGATACGTTCGACGGGCGGTGGCTGCCGGCGATCCGGAGCGGGTTCGCGGTCGTGCTCGCGCACCTCGTCGAGGAGGATTTGCCGCGCCGCACCGATGTTGAGGTAGGAGACCTCGATCCCCCTTTTCGAAAGGTCGCGCGCCGTCCGGTAGATGAGCCAGGCGCCCGCCGTATCGAACCGCTCGATGTCGGCGAAGTCGAAATCGACCCGGCGCACGTCCTCGCCCGCCTCGGCGGCTTCGCGCACCGCATGGTCCAGCCGCTCGCTGTCGGTGACCGTCCACCGGCCGCCCAGCCTCAGCCGAAGCGTATCGCCCTCACGCGAGGGTGTGATCGCCGTTTGCTGGTCCATCACCCGGAATCCGTCGCCGCCCGACTGAAGATCGCGCCGCTTGCCTCGCCGACTCGCCCTAAATACGGTCGGTGCATTGTCGCCGATCGCCGGATTGCGCGGCAACCCCCGCCGGGGGCGGACCTCGTGCTTTTTCAAGGCTGTTACATGGATATCGCCAAGCCCTATCTGCTGTTCCTGGGCGACGTGCCCGACCAGCTCGCGGCCAAGACGGCCTACGGCGTCGTCGACTGGCGGCGCGAATGGTGCGTCGGCCAGCTGCGCCTGCCCGGCTGCAAGGCCGATTGCGGCCTTCCCGACATGACGATCGCCGAGGCCGCGGAAGCGGGCGCTCAGCACGATGGTCGTCGGCGTCGTCAATGCCGGCGGCGTGCTGCCCGATCATTGGGTGGACACGATCGTCGAGGCGCTCGAAGCCGGCCTCGATGTCGCGACCGGCCTGCACATGCGGCTCGCTTCGGTTCCCGCCATCGCCGACGCCGCCGCGCGGCAATGGCCGCAAGCTCTCACGACGTGCGCCATTCCGACCCAGCGACTTCGCCACCGGCAAGGGCACGCAAGCGGCCCGGGCTGCGCCTGCTGACGGTCGGCACCGACTGCTCGGTCGGCAAGAAATACACCGCGCTCGCGCTGGAGAAGGAGATGCGCGCGCGCGGCCTCGACGCCGATTTCCGCGCCACCGGCCAGACCGGCGTCCTGATCTCCGGCCGCGGCGTCGCCATCGATGCCGTCGTCGCGGATTTCATCTCCGGCGCGGCGGAATGGCTGTCGCCGGCAGCGGACCCCGACCACTGGGACGTCGTCGAGGGCCAGGGCTCGCTCTTCCACCCCTCCTTCGCCGGCGTGACGCTGGGCCTGCTGCACGGCGCGCAGCCCGATGCCTTCGTCGTCTGCCATGAGCCGACGCGCACGCAACATGCGCGGCGTCCAGCATCCGCTCCCGTCGATCGCCGACGTGATCGACCTGACGATCCGCTGCGGCCGGCTGACCAATCCCGACATCCGCTGCGTCGGGCATCGCCATCAACACCGCGGCACCTCGACGAGCAGTGCCGCACGCGATGCTGATCGCCCGTCTCGGCGAGGAACACGGCCTGCCCGCCGTCGACCCGATCCGCTCCGGCGTCGGCCCGATCGTCGACCGGCTCGTAGCGGAGCTTCGCGCTGAATGGCGCCGCGTCTCACCGTTTCCATCGAGAGCTGGCCGATCGCCGGCAGCTTCACCATCTCGCGCGGCACCAAGACGGAAGCCGTCGTCGTGGTCACCCGGATCGAGGACGGCGACGCGGTGGGCCGCGGCGAATGCGTGCCCTATGCCCGCTATGGCGAAACGCCCGGCGCCGTCTATGACGCGATCGTCGGCGTCGGCCACGCCATCGAGCCGCGGCATCGGCGCGTGACGAGCTCGCCGATCTCATGCCGGCCGGTGCGGCGCGCAACGCGCTCGACTGCGCGCTGTGGGACCTCGAGGCCAAGCGCAGCGGCAAGCCGGCCTGGCAGACTCGCGGGTCTGGGCACGCCGCAGCCGGTCGTCACCGCCTACACGCTGAGCCTCGGCACGCCGGAGGCGATGGCGCGCGGCCGCCCGCGCGGCCCGAAATCGCCCGCTCCTCAAGCTCAAGCTCGGCGGCGACGGCGACGAGGAGCGGCTGGTGGCGCGTGCGCGAGAACGCTCCGGCAGTCCGGCCTGATCGTCGACGCCAACGAAGGCTGGCCGCCGAACGACCTGGCAGAGGCTGCTCGATGCCTGCGCGGAAGCCGGCGTCGATCTCGTGGAGCAGCCGCTGCCCGCCGGAGCCGACGAGGCGCTGGCCGACATCGACGCGGCCGTTCCCGTCTGCGCCGACGAGAGCGCCCACGACCGGGCGAGCCTCGCCGGCATTGGCGGGTCAGCTACGACGCGATCAACATCAAGCTCGACAAGACCGGCGGCCTGACCGAAGCGCTGGCCCTGTCGCAGGCGGCGCGCGAGCGAAGGCCTGCAGCATCATGGTCGGCTGCATGCTCGCGACATCGCTGGCCATGGCGCCGGCGCATCCTCGTCGCGCAGAATGCCGAATGGCGTCGATCTCGACGGGCCGCTGCTGCTTGCCCGCGACCGCGAGCCGGGGCTTGAGTTCGACGGCAGCATCGTTCACCCGCCGGAACCCGCGCTCTGGGGCTGACCTGCCGCTGTGTGAGAGAATCACGTTAGGCTGCGCGCAAAGCCCGATGGGAGAAATCCATGGCGACAGCCCAGTCCGCAGCCCCCGCGCCCGACCCCGAGGACAGTCCCGGCAGCGAGGCGGACTACGCGGCCATCCTGAATGCGGTGATGGAAACCGCGCGCGGGCGCTGGTTCCTGGCCGAGTTCACCCGCCGCAATCGCAACGCCGATACCGAGGCTCTCCAGGCCTCGCTGGCGAGGATCGAGGCACGGCTGGAGGAGACGGCTGCCCCTGCGGTCGATGCCGCGGTCGGCGATCAGGTCGCTGCGCTCGTCACCGTCGTCGACCGGTCCCGCCGGGACTTCGCCGAGATCGAGCCGGACCCGCTCGATCCGCTCGCGCGCAAGACGGCCGCCCTCCTCCGCGACATCGCGGAACGTCTTTCGCCCGTGGCGCGAGCCTACGGCTTGCCGACCGCTCCCGAACCGTTAGCGCTCGCATCGCCCCGGATCGAGGACCACGCGCCGGCTGCTCCCGAGCCGCCGTCGGCGCGACCGGCGCAGCCGTCCGTCCCGCAGCGCCCGCGCATGGCGATCGACTTCGCGAAGCTCGGATACGAGCAGAAGGTCGCGCTGTTCAGCTAGGCTCGGCGAGCGCCCGGGCATAGACGGACGGATCCGCGTTGCCGCCCGACAGCACCAGCGCGATCGTCCGGCCCTCGGTATCGAGCTTCCCCGACAATATCGCCGCCAGCGCAACCGCGCCTCCGGGCTCCACCACGAGCTTCAGTTCCCGCCAGGCATAGGCGACGGCGGCCAGTGCCTCTGCGTCGCTCACCGCCAGCCCGCTGGAAATGCGCTGCCGGTTGACCTCGAAGGTCAGCGCACCCGGCCGCTGCGCCATCAGCGCGTCGCATACCGACCCGGCCCGGCTCTCGTTCTCCTCGCGGTGGCCCGAGCGGAACGACCGGGCGTGATCATCGAAGCCCTCCGGTTCCACGGTGATGACCCAGAGTCTCCGGCGAGAGCCCCTGCATGGCGAGCGCGGTGCCGGCGGCAAGCCCGCCGCCGCCGCAGGGCACCAGCACGAAGTCCGGCGTCAGCCCCATCTCCGATGCCTGCTCCACCAGTTCGATGCCGGCGGTGCCCTGGCCGGAAATCACGGCGGGGTCGTCATAAGGTGCGACGAAGGCCGCCCCGGTCTCCTCCACTATGCCGCGCGCGATCGCGTCGCGGTCGCCGGTGGCCCTGTCGTAGGAGACGATCCGCGCGCCCGACGCGGCGGTCCGGTCGCGCTTCAGGCGGGGGGCATCCTCGGGCATCACGATCGTGGCCGGCACCCCGAACAGGGCGGCGGCCGCCGCAACGCCCTGGGCGTGATTGCCCGACGAGCAGGTCACCACCCCCCTCGCCCGGCCGGCCTCGCCGAGCGAGGCGAGCGCGTTATAGGCGCCACGGAACTTGAACGATCCGGTCCGCTGCAGGATCTCGGCCTTCATCAGCACCCGCGCTCCGGTCCTCGCATCGAGCGCGGCGGAGGAAAGGAGCGGCGTTCTCATTGCCTGGCCGGCGAGCCTTCCCGCGGCCGAGCGGACGTTGTCGAAGGTCGGTATCGTGCCGATCTCGGTGGTCATGGACATGGCGCTCTCCGGGCGGCGTGGACGGCGCTGCCAGCATCCGCCCTCGTGCGGCGCAAGGCAAGGAGGGCCTGTCGGATCAGGCGGCCGAGCGCTGCGTCACGGTCCCGTTGGCCTCCGTCACGCGCTCCACGAAAGCCTTTGCGGACTCGGTGACGTTGAAGCCGAGCGCATGCTCCCGGCAGCGCTCGCGGTCTATTTCCAGCGCGCCGAGCGCGGCTCGGCGCAGATCCTCGTCCAGCACCCCCGCCCCCGACGAGCCCACCACGTCGAGCGGACCGGAAACCGGATAGGCCGCGACGGGCACGCCGCAGGCCATGGCCTCGATCATGACGAGCCCGAGCGTGTCGGTACGGCTCGGGAACATGAAGACGTCGGCCGCCCGGTAATGCCTGACGAGGTCGTCGCCGTGCTTCATGCCGAGGAAGTGCACGTCGGGAAACGCCTTCTCGAGGGCGGCGCGCTGCGGCCCGTCGCCGACGACGATCTTGGAGCCCGGCAGGTCGAGCCGAAGGAAATCCTCGATCCCCTTCTCCACCGCGACCCGCCCCACATAGGCGAATATCGGGCCCGGCAGGCCGAGCTTTGCAGCCTCGCCGGGGGTGAAGACCGTGGTGTCGATGCCCCGCGGCCAGAACAGCGTGCGCGCGAAGCCGTGTCCGCGAAGTTCCTCACCCAGCCGCTCCGTCGAGACCATGACGCCGAGCCCGGCATTGTGGAACCGGCGAAGCCAGGCGTAGGTGACCGAGGTCGGCACCGGCAGGCGGGCGGCCAGATACTCGGGAAAACGGGTGTGGAAGCTGGTGGTGAACCCCTGCCCCTTCGCGATGCACCACCTGCGCGCCATCATGCCGACAGGCCCTTCGGTCGCGATATGCACGAAGTCCGGCCGCGCCGCCTCGATCCGCCGGGCGATCTCGCCAGGGGTGCAGAGCGCCAGCCTGATCTCGGGATAGGACGGCAGCGGCAGTGTCCGAAAGCCCTCGTGCGAAAGCACTGAGATTTCCAGCCCGAATGCCGGCGTGTCCCTGGTCAGGCGGTCGAGAACGCGTACGACGCCGTTGACCTGGGGATGCCAGGCGTCCGTTGCGAGGACCAGCCGCTTCATGCCGCCACCTTGGCGGCGCGCTCCTCGAGGCGGATGATATTCTCGCGCACGGACGGCCAGTTGATGACCTCGAATGTCCCGTCGTCGAGCTCGGCGATCGCCGTGCAGCTTTCGACCCAGTCGCCGCAGTTGATGTAGCGCACGTCGTTCATGTCCCGGATCGTGGCGTGATGGATATGGCCGCAGACGACGCCGTCTACGGTGCGGCGCGCCGCCTCGCTCGACAGGGCGTCCTCGAACTCGCCGATGAAGTTGACCGCGTTCTTGACCTTCAGCTTCAGCCAGGCCGACAGCGACCAGTATGGGAAACCGAACTTGCGCCGGATGACGTTGAACTGGGTATTCAAAAGAAGCGCGGTTCCGTACGCCCAGTCTCCCAGGAAAGCGAGCCACTTGGCGTAACGCACCACGACGTTGAACTCGTCGCCATGGATGATGAGGTAACGCTTTCCGTCCGCCCCGACATGTACCGCGCGGCGCTGCAGTTCGATCCCGCCGAAATGCGTGCCGATATAATCGCGGAGGAACTCGTCGTGATTGCCCGGTATGTAGATGATCCGGGCGCCCTTGCGGCCCTTGCGAAGCAGCTTCTGCACGACGTCGTTGTGCATCTGGGGCCAATACCAGCCCCGCTTCAGCCGCCAGAAGTCGATGATGTCGCCGACAAGGTAAATCGTCTCGGCGTCATGATACCTAAGGAAATCGAGCAGCAATTCAGCCTGACACCCTTTCGTTCCGAGATGGACGTCGGAGATGAAGAGTGTGCGAAGTCTTCGCGTAGCCGGCTGCTGATCCAAGATCCCCTCGCCGCTCGTGCAGTAGTTGCGGCTTCTCTAACGCGAACTCAATGGCAGCAATATGACACCGCCGATATCGCAACGGTATGGCGGCTGACGCGCGGCGGGGCTGCGCGTTTTGCAAATCAACGTGCTTGCAGGCTATTTGGTTCCCCGATTCGTATCGCGAACAAGAACCGCAAGGGAGATTTGCATGGACTTGGGTATCAGCGGCCGCAAGGCAATCGTCTGCGCGTCGAGCCGCGGGCTCGGCCGTGCGTGCGCCGAGGCACTCGCCGAAGCCGGCTGCAGGGTCGTGATCAACGGCGTCGATCCGGACCGGCTCGCCCGCACCGCCGAGGAACTGGCCCGCGCGACGGGCGCGGAGATAATCCCCGTCGTCGCCGACGTCGGCAGTCCGGAAGGCCAGGCGGCCATCCTCGAGGCGTCGCCCGACCCGGACATTCTCGTCAACAACAACGGCGGCCCGCCCCGCAAGGATTACACCGAGCTCGACCGCGAGGCGATGCTGAAGGGCGTCACCATGAACATGGTCACGCCGATCGAACTGATCCAGAAGGTGTTGCCCGGCATGGCCGAGCGCGGCTTCGGGCGCGTGGTGAACATCACCTCCGCGTCGGTCAAGACGCCGCTCACCGGCCTTGACCTGTCTAGCGGGGCGCGCGCCGGACTGACGGCGTTTCTTGCCGGCGTGGCCCGTCAGGTGGCCGACCGCAATGTGACGATCAACAACATCCTGCCCGGCATGTTCGACACGGATCGCCTGCGCGGCGGCTTCGCGCCGCTCGCCAAGGCGCTGGGCAAGACGCCGGAGGAGGTCGAGGAGGCCCGCCGCAACACCGTGCCGGCCAGGCGCTTCGGCCAGCCGCGCGAGTTCGGCCAGGCCTGCGCCTTCCTGTGCAGCGCCAACGCCGGCTACATCACCGGCCAGAACCTGCTGATCGACGGTGGCGCCTTCCACGGGGTCTGGTAGAGCCTCCGGGATTCAAGTCCCCAAAATGCAAGGGGCCGGTCCCCCGACCGGCCCCTCTATGCTTCGAGGACCCCCGTCTCTCGCGCAATTTCAGTATTTCGAGACCACCGGCTGCGGCTGCATGTACACAGGCTCTCCGCCGAAGCTGTATTTCAGCCCCGCCGCGAAGATGTGGACTTGTGCGTCGACGCCGGCGTGAAAGTCGACCGGGGCCGGCGTGTCGATATGATGCGGGTTGCCCTCGACGATGTTCACTTGGGTGTCGGACACGGCCAGGAAGCTGTATCCCAGATTCAGCGCCAGCCTCTCGTTCATGTTGTATGAGGCGCCCGCGCTGAGCCAGAGCCGGTCATTATCGGGCAGCCGGATGGAGCGGACCCGGTCGCTGACCGGTGATTCCTCCCAACCCACACCGGCCCGGAAGGTCCACTGGTCGTTCCACTCGTACTCCCCGCCCAGCGAGAAGAACCACCCGTCGTCGTATTCGAACGGGAGCGTCGTAAACTCGGAGCCATCCGACTGGTCGATGACCTGGAAGGTGCCGAAGCGGCTCCAGTTGGTCCATTCGACTGTGCCGAGGAGCGTGAACTTGTCGGTCAGCCGGTGCCGAATGCCGAGACTGACCATCTCCGGCAGGGTGAGATCGGCGCTGATGGATGCGCGGCTGCCGGCGAGGATGTCGCCAGCGGGAATCACCGCCTCGCCCTCGAGCGTATGCTTGACCGCCGAACGGAACCCGAGGCCGATCTCGGTGCCCGGCATCGGCGTGAAGAGGACGCCGGCTGTGAAACCGAAACCGACGTTGTCGCCGTCGAGTGTGGCGGAGGGTCCGCCGGGTACTCCGAATCCGCCGACACCGGGAACGATCAGGAGGTTCGGGGTGCCCTGTGTCAGGCTCACGTCGAAATACTGAATCTGCGCGCCGACGCCGACCGACAGCATGTCGTTGACCCGGTAGCCGATGATCGGCTGCGCGTTCAGCGAGAAGGCCTCAGACTTCCGACCGTAGAAATCGCCTGCGTGAACGGCGTTCGTATCGGTTGCAAGGCCGAAAGGCGCGTTGACGCTGAAGCCGAAATAAAGCTGGTCGTTGAAATTGAAGGCCGCCGAAGAGGATGGCACCAGCGCCGCCTCGCCGATATCGCCGGGATCGCCATAGTTGCCGAGAAGTCCGCCAGGCCCGAAAGTGCTGCCCTGAAGCGTGGTAACGTCGGTCAGCGGCAGGATGACGGAGGCCGAGCCCTCGACATCCAGCCGACCCTTTGCGCAGGTGACGACGGCGGGGTTCCAGAACATGCCCTGGATCGAAGCGCCGCAGGTCGCTGCCCCCGCGAAGCTGGCTCCCTGGCTGTAGGCACTCTGCTCGCGAATGGCGAAGCCGCCGGCCTCGGCGTCGACCGGCACCAGCGCGGTGCCGGCAATCATGGCAGCGAACGCAGCCGCGCCAATCGAAGGAGAATTCGTTACGCAACGCATTTCTGTCTCGTAGCCTCCCCGCCCTTTTTATGCCGGACCCGTCGCGAATCCGCGTTCATTGGATGATCGGAAGTGTTGAGTGTTCGTTTAACTTCAGCAACCGCCGGTCTTGCGCACAAACAGTGAGGACACAGCTCCGTCGGACCGAGGTTGTCGCAAAATGATCGCAGTTATGGGCCATTTCCGAAGCAGGATTTCCAATCGCACTGCAAAACTCGCTTATATTTGAATGAAATTGCTCCGGCCCGATCTCAGGTCCCGCCGCCCCGGACGTTTCACCGGAGCGCTTTTCGAAAGCGGATGTGGCATCATGGTGACAAGTAATGGGGGGGCGTTCACACGCTGTGAGCGGTGACCCAAGGGAAAGTTGTGCGTCGGGCATGAAAAAGGCCGGTCCTGACCGGACCGGCCTTTTCCGTCGTGGGAGCAGCCCCCCTGACCCCTCGACGTTGAAATTTCCCAGACCCCGATAATGTGATGCCTCAACCCGATCTCCCCCGCCAGACATAATCGCGGCCATCACGTCGTTTGCCTGACGCTGTGGCGATCGAGTCACACGCGTGGCGGTCCGGCCACATATGTCAGTGGGTTGGGACGACAGCCTCTGAGACGGCCCGCAGCGCATCGACCGTCCAGGGGCCCGGACATACCAGCAGCGGCACCGAGAGCACCACGCGAGGCACCTCGGCGAAGCGCTCGGCCAAGGCCGGATGCAACAGCATCGCCGCGCCCTGATCCGCGTCGGACGGCATCCCGTCGAGCACGATCAGGTCGGGCGACAGGGTGACCAGATGTTCGAGATCGAGTTGCGCGAAGCCGAAGGACTCTATGACGTTGTCGAGCCCCGCGCTGCGCATCACGTCGTCGATCAGTGTGCCGTGGCCCGTGACGATGCCGCGACGCTGCACGTAAAGTCCGAGCGGTCGCTCCCTGTGAGCCGCTGCGGCGATCCGACGAACCTCCACCTCGAACCGCTCCGCCTCGTTCTGGGCTCGCTGCGCCTCCCCCACCAGTGCGCCGAACGCACGGATTTCATGCGCAACGTCGTCGAGCGTCTCGGGAACTGGCAGTTCGACCACCCTCACGCCGGCCGATCTCAGGAACGTCTTGGCCTCGGCCCCCGCGAACGGGCCAGCCAGCACGAGGTCGGGCTCCAGTGCCAGAACCTCCTCTGCCGAACCTGAAATCGCGGGCAGCCGGCGCGCACGCTCCCAATGGTGCGACATCGCCGGGTCTCCCGCGTTCGGGCTCAGGGCGGCGATCCGCTCCTCCCCCACGAAGGACAGGAGAAACTGGTCCGCGCAAAGGTTGAGCGACACGATGCGACGGGGCGGCTCGGCCGTGTTTGCCGGCTGGATCGCCATCAAGGCGACCAGCAGCACTGCTCCCGCCGCGACGACTTTTCTCCACGTCCGCGCTTGCCGCCGGTCGGGCCTTCGACCATGATCCGCGCGCCTTTCCCTCAAGCAAAATTTCCGGAGAAGAAGAATGAAGCTCGTCCGTTTCGGAGCGCTCGGCCAGGAGAAACCCGGCATCGTGGCCGCAGACGGGTCGATCCGCGACCTGTCGTCGGTGGTCGACGATATCGATGGCGCGTCCCTGTCGCCTGAAAGCCTGGCCAGACTGTCCGCCATCGACCCGGATACCCTTCCCAAGGCCCCCGACGGCGTGCGCCTCGGCGCCTGCGTCGCCCGCCCCGTCAATTTTATCGCCGTGGGCCTCAACTACGCCGATCACGCGGCCGAGGCCGGCGTGCCGGTTCCCGAGGAGCCGGTCCTGTTCTCCAAGGTGCCGAACTGCATATCCGGTCCCAACGACGACGTCATCTGCCCGAAGGGTTCGACCAAGCTCGATTGGGAGGTGGAGATCGCCTACGTGATGGGCCGCCGCACCTACCAGGTCTCGGAGGACGAGGCACTCGACCACGTCGCCGGGTACGCGATCTGCAACGACGTCTCCGAGCGCGCATGGCAGCTCGAGAGCACCGGCCAGTGGATCAAGGGCAAGGTCGCCCCGACCTTCGGCCCGCTGGGCCCCTGGCTGGTCACCCGGGACGAGATCCCGGACCCGCAGGACCTCGACATGTTCCTCGACGTTGACGGCCAGCGCATGCAGTCCGGCTCCACGAAGACCATGGTCTTCCCGATCCGGCACCTCGTCTCCTACATCAGCCGGTTCATGGAACTCCTGCCCGGCGACGTTGTCATCACCGGCACCCCGCCCGGCGTCGGCCTCGGCATGAAGCCGCCCCGCTTCCTCAAGGTCGGCGAGACGATGCACCTGGGCATCCAGGGCCTCGGCGAGCAGCGCCAGAAGGTCGTTGCGGGCTGAGGCGGCCCTCCCACGGCTGTCATGCCCGGGCTCGTCCCGGGCATGCAATCCAGGCTAAGCCCCCACCTCGCGGCCCGACAGGAACGGCGCCATCGAAACGCGCGACCAACCGCCTAGCCGGTTGAGCGCCTCACGATACGAATTGACGACCCTGCCGGCCTCAGGCGACTCCGCCGCGAGGTCGGCCATCACGTCCTCGGCCGCGCCGCGCGCCGCCTCCACGACATCGCGCGGGAATTCCGACAGTTCGACGCCGTGCTCGCCGACGAGCTGTTCCAGCGCGCGGCCGTTCATCCAATCGGCCTCGGCGAGCCCGATCGACGCTTCCGTGGCACAGGCCGCCGCAACCACCTCTCGCAGGTTGTCGTCGAGGGCATCCAGCGCCGCCAGCGAGACGATTGCCTCGCCTGTCCCGTTCGGCTTGTTGAAGCTCGGCCATAGATAGTGCGAGGCGGCCTGATGGAAGCCCAGCGCCATGTCGGAGAATGCGCCGAGGAATTCCACCCCCTCGATCACGCCCGACTGCAGCGCAGGCAGTATCTCGCCGGGCGGGATCGACTGAGCGTTCATGCCGAGACGGCGGAATACCTCGGCACCGAGGCCCGCCGAGCGGATCGAGACCCCGCGCAGGTCCTCCAGCGAGTTCACCGGCCGCTTGAACCAGCCCCCCATCTGAAAGCCCGTGTTTCCCGCCATGTAGGGCTTGAGCCCGTGCGCGGCATAGAGTCCGTCCCAGAGCTCCTGCCCGCCGCCGTGCTCGACCCAGGCGACATGCTCGGGCGGGGTCAGGCCGAACGGCACCGTGGTGAAGAACACCGCCGCCGGCACCTTGCCCTGCCAGAAGAACGACGCCGTGTGCGCCATCTCGGCCGTGCCGGCCGCCACAGCATCGAACACCTCGAAGGCCGGCACCAGCTCGCCGGCGGCCTGGACGTTCACCGTCAGCCGGCCGCCGCTCATCAGGCCGATGCGTTCGGCCAGGCGCGCCGCGCTCACGCCCGGCCCCGGAAGGTTCGCCGGCCACGAGGTGACCATGGTCCATTGGGCCGGATTCCGTGCGATCGCCGGGCGCGGCAGGGTCGCCGCCGCCAGACCGAGAGTGCCTCCGGCGAGCGCCTGCCGGCGCGAAATGCGGGTCGTCATGTCCGACCTCCCTTCTCGTTGGGCCACAGGGCGTGGAAGTGATGGACCGGCCCCTGCCCGTGGCCGATGTTAAGTTCGTCCGCCGCCGCAAGCGCGCCGGTGAGATAGTCCTTGGCCTTGCGCACGGCGGTCTCGAGCGGCTGGCCGAGCGCGAGCCCGGCCGCGATGGCGGACGAAAGGGTACAACCGGTGCCGTGGGTGTTCTTGGTCGCGATGCGTGGCGCGGCGAGCCGGATCACGCCATCGGCCGTTACGAGTAGATCGACCAGTTCGCACCGGAAGCGTGACCGCCCTTCATCAGCACGGCCTTGGGACCGAGCGCGAGGAGGGACCGTCCCTGCTCCAGCATCGCGTCCTCGGTGACTGCCGTTTCGACATCGAGCAGCCTCGCCGCCTCCGGCAGGTTCGGCGTGATGACGAGCGCCATCGGCAGCAATATGTCGCGCAGCGTGGCGACGGCTTCGGGCTGCAGGAGCGGGTCGCCGCTCTTGGCGACCATCACCGGATCGAGGACGACGTTGCGCGCGCCGTGGTGGGCCAGTCGCTCCGCCACGGTATCGATCACGGCGGGCACCGAGAGCATCCCGATCTTCACCGCGTCGACATCCAGGTCCGAGAACACCGAATTGAGCTGCTTTGCGATAAAATCCGGCGGAATGTCGAGGACCGCCTGCACGCCGCGGGTGTTCTGGGCGACGAGAGCCGTCATCACCGACGCCCCGTAGACACCCAGCGCGGCGAAGGCCTTGAGGTCGGCCTGAATGCCGGCGCCCGCGGTCGGGTCGGTACCGGCGACGGTGAGTGCTATGTGGGTCATCATCCGCCTCGTGCCTTGAGCGCAGCGTTCGCGCTGGAGCGCAGCTCCCGCGCGGCGGCCTCCGGGTCGTCCTCCATGAAGATCGCCGAAACCACCGCGAGCCCGTCCGCCCCGGCGCCGATCACGGGGCCGGCCCGCTCTCCGGTCATCCCGGCGATGGCGACAATCGGAAGGTCTGGACGACGCCGGCGGAAGATCGCCGCGATGCGCGACAGGCCCTCCAGTCCGATCGGCCGGTCGGGATTGACCTTGCTCATCGTCTCGAACACGCCGCCCACGCCGACATAGTCGATGATGTCGACCGGCGCGGCCTCGGCCTGTGCCTCGGTCTTGATCGTTAGGCCGACGATGGCGTCGGGCCCGAGCAGCGCGCGGGCGTCTTCCGGCGTCATGTCCTCCTGGCCGACATGAACGCCGTCCGCGCCGGCGGCAAGCGCCACGTCCACACGGTCGTTGACGAGGAGGGGCACACCCGTCCCGTCGAGCGCGGCCTTGATGCCAAGCGCGCGCGCCAGCATCTCCGGCACAGGCGAATTCTTGTCGCGATACTGGATGAGGGTCGCCCCGCCCCGTGCGGCGGCCGCGGCGAGATCGGCGAGATCGCGCCCGCGAGCGCGCGCCGGATCCACGATTGCGTTGAGTGAAACGTCGGCTCGGTTCATGTCCTGCGCCCGTCCCGTCGGGACCGGCGCGGAGACTGATGGAATGAGCTTCGGAAGAGGTCTGCTCATCTCATGTCCCTACGCCGGCATGACCCGGATCAGGTTCAATGGGTTGGCTTGCGCCTCTCAGTCCCGCCGCGGCGGGACACCCCAATGAGATTTCACTTACCGACCTATGCGAAGGGCGACCTCAGTTCAAGGGGCAATCCGACAGAAGGGTTGCCCCCGCCCCGGGGTTCTGGTCACATCGCCGGCGAACGAGACCCCGCCCGGAGCCGGCGCATGATTCCCTTCTTCGTCCAGATCAAGTGCGACCTCGGCCGGTCCTACGAGGTGGCCAACCAGATCGCCGACGCCGAGATCGCCTCGGAAATCTATTCGACCGCCGGCGACTACGATCTCCTCGTAAAATTCTATGTCGAGCCGGAGACCGACATCGGTCACTTCGTCAACGAGAACATCCAGCGCTTCGACGGCATCCGCGATACCTACACCATCATTACCTTCAAGGCGTTCTGAGCGCTTCTTCAACGAACACGGAAGGTTACCGGCACGGTGAAGGCCATCTCGCCACGCCCGGCGTTCGCAGGGATGGCGGGGAACGGCGAGGCGCGCCGCAGCATCGCGCGGGCTTCGGAATCCAGAGCCGCATGTCCCGACGACCGGGCCAGGCTCTCGGCCACCAGCCGGCCGTTGCCATCGATGCGGAAGGTGACCTGCACGGTACCCTCGATGCGGGCACGGCGCGCCTCCGGCGGATAGCGCTGGAAACGCCTTAGGTGCGCCATGACACGCCCCTGGTAATTGGTGAGGTCGGCCGTTCCGCCCGATTTCGCGCGCTGATCCGCCGCCACCGGCATCACGTGCCGGCGACTGTACGGGCGCCACCGCGGCGCTGTCGCGAGACGGGGCGCTGCGCGCGGGTTGCGGTGGACGCGCCGTCTGCCGGGGTGCGGGTCTGGTCTCGGTCTGCGGACGGTCGGCACCGAGTGGATTGGGGACAGGCAGCGGGATGGCGGCCATATCCTCCGCCTCAGGCGGCTCCACCCCGTCCGGCGCGGGTAGCGCCTCTTCCGGTAGCGCTGCCGTCACCTGCTCACCGGGGATTTCCCCGGCATCCTCGGCCACCGCTCTCGGCTCCTCGACTGTCGTTTCGACAGGCGCCTCCAGCATCTCCACGGTATCCTCGGGCACCTCCGCGGCATCGTCGCGATCTTCGCCCTCGGCCTCTTGCGAAGCGGCCGACGGCAAGCTCACGAGACCCACGACCATTCCACCGCTTCCAGCGGAGCGTTCCACCATCGCCTGTTCACGCGGCAGTATCGCAGCGGCGGCCACATGGACCGCAACCGCGCACCCGAATGCCGCCAGCCAGGCGCCGCGCCCGATTCTCATCCGCCGCTCCTGCGGACGACGAGACGCACCTCTTCGAGACCAGCCGCCTGAAGCGCGCCGAGAAGCGCAACGAGCCGGTCCGATCCAACAGCCCGATCGGCCCTGAGCGTTACCTCGCGCTGGCCGGGGGCGAAGAGCTCCGGCCCGATATCGTCGATCTCCATCGTCATGGCCGCAGCGTGGACCAGTCCGGCGGCGTCGACCGTCAGCTCCGCGACACCGGGTGTCGCTTCTTCGCCGGATGCGGCCTCCGGGAGTTGGACCTGGCGCTCTCCGGGTGCCGAGAGCGTGCCGACGAGAAGGATGAAGATCAGCAGGATGAAGACCACGCTGACGAGCGGAATGGCCGCCGCGTCCCAGTCCCTGCGCCGCCGGGCGTCGATCCTCATGGGGCGGGCCTCGCGATGCCCACGCCGGTTAAGCCCGAGGCCTGCAGCGCGTCCAGAACGCCGACGATGGCTCCGAGGTCGACGCCCTCGCCAGGCACCACTACGACGGGCCGGCCGTCCTCGGCTAGTGCCAGTGCGCGCGCGCCCAGTTCCTCCGGCGCGAACGGCGTTCCCTCCACCCTCACCGCGCCCCCGGCCGCGATCTCGACGCGCACCGGCTCCTGCGCCGTGGTCGCGGCGCCGCCGGAGAGCCGGAACGTCATCACGTCCTCCCGCAGGAACGTCGACGCAAGCAGGAAGAAGACGAGCAGGAGGAAGACGACGTTGATGAGAGGGGTAAGCGGGATCGGTCGCCGGCGCACCTGATGGGCGATGCGCATCGTGATCCTCTCCTCAATCCGCCGCCGCGAGCGGCAGGCCCAACAGCGCGCGCCGCCTGAGCCACAGGCTCGCGCGGAACCGGGGATCGCCTGTCGTTGCGTGGAGCCATTCCAGCAGCCGCAGAACGCGGCGGGGACCCAGCATGTCGCCGATCTCCAGCGGCCCCTTCGGGTAGCCGAGACCGAGCCGCACCGCCACGTCGATATCGGCCGGTTGGGCGATGCCGCGCATCGCGATGTCGGCCGCGAGGTTGACGATGGCCGCCAGCACCCGCTGGGCGACGAAACCAGCCGAGTTCGGAGATCACCACAGCCTTCCCCTCGTCCGCACCGAGCGCGGCGGCCAACGCGTCGGCAAGGCCCGCCCCCGTCGCCGGGTTCGACATCACCACCGCAAGCCGGGCGACCAGCGGCGTCCCGTCGAGCGCCTGGCATGGATCGACGGCCACTGTCTCTTCCGGCGGGAAGCCTCCCTCCAGTGCGGCTCCCGTGCAGTCCGAACCCAAGGGCATCACGACGAATAGATCGGCATCCTCCGGATTGGATGCGAGCATGACGCCGCCAGCCTCGAGCCGCGCGATCAGCGCGCCGCGCGCCGCCTCGTCCTCGCAGTCGGCGACAAGAACCGTTCCGAGCGTGGCCGGCTCCAGTGCCGCAACCGCCGGATCGACACGTTTGCCGCCCTCATAGCGATAGAATCCCTCGCCCGTCTTGCGCCCCAGGAGGCCGGCCGCCACGCGCGAACGGGTGACCGGCACCGGCCGCAGGCGCGGCTCGCCGTAGAACTGGCCGTGGATCTGCTCCATCACGGCGTGCGAGACGTTGAGCCCGATCAGGTCCATCAGTTCGAATGGCCCCATGCGAAAGCCGAGGCCGTCGCGTAGGATGCGATCGATGGCTGCGAAGTCCGTGACGCCCTCGTCGAGCGCCCTCAGCGATTCCGTCTTGAAGGCCCGGCCGGCGTGGTTGACCAGGAAACCCGGCGTATCGGCGGCGCGTACGGCGCGGTGGCCCATCCGCTGCGCGAGAGCCGACAAAGCTTCGCAGACTGCTGGATCGGTGCGCTGCCCGGCGACGACCTCGACGACCTTCATCAGCGGGACCGGATTGAAGAAGTGATAGCCCGCCACCCGGCCCGGCCTGTCGCAGGCCGATGCGATGGAGGTGATCGACAGCGACGAGGTGTTGGAGGCAAGGATCGCACCCTCGCGGCAGACTGCCTCGAGCTTGCTGAAGAGCGCCTGCTTCGCCTCGATATCCTCGACGATCGCCTCGACGACCAGGTCGGCGCCGGCCATATCCGGCAGGTCGCTCACCGCGCGCAGCCGCCCGGCCGCCGCGTCGGCCGCCTCCTGCCCGAGCTGCCCCTTCTCGGCCTTGCGCGCGATCATCCTGGCGGCGAACTCGGCCGCCTCCCCGGCAATTCCGTCGCGGGCATCAAAAAGCAGCACGTCGCAGCCACCCTCGGCGGCGATCTGCGCGATCCCCCGGCCCATGGCGCCGGCGCCGACGATGCCGACCGTCGCGATGTCCATCGCTCCCCCGATCCCTCTCTCGTCCGTGCTGCGGGCGTCAGGATTAGAAGGCCGTCGCCCGAAATGCAAACCGGCGGAGCCTCAGGGCGTCGCGCCCGTGCGTGGCGGCCGCGTGTTGGCGATGCCGATCTGGCGCTCGCGGTAGATGATGTAGAGACCCGCCGCGATGACGATCGCCCCGCCGACGAGCACGATCGGCTGGGGAATGTCGCCGAAGAACACGAAGCCCAGCGCGAGCGCCCACAGGATGGTCGTGTATTCGAACGGCGCGACGACCGAGGCCGGCGCGTACTTGTAGCTTTGCGTCAGCAGGAGCTGGGCGATACCGCTGAAGAAGCCGATGCAGAAGAGCAGCCCCGCCTGCGAAGCGGTCGGCATGTTCCATCCGAAGGGAATCGTCAGGAGCATGATGCCGGAACTGATGAGCAGGAACATGACGACGATGCTGCTCGTCGCCTCCGTCCGTGTGAGCTGGCGGAGCTGGATCATGACGAGCGCCATGCCGAGCGCGGTCAGGAGTGCGAGAAATGCCCCGGCGGCAGACTGGCCGTCGCCCGAGCCACCGCCGAGATGCGGCGACAGCGCCAGCAGTATTCCGCCCATCCCGACTGCCACCGCGCTCCAGCGGTAGATGCCGACCTTCTCACCCAGCATCAGCGTTGCAAGAACCAGCGTGATCAGCGGCGAGGCATAGGTGATGGCGGTGACGTTGGGGAGCGGCAGGCGGGCAAGCGCCAGGAAGTAGATGAACATCGCCGCCGTGCCCGTCACGCCGCGCCAGAAATGGGCCATTGGCCGCCTGACGGTGAAGGCCAGGCGCAGTTCGCCGCGCATCAGCACCCAGACGAGCACCGGAATAAGGCCGATGAAGTTCCGGAAGAAGAGAGTTTGGCCGGGCGGAAAGGCGTCGCTGAGGTGCTTCACCATGGCCGCGACGGAGATGAGCACGAACCCCGCCGCGGTCTTGTACGCGATGCCTAGAAGATTGTTCAGTCCGTCCTCCCGTGCTCCTGACACCGAGGAGCACGGGGTCACCCGCGCCGCAAGCGTGTATCGCGAAACGCTGCCCTGCGCCCGGCTGGACGCTGGCCGGGCGCCTCAGCGGCCGAAACGTTCCACGAGCCGCCATGCGAAGGGCAGCAATGCGACGGCAAGCGCCACCTTCAGGGCTTCCGCCGGCAGAAACGGCAGGAGCCCTCCCGCGATCGCACGATCGAAGCCGATCAGGTAGGCGAGCCAGCCCACGCCGAACGTGAACAGAATGATCTCGCCGACGAGGAAGGCGGCCAGCGCCGTCAGCATCTTGTGTCCGTAGCCGCGCTCGACCATCCAGCCGATTACAAAAGCCGCGAAGAAGTAGCCGATGAGATAGCCGCCGGTGGGACCCGCGAGATAGGCAATCCCGCCCCCGAGGCCGAAGACCGGAAGGCCAAGCGCGCCCTGCGCCAGGTAAAGCGCCACCGTCGCACAGCCGAGCCGGCTGCCGTAGGCCGCGGCGATCAGCAGCACCGCGAAGGTCTGCATGCTCATCTGCACCGGCCAGAACGGGACCATGATCTTTGCCGAGACCGTGAGCAGCAGGCTGCCGACGACCATCAGCACCACCGCGCGCAGGACACGGGTGTTGTCGTTAACCGGCCAGATGGCGGCTGCGAGCGGAAGGCTGCGGGCGGTGGTCGTGGTCATATGCGATGTCCCCGGAACGTGTCTTGAGCCGCTTCCGGTGTCCGATACGCGAGCGCGCACGTCAAGAGGGTCGCCGCGACGCCTCATTGACAATAAATTTTGTCAATCTATTCTGGCGAAGATGATGGATATCGAGGTTATCTCCGATCCGGCTGCCGTGGCCGTCGCGGTGGACCCGATCCGAAGCCGGTTGCTGGCGGAATTGTCGGAACCCGCTTCGGCGGCGACCCTCGCCTCCCGCATGGGTCTGGCGCGGCAGAAGGTGAACTATCATCTGCGGGCGCTCGAGACGTGCCGCCTGATAGAGGTCGCAGGCGAGCGCAAGTGGGGTGGCCTCACGGAACGCCTCCTCGTTTCGACCGCAAGATCGTTCGTCATCTCGCCCGACGCCCTGGGACCGGCGGCGGCCGACCCCGCCCGTAGCGGCGACCGCCTCGCGGCGAGCTACCTGATCGCACTGGCGGCACGCATCGTCCGCGAGGTCGGCGACCTCTGGAACCGGGCCCGCAGAGCCGACAAGCATCTGGCCACCTTGTCGCTCGATACCGAGATACGTTTCGCGTCCCCGGCTGACCGCGCGGCCTTCACGCGCGACCTGACCCGATCCGTGGCGGAACTCGTCGGCCGCTATCACGATGCGACGGCCGCAGGCGGCCGCGCCCATCGTCTGGTCGTGGTTTCCCACCCGCTCCCCCTCCACACCGATGGAAAGGATCCCTGATGCCTGTGAAGAAGGAGCCCTCGGGCCGCCGCAGCGTCGAAGCCGAGATCGAGGTTCCGGGGACGCCCGAACAGGTCTGGGAGGCGATCGCCTCCGGGCCGGGAATTTCCGCATGGTTCGTGCCAACCACGCTGGACGGACGGGCCGGCGGCACCACGGTCTCGAGCTTCGGTCCGGACGACAGCATGGATTCCGTAGCCAGGATAACCGAATGGGAACCGCGCAAGCGCTACGTGGCGGAATCCGAGGGTGGCCCAGGCACCATCGCCACCGAATGGACGGTCGAGGCGAAAGGCGGCGGCACCTGCACGGTACGCGTCGTCCATAGCTGGTTCGCCAGCACCGACGACTGGGACAGCCAGTTCGAGCAGCACACGCTGGGCTGGTCGATCTTCTTCAAGCTGCTGCGGCTCTATCTGGAGCACTTCCCGGGAGAGGCCTGCTCCCCGGTCCAGCTCATGCCCGTATCCACCAACTCGCAATCGGAGGCGTGGGACCGCCTCGCCTCCCCGCTGGGACTTGCTGGTGCGCCGGCCGGCGCCCGCGTCACCACCACCGGCGACGCGCCCGAACTCGAGGGCATCGTCGAGAACGTCAGTCCGCCGGAATATCCCGGCGTCATCCTGCGGCTAGATAAACCCGCCCCGGCGCTCGCCCACTTTTTCGTGCTCAGCTTCGGCGGTCCGGTGATGCTGCCGGTGCGGTTCTACCTTTACGGAGAGGCCGGATCGGCCGCCGCACCCGACGTGGAGACGACCTGGCGGGCTTGGCTGGAGCAACGTTTCCCGTCCAGCTGACGGATGTCCCGGATTGATCCGCTGTCCGCGACAGTCCACCCTGCCCGGCATGTGGCTCTTCAAGATCGCCGTCGGCCTCGCCGTCCTGTACGGCCTCGTCCTCGCCGCGTTGTACTTCGCCCAGACGTGGATGATTTTCCCCGCCGGCCTCGCCGCGCGCTCCGCTCCGCCATTGCCTGCCACGGCCGAGCGCATCGAGACGACGAATGCCGAGGGCAACCGGCTGGTCGGCGTGCGGATCGGCGCCGAGGGCGGCACCGGCAATCCCGTCATTCTGGGCTTCGGCGGCAACGCCTGGAACGCTGACGCCGCCGCGCTATATCTCCACCGGCTGTTTCCCGACCACCCTGTCGTCGCCTTCCATTACCGCGGCTACGCACCCAGCGAGGGAAGTCCATCGGCGCGCGGGATCATGGACGACGCGCTGGTCATTCACGATTTCGTCGCGGGCGACGTGTCCGATGCTCGGATCGTGGCAGTGGGGCTGAGCATCGGCGCTGGCCCCGCCGCCAATCTGGCCGCCAACCGCCCCATCGCCGGCCTGATCCTCGTGACACCCTTCGATTCGCTGGCTGCTCTGGCGAGCCAGCACTATCCTTGGGTACCGGTGCGTCCATTCCTGCGCCACCGGATGCCCGTGGCCGATCTCGTGGCGACGACAGAGGCTGCCGTGGCTGTCATCGCCGCCGGCCGCGACACCATCGTGCCGGCGGCGAGAAGCGCGCCCGTCGCCGAGGTTGCGCCGCGGCTCGCCTTCAGCCTGGTGATTGACGATGCCGGCCACAACGATATCTACGATCGGCAGGACTTCGCCGCCGCCATGCGGGAGGCGCTCGACGCCGTTCTCTCGCCATGAGGCCATCGGATAAGCACCTCCGGCCCTGACGTATCCCCCGCGCCATCAACACTTCTCCATGGGACGACGAATGACCATGCGCCTGCCCAGACTGACCGCCTGCGCCCTCGCACTCGCCGCGACAACCGTCGCCGCTCCCGCTTTCGCTCAGGCCTGCCACGGTGGCGCGAGCTTCGCCCAGTGGCTGGAGGGAGTGAAGCAGGAAGCTAGGTCTCAGGGCATTTCCGAGGCGACGCTTCAGCAGGCGCAGCCCTACCTCGTCTTCGACCAGAGCGTCGTGAACCGGGACCGGGGCCAGGGCGTTTTCTCGCAGACCTTCCTCGAGTTCTCCGACCGGATGGTCAACCAGAACCAACTCGATCACGGTGCGCGCAATCTCCGCCAACACGCCTCCGTCTTCGCCCGGATCGAGCAGGAGTACGGCGTTCCGGCCGCGCCCATCGCCGCCTTCTGGGGGCTGGAAACCGACTACGGCGCCAATATCGGCAACCTGCCGACGCTGCGCTCGCTCGCCTCGATGGGATACGACTGCCGGCGGCCCGACCTCTTCCGGCGCGAGCTTCTGGCAGCGCTCGGCATCGTCGAGCGCGGCGACCTTCGCGCCGACCAGATGATTGGTCCCTGGGCCGGCGAGCTGGGCCAGCTCCAGTTCCTGCCGTCCCACTATCTGAATCACGCCGTCGACGCAGACGGCGATGGCCGTCGCGACCTGCTGCGCAGCGCTCCCGACGCACTCGTCTCCGCCGGCGCGCTCATGGTCGAGAAGGGCTGGCGGCGCGGCGAGCCGTGGCTGGAAGAGGTCCGTGTCTCCAGCAACGTGCCGTGGGATCAGGCGGATCTCTCCATCCGTCACCCGCGCACGCAATGGGCCGGATGGGGCGTGACGCGCGCCGACGGCTCGCCCCTTCCGTCCGACGGCTTGCCTGCCGCGCTGATCCTGCCCATGGGCCGCGACGGCCCGGCGTTCCTGGCTTACCGGAACTTCGACGTGTTCCTGGAGTGGAACCAGTCCCTCGTCTACGCCACCACCGCGGCATATTTCGCCACGCGGCTGGCCGGCGCGCCGCGGGTGGGCCGGGGCTCCGGCGTCGCCTCCCTCGGCCTCAACGAGATCCGGGAGCTGCAGCAGATACTCGCCAATCGCGGCCACGATGTCGGGCGCGTCGACGGCATCATCGGTGTGATGACCCGCGCCGCCGTGAAGGCAGAGCAGGAGCGGCTGGGCGTGCCCGCCGACAGCTTCCCCACGAGGGATCTGCTGGCGCGGCTGCGTCAGGGCGGATAGGCGAGCGAACGCACGGAACCTCGACCACGGCTGATGCGTTCGATTCGCTGATCCGTCACCCGAGGAACTAGAGTCATGCCTTCTCTGGGACGCCCCGTGTGGGCCGGGCAAATCCGGCTCTCTCTCGTATCGCTGCCCGTGAAACTATATCCGGCGACCGAAAGCAGCGCGAAGCTCGCCTTCCACCAGATCCACGAAGCCCTCCGGCAAGCGCATCCACTACGAGAAGGTCGTTGCCGGCATCGGCCCGGTCGAAGCCGAGGACATCATCAAGGGATACGAGTACGAGAAGGGCGACTACGTCCTCCTCGACCAGGACGAGATCGACGCGGTGAAGCTCGAGACCAAGAAGACGCTCGACTCGTCCAGTTCGTCGACGCAGGCCGAGATCGAGCCGCTCTATTTCGACAAGCCCTACTACGTCGTCCCGCGATGACGAGCTCGCCGAGGATGCCTTCCGCGTCGTGCGCGACGCGCTGAAGAAGACGAAGAAGGTCGGCCTCGGCCAGCTCGTCATGCGCGGCAAGGAATACCTCGGCGCGCTGAAGCCCTGCGGCAAGGGCATGCTGCTCGAGACGCTGCACTACGAGGAGGAGATGCGCAAGAGCGACCCGTTTTCGAGGACATCGCCGACGCCCGCAGCCGACAAGGAGCTGGTCGATCTCGCCGAGGAGCTGATCGAGCGCAAGACCGCGCCCTTCGACCCGTCCGCGTTCAAGGACCACTACACCGAGGCGCTGCGCGAGCTGATCCAGGCCAAGCGCAAGAAGGGCAAGGCGCCAAGCTGGAGACGGAGGACGAGGAGCAGCGCGGCGGCGACAACGTCATCGACCTGATGGCGGCGCTGAAGAAGAGTCTCTGGCGAGCGAGATCGGGCAAAGCGCGGTTCGAAGTCGTCGCGAAAGTCCTGCCTCGAAGAAGAAGGCAGCCTGATCCGGATCGCGCCATGGCCCGCGCGGACGCTCAAGACCTACCGCTCCAAGCGCGACTTCACCAGCACGGCGGAGCCGTCCGGGCAGGACAAGGGCGCGCGGCGACGGGTTCTTCATCGTCCAGAAGCACGACGCCACGCGCCTGCATTACGATTTCCGCCTCGAGCTCGAGGGCGTGCTGAAGAGCTGGGCCGTCACGCAGGGGCCGAGCCTGACCCCGCCGACAAGCGGCTCGCCGTCCATGTCGAGGACCACCCGCTCGACTACGGCGACTTCGAGGGCACCATCCCGAAGGGCGAGTATGGCGGCGGCACGGTGATGCTGTGGGACCGCGGCACCTGGGAGCCGCTCGAGCGACCCGCACGAGGGCCTGAAGAAGGGCAAGCTCAAGTTCCGCCTCCACGGCAAGCGGCTGAAGGGCGGCTGGGCGCTGGTCCGCATGCGGCCGCGGAAGCGGCGAGAAGCGCGAAAACTGGCTCCTCATCAAGGAGCGAGGACGAGAAAGCGCGACGTCGGATAGGCAACTGGAGGATGAAAACGACCAGCGTCGCCAGCCGGCAGGTCGATGGACGCGATAGCGAAGGGCGACGCCGTCTGGAAGCGATGGCCGCAAGCGAGTCGCGTACAAAGCGCTCGACAGGCAAGGCCAAGCTCTCCCGCGTTCGTCCGCCGCAGCTCGCCACCCTCGTCGACGAGGCGCCCGCCGGCGACGACTGGCTGCACGAGGTGAAGTACGACGGCTACCGCGCTGCTCGCCGCCGTCGACGGCGACGAGGTGCGCTGCTACACGCGCACGGGCAGGACTGGACCGACCATTCCCGCCATCGCCGAGAGCCTGCGCTAAGCTCGGCCGGATCGGCGCCTGCTCGATGGCGAGGTCGTCGCCTTCGACGCCGACGGCCGGACCGATTTCTCCGCCCTGCAGGAGGCCCTGTCGGACGGCGCGCGGCGACCTCGCTTATTTCGTCTTCGACCTGCTGGTGGAGGACGGCGAGGATATGAGCGGGCTGCCGCTGATCGAGCGCAAGCAGCGGCTGCGAACGCCTGATCGGCAGGCACGGCAGCGCGCCGCTGCGTCTACAGCGACCATGTGCGACGGCGACGGCAACGAAGGTCTTCGCGCGCGCTGTGCCGGCGGGCATCGAGGGCATCGTCTCCAAGAGCGCCGACCGCGCCCTACCGCTCGCGGCCGCAGCAGCGACCTGGCTGAAGATCAAATGCGCGCGGCGCCAGGAATTCGTCATCGGCGGCTGGACGCCGTCGGACAAGCGGGCCGGCTTCGCGTCGCTGCTCCTCGGCGTGCACGAGGACGGCGAGCTGCGTCTACAGCGGGCCGGGTCGGCACCGGCTTCGACGACCGGCATCTGGACGACCTCGCGCGCCAGATTCGAAAGCTCGCGCGCGCAAGACCTCGCCCTTCGACGACGTGCCGCGCGATGCGCCGCGGCGCGAATGGGTCGAGCCGAAGCTCGTCGCCGAGATCGCCTTCACGGAGTTCACCTGCGACGGCATTCTGCGCCACGCTTCTTCCTCGGGCTGCGCGAGGACAAGCAGGCGCGGCGAGGTCAACGTCGAGAGGCCGGACGATGGAGGAGAGGCCGAAGATGGAGCGACGACGCCCAGCGACAGATCGCAGGCGTCGACGCTCACCCATCCCGACAAGGTGCTGTTTCCCGGACAGGGCATCACCAAGCGCGACCTCGTCGGCCTATTACGAGGCGCGTCGCCGAGCGCATGCTGCCGCACCTCGAAGAGCCGCCCGCTCAGCCTGGTGCGCTGCCCGGAGGGCAGCGAGAAGGCAAGTGCTTCTTCCAGAAGCACGACAGCGGCGGCTTTCCCGAGCCGCAGATGCAGCGTGTCCGATCACCGAGAAAGACGGCGGCAAGGCCGACTATTTCTACGTCGACGACCTCGCCGGGCATCGTCGCCGGCGTCCAGATGGGCGCGCTGGAGTTCCACATCTGGGGCTCGCACGTCGACGACGGTCGAAAAGCCCGACCGCATCGTCTTCGACCTCGACCCGGACGTCGGCCTGAACTTCGAGGACGTGCGAGGCCGCGATGGACCTCGCGCGACACGGCTCGCCGAAGCTCGGCCTGACGCACCTTCCCGATGCGTCACCGGCGGCAAGGGCTTCCACGTCATCGCGCCCGCTGACCGCCGCGCGGAATGGCCGGAGTGTCAAGGCCTTCGCAAGGCCTTCGCCGAGAAGATCGCCGACCGACGAGCCCGACCGCTTCGTCGCCAACATGTCGAAGGCCAAGCGCAAGGCCGCATCTTCGTCGACTATCTCCGCAACGAGCGCGGCTCGACGGCGATCGCCCCCTATTCCACCCGCGCCCGCGACGGCGCGCCGGTCGCGACCCCGGTCACCTGGGACGAACTGCCCGGCCTCAAGGCCGCGAACGTCTTCTCGCTGCCGGACGCTCTGAAGCGGCTGGAGGACGCCGACCCATGGTCGGACTACTTCGGCACGCGCCAGTCGCTCAGCGCCGCGAAGCTGAAGAAGATCGGACTGGAGGGGGTGTTGGACTGACGCGGACGTAGCTGACGCCGCATCTTCGGAGAAGCCTACCGCCCACGCCTGAGCGCCCCCCGCAACAGGGCCCGGTAGGCAAAGCCCTTCAGGCCTCCACCCTTCAGAAGTCCCATCCGCTCCAGGCACTCGTCGTCGCCCACCGTCTTGCGCGCCCGCAGGCCCGCCATGAAAAGCCTGGCCAGCCCGCGGCGCGAATGCTGCGCGTCCTTCAGGCGACCCAGCGCCGGGATTAACCGCTGCTCGGTCTCCGTGAAATCGGTGCCGAATGGAAAGGCGGGCAACAGCTCGCCCTCGCACGCCGGCGACAGCGCCTCCTCGATATGGTCCGGCGTGTTGCGCTGGTACGCGTCGGGGATGCGGTGGTCGCGCGGCAGCTTGCCGGCGGACTTTGCCTTGTCCATCAGCGCGTTCTGGAATTGCGAGTCGGTCACATTGAGCAACCGCGCGATTGCCTCCGCATCGGTCGTGCCGCGCAGGTCCGCCACGCCGTATTCCGTGACGACGATATCGCGCAGGTGACGCGGGATCGTTACATGGCCGTAGGACCAGCGGATGTTGGAGACGGGCTTGCCCTTGTCGCTGCGCCAGGAGGGCAGCGCAATGATCGAGCGCGCGCCCGGCAGCGCGAAGGCCTGCGACACGAAGTTGTACTGGCCGCCGACGCCGCTCACGACCCGGCCGTCCTCCAGTCCGTCGGAGACCACCGCGCCGCCCAGCGTCACCATCATCGCGTTGTTGACGAAGCGTGCCTTCGTCCGTGCGGCGATCTTTTCGGCCTCTTCGCCGTAGAGCGAGTTGACGTAGGACACCCCGACCATCCGGAACCGCGCCCGCTTCGCCTCGGACATCTCGCGGAGTTCCTCGTAGAAGGCCCTCGGGCCGAGGAAGAAGGCCGCGTGCATCAACGCGCCGTCGACCTCGCGCTTTAGGACGCCCGCGCGGGCAAGTTCGAGAAAGCTGTCGACCAGCATCTCGCTCGCCCCGAAAAGCCCCTCTTCGAAGGCCCCCGTTTCCGGCCGTTCCGGCCCCGGCCCGCCGAGCCGCTTGAGGAGATCGCGGAAGTCGGTCCCGTCGCGGTGTCGCAGGATGAGCCCGTGCGCGACCGCGTCGCCAATCGAGCCGATGCCGATCTGCAGCGTGCCGCCGTCCGGAATGAGCGTGGCGATGTGCAGACCGGTTGCATGGTCGGCGAGGCTCACCGGCTGCTTCGGTGGGGCGAACAGCGGGAACTCGGCTTCGGGAAAGTCGAGCATGTGTTCGAAGTCGCCGCCCGGCAGCTCCGCCTCGCCGGGCATGTAGGGCAGTTCGGAATTGACCTGGCCGACGAGCATGAACTTCGCCCTGCCCGCCGCCCGCTCCCTCATCAGGTCGAGCGTCAGGTCGGTGTTGCACGACAGGCTGTACCGGCTGTCCGCACCTGGCCTCTTGGCGACCAGCTGCGCCACCACGTTCAGCCCGCGCTCCAGCACGTAGCGGTAGGCGTGGGTGTAGTTCGCCGGGATGTAGCTCTGCTGCACGCGGTCCACGCCCAGCCAGCGGCCGGCCATCAGGAAGAATTCGGAGACCTCGACGTTCGGGGGCAGATCGCCCGCCCTCAGCGCCTCGGCATATGCAAGATCGGGCCACGCGCCGAACAGCCGGTCGATGACCGGGCCGATGAAGCGCCGTTCGAGATCGCTGCCGCCCTTCGGCTTCTCCAGCGTCAGCGCCGTCAGGATGGTGAGTTTGATGGCCCGGTCGGCTTCCGCGCGCCGAAAGAGCGCGTTGGCGATGTGATTGGCTTTGCCGAGGCCGAGCGGCAGGCCGAGCACCACCCTCGGGCCCACCTCGGAGAGGATCGCGTCCGCGATCTCGTCTGCGTCCGTATGATGCCGCACGGAAGGGTCAGGCCGCCTTGGGGTCGCGCGCGGCGACGTTGAGCGCCTGCCAGCCCGGATCGGGCGCGAAGCGCGAGCCGAACCGGCCTTCCAGCGACGAGAGTGTGGACACGACGTTGTCTATGCCGCGCTTGCGCGCATAGTGCATCGGCCCGCCGCGGAAGGGCGCGAACCCCGTGCCGAAGATCATCGCGCCATCGAGCGTCTCCTCGTCGGCCACCACGCCCTCGCGCAGGCAGGCTGCGCAGGCATTCAGCATCGGCAGGATCAGGCGGTCCGTCATGGTGTCGTCGGGCGCCGGGACGCTGGTCGTCTTGTCCGGCTTGTCCCCCTTCCATTCGTAGAAGCCCTTGCCGGTCTTCCGGCCGAGCTCGCCCTTGTCGACCTTCTCCTTCAACCAGATCGGAACGTCAGGCATTGAGGGATCGAGCTCCGCGCGCAGCATCTTCGCGACCTCGACGCAGATATCGAGGCCGACCTGGTCGGCGAGTTCGATCGGCCCCATCGGCATGCCGAAGTCCTCCGCCGCCCGGTCGATCGTCTCCTTGGCAACGCCCTCGTCCACCATGGCGATGGCCTCGACGAGGTAGGGCGTCAGAGCCCGGTTGACGAGGAAGCCCGGCGCACTCTTCACTTCCGCCGGAAGACGGTCGATCTGGCCGGTCAGAGCGCGCGCCCTGGCCATCGCGTCGGCCGTCGCCTTCGGATGGCGCACGACCTCCACAAGCTGCATGCGGGACACCGGATTGAAGAAGTGCAGCCCGACGAAGCGGCCGGGATCCTTCAATCCCTCGCTCAGTTCCTCGAGTCTTATGCTCGACGTGTTGGTCGCCAGGATCGCTCCCGGCTTCATTCGGGGTTCGAGACCCGCATAGACCTTGCGCTTCAGGTCCGTCTTCTCCGGCACCGCCTCGATGACGATGTCGGCATGCGCGACGCCGTTGCCCTTGAGGTCCGGCACGAGCCGGTCCATGGCGTCGCGCACCTTCGCGCGGTTCTTCAGTATCTTGCCGTAGAGCGTGTGCGCCCGGCCCATCGCCTTGCCGAGCGCCTCCGGGTTGAGGTCGGCGAGCGTGACGTTCAGGCCCTGCAGCGCGCACCAGGCGGCGATCTCGCCGCCCATCGACCCGGCGCCGACGACATGGACGTGCCGCGCCTCGGACCCGCCCTTGGCCGCGTCCTTCAGGCCCTCTCGCAGGAAGAAGACCCGCACCAGGTTCTGCGCCGTGTCGCCGACCAGGAGCTTCGCGAAGGATTTCAGTTCCTCCCGCTTCATCTCCTCGAAATCGCCGCCGTGCTCCTCCCAAAGCGTGATGAGCGCGCCGGGGGCCGGATAATGCTTCGGTGGCGCCTTCTCGGCAGCCTTCGTGCGCATCCGCCCGGCCGCCAGCCGCCGTCCGGGCAGCGTGGCGAGCGCCGAAGCCATCAGCCCGCGCGACTTCGTCCTCAGGTCGCCCTTGGCCGCCGCCTCGACCGCGCCGCGCACATGGCGCTCCTCGGTGACGACGTTCGACGAGGCCGAGCGACTTCGCTCTGCGCGCGTCGGCCGTCTTGCCGGTGAGCATCATCGTCATCGCCTCGACCGGGTTGATCAGCCGAGTCGAGCGCGCCGTGCCGCCCAGGCCCGGATGCAGCCCCAGCAGCACCTCCGGGAAGCCGAGACGCGCCCCGGCGATGGCGATTCTGTGCTTGCAGGCGAGCGCGACCTCGAGGCCGCCACCGAGGCAGTAGCCGTGGATCACGGCGATGGTCGGCATCGGCAGCGCCTCCAGCCGGTCGACCACGACATGCGCCTCGCCGAGCGCCTTTTCAACCTCGCTCGTCTCGGTCATGCCACGGAACATCGAGATGTCCGCGCCGGCGATGAAGCCGGCGGGCTTGCCCGAGCGGACGACGAGCGCGCGCGGCTTGTCGGACTCGACGACGGTCAGCACCTCGTTCAATTCGCGCAGCACGTCTTCCGACAGCGTGTTCGCGCCCGCGCCCTGCTTGTCGAGGACCAGCCAGGCGACGCCGTGGCCATCGGTCGCCATCCGCCAATGGGTCCAGCGATCCGTCGCGGCGTGCTCGGCGGGGCCAAGCTCCAGTTCGCGCGGTTCGAGTGCCTTCCAGACCTTGCCGCCTGTCGTCATGTCAAACAGCCTCTATCAGCATCGCGCCGCCCTGCCCGCCGCCGATGCACTCGGTGGCGATGCCGCGCTTAAGGCCGAGCCGGCGCATCGCGTTGACGAGATGCAGCACGATGCGGTTGCCGCTGGTCCCGACCGGATGGCCGAGGCTGATCGCCCCGCCGTCGACGTTGAGCCGCTCGCGGTCGATCCGGCCGAGCGGCTTGTCATGGCCCAGAACCTCGCGGCAGAAGGTTTCGTCCTCCCACGCCTTGAGGCAACCCAGGACCTGAGCGGCGAAGGCCTCGTTCAGTTCCCACAGCTCGACATCCTCGAGCTTCATCCTGTGGCGATCCATGATCGCAGTCGAGCACAGCACCGGCCCCAACCCCATGATGGAAGGATCGAGCGCCGACCATTCGCTGTCGCGGATTTCGGCGAGCGGCGTCAGCTTGTGCTCCTCCACAGCCTTTGCCGAGGCGAGAATGACCCAGGAGGCGCCGTCCGTGATCTGCGAGGAGTTGCCCGCCGTCACCTTGCCCCAGGGCCGCTCGAACACGGGCCGCAGCTTGGCAAGCCGGTCGACCGTGGAATCGCGCCTGACGCCATCATCCAGCTCGTAGGCCTTGCCGTCGCGGTCGAAGGAGGGCTCCACCTCGCCGTCGAGCCAGCCCTCGTCCTGCGCGTGGGCAAGCCGGCGGTGGCTCTCCACCGCGTAGGCGTCGGCTTCCTCGCGGCTGATGTCGAAGAGATGCGCGACCTCCTCCGCCGTCTGGCCCATGTTGAGCTCGACGATCGGATCGGTCAGCCCGCGCTCAAGCCCGATCACCGGCTTGAAGAACCCGGGCCGGAAGCCGGCAAGCGCCTTGAGCCGCGCGCCCATCGACTTCGCACCGTTGAGCTTGGCGAACCAGTCGACCGCCTCGCGGCTGTAGACCAGCGGCGAATGGCTGAGCGCGTCGGTGCCGCCGGCCAGTATCAGGTCCGACGTGCCCTCGCGGATGTAGCGGTAGGCGGTGTCGATCGACTGCATGCCCGAGCCGCAGTTGATCTGCACCGTGAAGGCCGTCATCCCGGCTCCCATGCCGAGCCTGAGCGCCGCGACACGCGCCGGGTTCATCTCGTCGGCGATGACGTTTACGCAGCCGAGGATGACCTGGTCGATCTGGTCGGGCGCGAAGGGCTGGCGAAGGAGCAGCGGCCGTCCGCACTGGACCGCGAGATCGACCGGCGTGAAGGGGCCCGGCTTGCCTTGGGCCTTGATGAACGGCGTCCGCGCCCCGTCGACGATATAGACCGGTGCTCCCGCGCTCATCGGCTTGCCACCTTCCGCTTGGACGCGGCCCGTGCGGCCTTCGGCTTCGGCTCGGCCACGGGCTTGGGCGCCGCCTTCGGCTTGACCGGCGTCGGTTTCGCCTGAGGATTGGCCGCTTCGGCCGGACGCACGCCGCCGAGTTCATCGGCCGCGAAGTCGTCCACCTCGATCACCTCGGCGACGGCCGCCACGGCCTCGCGGAGCCGGCTGTGCTCGTCCTCGGTTATAACGCCCTTTGCCCTCGCCTGGTCCATGTCGAGCCCGGCGTCCTTCAGCTTGCGACGCAGCGCATCCGTCTTGGTGACCAGTTCGAACGCCCGCTCCAGCGAATGGACGCCGTCGCCGGGCTGGCCGCCGTACAGGCCCGGCGTCAGCCGCTCGCGGGTCGCCGACGGCTCCAGCAGGATTTCCGCGCAGCGCTGCGTCAGCCGGTCGGACGGTCCGCGCCGGCCGGTGCCGCCGGGGATCAGGAAACGGAGGAACCCCGCCGTGACCCGGCTGGGGAAGTTCGCCAGCGTCTGGTCGAACGCGGTCTCCATGCGCGCGATCCCGGTCGCCATGCACCAGTCGACCAGCGGCAGGTCCTCGGTCTGCCTCCCCTCGTCCTCCCAGCGTTTGAGGACGGCGGAGAGCAGATACAGCTCGGACAGGATGTCGCCGAGACGCGCCGAGATCGATTCCTTGCGCTTCAGCGCGCCGCCCATCGTCAGCAGCGCCATGTCGGCGAGGAGCGCGAACGCGGCCGCGTAACGCGAGAGCTGGCGGTAGTGCCCCGTCACCTCGGGCGAGACATTCGGGGCCGGCGCGAACCGCCCCCCCGTCCAGCTGCGCCACCATGCGCGGAACAGCGTCCGGGTGCTGTGGCCCACATGAGCCCAGAACGCCTCGTCGAAGGCGTCGAGCGCCTTCTCCCGGTCGGGTTCCTCGAGTGCCTTCATCTCCTGCAGGAGATAAGGGTGGCAGCGGATCGACCCCTGGCCGAAGATGATCAGGTTGCGTGTGAGGATGTTGGCGCCCTCGACCGTGATGCCGATGGGCACCGCGCGCCAGAACGTGCCGAGATAGTTGCGCGGCCCGTCGATGACCGTCTTGCCCGAATGCACGTCCATCGCGTCGATGACGGAATTGCGCATCCGGTAGGTTGCGTGCGCCTTCATGATCGCCGAGACGACCGCGGGTGCCCTGCCCTCGTCGATGCCGGCGCAGGTCAGCCGCCGCGCCGCGTCGATCAGGTAGGCGTTGCCGGCCAGCCGTCCGAGGCATTCCTGCACGCCCTCGAACTTGCCGACGGGCAGTCCGAACTGCGTCCTGATGCGCGCGTAGGCACCCGTCGTCCGGGCCGCCGCCGCGGTCCCGGCAGCCGATAGCGACGGCAGCGAGATGCCGCGCCCGGCCGCCAGCGCCGCCATCAGCATGGCCCAGCCATGCCCGGCTCGCTCCGCGCCGCCAATGATGTGGTCGAGCGGCACGAAGACGTCGTGGCCCTCGATCGGGCCGTTCTGGAAGAACTGCATGGCCGGCAGGTGCCGCCGCCCGGCCTCGACGCCCGGAAGATCGGTCGGCACCAGCGCCACGGTGATGCCGATATCCTCCTTCTCGCCGAGAAGCCCGTCAGGATCGCGCATCTTGAAGGCGAGGCCAAGCACGGTGGCGACCGGCGACAGCGTGATGTAGCGCTTGCGCCAGTTGAGCCGGATGCCGAGCACCTCCTTACCCTTGAATTTGCCTTTGCAGACGACGCCGGTATCGTTCATCGCCGCGGCGTCGGAGCCCGCCTCGCGGCTCGTCAGGCCGAAACAGGGGATCTCCCGCCCGTCGGCCAGGCGCGGCAGCCAGTAATTCCGCTGCTCGTCGGTCCCGAACATCATCAGGAGTTCGCCCGGCCCGAGCGAGTTCGGTACCATGACGGTCACTGCGGCCGTTATCGAGCGCGTGGAGAGGGTCCGAACCACTTCCGACTGGGCATAGGCCGAAAATCCGAGCCCTCCGTACTCCTTCGGGATGATCATCCCGAAGAAACCCTTGGAGCGCATGTAATCCCAGACGGCCGGCGACATGTCGCCGTCGTGCCAGGTGATGCGCCAGTCGTCGACGAGGGTGCAGAGTTCCTTCACCGGCCCGTCGAGGAAGGCCTGCTCGTCCTCGCTGAGGGAAGCGGCGGGGGTGGCGAGCAGCTTCGACCAGTCGGGATTGCCGGTGAAAAGGTCGGCGTCCCACCAGACCTCGCCGGCCTCGATGGCGGCCTGCTCGGTCTCGGACATTCCCGGCAGCGCCTTGCGCGCCCATTTGAAGATGGGCTTGGTCAGGGAATTCCGTCGTATCGCGCGCAAGTCCATTCTTGCCCTCCCGGCACCAAACGAATTTCGGCGGGCGCTTGTTCCGCCGAAGCCTCGATCGTCCGTCGTTATATAGGGCTTGTCCGGTTAACGGGCGGCGACCGGAAGCCGCGTCACGACATGCCGCATGCCGTGTTCGAGCCGGCGTCTCCTGGCTTGTCGGGGAGGAGCATGTCGGACGCCCATGATGCACCGCGCGGTTCCGGTTGTCAGGCCGCCGGCCCGCATGATAGCTGCTCTGCACGGTCCTCCGGCCGCCCAGCATCCGGCCGCGCCCCTTCCGGCGCGCGGCTCAGCAACACAATTTAGAGGGAGACGAACCCGCATGATCTACGACGTGCGCACCTACACCTGCCGTCCCGGGACGGTTAAGGCCCAGCTCGAGCTGTACGCGGCACACGGCTTCGAGGCGCAGAAGCGCCATCTCGGCGAGCCGGTGATCTACGGCGTGACGGAGATCGGCCCGCTCAACTCCTATGTCCACGTCTGGGCCTACGAGGACATCTCCGACCGCGACCGCAAGCGCGCCGGGATGGAATCCGATCCCGACTGGGCCGCGTTCCGCAAGAAGAGCGCCGAGGCCGACAACCTGATCTCCCAGGAGAACCGGATCATCTCCCAGGCGCCGTTCCTCAAGCGCTGAGGCGTCGGCCGGCCTCCATGCCGGCCGTCACCACGTCGGCGATCGACAGGCAGGCGGTTAGCCCCGGCGACTCGATCCCGAACAGGTTGATCAGGCCCCTGACGCCGTGTGTCTCCTCGCCCTGTATGAGGAAGTCGGTGTTGGGGCCTCCCGGCCGCTCGATCTTGGGGCGGATGCCGGAATAGGACGCCGACAGCGCGCCGTCCGGCAGGTCCGGCCAGTAGCGCCGGATCGCCTCGTAGAACACCTCCGACCGCGCCGCGTGCACGTCGTAGTCGACGTTCTCGATCCACTCCACGTCCGGCCCGAACCGCGCCTGCCCACCCAGATCGAGCGTGAGATGGACGCCCAGCCCCCCGTCGTGCGGCACTGGGTAGATGAGCCGGCTGACCGGCGAGCGCCCCGTCAGCGAGTAGTAGTTGCCCTTGGACAGAAAGAGGGGCGGCACCTTGTGACCCGGCATGCCCGAAATGGCTCGGGCGACCGCCTGCGCGCCGAGACCGGCGGAATTGACCACGGTATCGGCCAGAAGCTCCATCGGCGCCTCGCCCCCGGCGCGGACGACGATGCCGTCGGCGGTCGCTTCCCCGGCCTCCACGGGCGCATGGAAGGCGACCATCGCCCCATGCGCCTCGGCGTCGCCCTGCAGGGCCAGCATCAGCGCGTGGCTGTCGATGATGCCGCTCGACGGCGACAGGAGCGCGCCGACACTGAAGATCGACGGTTCGAGGTCCGCGGCCTCTTCCCGCGTCAGCCGCCTCAGGTCGTGCACGCCGTTCGCCGCAGACCGCTCGGCGATCTGGGCGAGCACCGGAAGCTCCTCCTGCGACGTCGCCACGATGAGCTTGCCGCAGCGCTCGAACGGCACGCCGTAGTCGGCGCAGAAGCGATAGAGCATGTCCCGCCCGCGCACGCACAGCCCGGCCTTGGCCAGATGCGGCGGATAGTAGAGACCGGCGTGGATGACCTCGCTGTTGCGCGAGCTGACCCCCGTGCCGATCATGTCCTCGCTCTCGAGGACGACGACCTCACGTCCCTGGCGCGCCAGCGCCCGGGCGATGGCGAGACCGACGACGCCGGCCCCGATCACGATGCATTCGACCTTGTCCATGGCGCGCCTGATTAGCGGACGCATGCGCGCTTGTCATCGTCCCGGCGCGGCATCCCCGTCGTAGTAGACCGTCACGACGTGACGCGCCTCGGCGAAGAACAGCCAGCGCTCGACGAGCATCCCCGGGACCTGCGCCGCGACGGCGCCGATTGCGCATATCGTGGCGAGCGTCCCGGCCGAGGCCGCGGCAGCGAGCGTCAGCACGAGTGGGACTGCGAAGGCGGCGAGGTGAACGAAGAGCCGGAGCTTCGCCGCGTGCTTGCGGGCGACCCGGTAGCCCATTTCCTTGAGAAGGTAGTTCGCCTCCGTATGCGGCCACTCGACGGAGCGCACAGCGCCGTCCCCGAGCCCCGTCGCGCTTGCCGCCGACACCGGCATGCCGACGCTACCGGCTTGCCTCCAGACGAGCACCTTGCAGAGCCATCCGGCAGCGATCAGCATGGCGGCGAGGAGCCCCGGCACCGGGCCGCTGGCGAGCGCGGCCACGGCGTTCAGCAGAACCGCGCCCGTCATCGCCGCGAAGGTCAGGTAGGCTGCGGGCGTCCACCATCCGTGCCACTGGGGGACCGGCTTAAGAGACGCATAGATCATGCTCGTGACGTAGACCGTCATGACGCTGCCGGCCGCGGCCAGCAGTCCCGCCGCGGCCACCCAGCCGTCCGTTCGCTCCAGCACCGCCCAGCCGTAGGCGAACGCCAGAGCCGGGATGAAGGTGACCAGGCTGGCGATCCCCTCCCGCGACAGCCAGGACGACCGCCATTGCGACAACGCCCGCCATGCGCGCTGCGGGTTGCCGAGATGTGCGGTGGAGCACATGAGCCCGCCGGCGATCAGCGCCAGCGCCAGCCCGAGCCCGAAGAACCCCAGCCATCGGTCGGAAGGCAGAATGCCCGCCGGCCCGAGAATTCCCATGAGCGCGAGCAGGCCGTAGCCGGCCCCGCTCGCCGTCGTGAAGACGATGATGGAGAGTGCTGGATGCAAGGCCGGTCAGCCCCGGTCCGACAGCATGCGGTCGACCCAGCCGAGGAATCCGCCGTCCGGCGATGCCGTCTCGAGTTCCCGCACCTCTCCGCCGCCCGACGAACGCGCGCGGGGTGGGAGGTACTTGTTGGTTGGCCGGTAGCCCATCTCCGGCATCAGGTCGACGCCGCCGCGATCCGCCACCAGCTGCGAGACTGGCGAGTCCTCATCGCCGAGATCGCCGAAATGCCGCGCGCCCACGGGGCACGCCGAGACGCAGGCCGGCACCCGGTCCTCCTCCGGCAGGTTCTCGTTGTAGATGCGGTCGACACAGAGCGTGCATTTCTTCATCACGCCGACGTCCGTGTCGAAGTCCCTTGCGCCGTAGGGACAGGCCCAGGCGCAGAGCTGGCAGCCGATGCACTTGTCCTCGTCGACCAGCACGATCCCGTCCGAGGTCCGCTTGTAGGACGCTCCCGTCGGACAGACCGTCACGCAGGCCGGCGTCTCGCAATGCAGGCACGAGCGCGGGAAGTGCACCGTCCGGCTCTGTCCCCCGCATTGCTGCTCGTAGGTATGCACGCGATTGAACCAGACGCCGTCGGGCTCCGGGCCGTACGGGTCGAAATCGGTCAGCGGGGCCATGTGGCCGCCGGTGTTCCACTCCTTGCAGCTCGTCACGCAGGCATGGCAGCCGACGCAGGTGTCCAGGTCGATGACGAGGCCGAGCTTCTTTTCGGTGGCGGCGGGAAGCGAGGTCATGCCGCCCCCTTCCTCCGCGCCCGGAACTGCGCTCCGTAGTGCGACACCGAAGGCCCGGGCGACATGCCCGGCGGTGCGGCGAGGGATTTCGAACTGAGGCTCCACGCCCGTCTCGTCCGCGGCGCACTTCTCGATCCTGACCCGCAGGTCGAACCAGGCGGCCTGCCCCGTCACCGGATCGGAGTTCGAGTAGCGGTGGCCGTCCGGATCCGGCGGCAGCAACTCGCTGATCGCGTGGTTCAGGAGGACCGCCTTCGTCGCCTCCCCCGCCCCGTCCTTGAGCATCCACGCCCCGCGCCGCTTGGCTATGGCGTTCCACGTCCAGACCGTGTCCGGATTGACGCCGTCTACGAGCCGCACCTGCCCCTTCACGCGGCCGGCCGGGCTTTCCAGCCACACCCAGTCGTCGTCGCCGATTCCAAGGCGGGCGGCGGTCTCGCGGGCGACGAACAGCCGGTTCTGGCTCGTGATCTGCCGCAGCCAGGCGTTCTGCCCGCCCCAGGAGTGGTACATGTGCATCGGCCGCTGCGTCAGCGCGTGCAGCGGATAGTCCTCCGCGCCGACGTCGCCGAACGGCGGATACCAGATCGGCAGGGGATCGAAATACGTCTCGATCCGCTCCCGCTCGTGCTCTGGGGGTTGCGCGGCCCCGTGGCCGCGCGCCGCCAGACGGAAGCGCTGCAGGGGCTCGGAATAGAGTTGGAAGACGATCGGGTCGGGCGAGGCGAGGAAGCCCATCTTCACGGCGGTTTCGAGATAGCCCCGGTTCGCCATCTTGTAGTAGCGCTCGTCCGGCGCCAGCGGATGATGCCAGAAGCCGCCGTTCTCGATATAGCGGTCGAGTTGGCCCGGGTTCGGCGCGCCCCGCCCGTGCGTCTCGCCGTCCTCGCCACGCCATCCGGCCAGCGGGCCGATGCCGGGTTCGCGCTCGTGATTGACGATGTAGTCGGCGTTGTCGCGGAATTTCGGCGCGCCCGCCTCGTCCACCATCCCCGGCAGCTTCAGCCGCGCGCCGAGATCGAGCAGCACGGTCTGGAACGGCCGGACGTCGCGGTCGGGCTCGACCACCGGGTGCCGGATCGCGTCGGCCGGTCCGTCTGCGTCCGAGATCGGCCGGTCGAGCAGGCTGATGCAGTCGTGGCGCTCCAGATAGGTCGTATCCGGCAGCACGAGATCGGCATAGGCGACGGTTTCGGAGAAATAGGCGTCCGAGTAGATGATGAACGGGATGCGGTACTCCCCGTCCTCGCGCCGGTCTGTGAGCATCGAGATCGTGCGGCCCGTGTTCATCGACGAGTTCCAGGCCATGTTGGCCATGTATATGAACAAGGTGTCGATCGGGTAAGGGTCTCCCGCCCAGGCGTTTGCAATCACCATGTGCATCATCCCATGGGCCGCCAGCGGCGCTTCCCACGAGAAGGCCTTGTCGATGCGCGCGGGGGTTCCGTCCTCTCCGACGAGCAGATCCTCCGGGCCGGTCACGAAGCCCAGCGGCATGCCGTCGAGCGGCGTGTCGGGCCTGCCGCCGTCCTTGCCGGCCGGTTTCGGGCCCGGCGGGGCGGATTTGGGATAGGGCGGCTTGAAGCGGAAGCCGCCGGGCACGTCCACCGTGCCGAGCATCACCTGCAACAGGTGCAGCGCCCGGCAGGTATGGAAGCCGTTGGTGTGCGCCGATATCCCGCGCATGGCGTGCATGGATACCGGCCGCCCGCGCATCGTCTCGTGACGGCGACCGGCCCAGTCCGTCCACGGCACGGGCAGCTCGATCGCCTCCTCGAAGGCGACCTGCGCCAGCTCCGCCGCGATCCGCCGGATTGTCCCCGCCGCCACGCCGCAACGCTCGGCCACGGCTTCGGGTGCATAGGCGTCGGCGAGGTATCGTTGCGCGATGAGATGGAAGACCGGCACGCAAGCCCGCCCGTCGACCTCGAAATGGCCCGTCAGCGCGGGCCTGGTCTCCGGCGACGCCGCGTCGGCCGGCACTCCCCTGACCCTGTCCCAGGCGAGCGCCCTGCCTTCTCCGTCCCGCAGAATCAGCCCGTCGTCGGCCGCGCCGGAATCGCGGATCACCAGCGCGCCGGCGTTCGTGTAGGCCGTGAGATAGTCGAGATCGACCTTGCCCGCGCGCAGGAGCTCATGCACCAGCGCCAGCACGAACAGCCCGTCGGTGCCCGGCCGGATGCCGACCCACTCGTCGGCGATGGCGCTGTAGCCCGTCCGGCACGGGTTGACCGAGACGACCTTCGCGCCCCGCGCCTTCATCTTTCCCAGCCCGATCTTGATCGGGTTGGAGGAATGGTCCTCGGCGACGCCGAACAGAAGGAGATACTTCGCGTGCTCCCAGTCCGGCTCGCCGAACTCCCAGAACGAGCCGCCGATGGTATACAGCCCGCCGGCCGCCATATTCACCGAGCAGAAGCCGCCATGGGCGGCGAAGTTGGGCGTGCCGAACTGCCTGGCCCACCATCCGGTCAGTGCCTGGCTCTGGTCGCGGCCCGTGAAGAAGGCGAGCTTCCTGGGGTCGGTCGAGCGGATATGCGCCAGCCGCTCCGTCGCGATCGAGAGCGCCTCGTCCCACTCGATCTCCCTGAACTCGCCCTTGCCCCGCTCCCCGACCCTCAGGAGCGGCTTCCTGAGCCGGGCCGGGCTGTAGTGCTGCATGATGCCGGCGGCGCCCTTGCCGCAGATCACGCCACGATTGACGGGATGGTCCCGGTTGCCCTGGATGTAGCGGATCTGGCCGCCCTCCAGGTGCACGTCGATCCCGCAACGGCAGGCGCACATGTAGCAGGTCGTGCTCTTCACTTCCCCGCAGACATGGGGCGACGTGGCCACGCCGTCGTCTTCTCGTGGCGCACGGCTGTCGGCGAGCGGGCTTTGGGTCGCTGATGCGTTGGCGCCGCGGACCTTGCGATACGTCAAGTGTCGGTCTCCGAGGACCCACGCTCCGACGTCGATTTCGGTCCCGGTCCGCGCATGTAGTGCTTCTCAGGTCTATAGCGGTGCTCGCCTCTCAACCGTCTGAGGGCGGAGAGGAGGCGCTGCATCAGACCCGGTGTGTCTTGTCCCGCGCCGTTTCCCGGCGCGGAGTGCCTGATTGCGATCATGGTGCCTGTCCTGGAAAATTATTCTAATGATGGCGGGATTCATAAAATCGATCAAACGAATAAGACTTGTCATTCTGACAATCAGGATCGATTAATTACGGTATGAAGATCGATCAGCTCCGCATTTTCGTCGCCGTGGCAGAGCACGGTCACGTCACGCGGGCCGCCCGCGAACTCGGGCTCACGCAGTCGGCATGCTCCGCGGCGATCGCCGCGCTCGAGGCCAGCTATTCGACGCGCCTGTTCGACCGGGTCGGCCGCGGCATCGAACTGACCGAAACCGGCCGCCGCTTCCTTCCTGAGGCTCGCGCGGTTCTCGACCGCGTGGCCGCGGCGCGAGCGGCGCTGGAGGACCTGTCGGGTCTGACGTCGGGCAACCTCTCCATTGCCACGAGCCAGACGATCGCCAGCTACTGGCTCCCGCGCAGGCTCGCCGCCTACCACGCCGCCTACCCGGGCATTCGCCTCGACGTGACCATCGGCAACACGCTTCAGGTGGAGACGGCCGTCGTGGAGGGCAGCGCCGATCTCGGGCTGGTCGAGGGCGCGACCCGCGACCCCGGCCTGATCCGCACGCATGTCGACAACGACCGCACCGTCCTCGTGGTCGCCGCCGACTATCGCAACCTTCCCGAAGCAGCCCCCGGCGTGATCGACATCCAGGCCATCCCGTGGATCGTGCGCGAGGCGGGTTCCGGCACCCGAGCGGTGCTGGAGGATCTGGCGCGCGCGCGGGGGCTCGAATTGGACGACCTGCCGATCTTCATGGCCCTGCCGGACAACGAGGCGGTGCGCGCCACCGTCGAGGCCGGCGCCGGCGCCACCATCATCTCCGAGCATGTGGTCGCCGCCTCGCTCGCCGGCGGCTCGCTGCGCGCCATTCCAATCGACCTGCCGCCCCGAGAGTTCGCCATGGTGCGCCACCGCGACCGCCATGCGAGCCGCGCCCTCGTGGCACTGCTCGAGCAATTGTCGCCTGCCGGAAATGCCACGGAAGATGCGCCCGCCCGTGGGTCTGGCCCGGCCACGCTGCCGTGAGGCGAAACAGGGGGCATTGCCCCTGGCGAAGGCGGCCTCTATCTGTCCGCCGGCGCATGACGCGCGGCCCGGCGACAAGAATAGAAGACAGCTCAAGCTGTCATCCAACCATGACGGTGCTTGTCCTCATGAGGCTTATGATGCGACGATGCATATTGTATCGAGACCGTGATGCGGCGGCTTGGGACCGCTGCGCAGCGGCAAGACCACGGGTAGGAAGCACATGACCCATCAGGGCACGGGCGGAACGCCGCTCCTCGACATCGTAAGGACCCCTGAGGACCTGCGCAGGCTGGACGAGGCGAGCCTGCCCCAGCTCGCCGGCGAACTCCGCCGCGAGACCATCGACGCCGTGTCGGTCACCGGCGGTCATCTCGGCGCCGGCCTCGGCGTCATCGAACTGACCGTGGCCCTGCATCACGTCTTCGACACGCCCCGCGACCGGATCATCTGGGACGTTGGCCACCAGGCCTATCCCCACAAGATCCTAACCGGCCGCCGCGACCGCATCCGCACGCTGCGCCAGGGCGGCGGCCTGTCCGGCTTCACCAAGCGCGCTGAGAGCGAATACGACCCCTTTGGCGCCGCCCACTCGTCAACCTCGATATCCTCGGGTCTGGGCATGGCCGTGGCCCGCGATCTCCAGGGCGGCGACAACAACGTGATCGCGGTCATCGGCGACGGCGCGATGTCCGCCGGGATGGCCTACGAGGCGATGAACAACGCCGGCGCGCTCGGCAAGCGGCTGATCGTCGTCCTCAACGACAACGACATGTCGATCGCCCCTCCGGTCGGCGCCATGAGCGCCTATCTGGCCTCGCTCATCTCCGGCCGCACCTACATGACGATCCGCCGGCGCGGCAAGCGGCTGACCTCGCACCTGCCCAGGAGCATGGATCGCTTCATCACGCGCTGGATGGAGCACATGCGCGGATTCCTCACCGGCGGCACGCTGTTCGAGGAACTCGGCTTCTACTATGTCGGCCCCATCGACGGGCACAATTTCGATCACCTCTTGCCGGTCCTCAAGAACGTGCGCGATGCCGGCGAGGGGCCGATCCTCGTCCATGTCGTCACGCGCAAGGGCAAGGGCTACGACCCCGCCGAGCGCTCCGACGACAAGTATCACGGCGTCTCGAAATTCAATGTCGTGACCGGCGAGCAGGCCAAGTCGCCCGCCGGCCCGCCGGCCTATACGAAGGTCTTCGCCAGGAGCCTGATCGCGGAGGCGCGCAAGGACGACCATATCGTCGCCGTCACCGCTGCCATGCCGTCGGGCACCGGCCTCGATCTCTTCGGCAAGGAATTCCCCGACCGGACCTTCGACGTCGGCATCGCGGAGCAGCATGCCGTGACCTTCGCCGCCGGCATGGCGACCGAAGGATACAAGCCGTTCGCGGCCATCTATTCCACGTTCCTGCAGCGCGGCTATGACCAGGTCGTCCACGACGTCGCGATCCAGTCGCTGCCCGTGCGCTTCGCCATCGATCGCGCGGGCCTAGTCGGCGCCGACGGGCCGACCCATGCCGGCGCCTTCGACGTCGCATACCTCTCCTGCCTGCCGGGATTCGTGGTGATGGCAGCCGGCGACGAGGCCGAGCTCGTCCACATGGTCGCCACCGCGCGCGCCATCGACGACCGCCCGTCCGCGGTGCGCTATCCGCGCGGCGAGGGCCTGGGCGTCGAGATGCCCGCCGAGGGCGTGCCGCTCGAGATCGGCAGGGGCCGCGTCCTGCGCGAGGGCTCCAAGGTCGCCCTCCTGTCCTTTGGCGCGCGTCTCGGCGAAACCCTGAAGGCCGCCGACGAACTGGCCGCGTACGGCCTGCCCGCCACCGTGGCCGACGCACGCTTCGCCAAGCCGCTCGATCACGACCTGATCCGCCGGCTCGCCGCCTCGCACGAAATGCTGGTGACTATCGAGGAGGGCTCGGTCGGCGGCTTCGCGAGCCATGTCCTGCAGTTCCTGTCCGACGACGGCCTGCTCGACCGCGGCCTGAAGGTCCGCACCATGGTCCTGCCCGACGTCTTCATCGACCAGGATTCGCCGAACGCGATGTACGCCCGGGCGGGCCTCGACGCCACGGGGATCGTCACGCGCGTCCTGGAAGCCTTCGGTCGCGAGCAGGAGATCGGCCGCTCCCGGACGGCGTAGCTCAGGCGGCCCGGCGCCGCCGCATGTCCTCGACATGGGCGGCGAGCGCCGCGGCGAGCCAGACCGCGGTCCACCCCCACCACGCCCCGACGAGCGCGGCGCGCAGCGCCAGCATCAGGCAAGCGCCGGCGGCGAGATTGGCGAGAATTCCGGCGGCGCCGCCGGATATCCGGCCGCTCCGGGCAAGCAGGAACAGCACCACCGCCTCGACCGCGACCAGCACGAGGATCAGGTCGACGATGCGCCCGCTGGCGAACAGCCACTCCATCGTGCCACCTACCGCGTAGGCCCGCTCAAGGTGAAACCAGCCGGAGCAGGTGCGCCGAGATCCTTGAAGAATATGCGCAGATGCGCGACCGGCCGCCTCCGCACCAGTTCCTTGTTCATGTAGGCGTCCCAGGTGAGCTTCTGGACGTCGCGATCCCCGCAGATGGAGACGAAACGCTCGCGCAGCCCGTCGCTGCGATACCAGAACCACTGCATCATCCCGAGCACCCGGAACACCCGTCCATGCTCGCGCATGAACCGCTTGCGCGCGCCGGCCAGCGCGCGGGCGTCGCCGGTCACCAGCGCGACGCTGGCCGCCTCGGCGGCGAGCCGGCCCGACAGCATGGCATAGTAGATGCCCTCTCCCGACGCCGGCGCGACCACGCCGGCCGCGTCTCCCGCGAGGATCACGTCACGGCCGTTGTCCCAGCGCCGGAGCGGCTTCAGCGGGATCGGCGCGCCTTCGGCGCGGATCGTCTCTGTCTCGGAGAGACCGGCCACGGTCCGAAGCTGCGCCACGGAGCGGCGCAGCGAGAAGCCCTTTCGCGCGGTTCCGGTCCCGACGCTCGCGGTATCGCCATGCGGGAAGACCCATGCGTAGAAGTCCGGCGACAGAGCGCCCTGATAGTAGACGTCGCAGCGGCGTCCGTCGAAGCCTTCGGCGGGCGAGCGGACGATCTCGTGATAGGCGAAGACATAGGGGATCCGCTCCGCGCCGCGCACGCTCTGCCGCGCCACCGCCGACAGCGCGCCATCGGCGCCGACGACGATCCGTGCCCGCGCGCATGCGTCCTGCGTCTCCCCGTCGGCGTTCCGTTCCCGGTAATGCACTACCGGACCGCCATCGGCGCGCGATATCCTTTCGAAGATCCCCGTCCGCCGCACGGCACCTTCCGCCTCGGCTCGTTCCCGCAGCCACTCGTCGAAGGAGTCCCGGTCGACCATGCCTACGAAGCCGCCCTCGTCGATGGGCATGTCGACGTGGCGGTCGGACGGCGAGACGATGCGCGCCGACGTAACGCGCGCGCAGATGAGGTGGTCGGGGATGTCGAAGTCGCGGATGAGGCGCGGCGGCACCGCCCCGCCGCAGGGCTTGATCCGGCCGGCCCGGTCCAGAAGCAGCACCGAATGCCCGGCACGCGCGAGGTCGGCGGCCGCCGTGGCGCCGGCGGGTCCGCCGCCGACGACGATGACGTCGTATGCGTCATGTCCGCTCATGCCCCGCCCTCCGCAAGCATGCCCCGGCCGCCGTCGGCCAGGCTGACGCTACGCTCTGCCGTCGACCGGCCGACCCGGCTCGCCATCCAGCCGGCGACGAGGAACATGCCGCCCTGTGCGACGAATACGATGGCATAGGCGGCGACCGGCGAGCCCAGCAGGTGCCGGACCAGGTCTATGCCCGCGGCCGCCAACAGGCCGCCGAGCCCGAAGGCCATCGCCTGCGCGGCACCCCAGACGCCCATTCGCGTGCCTTCGCGCGCCGGTCGTCCGGATCCCGCCAGCGCCATCATCGACCCGATGGCCGCCACGGCGAAGGCGCCGATGGAGACGCCCAGCACGAAGACCGTCGGGCGAAGCGGCCAGTCGGGTCCGACGGGCCCGGCGGCGGCCAGCGCCAGCAGCGACAGCGCGGAGGCGATGCACCCGCCGACGGTCCAGCCCCGCAGGGAGGCGAACCGTGTTCCCTTCGCCAGCGTGCCGACGACCGCGACGAGCAGCATGCCCGTCAGGACTCCGGCATATTGGAGGCCCCCGAGTTGCGTCGTCTCGCCCGGCGTCAGCCCGAAGATCGCGCCGGCGAACGGCTCCAGCACCAGGTCCTGCGCCGAATAGGCGAGCATCGAGACGAAAACGAAGACGGCGAATCGGCGCGACTGCCGCTCGCCCCACACCTCGCCCAGGGCCTGCCGGAAGGACCGCGCGCGGATCTTTGCCGAGACCGCTGCCGAGGCCGCCGGCGTGCGGCGCGATGCGCCCTCCAGGCCCCACACCGCCGCGACGGCCAGTACGAAAGCGCATGCGGCGACCCCGCCGGTGACCGCGACGAGACGCGCCGGGGAGAACGGGTCGAGGAAATGCCCTGCGGTTGCGGCGGTGACGACGAAGCCGGCGATCATCATGATCCAGACGATGGTCGCGGCCGCCGGCCTGCGGCCGGGATCGACCCGCCCTGCGAGCAGCGCCAGCAACGACGTGCCCGCCGCCCCCACGCCGACGCCGATGGTCATGAATGCGGCGAGCGCCAGCGCGATGCCGGCCGTCGTGTTCGTTTCCATCCACGCCGTGGCCGCCGCCGCTCCGACGCCGCCCAGGGCAAGCACCGCCATTCCGCCGATGATCCAGGGCGTCCGCCGTCCGCCGATGTCGGACCCGTAGCCCCACCTGGGCCTGAGTATCTGCACCGCGTAATGGAGGCCGACGAGAATGCCAGGCAGTATCGCAGGCAGCGCGAGCTCGACAATCATCACGCGGTTCATTGTCGATGTCGTGAGCACGACGACCGCGCCGAGCGAGGTCTGTACCAGGCCGAGCCGGACGATCCCGATCCAGCCCAGCGGCGCGTCCGTCATGACGCTGCCGACACGAGATCGCCGATGGCGAATGCGCTCGCCAGCATGGCCAGCACGTAAAGCGTCGTTCCCGTCGCATTGTAGAGCGCGGCTTGCTCGCGCGGCCGCGCGAGCACCTTGTCGGTCCGCAGCAGCATCACCGCCATCAGCACGCACTGACCGGCGAGCAGGGCCGCGACGATGGCGGCGTGCAGCGGCTGCTGCCAGGCCAGCAGCAGCCCGATCATCACGACCTGGGGCAGCGCCATGACGAGGCACGCCAGCCGGGCCGCATTGGCAACCCCGAGCTGGACCGGCAGCGACCGGACGTCCATGCGCCGGTCGCCCTCGACCGACTTGAAGTCGTTGAGCGTCATGATGCCGTGCGCACCGAGGCTGAACAGGACAGCGGCGATCACGATGCGCCAGTCGGGCATGGCGGCCGTCATCACCGCTGCCCCGGTGAACCAGGGCAGCCCCTCGTAGCAGGCGGCGACGGCGGCATTGCCCCACCAGCCGTTCTGCTTGAGACGTACCGGAGGCGCCGAATAAAGCCAGGCCAGGACCAGCCCGACGATCCCCGCTCCGAGCACCCACGGCCCGAGAGCCATTGCGACAGCGAGCGACAGAAGGCTCCATGCGATCGCGATATAGAGCCCCCACCGCCCCGGTATCCGTCCGGATGGGATCGGCCGGTTGGGCTCGTTGATGGCATCGACGTGGCGGTCGAACCAGTCGTTCGCCGCCTGGCTGGTGGCGCAAACGAGCGGGCCGGCGAGCAGCACACCGGCCGCGACGACGCCCCACCTGCCCTCGACCGCCGCGCCCGACGAGACGACGCCGCACGCAAACGCCCACATCGGCGCGAACCAGGTTATCGGTTTGAGAAGTTCGAGCACCGCCGAAGGCGCGGGTCGCTCTGGATGGGCTGCTGACAGGACGAGCCGGCTCATCCTCGAACGATATGTTCGACACTCGTATGTGTCAATCAAGCTTGACAGATTACGTCTGGGGAAAGCTCAGAGACCGTTTGAGACTTCGCTCCGGTGCAGCCGACGGCGGCTCTCGAGAACCGGAGCGCAATGTACGTGCAGGCACATGAGTACGGGGAGCGCTGAAGGCCGAGCCGGATGCCCGCCGGATTAGAATTCTCAAACGGCCCCTCAGGCCTCGTCGTCGTCCGGCCCTAGATCGCCAAGCCCGTATCGCCTCAGCTTCGAATAGAGGCTCTGCCGGCTGAGACCAAGCATTTCAGCGGCGGAGGCGCGGTTGTCGCCGGTCAATTCGAGCGCGGCCTCGATGCATAACCGTTCGATCATGTCGGTGGTCTCGCGAACGAGATCCTTGAGCGGCACGCGGCCGACGAGATGGGTGAGTTGCTCAACCGAGCGCGGGATTTCCCGACCGGGAAGCGGCGTCGCCGCGCCCCGCCAGCCCACGCCGCGAATTGTGAAGCCGAAGCAGGGCTGCGGCCCGTTGATCACGGAGACCGCCGAAATCTCCACATCCTCGAGGACGCCGTATTCGCTGCGCACCACGGTGGGGAAGTTTCGGACCGATCCGTGGTCGCGCAGGTTGGCGATCAGCACATTCAGGTCGACGGTCGACCGCCCCATCCATTGATCGAGCGACTTGCCCCGGACGTGATCCTCCGAGGCCGCCTGCACGAGATCGAGGAAGGCGGTGTTGGCGGTCAGTATCTTTCGGTCGAGATCGGTGACGACGAAGCCTTCAGGCAGGCCGCCGATCACCTTCAGCAACGTGGAATTGCTTCGCTGCGGCTCCGCGACGTCCTGGCCGGGCCGGCGCAGCCGGACGAGGAAATACGACGCGATCTCCTGGCGGAACATCGACGCCGAGACGAGGAACTCCTCGCCTCCGCGGGCAAGCCGCACAGGCTGCTCGTCCACACGGCCAGCCGCGCGCGACGTGGCCAGAAGCGCTTGGACGGCAACCTGGCTTTCGGTGGCGAAGAGCTCGATGAGCGATCGGCCGTCCAGCTTGCCGGCACTCAGATCCATCAGCGCCAGGGCGGCCGGGTTGGCTTCGACAACCCGCTGCGTCGTCGCGTCGACGACGAGGACCGCTTCCGACGCGATCTGGAACAGGAGCCGATGTCGCGTTTCGGCATGGCGCAGCCGGGCGTATTCGCGTTCCATGGACTGCTGTGCTTCGACCAGTCTCTGCTGCAGCACGGACATCGCGCGCAGGTCGCGGCCGAGCGCGATGATGCGCCCGCCCCGTCCGAACTGGATGGTCGAATAACGGATCGGAATGTCGGCGCCGTGCGGCGACGGGTGGTTGACCTGCCGCCAGCGCGGAGGGATATCCGCCGAGGCCTCCCGCAGCAGTTCCTCCACCTTGGCCCGGCTCTCCACCGTGACGGTGTCCACCCACGGCCGGCCGATCCAGCCGGAATAGTCGTCGGCCACGAACTCCTCGCTGCCGAACGCGACATCCCGAATTACCCCGCGATCGTCGAGGATCAGCGCGACATCCGCCGCCGCGGTGATCAGTCGGACGGCCGAACGCGGATCGATCCCTTCGAGGAGTTCCTCGGGGGGATTGAAAAGCGTGGATGCCGCAGAGACCAGGGTCTCCATCGTCGATCAGGGTCCTTTGTCCCGCCGCTTCCTCAGCAGCGTCTTGCCAACATGTCCAGGAGGCTTTGGGCTTGCATCACGGCCTGCCTGGCATCCGCGGCCGTCACGTCCGCCCCGATGCGTGAGACCAGATCCGGGTCATCTACGAAAGACCGGCCTCCGACCATTACTCCCACGGTGGGATTCCGCGAATAACGTCGAACCGACCGAATAAACGACGAATGCTGATCAAGCAATATATCACAACTAAAGGATAAGCCGACAACCGAGAACCATTCTTTTCGAACGGCCTGAATAATTCCTTGCCTCGACGTGGTCGGATGGCTCCATACGTCCCATCCCGCGCGTCGGAAGAACTCTTCAACCATGAATATACCAAACGTATGCTGCTCACCCGGCGCGGCGGCCAGCAGGATGCGCCGGCCCTGGCCGCGCATTTCACCTTCGTTCTCGAAGGCCGGGCTCAGTTCCCGCAAGAGCTGCTGCATCCGCGACAACCCGATGGTCACCTCCGAGAAGTCGCGCAGGTCCGCCACCCATAATTCGCCCAAGAGCCGCGCCGCCGGCGCCATCAGGTCGAGAAAGATCGCCTCCAGCGTCACGCCCTGGGCTCGGAGCGCCGCCAGATAGGACGACGCGACCGGTGCGTCATGCTCGAGCACGAGCCGTGCGAACTCTGCCACGTCCTCGCCGTCGAGCGGACGGCCTTGCCCCCCGGTGTCGCCGTAGAAGCCGGCTTCGGCGCGATGGACCATCATCAGCCGGGGGATGATTTCCCCCTCGATGGTCCGCACGAGCCGGTCTCGGGACGACGCCTCCGTCTCTTCGGCGCTTTCGGTGCGGCGCCGCCAGGCACCAACCGCAGGCGTGGTCCAGGAACCCCAGGAGCCGATCAGCTGCTTCAAGCCAACCATGATACCGCCCTCCCTCGGCACCACGCGGCTGTTCGGCCGGTGGCGCTCTCTCAGGTCCGCTCGGGCATCCGTGGCAAGGCTTGCTATCTCGAAAACCGCAGTCTCTTCCCCCGGAGGCCAGATGGCCGTCGCAAGCTTTCTTTGCTCTCCAGACTAGCCGGAATTCCGCACGCTGAGGAGACCCCAAAATTCAAACCCGAGTCCGCACGAATGTAAAGCTAGATTTACGTCAAGCTAAGTTGACAGTCGCCGTGGGGTGGTCCTAAACTCGATCTCGGTCACAAGGCGCCGTCGGGCGCGCTGTGGCCGCAGGGGACGGAAACGAGGGCCATGTTCCAGCGTCAGTCACCAGGTGCGAATCGCAGGCCGCTATACACCGCCGACGAGCGGCGGCGGCGCGACGCCTCGTCCTGGACGCTGGTGCAGGGCGTGCTGGCGCCGCTCCAGTTCGCGGTCTTCCTCGTCAGCCTCGCGCTGATCTGGCGCTACCTCGCCACCGGCGAGGGACTTCGCCGCCGCCGCGGCGTCCGTTGTCGTCAAGACGCTCGTGCTCTACGCGATCATGGTCACCGGCTCGATCTGGGAGAAGCGTGGTCTTCGGGCGCTGGCTCTTCGCCCCGGCCTTCTATCTGGGAGGACGTGGTCAGCATCCTTGTCCTCGCGCTGCACACCGCCTATCTCGCCGCCCTGCTCACTGGCTTCGGCGACGCCCGGCAGCAGATGATCCTGGCGCTCGCGGCCTACGCCGCCTACGTCGGTCAACGCCGCCCAGTTCCTGCTGGAAACTGCGGATGGCGCGGCGCGATGTGCGCCAGCCGCTTGGGATCACGGCATGACCGGCGTCGCCGCCCTCCCCCGGCCACTGGCCGCGGCGGGCTGCGGCGACGCCCCCGTGTTGCGTGAGCGCGGACAGCGCGAGGTCTTCTGCGGGCTGACCGGCATCGTCTGGCTCCACCGCAAGATCCAGGACGCCTTCTTCCTGATCGTCGGTTCGCGCACCTGCGCGCACCTCATGCAGTCGGCCGCCGGCGTCATGATCTTCGCCGAGCCGCGCTTCGCCACCGCCATCATCGAGGAACGCGACCTCGCCGGCCTCGCCGACGCCAACGAGGAGCTCGACCGCGTCGTCGCCCGCCTGCTCGAGCGCCGCCCCGAAATAAGGCTGCTGTTCCTCGTCGGCTCCTGCCCCTCGGAGGTCATCAAGCTCGACCTGTCCAGGGCCGCCGCACGACTGTCGCAGACCTTTTCGCCCGCAGGTCCGCATCCTTGCACTATTCCGGCAGCGGCATCGAGACCACCTTCACGCAGGGCGAAGACGCCTGCCTCGCCTCGCTGGTGCCGGGACTGCCGCCGGAAGGTCCGGACGCCCCGCGATCGCTGATGGTCGTCGGCGCGCTTGCCGACGTCGTCGAAGACCAGTTCGCCCGCCTGTTCGCCGATCTGGGCATCGGCCCGGTGTCCTTCCTGCCGCCGCGACGGTCGACCGAGCTGCCCGCGGTCGGCGCCGGACACCCGCTATCTCCTCGCCCAGCCCTTCCTCGGCGAGACCGCGCGCGCGCTCGAAGCGCGCGGCGCGACGCGCCTCCCCGCGCCCTTTCCCGCTCGGCGTGGAGGGCACGACGGCCTGGCTCGCGGCCGCGGCCGATGCGCTTCGCGCGTATCGGACGAGACGTTCCGAGCGGCCACACCGCGCCCGGCGCCGAGCGCGCCCGCGTCGGCGCTCGAACGCCACCGCGGCGCGGCTGGCCGGCAAGCGCATCTTCTTCTTCCCCGATTCGCAGCTCGAGATCCCCGCTGGCGCGCTTCCTGTCGCGCGAACTGGGAATGGAGCTGGTCGAGGTGGGCACGCCCTATCTCCACCGCGAGCATCTGGAGCAGGAACTGGCGCTCCTGCCGGCCGGCACGCGTTCTGAGCGAAGGCCAGGACGTCGATCGCCAGCTCGACCGCTGCCGCGCGGCACGGCCCGACCTCGTCGTCTGCGGCCTCGGCCTCGCCAACCCGCTCGAGGCCGAAGGGCTTCGCCACGAAATGGTCGATCGAACTCGTCTTCACGCCCGATCCAGGGCTACGAGCAGGCCGGCGACCTCGCCGAACTTTTCGCCCGGCCGCTCGCCCGGCGCGAGCGGCTGGAGGTCTGAGGCCATGCAGCTCACCGTCTGGACCTACGAGGGCCCGCCGCATGTCGGCGCCATGCGCGTCGCCACCGCGATGGAGGGCGCTCCACTACGTCCTCCACGCGCCGCAGGGCGACACCTACGCCGACCTCCTCTTCACCATGATCGAGCGGCGCCCAGGCGCCCGCCGGTCACCTACACGACCTTCCAGGCCCGCGACCTCGGCGCCGACACCGCCGAGCTCTTCAAGACCGCCTGCCGCGACGCCTACGAGCGGTTCCGCCCGAGGCGATGCTGGTCGGCGCGTCCTGCACGGCCGAACTCATCCAGGACGATCCCGGCGGGCTCGCCCGCGCGCTCGACCTGCCCGTCCCGGTCGTCCCGCTCGAACTGCCCTCCTACCAGAAGCAAGGAGAACTGGGGCGCGGCGGAGACCTTCTACCAGCTCGTCCGCGTCCTGGCCGGGCCATCGGTCCCGCCGCCGGGCGAGGCGCGCGCACCGCGTGACGCCAGCCGCCGCCCGCGCTGCAACATTCTCGGCCCCGCGCTCTCGGCTTCCGCCACCGCGACGACGTCGGACGAGGTCACGGCCATGCTCGAGCGCCTCGGCATCGACGTCGATGTCGTCGCTCCCCAGGGCGCGACCCCTTGCCGACCTCGCCAGGCTCGGCGAGGCGGATTTCAACGTCGTGCTCTATCCCGAGATCGCCGGCACCGCCGCGCGCTGGCTGGAGCGCAGCTTCGGCCAGCCGCGGACGACGACCGTGCCCATCGGCGTCGGCGCGACGCGCGCTTCGTCGCGCGAGGTCGCCGCGCTCGCCGGCGTCGATCCCGCCCCCGCGCTCGACGGCGAGCCTTCGCGGCTGCCGTGGTACTCGCGCTCGATCGACTCGACCTACCTCACAGGAAAGCGCGTCTTCGTATTCGGCGATGCGACGCATGCCGTCGCGGCCGCCCGCATCGCGTCCGAGGAACTGGCTTTCTCCGTGGTCGGACTCGGGACCTACGCCCGCGAGTTCGCGCGCGACGTTCGCGAGGCCGCAGCCCGCCACGGCGTCGAGGCGCTGATCACCGACGACTATCTCGAGGTCGAGGCCGCCGTCGCCGAGCTTCAGCCCGAACTGGTGCTCGGCACGCAGATGGAACGCCACATCGCCAAGCGCCTGGGAATTCCCTGCGCCGTCATCTCCGCTCCCGTCCACGTGCAGGACTTCCCGGCCCGCTACTCGCCGCAGATGGGCTTCGAGGGCGCCAACGTGATCTTCGACACGCTGGGTCCACCCGCTGATGATGGGGCTGGAGGAGCACCTCCTGGGCATGTTCCGCGACGACTTCGAGTTCAACGACGAGCCGCGCCCTCGCATCTCGCGCGCGGAGGCCGGGCTGCGCCGGCGGCCACCCTCACCGATGCGGCACCGACTGTCGCTGGCCTGGGCGACCGAAGCCGAGAAGGAGCTTCAGCAAGATCCCCTTCTTCGTGCGCGGAAAGGCGCGCCGCAACACCGAACGCTTCGCCCTGGATCGGGGCCTGGCCACCATCACCGTCGAGACACTGTACGATGCGAAAGCCCATTTCGGCCGCTGAGCGCGACGCCCGTGCGCGTCGTCATCGTGACCCTCGACAACCATCTGGCGGGCGCCGTCGATCGCGCGCGCGCACGGCTGCTCGCGCGAGCTTCCCGGTCTCGCGCTGTCGCTGCATGCGGCGTCCGAATGGGGCGACGACGCCGGCGCGCTCGCCCGTTGCCGGGCCGACATCGCGACCGGCGACATCGTCGTCGCCACGATGCTCTTCCTCGACGACCACATCCAGGCAGTGCTGCCGGACCTGATGGCCCGCCGCGAAGCCTGCGACGCCATGATCGGCTGCATGTCGGCCGGCGAGGTGATGCGGCTGACCCGCCTCGGCCGCTTCGCCATGCGCGAGCAGCAGGCAGGCGCGATCTCGCCTCCTGAAGCGCCTGCGCGGCTCGCGCAAGCCGGCCAGCGAAGCGCCGGCGCGCGCCAGATGGAGATGCTGCGCCAGCTTCCCCGCATCCTGCGCTTCATCCCCGGCACGGCGCAGGACGTGCGCGCCTACTTCCTGACGCATGCAGTACTGGCTCGCCGGCTCGGACGACAACCTCGCCAGCCATGGCGCGCTTCCTCGTCGACCGCTACGCCGCCGGCCCGCGCGGCAGGCTCTTCGCGGCTCGCTGCCGGCCGCCGCGCCGGCCGAGTATCCCGAGATCGGCGCTCTATCACCCGGCGCTGAAGGACCGCGATCGCCGACCGCGCTCGACGCCCTGCCCCGGCCGGACGGCGCGTCGGGCGGCACGGTCGGCCTCCTCGTCATGCGCTCCACGTGCTGGCCGGGAACACCGGCCACTATGACGGCGTCATCGCCGCCTTCGAGGCGCGCGGGCTTCGCGTGATCCCGGCCTTCGCCGCCGGCCTCGACTCGCAGGCCGGCGATCGAGCGCTTCTTCATGTCGGACGGTCGTCCGGTGGTCGACGCGGTGGTCTCGCTGACCGGCTTCTCGCTCGTCGGCGGCCCGGCCTACAACGACGCCCGCGCGGCGGAGGACATGCTGGCCGCGCCTCGACGTGCCCTACGTCGCTGCCCACGCGATCGAATTCCAGTCGCTGGAGGAATGGGCGGCCGCCGACCGCGGTCTGACGCCGCTCGAGGCGACCATGATGGTCGCGATCCCGGAACTCGACGGCGCCACCGCCCCGATCCTGTTCGGCGGCCGCCCGCTCGGGCGCCGGAGTGAGCCGCGAATATGACGGTGCCATCCCGAACGGGCGGACATGCTCGCCGCCCGCGTAGGCCGCCGCATCGCGCTCCGCCGGAAAGCCGCGTCGCCGAACGGAAGGTCGCCATCGTCCTCTTCAGCTTCCCGCCGAATGCCGGCAGCACCGGCACCGCCGCCTATCTCGCGGTCTTCGAGTCGCTCCACAACACGCTGAAGAGCATGAAGGCCGCGGGCTACGGCGTCGAGGTCCCGGCCACGGTGGACGACCTGCGTGCCCGTATCCTGGGCGGCAACAGTCCCCGCTTCGGCGCGCACGCCAACGTCCACGCCCGCATCGCCGCCGACGACCACGTCCGCCGCGAGCGCTGGCTCGCCGAGATCGAGGCACAGTGGGGCCCCGCCCCCGGCCGCCAGCAGAGCGACGGCAGCACGATCTTCGTGCTGGGCGAGCGCTTCGGCAACGTCTTCGTCGGCGTCCAGCCCGCCTTCGGCTACGAGGGCGACCCGATGCGGCTGCTGTTCGAGAGCGGCTTTGCCCCGACGCACGCGTTCTCCGCCTTCTACCGCTGGCTCCGCGAGGATTTCGCGGCCGACGCCGTGCTCCATTTCGGCACCCACGGCGCGCTGGAGTTCATGCCGGGCAAGCAGGTCAGCCTGTCGGCGGACTGCTGGCCGGACCGGCTGATCGGCGACCTGCCGAACATCTACCTCTATGCCGGCAACAATCCGTCCGAGGGCACGCATCGCGCGCCGCCGCTCCGCCGCCACGCTCGTCAGCCACCTGACGCCGCCGCTGGCGCAGGCCGGCCTCTATCGAGGCCTCCTCGACCTCAAGGCCTCCCTCGACCGCTGGCGCGTCCTTGCCCCGGATGCGGAAGACGAGCGCCGGCGCCTCGCCACGGTCGTCCAGGCCCAGGCGGCCGCCGTCGATCTCGCCGACGCGGAGCCCGCTTGGGGCAACGCTGCCGGGCGTCGCATGGACGCGCTGAAATCGGCGGTCCTCGAACTCGAATACACCCTCATCCCGCACGGCCTCCATGTCGTCGGCGCGCCGCTGTCCGACGAGGAGCGCCGCGAACTGCTCGCCGCCATGGCAGAGGCCGCCGGCAGACGCGCGACGATGTGGCGGACGGTGCTGGCCGACGCCGAAGCGCATCTCGCCGAGGACCACGAGATTCCCGCGATCCTGCACGCTCTCGACGGCGGCTTCATCCGCCCCGCGCCGGGCGGCGACATCCTGCGCACTCCCGCGATCCTGCCCACCGGCCGCAACCTGCACGGCTTCGACCCCTTCCGCATTCCCAGCGCCTTCGCCGTCGCAGACGGCGCCCGCCAGGCCGCAGCGCCTGCTCGACCGCCACATGCCGCAGGGCAACGGCCTGCCGGAGATCCTCGCGCTGGTGCTCTGGGGCACCGACAACCTGAAGAACGAGGGCGGCCCGATCGCGCAGGCGCTGGCCCTGATCGGCGCCCGGCCGCGCTTCGACAGCTACGGCCGGCTCGGCGGCGCCGAGCCTCGTGCCGCTGGACGAGCTCGGCCGCCCGCGCATCGACGTGGTGATGACGCTGTCGGGCATCTTCCGCGACCTCCTGCCGCTGCAGACGAAGCTGCTGGCCGAGGCTGCCTTCCTGGCCGCCACCGCCGACGAGCCCGCGGAAATGAATTTCGTGCGCCGCCATGCGCTGTCCTACGCCGAACAGCACGGCTGCGATCTGGAGACGGCGGCCTTGCGCGTCTTCTCCAACGCCGACGGCGCCTACGGCTCCAACGTCAACCACCTCATCGATTCCAGCTGCTGGGCCGACGAGGACGAGACTCGCCGAGACCTATGCGCGCCGCAAGTGCTTCGCCTATGGCCGCTCCGGCCGCCCGGTGCAGCAGTCCGCCCTCATGCAGACGATGCTCGCCGACGTCGAGCTCGCCTACCAGAACCTCGAATCCGTCGAGCTCGGCGTCACCACCGTCGACCACTATTTCGACACATCTCGGCGGCATCAGCCGCGCCGTCGGCCGCGCCCGGGGCGAGACGGTGCCGGTCTATATCGGCGACCAGACCCGCGGCGAAGGCAAGGTGCGCACGCTCTCGGAACAGGTCGCGCTCGAGACCCGCACCCGCATGCTCAACCCGAAATGGTACGAGGGCATGCTGCGCCACGGCTACGAGGGCGTTCGCCAGATCGAGGCGCAGGTGACCAACACCCTCGGCTGGTCGGCGACCACCGGCCAGGTCGCGCCCTGGGTCTACGAGCAGATCACGGCGACCTACGTGCTCGACCCCGAGATGCGCGAGCGCATGGCCGCGCTCAATCCGACAGCCTCGGCGAAGGTCGCCAGCCGGCTGATCGAGGCGCACGAGCGCCGCTACTGGACCCCCGACGACACCACCCTCGAGGCGCTGCAGCGCGCCGGCGACGAACTCGAGGACCGGGTCGAGGGCATTGGCGTGGAGGCTGCCGCATGAACGTCGCGACGAAGCCCAGGGTCCACACACTGCTCGACCGCAAGGACGGTGAGGGCAGCGTGCAGGTCCAGCTCGACCCCGCCGTCGGCATCGGGGCCGCCAAGGTCTTCGCCGTCTACGGCAAGGGCGGCATCGGCAAGTCGACCACCTCGTCGAACCTGTCGGTCGCCTTCTCCAAGCTCGGCAAGCGGGTCCTGCAGATCGGCTGCGACCCCAAGCACGATTCCACCTTCACCCTGACCAAGTCGCTGATCCCGACCGTCATCGACGTTCTCGAATCCGTCGACTTCCACTCCGAGGAGTTGCGCACCGAGGACTTCGTCTTCGAGGGCTACAACGGCGTCATGTGCGTCGAGGCCGGAGGCCCGCCGGCCGGCACCGGCTGCGGCGGCTATGTCGTCGGCCAGACGGTCAAGCTGCTCAAGGAGCACCACCTCCTCGAGGACACCGACGTCGTCATCTTCGACGTGCTGGGCGACGTCGTCTGCGGCGGATTCGCCTCGCCGCTCCAGCATGCCGAGCGGGCGCTCATCGTCACCGCCAACGACTTCGACTCCATCTTCGCCATGAACCGCATCGTCGCCGCGATCCAGGCCAAGTCGAAGAACTACGACGTGCGCGTCGGCGGCGTCATCGCCAACCGCTCGGCCGGCACCGACGAGATCGACCGCTACAACGCCGCAGTCGGCCTGGAGCGCCTCGCCCATTTCCCCGACCTCGACGCCATCCGCCGGAGCCGGCTGAAGAAATCGACGCTGTTCGAGATGGAGCCGTCGCCCGAACTCGGGGCCGTGCAGGCCGAGTATCTCCGCCTCGCTGCCAGCCTCTGGGCCGGCGCCGATCCCCTCGACCCCAAGCCGATGAAGGACCGGGACATCTTCGATTTCCTGGGATTCGACTGATGCGGACGCTGACCTACCGCGAGCGCCGCGGAGAGCTGGAGACCTACTTCGACCGCACGGCGGCCGAGGCCTGGTCACGGCTGACCTCCGACGCGCCGGTGGGTCGAATTCGCGCGACCGTCCGCGCCGGCCGCGACAGGATGCGCGCAACGCTCCTGTCCTGGCTCCCCGGCGACCTGTCCGGCGCCCGCATCCTGGATGCCGGATGCGGCACGGGCGCGCTCGCGCTGGAAGCGGCCCGCCGGGGCGCGGACGTCCTCGCGGTCGACCTGTCGCCGACCCTCGTGGGACTTGCCCGCGATCGTGCCATGGATGCCGCCCCCGGCCACATCGACTTCCGCGTCGGCGACATGCTCGACGAGGACTTCGGAGCCTTCGACCACGTCGTGGCGATGGACTCCCTGATCCACTATCGCGGCCCGGACATGGCGGAGATGCTCGCCCGCCTCGCCGCGCGCACGAACCGCTCCGTCCTGTTCACATTCGCGCCGAGCACGGCCCTCCTGACCGCGATGCACGCCGTCGGCCGCCTCTTTCCGCGCGCCGACCGCGCGCCCGCCATCGAGCCCATCTCCGAGACGGCGCTGGCCGGCCTCATCGCGGCTCACGACGGCCTGCGCGCCTGGCGCCCCCAGCGCGGCGAACGCATCGCGAGCGGCTTCTACACCTCCCACGCCATGGAGATCGTCAGGCGATGAACCGGCGCGGGCGCGGCATTTCGGCGGTCTGGACGGGGCTCGGCCCCCGCTTCCTGCCGTTCGCCGACGCCGCGACGCCCGAACTGCCGCTCGGTCGCCTCCTGCGCCTGTCCCTGTTCCAGGTCTCGGTCGGCATGGCCGTCGTCCTGCTCACGGGCACGCTCAATCGCGTGATGATCGTCGAGCTCGGTGTCTCGGCCTCGCTCGTGGCGCTCATGGTCTCGCTGCCGATCGTCTTCGCGCCGCTGCGCGCCCTCATCGGCTTCCGCTCCGACACCCACCGCTCGATGCTCGGCTGGCGCCGCGTACCGTTCATCTGGATGGGTACGCTGCTGCAGTTCGGCGGCTTCGCGATCATGCCCTTCGCCCTGCTCGTCCTCTCGGGCGACACGCACGGGCCCGTCTTCATCGGCCAGGCCGGCGCCGCGCTCGCCTTCCTCCTGGTCGGCGCCGGCCTCCACACCACCCAGACCGCCGGCCTCGCCCTCGCCACCGACCTCGCGCCGGAACATTCGCGCCCCCGCGTCGTCGCGCTGATGTACGTCATGCTGCTTGTCGGCATGGTCGGCGCCGCGCTCGCCTTCGGGGCCTTCCTCGCCGAGTTCAGCCAGGTCCGGCTCATCCAGGTCATCCAGGGCGCCGCCGTCGTCACGATGGGGCTCAACCTCGTCGCATTGTGGAAGCAGGAGGCGCGCGACCCCGCCCGCACCGCGCCCGGCCGCCCCCGCCCGACCTTCGCGCAGGCCTGGCGAGGCTTCAGCGCCGACGGCCGGTCCGTGCGCCTCCTCGTGGCGATCGGACTGGGCACCGCCGCCTTCTCGATGCAGGACATCCTGCTCGAGCCCTATGGCGCGAAGGTACTGGGCCTTTCGGTCGGCGCGACCACCGTCCTCACCGCCCTGCTCGCGGGCGGAACGCTGGCGGGCTTCGCGCTCGCCGCCCGCTCGCTCACCCGCGGCGGCGATCCCCACAGGCTCGCCGCGCTCGGCATCGTCGCGGGCATATTCGCCTTCGTCGCCGTCATCTTCTCCGGCCCGCTGGAGGCGCCGCACATGTTCCGGGCGGGCACCGCGCTGATCGGCTTCGGCGCCGGCCTGTTTGCCGTCGGTACCCTGACCGCCACCATGGCGCTGGCCGATGGCGACGGCGCCGGCCTCGCGCTCGGCGCCTGGGGCGCGGTTCAGGCGACGGCCGCCGGGACGGCCATCTTCCTCGGCGGCGCGATACACGACGCCGTGTCGGGGCTCGCGACGCGCGGCCTCCTGGGTGAGGCGATGACCGGGCCGGCCGCCGCCTACTCCGTCGTCTATCACATCGAGATCGTGCTGCTTTTCGTAACCCTCGCCGCCATCGGTCCGCTCGTTCGCTGGCAGGCCGCTCAGGGGCGCGTTCCGACTTCACGTTTCGGGCTGGCCGAGTTCCCCGGCTGACCCGGCGATTGCGGGAGATGAACCGATGCCGACTGGTGCCATTACCGGCTATATCGACGTAGCCCAGGTCGTCCTCTACGTGTTCTGGTTCTTCTTCGCGGGGCTGATCTTCTATCTCCGCCGCGAGGACAAGCGCGAGGGCTATCCGCTGGAGTCCGAGCGGTCCGGCTTCGTCCCGGTGATCGGCTTCCCCGAGCCGCCCTCGCCCAAGACCTTCCTCCTGCGGGACGGCCGCTCCGTCCAGGCTCCCAGCGGCCGGCGCGACACCCGCGACGTGATGGCCCGGCCGGTCGCCCCATGGCCCGGTGCCCCGCTCGTGCCGACCGGCGATCCGATGCTCGACGGCGTCGGGCCGGCAGCCTGGGCAGAGCGCGACGACCGCCCCGACACCACCGTCGACGGGCATCTTCGCATCGTGCCCCTGCGCGTCGCCGGCGACTTCTACCTCGAAAGCCGCGACCCGGACCCGCGAGGCATGGAGGTCGTAGGCGCGGACCGGCTGGTCGGCGGCACCGTCACCGACGTGTGGATCGACCGCGCCGAGTACATCGTCCGCTATCTGGAGGTCGCCGTCGGTAGCCCCGAGGAGCCGCGCAGCGTCCTGTTGCCCATTACCTTCGCGGTCATCGACGGGCGGCGTCGCGTCGTGCGCGTCAGCGCGATCCTGGCGCAGCAATTCGCCGCCGTTCCCGGCGTCAAGTCGCCGGACGAGGTCACGCTGCTGGAGGAGGAGCGCATCTGCGCCTACTACGGCGGCGGCCTGCTCTATGCGACACCCGAGCGCGCGGAGCCGAGGCTGTGAGCGACGACTTCGCCTTCGAACCGGTCCGCGGCCTGCCGGAGCATCTTCCCGATGGCGAGCGCATGCTCTGGCAGGGGGCGCCGGACTGGCGGTCGCTGGCCATCCACGCGTTCCACGTCCGCAAGGTGGCCATCTATTTCGGCCTGCTCGTCGTCTGGCGGATGTTCGCCGGCCTCTGGGAGGGGGAGGCCTTCGCCGTCGCGGCAACGGCCTCGCTGTGGCTCGTCGCCCTCGGTGCCGCCGCCGTCGGGCTGCTCGGCGTGTTCGCCTGGCTGGTGGCCCGCACCACCGTCTACACAGTCACATCGAAACGCCTTGTGACGCGCTTCGGTATCGCCCTGCCGATGACGATCAACGTCCCCTTCGCCCTCGTCGAGGCGGCCGACCTGCGGGCCTATCCGGACGGCACCGGCGAGATCCCGCTGACCCTCGTCCCGTCCGAGCGCATCGCCTACCTCGTGCTGTGGCCCCATGCCCGCCCGTGGCACTTCGCCCGCCCGAAACCGACGCTGCGCTGCGTTCCCGACGCCGTCCGCGTCGCCCGCCTCGTCGCCGGCGCGCTCGCCGCCCTGGCCGGGCGCCCGGCCTCGGCCATCGCCGAACCGGACACCGCCCGCGACGTCGCGGCCGGACGGCGGGCCGTCGCCACCTGAGGAAGAGACGATGCACGCGACCGAACAGAGTTACCGGCCCTTCCCCCGCTTCCCGCTCTTTGCCGCGGGTAGCCTGATCGCGCTGACGATCGTGCTGTCGTTGGCTGGGCGCTATGCCGACATCGGGACGCTGCGCATGCCGGCCTCGGAAGCGGTCGAGATGCGTGAATTGCGCTTTGCCGACCAGGCCGACGGCTCCGTCGCCGTCCATCTGGCGTCGGACGGAACCATGGTCGAGGTGATCGAGCCCGGCACCAACGGGTTCATGCGCAGCGTCATGCGCGGCCTCGCGCGCGAGCGGCGCATGCACGGCATCGGCGCCGAGCCGCCCTTCGTCGTCGCCCGGCGCGCCGATGGCCGCCTCTCGCTGGAGGACAGCGCCACCGGTCGCCGCATCGAGCTCGACGCATTCGGACCGACCAATGCCGGCGCGTTCGCCCGGCTGCTCACTTTGGGGAGTGACGTGCAATGAGCTGGCTCAGCACCCGCCGCGCCATAGACGTGCCCTGCACCATCGAGGTCGAGCACACCTTCGACAGCCTCCACGCCCATGTCGATCTCGACGGCGACGTCGAGATCGAGCCCGGCGACGAGGTGCAGGTCCACGGCGAACCGATCCGCGTGCCGTTCGGCGAGACGCGCCGTCCTGCGCCGCATCGCGACCGTCACCAAGGCCGGCGCTCATCGAGCGCTGGTGGACGCGCATGACCGGGCGACTTCGAGTTCATGGAGCTCTTGGAGTTCAGCTTCTCGTCGGGGAGGAAGCTATGACCATCGAGACCCTGTCGCTCGCGCCCGACGAGACGACCCGCAGGCGCGCAGGAGGACACCCTGCTCAGCCCGCGCTTCTACACGACCGACTTCGAGGAGCTGGACCGCATCGACGTTTCGGGCGTGCGCGACGAATGGGACGAGCTGCTCGCCGAGATGCGCGAGCGATCCCAACAAGGGCCACTTCAAGCGCGACGACGACTGGGACGGATGTCGACCTCGAGAGCCTGCCGCGCCGGCCTGCGCAAGGAGTTCGTCGACTTCCTGGTCAGTTCGCTCACGGCCGAGTTCTCCGGCTGCGTGCTCTATGCGGAGATGAAGAAGCGCGGCACGAACCCGGACATCGTGCGACTGTTCAGCGTACATGAGCCGCGACGAGGCCCGCCATGCCGGCTTCATCAACGACGCGCTGAAGGACTTCGGCATCGGCGTCGATCTCGGCTTCCTGACCAAGGCGAAGAAGTACACCTTCTTCCAGCCGAAGTTCATCTTCTACGCGACCTACCTGTCGGAGAAGATCGGCTACGCCCGCTACATCACCATCTTCCGCCACCTCGAGCGCCATCCCGAGCGGCGCTTCCACCCGATCTTCAAGTGGTTCGAGAAGTGGTGCAACGACGAGTTCCGCCACGGCGAGGCCTTCGCGCTGCTGATGCGGGCGAACCCCGAGCTGCTGCAGGGCCGCAACAAGCTCTGGGTGCGCTTCTTCCTGCTGGCGGTCTTCGCCACGATGTATGTCCGCGACCACGCGCGGCCGGAATTCCACAAGGCGCTCGGCATCGACCCGACCGAATACGACTTCACGGTCTTCCGCATCACCACCGAGATCTCGCGCCAGGTCTTCCCGCTGATGCTCGACATCGACAACCCGCGCTTCCGCGCCGGGCTGGAGCGGCTGCGGCGGATCAACGAGGGCATGGCGCGGCGCACAGGCACGAGGCGGGCTCATGGGGCGCAGCTCAGGCGTGCCGGGCTCGGCATCGCGGCGGCGGCCACCTTCGCCCGCCTCTACATGCTGCCCGTCCACCGGCAACGACGCTGCCGGACGCACAGCCGCCTGGCGCCGGCCTGGTAGAGGATCGGAGCGACGGTGACCCAGTACGCCCTGCCCGCGCTGTTCGCGCTCTTCGTCTGGTGGTTCTCCACCGGAGCGATCCTCTATCTGGACGGCCTGCCGCAGCGCACCTTCGGCTGGAGATGGCGGCCGCGACGGCGCTTCTGCGGCTTCGGCGTCTACGGCTCGTCGCCGCGACGGCGCGACACGCCGTGTCGGGGGCCTATCTCGCCTTCGCCGGCGCCCTGCTCGTCTGGGGCTGGCACGAGATCAGCGTTCCTCATGGGCTTCGTCACCGGCCCCGCCGGACGCGCCTGCGGCCACGGCTGCAGGGCTGGCGCCATGTCGGCCACGCGCTGCCAGGCGATCCTCTGGCACGAGCTGGCGATCCTCGCCTCCGGCGCCGTGATCGCCTGGCTCGACCTGGGGCGCCGCCAACCAGATCGGCGCTTGGACCTTCGTGATCCTCTGGGCGATGCGGCTGAGCGCCAAGCTCAACGTCTTCCTCGGCGTGCCGAACCTCACCGCGACTTCCTGCCCGACACCTGCGCTACCTCGAGCGCTTCTTCGCGCGGCGGCCGATGAACCTGCTCTTCCCGTTCGCGGTGACAGCGTCGACGGCGGCGACCGTCCTGCTGATCGTCGCGGCCGCCGCGCCCGGCGCGAGCGCGTTCGAACGTCGCCGGCCTCACGCTTCCTCGCGGCCCTGTGGCGCTGGCGTGCTGGAGCACTGGTTCCTGGTCCTGCCCCTGCCGGTCGAGGCGCTGTGGAACTGGAGCATGCGATCGCGCGCGCCGCGACGCCGGCCGAGCGACGTCGCTCGCCCGACCGCCTGTCGCACGACCGTCGACCTGCCCCGTCGATGCAGACCGGAGGATGACTGTGATGGACTACGAGGCCTTCTTCCGCGACCAGATCGACGGCCTCCACCGGGAGGGCCGCTACCGCGTCTTCGCCGACCTCGAGCGCAAGGCCGGCGCCTTTCCCCGCGCCACGCACCACGCCGGCGAGCGACTGCGGCGAGGTCACGGTCTGGTGCTCCAACGACTATCTCGGCATGGGCCAGCACCCCGAGGTGCTCGCCGCCATGCACGAGGCGCTCGACCGCTGCGGCGCCGGCGCCGGCGGCACCCGCAACATCTCCGGCACCAACCACTACCACGTCCTGCTGGAGCGCGAGCTCGCCGACCTGCACGGCAAGGAGGCCGCGCTGCTCTTCACCTCCGGCTACGTGTCGAACTGGGCGACGCTCGGCACGCTCGGCGTCGCAGCTTCCCGGCTGCGTCGTCCTCTCGGACGAGCTGAACCACGCCTCGATGATCGAGGGCATCCGCCACAGCCGCGCCGAGAAGCCGCATCTTCGCCCACAACGACCCCGAGGACCTCGCGCCGCAAGCTCGCGGCCGTCGACCCCGCGCGGCCCGAAGCTCGTCGCCTTCGAGTCCGTCTATTCCATGGACGGCGACATCGCGCCGATCGCCGAGTTCTGCGACGTCGCCGAGCAGTACGGCGCCATGACCTATCTCGACGAGGTCCACGCCGTCGGCCTCTACGGCCCGCGCGGCGGCGGCATCGCCGAGCGCGAGGGCCTGATGGACCGCCTCACCGTCATCGAGGGCACGCTGGCCAAGGCCTTCGGCGTGGTCGGCGGCTACATCGCCGGCTCCGCCGCGCTCTGCGACTTCGTCCGCAGCTTCGCCTCGGGCTTCATCTTCACCACCGCCCTGCCGCCCGCCGTCGCCGCCGGCGCGCTGCGCCAGCATCCGCCACCTGAAGGCGAAGCTCGCTCGAACGCATGCGCCAGCAGCGACCGCGTCGCGAGGGTCCGCCGCGGCCTCGACGCCGCCGGCATCGCCGCATCTCGACAACCCCAGCCACATCGTGCCCGGTGATGGTCGGCGACCCGGTCACCTGCAAGCCGATCAGCGACCTGCTGCTCGACCGACTTCGGCATCTACGTCCAGCCGATCAACTACCCGACCGTGCCGCGCGGCACCGAGCGGCTGCGCATCACGCCGTCGCCGCTCCATACCGATGCCGACATCGAGCATCTGGTGGAGTCGCTGTCGGCGGTCTGGTCGCGCTTCAGCCTTCGGCGCGCGGCGTGAGGCGATGATGCGGCGCGGCGTCGATCATCTCGTCCTGAACGACCCGCCGGCCGGCCGCCGCACCGGCCGCCGCCGCCCCGCGAAAGCCCCCGCGCCGGGCGCGCGCGCCGCCTTCCCCTTCACCGCCATCGTCGGCCAGGACGAGATGAAGCTCGCGCTCCTCGTCGCAGCCGTCGATCCGGCGCTCGGCGGCGTGCTCGTCTTCGGAGACCGCGGCACCGGCAAGTCCACCGCCATGCGGGCGCTCGCCGGCCTGCTGCCGAAGATGCGCGTCGCCGCGGGCTGTCCCTACAATTGCGATCCCGACGCCCCCGCCGCCCTGTGCCCGGCCTGCTCCGGGACGGCCTGGCCGCCGGCCACGCGCCTCGTGCCGGTTCCCGTCGTCGACCTTCCGCTCGGCGCGACCGAGGACCGCGTTGTCGGCGCCCTCGACCTAGAGCGCGCCCTGACGCGCGGCGAGAAGGCGTTCGAGCCCGGTCTGCTCGCCCGCGCCCACCGCGGCTTCCTCTACATCGACGAGGTCAACCTGCTGGAGGACCATCTGGTCGATCTCCTGCTCGACGTCGCCGCATCGGGCGAGAACGTCGTCGAGCGCGAGGGCCTCAGCGTGCGCCATCCCGCCCGCTTCGTGCTCGTCGGCAGCGGCAACCCGGAGGAAGGCGAACTCCGGCCCCAGCTCCTCGACCGCTTCGGCCTGTCCGTCGAGGTCGCGACGCCGACCGACCTGGCGATCCGCATCGAGGTCGTCCGCCGCCGCGACGCCTTCGAACGCGATCCCGCCCGCTTCGTCGAGTCCCATGCCGCCGGCGAGCAGCGCCAGCGCCGCCGTGTCGCGACCGCCCGGCGCAGGCTGCCCGGCGTCGAGGTGCCCGACGCCGCGCTCGAGCGCGCCGCCCGCCTGTGCATGGCGCTCGGCACCGATGGCTTGCGCGGCGAGCTGACCCTGATGCGCGCCGCCCGCGCCCTGGCCGCGCTCGAAGGCGACAGGCTCGTCGACGATACCCACCTGACGCGCATGGCGCCCTCCGCGCTGCGCCATCGCCTGCGCCGCAATCCTCTCGACGAGACCGGTTCGACCGCGCGCGTCGAGCGCGCCATCGCCGAAATCCTTCGGGCCGTGAGCGATGTCCGCGTGGCCCACGGGGAATTGCTGGTCGGACGCCGTGGCAGCCGCCGCGCTGCTGGCCGTCGATCCGATCGGCATCGGCGGCGTGTCGCTTCGCGCGGCACCGGGCCCCGCCCGTGATGAATGGTTCGCCGGGCTCCGGTCCCTTCTCCCCGACGGGATGCCCGTCCGTCGGGTCCCGCTCGGCATCGCCGACAACCGGCTTCTGGGCGGCATCGACCTTGCCGCGACGCTCGAGGCGGGCCGGCCGGTCGCGGATCGGGGCCTGCTGGCGGAGGCGGACGGGGGCCTGATCGTGCTCGCCATGTCCGAACGGCTGGCGCCCGGCACCGCGGGGCGCATCGCGGCATGCATCGATTCCGGCCACCTTTGTGTCTCGGCCATCGCGCTCGACGAGGGCATCGAGGTAGACGAACGCCCGCCGGCGGTCCTGCTCGAACGGCTCGGCATCCACCTGGACCTGAGCGCCCTGGGCGCGACCCGCCAGGACTGGCCCTGCGATCGCCGCGACATCGAGGCCGCACGCGCCCTGCTGCCTTGCGTCCGCATCGACGACGAAGTCTCCGAGGCACTCGTCGCCGCCGCGATGGCCCTCGGCATCGCCTCGCTGCGTGCCCCCCTACAGGCGGTCTCCGCCGCGCGGGGGTCGGCCGCGCTCGCCGGCCGTGAGGCCGTCTGCGCCGAGGACGCGGCCCTTGCCGCGCGGATCGTGCTCGCCCCCGCGCGACGAGGATGCCCGAGGGCGCGGACGAGCCCGCGGCGCCGAACCCCGAGCCCGGCGACTGCGAGGATCCCGAGGCGGTCCGCGACGAGGCGACCTCCGGAGGCCCGATGGCGGACATGGTTCTGGAGGCGGCTGCGGCCGCCATGCCGGCGAACCTCCTGTCGGCGCTCGCCCGCCATGCCGCCCGCGGCGCGCGCGCCGCACCCGGACGGTCCGGTGCGGCCCATGCCGCCGGCCGGCGCGGCCGGTCCGTCGGCGCGTGGCGCGGCGACCCCCGCACCGGACGCCTCGCCATCGTCGAGACCCTGCGGGCGGCCGCGCCGTGGCAGCGCGTGCGCGGCCGTGACGCCGGCCGCGTCGAAGTCCGTCGGGAGGACATCCGCGTTACGCGCTTCCGCGAGCGCACGGAGACCGCCGCAATCTTCGTCGTCGATGCGTCGGGATCGTCGGCCCTCCACCGCATGGCCGAGGCCAAGGGCGCCGTCGAGATGTTCCTCGCCGAATGCTATGCCCGTCGCGATCAGGTCGCCCTCCTCGCATTCCGCGGAACGGGCGCGCAGCTACTGCTTCCGCCGACCCGTTCGCTCCAACGCGCCCGCAAGTCGCTGGCGGCATTGCCCGGCGGCGGCGGCACGCCTCTCGCCGCCGGGATCGACGCCGCCGCGGCGCTCGCCTTGGATGTCCGCCGCAAGGGCCGTCGTCCTGTCGCCGTCTTTCTGACCGACGGCCGCGCAAACGTCGCACGGGACGGCTCGCCCGGACGGGCCGGGGCCGAGGCCGATGCCGATGCGGCTGCCCGCCTTCTGCGCGGGGCCGGCGTGCCGGCGCTCCTCGTCGACACCGCGCCGAGGCCGCAGCGCCATGCCCGTGCGCTGGCCGATGCGATGGGCGCGACCTATCTCGCCCTGCCGCAGGGCGGTGCGGGCAGGCTGTCCCGCGCTATCGCCGAGATTGGCGCGTCATGACCGGCGGCACCGCGACGGCCGCCCCGGATATGGCGAGAACCCGAAGGCTCTTACCCGCTGCGGACGACGATACGATGGACTGGCAGACCGACGGTCTCGATTGGCCGCATCGCGAGGCGAGCCGCTTCATCTCCGCCGCCGGCCTCGAATGGCACGTCCAGGAGATGGGAGCCGGTCCGACGGTCGTCCTCGTCCACGGCACCGGCGCGAGCACCCATTCCTGGCGCGGCCTCGCCCCGCTCCTCGCGCGCCGCTTCCGCGTCGTCGCCTTCGATCTGCCCGGCCACGGCTTCACCTCCACGCCGCGCTTTCGCGACCTGTCGCTCGACGCGATGGCGCGCAGTGTCGCCGCGCTGTTCGGGGAAATCGGCCTGAAGCCCGAGCTCGCAATCGGCCATTCCGCGGGCGCCGCCCTCCTCTGCAGGATGGCTATCGACGGCGCGATCGGCCCCCGCGGCATCGTCAGCCTCAACGGCGCCTTCCTGCCGTTTCACGGCATGGCGCGGCATCTGTTTCCGCCGCTGGCGCGCGTGCTCGTCTGGAACCCGCTCGTGCCGCGGCTCCTCACCTGGGGCGCCGCCGACCGCGCATCGGTCGAGCGGCTGATTACGGGAACCGGCTCCCATCTGGATGCCGAGGGCATCGAGCTCTATCGACGGCTATTCCGCGATCCCGGCCACGTCGCGGCGGCGATGGCCATGATGGCCAACTGGAACCTGGAGCCGCTCGAACACGATCTCCACCGTCTTCGCGCGGCGCTCCTGCTCGTGGTCGGCGAGAACGACAAGGCGATCCCGCCGACCGACGCCACGCAGGTCCGCCGCCTCGTCCCGAACGGCGAGATCGTCCGCATGCCCGGCCTCGGCCACCTGGCCCACGAGGAGCGGCCGGACCTGATCGACCGTCTGGTTGAAGCCTTCGCCGCCAGGCTCGGAGTGGACACGTGATGCGCGCTACGGCCGACGCGCTCGATACCGCCACGACCGCGCCGAGGAGCAATGTCGTGCCGTTCCGCCGTCCGCCGCACGCGGTCGTCATCGGCGCCGGCCTCGGGGGGCTCGCCGCCGCGATCCGTCTCGGCGCACGCGGTTATCGCGTCACCGTGCTGGAGCGGCTGGACCAGCCTGGCGGGCGCGCCTGCGTCTTCCGGCAGGACGGTTTCGTCTTCGACGCCGGCCCCACGATCATCACCGCGCCGTTCCTGCTTGAGGAACTGTGGCGCCTCTGCGGACGCGAGTTCGCCGACGATGTCGACCTGAGGCCGCTCGATCCCTTCTACACGCTGCGGTTTTCCGACGGAGAGACCTTCACGTGCCGCGGCGACGAAGATGCCATGCGGGCCGAGGTCGCGCGCCTGTCGCCCGGCGATGTCGCAGGCTACGGCCGCTTCATGGCGGAAAGCGAGGCCATCTTCCGCGTCGGCTTCGAGCGTCTGGGTCACGTGCCCTTCGGGTCGATCCTCGACATGGTCCGTGTCGCGCCGGACCTCGTCAGGCTGCGCGCCGACCGCTCGGTCCACGCCCACGTCGCCCGTCACGTCCGCGATCCGCGCCTGCGCGTCGCGCTCTCCTTCCATCCGCTGTTCGTCGGCGGAAATCCTTTCACGACGACCTCGGTCTACAGCCTCATCGCCTTCCTGGAGCGGCGCTGGGGCGTCCATTTCGCCATGGGCGGGACGGGACGCATCGTCGAGGGGATGGCGCGGCTCGTCGAGGGCCAGGGTGGCGAGATCCGTCTCGGCGCCGAGGTGGAGGCGATCACGGTGACGGCGGGACGCGCGACCGGGGTCCGGCTCTCGGACGGCACCGCGATCGCCGCCGACATCGTCGTCTCCAACGCCGACGCCGCGTGGACCTATCGCCATCTTCTGCCTGCCGAGGCACGGCGGCGCTGGTCCGATCGCCGCATTGAGCGCGCGCGCCATTCCATGAGCCTGTTCGTCTGGTATTTCGGCACCCGGAGGCGCTACGAGGATGTCGGCCACCACACGATCCTTCTGGGGCCGCGATACCGCGAGCTTCTCGACGACATTTTCCGCCGCAAGGTGCTGGCGCCTGACTTCAGCCTCTACCTCCATCGCCCGACCGCGACCGACCCCTCGCTCGCGCCGCCGGCTCACGACGCCTTCTACGTCCTGTCCCCGGTGCCCAACCTGTCCGGCAGGACCGACTGGACGACGGCCGCCGAGGACTATCGGCGGTCCATTGCCGCCTTCCTCGAGAAGACGATGCTCCCCGGACTTCGAGGACTCTGTCGTGACCTCGCGCGTGATGACGCCGCTCGACTTCCGTCACCGCCTGCTGTCGCATCGCGGCGCGGCGTTCGGCATGGAGCCGGTGCTGACCCAGAGCGCCTGGTTCCGCCCCCACAACCGCAGCGAGGACATCGCGGGGCTCTATCTCGTCGGCGCGGGAACGCATCCCGGCGCGGGCGTGCCCGGTGTCCTGTCCTCCGCCCGCATTCTCGATACGGTGGTGCCAGATGTTGCAGCATTCGCCTGAACCGCGTCACGCGACGCCGGCCGACATGGCCGTCTGCCGGGCGATGATCCGGCAGGGCTCGCGAACCTTCTACCTCGCGTCGATGCTCCTGCCGCCGGCGATGCGGGATCCCGCCTATGCACTCTATGCGTTCTGCAGGCTGTCCGACGACGCGGTCGACTGTGCAGGGGGCCGGCACGCCGAAATCGCGGGGCTGCGCGACCGCCTCGGCCGCGCCGCCCGGGGCGAACCGCTCGACCGTCCCACCGACCGCGCGCTTGCCGACGTGCTGGGTCGCCACGCGATCCCCGTGGCGCTGCCCGAGGCGCTTCTCGAGGGTCTCGAATGGGACGCCGAGGGCCGCCGCTACGAGACCATCGGCGACCTGCAGGACTACGCCGCCCGCGTCGCCGGCACGGTCGGCGCCATGATGGCGATCCTGATGGGCCGCCGCTCCCCCGACGTGCTCGCCCGCGCCTGCGATCTTGGCATTGCAATGCAGCTTACCAACATATCCCGCGACACCGGCGAAGATGCGCGGCAAGGGCGGATTTATCTGCCGCTCGACTGGCTGCGTGAAGCGGGCATCGATCCGGACGGCTTTCTCGACCGCCCGGCGTTCTGTCCCGCCCTTGCCTCCGTCGTGCAACGGCTGCTCGCCGTCGCCGACGGCCTGTACGCGCGCGCCGACGCGGGGATCGCGGAGCTTCCGCTTGCCTGCCGGCCGGGCATCCACGCCGCTCGCCTACTTTATGCCGGAATCGGCCATGAGCTCGAGCGAACAGGGCTGGACTCGGTCGCGCGCCGCACCGTCATCCCCGGGACGGCAAAGGCCGTCCTTCTTGCGCGGGCGGCCGCACTGCCCAGGCGAAGGCCGGACGTTCCTGTCCCTCCCCCCGCTGGCGGCAACCCGTACTCTCGTGCGCATATCCGCCCGCGCTCCGATCGCCCCGCAGCCGCGCACCGACTGGTTGATGGACCTCTTCGTCCGCCTGGAGCAGCGCGAGCGCGTTGAACGCGCTGCCAGCCGCCCCTAGATAAGTCCCGACCGGCAACGATCACCAGGCAGGATCTTGATGGACGGCGGATTTGTTCTCGCGCTTCTCGGCTTCGCCGCGGCCTGCTTTGCCGTCGCCAGCACCGGCGCGATATTCCGGCCCGGCGAGTGGTACAAGAGCATCGCCAAGCCGTCCTGGACTCCACCCGACTGGCTCTTCGGACCGGCCTGGACCGTCCTTTACGTCATGATCGCTATTTCCGGCTGGCTGGTCTGGCGCGAGGCGGGATTGGCCGGGGCCGCATTAGCCTTCATCCTGTACGCCCTCCAGCTCGTTCTCAACGGGCTGTGGTCGGCCGTCTTCTTCGGCATGAAGCGAATAGGTCTCGCGCTGGTCGATGTCGCGCTTCTGTGGCTCTCGATCCTGGCGACCATCGTCGCATTCTACCCCCACAGCCCTCTCGCTGCCTGGCTCCTCGTCCCCTATCTGGCTTGGGTCAGCTTCGCCTCGGCTCTCAACTTCGCCATCTGGCGCATGAATGCCGAGCCCCGGACGCGCGCCGCGTGATCGGACTGCCGCCCGCCGGCGTATCCTCGTAAGCTGATGCGGGAGGCTGCGCCCATGAGCCCTGCGTTCATCGCCATCGCCGAACTTGTGCTCGTACTGGGCGCCGTCCTCGCCTTCGCCGTCTGGGAGCTGAGATCCCTGCGCCGGCTCAGGCAGCGATCGGGCAGGCCGGACCAGGACTAGCGCCGCCGGGGCATTCGGAACGGCAGCAGCATCCGTACCCATCCCGCCCTGAAGCGATCGAGCGACAGGCTCTCGTGAAACCCCGTCGCAGGCCTCCCGAGCAACTCGGCGGCGACCAGCGACCGCGCGTAGAACGGCGTGTCCTCCAGCGTCTCGATCACACGGGGCGGCGGATCGCTCCCGGCCCGCATGTTGCGCTCGATGCCCCAGAGCGTTCCCGGCAGCCGCCGCGTTGCAGGCGCCTCGAAGGTCTCGCAGGCTCCCGCCCTGTCGAACCTCAGCGCGAGCACCTGCCGGCTGCCGTCGCGCCGCTCGGCGTCGTAGACGATCGCCGCCCCGTCTCGATGCCCGGCCCGCGACCAGTCCCAGCGCCTGAACCCGTCCTCCAGCGGCTCCGATCCTGAATTGGTGTCGAGATACCCCGTCCCGGACCACGACAGCGCGGGATGCTCCAGCGCCACCTCGACCCGCGCCATCGGAGCGACCGGCCACCACAGATGCCGCCCCGCCCCGTCGAGCGCGATGCGGTGCGTGGTCACCGCGGCCGGGTGCAGCCTGACCGTCCCCCGTATCCGCGACGGCAGGGGCGCGCCCACCTCGTGCACCTTGATCGTCAGCGCCGTGCCGTCCCATGACACGCTGCTCGGCCCAATGACGAGGGTCTGGCGGCTGGCCTCGATGCCCCCCCGCCCGCGCTCCGTCATCGCCCACCTTTTGCCCCCCTTGCCGTAGAGCGCGACGTTGATCGCGCAGTGGTCGAGCGGATCGGCGCCACCTGGCGTCCGTGCCCGCGCCCACGCGTAGTAGGGAGAGAACACGCTGCCGATGAAGGCGATGATTGTCAGCCCGTGCGCCCCGTCGTCGCTCAGCGCGTCGACGTACCACCACACATAGCCACCGGATGGAACGAACGCATCGAAGCGAGGTCCGCCACCATGCTCGACGCCGCCAGCCGCCCCGACAGCGCCGCCATCGGCACGCCGGGACCCGGATGGGTTCCTCCTCCCGCCAGGTAGAGACCGGGCAGCCGCGTGCGCGAGCCCGGCCGGCGGAACGACGCCTGCCACCCGTGCGAGGCCCGGCCGTAGAGCGCGCCCCCCGTACCCGGAAACATCCGGTTGAAGTCCGCCGGCGTCGTGACTGTCGTCGTCTGCGGGCGCGTCACGTGAAGGCCGCATCGGGCCATCAGGCGGAAGGTCCGATCCGCGCATCGCTCGATCTCCGCTTGGTCATAGGAACAGGCATCGCCGTTGGCCGGCGCGTTGATGAGGCACAGGAGCGGCTGGGGCCTATCGGCCGGTGCGTGCGCGTCCGCCTGGGCGCAGAGATAGACCGTCGGCTCGGCGGGAACGCGCCCCTGCCTGAACAGGCCTTCGAACTCGGCCCGATAGTCGCTTGAAAACAGGACATTGTGGTGCGCGAGGTCGATGCCTTCGACGTCCGTCACCATCGACCATGTGATCGCCGAGAGCGAGCGGTCCCCGCCCTCGCCGGCGAGAGACCTGGCCGCGGCTTCTCCGAGAAGCCCGCCGGCCACCGCCGCCGGGTCCGCGTTGACGACGACCGTTCCGCCGCGAACCGTCTCGCCGCCGGCCAGCGACACTCCCGCCGCCCGCCCCGCGACCATCTCGATCCCCGTCACCTCCGCCCCGTAGCGGATCTCGACCCCCAGGCGTCCGGCAAGTCCGGCAAGCGCTTCGGCGAGGCCATACATGCCGCCCTCCACCCGCCAGACGCCGGCCTGCTCCACATGGGCCACGAGCATCAGCGTCGCTGGCGCTTCGAAGGGCGACGAGCCGCAATAGGTCGCATACCTTCCGAAGAGCTGGCGCAGGCGCGGGTCGGGAAAAAACTCGCCGAGCGCGCTCCACATCGTCGCGAAGGGCCTGATGCGCCACAGCCCGGCGAGGTTGGACAGCCCGACACGGCGCGTCAGGGTCAGCGGATCGGGCCGCGGAGCGCGGATGAAGCTGTCCTCCAGCGTTCGATAGATGTCGGCAGACGCCTCGCAGAAGCGCAGGAAGCCCCGCCCGGCCTCCGCGCCGGCCATCTCCGCGATCGCATCGGCGGACCGCCGGCAATCCGCGAACAGGTCGAGCCGCGATCCGTCGGGCCAGGCGTGGCGTGCGATGACGTCCAGAGGTCGCGTGCGCACATGGTCGCCGAGGTCCTCGCCTGCGTCGCGGAACAACTCCTCGAAGACCTGCCGCATTGTTAGGACCGTAGGGCCGGCGTCGATGCCCCTGCCCGTCACGATGTCCTGTCGCATCTTGCCACCCGGCCGCGCCGCCTTCTCCAGCACGACGACATCCAGACCGTGTCGAGCGAGATCGATCGCGCAAGCGAGGCCGCCGATCCCGGCGCCGATGACGATGGATCGCCCGCGCGTCTCGTTGGACATGCTTCCCTGCGGCTTCTTGACTTTACACCCCATCATGTCCAGTCTTCATTACATATGTCGATGACAAATTTCATTGACACCGGTGCGACGTCAGGAGGCGCCAATGGATGTGCGGTACCGCATCGAGTCCACCCTCGAGGGCGCCATCGCGGCGGTCGACGCGCCCGATTGCCCGCCGAAACTCGCCGCGGCCATCAGGCACGCCGTCTTCCCCGGCGGCGCCCGCCTCCGGCCAAGGCTGTGCATAGCGGTCGCGGCGTCCTGCGGGGACGACGAGCCGGAGATCGCCAATGTAGCGGCGACCTCGATCGAGCTTCTGCACTGCGCGTCGCTCGTGCACGACGACCTGCCCTGCTTCGACGACGCCATTTTCCGGCGCGGCAGGCCTACCGTGCATCAGGCATTCGGCGAGCCGATCGCGGTGCTGGCGGGTGACGCTCTGATCGTCCTCGCGATGGAATTGCTCGCCGGGCCCGCCGTGCGTCTGCCGCACCGGTCCGTCGCCCTCACCCGCATCGTCGCGCGTGCCGTGGGTGTGCCTGCCGGCATCGTTTCCGGACAGGCCTGGGAATGCGAATCCCATGTCCGGCTCGCCGACTATCACCGCGCCAAGACCGGTGCCCTCTTCGCGGGGGCGACCATGGCCGGAGCGGCGGCCGCCGGGCACGACCCGACGCTCTGGCGGACGCTGGGCGACCGCATCGGCGAGGCCTATCAGGTGGCCGACGACATCCGCGACGTTGCCGCCGAGGCCGGCGAGTTCGGAAAGCCTCTCGGACAGGACGCCCATCACGAACGCCCCAGCGCGGTGCGCGACCTCGGCGTCACGGGCGCGCTCTCGGCGCTGAAGCGGCTTGTCGCGGACGCGGTCGACTCCATTCCCGATTGTCCGGGCGCGGCGGAGCTTCGCGATCTGATCGCCATGGAAGCCAGACGCTTTCTTCCACGAGGGCTGGCGCAGGACGCCGCCTGAGCGATGACGGGGGCGGGCCGTGTCGCTCGGCGGTGACGCTGTCCGGAGTTCGAGATTGAATCTTCCCGATTTGATCCTCGCGCTGCGCGACCGCCTCCTGGCCAGCCCCCGCTTCCACCGCATTGCCGCCGCCCTGCCATTGACGCGGCCGATAGCCCGCCGCCGCGCCCGCGCGCTGTTCGATCTCTGCGCGGGCTTCGTCTATTCGCAGGTCCTCCTCGCCTGCGTCCGGCTGCGCCTCTTCGAGATGCTTGCCGCCGGCCCGATGGACGTCGTCACCCTCGCCCACCGCCTCGATATGTCCATCGATGCCGCCGAGCGCCTGCTGCGTGCCGCGGCCGCTCTGGACCTCGTGGAGGGGCGATCGGATGGCCGTTTCGGGCTGGGCCGGCACGGGGCGGCATTACTGGCGGAACCGGGCATCTCCGCGATGATCGAGCATCACGCGATGCTCTACGAAGACTTGCGCGATCCCATCGCCCTCCTGCGGGACCCGGGGGCGGAAACGCGGCTGTCGCGATACTGGAGCTATGCGCGCGCCCATGACGAGGGCGGGCCTCCCGTCGACAGCGTCGAGGGCTACACCGCGCTCATGGCGGCCTCCCAGTCCTTCATCGCGCGCGAGGTGATGGCGGCCTATCCCTTCGCACGGCATCGCCGGCTTATGGACGTTGGTGGCGGCGACGGCAGCTTTCTTAGGGCGGTCGCGCGACACGCGCCTGGGCTCGAGATCGTGCTCTTCGACCTCCCGCCGGTCGCCGACATCGCCGCCAGGCGATTCGCCGAGGCGGGACTCTCCGCGCGGGCGCGAGCCGTCGGGGGCGACTTCCTGCATGATCGTCTGCCCACCGGCGCCGACGTCGTCACCCTGGTCCGCGTGCTGCACGACCATGACGACGACACCGCCTTGACCCTGCTCGCGAACGTCCGACGCGCTTTGCCTCCGGGCGGCCACCTGATCGTTGCCGAGCCCATGGCGGGCATCCCCGGGTCGAAAGCCGCCGGGGACGCCTATTTCGGCTTCTACCTGCTTGCAATGCGCAGCGGCCGGCCGCGATCCGCCGACGAACTCGTCGCCCTCGCGACCCATGCGGGCTTCGCCGAGGGACGATCGATCCCGACCCGCATCCCGATGCTGGCGGGTCTTGTCCACGCCCGGGTGCCCAATTCCGCATCTTCTGTGAACATCAATTGACATTACTAACTGTCAATCTAAACTGACACTCATGAACGAGGTCGCGACCAAGTTTCCGGATACCGGCCCGCCGATCTCCCCCCTGAGCACTCTTGCGGTCGTTCTGGAGGCGCCGGAGCAACTTGCTCTCAGCCGGATCGACCTGGCTACCCCCGGCGACGACGACATAGTCGTCGACATCGAGTGGAGCGCAATCAGCACCGGCACCGAGCGGCTCCTCTGGTCGGGACGGATGCCGCATTTCCCCGGCATGGGTTACCCGCTCGTGCCGGGATATGAATCCGTCGGCCGCATCGCGGCCGCCGGCCCGCGCTCCGGGCACCGGACCGGCGAACGCGTCTTCGTGCCGGGCGCGCGCTGCTTCGGTGAGATCCGCGGCCTGTTCGGCGGCGCCGCCGCGCGGGTCGTGGTGCCCGGAGCGCGCGTCTTCCCGGTACCGGAGGCGCTGGGCGAGCAGGCGGTTCTGCTGGCCCTTGCAGCCACCGCGCACCACGCCCTCGACGCACCTGACGCGCGCGCGCCGGAGCTGGTGGTCGGGCACGGCGTGCTTGGCCGCCTGTTGGCCCGCCTCGCGATCGCCCGGGGCTCGCCGCCTCCCGTCGTCTGGGAGCGCGACCCGGGCCGCCACGCAGCGGCGGCCGGTTACCGCGTCCTCGCTCCCGAGGACGACACCCGGCGGGATTACGCTTCGGTCTACGACGCCAGCGGCGACTCGCTCATTCTCGACCGGGTGATCGGCCGATTGACGCATGGCGGCGAGATCGTCCTCGCGGGCTTCTACGAAGCGCCGCTCTCATTCGCCTTCCCGCCGGCCTTCATGCGCGAGGCGCGCATCCGCGTCGCCGCCGAATGGCGCGAGCCGGACCTCGCGGCCGTCGCCGCGATGGTCGTGGACGGCCGCCTTTCCCTCGACGGTCTCCTCACCCACCGCCGGCCCGCGGCCGACGCGCAGACCGCATATCGCACCGCCTTCGGCGATCCCGCCTGCCTCAAGATGATCCTGGACTGGAGAACGGCGTCATGACCGCCCCTTCCGCCGCCCTGCGCGAAATGACCGACTACCTGCGAGACGAGGCCTCGGCCGAACCCGACCCGGTCCACACCGCTCCGGCGGTGAAGGAGACGCAGGTCATCGCGATCTACGGCAAGGGCGGCATTGGCAAGAGTTTCACCCTCGCCAACCTCTCCTACATGATGGCGCAGCAGGGAAAGCGCGTCCTTCTCATCGGTTGCGACCCCAAGAGCGACACCACCTCCCTCCTCTTCGGCGGCCGCGCCTGCCCCACCATCATCGAGACCTCGGCCAGGAAGAAGGCCGCCGGCGACGAGGTCGTCATCGGCGACGTCTGCTTCAAGCGCGACGGCGTCTTCGCGATGGAGCTCGGCGGCCCGGAGGTGGGCCGCGGCTGCGGCGGTCGCGGCATCATCCACGGCTTCGAGCTGCTCGAGAAGCTCGGCTTCCACGACTGGGGCTTCGACTACGTCCTGCTCGATTTCCTGGGCGACGTGGTGTGCGGCGGCTTCGGCCTGCCGATCGCCCGCGACATGTGCCAGAAGGTCATCGTCGTCGGCTCCAACGATCTCCAGTCGCTCTACGTCGCCAACAACGTCTGCTCGGCGGTCGACTATTTCCGTAAGCTGGGCGGAAACGTCGGCGTCGCCGGGATGGTCGTGAACAAGGACGATGGCACCGGCGAGGCGGCCGCCTTCGCGAAGGCCGTCGGGATCCCTGTCCTGGCCGCGATCCCGGCCGATGACGATATCCGCCGCAAGAGCGCCAACTACGAGATCATCGGGCGACCCATGAGCCGCTGGGCGCCGCTGTTCGAGGAGCTCGCGACGAATGTCGCCGAAGCGCCCCCGATGCGTCCGGCACCCCTCGACCAGGACGGCCTGCTGAACCTGTTCTCAAGCGAGACCACCGGCCGCGACTACGTCCTCGAGCCCGCCTCCATGGAGGACATGTGCGGCGGCGTCATCGTCGAGCGCCCGTCGCTCGAAGTCATCTACGACACGGTTTGAGGGGAGGTCATGGCCCTCGACGCACCTCGAACCGGCCAATCGTCCGCGGGCAGTGCGGACGCCCACGGCGGCACCGCTGCCGGAGACGGCTCCGGTTGCCATGGGGGCGCGGCGGAGATGCGCCGGGCGGCTGAACTGGCCGGCAAGTCGGAGACCCTGGAGCGCTACGCCGCCGACTATCCGGTGGGCCCGCACGACCAGCCCCAGAGCATGTGTCCGGCCTTCGGCTCGCTGCGTGTCGGCCTCAGAATGCGGCGCACCGCCACCGTGCTGTCGGGCTCGGCGTGCTGTGTCTACGGGCTTACCTTCACATCCCACTTCTACGGGGCGCGCCGCACTGTCGGCTACGTGCCCTTCAACTCCGAGACGCTCGTCACCGGCAAGCTCTTCGAGGACATTCGCGAGGCGGTCCACAAGCTGGCCGATCCCGATCTCTATGACACGATCGTCATCACGAATCTCTGCGTCCCGACCGCCTCGGGCGTCCCGCTTCAGCTGCTGCCCAAGGAAATAAATGGCGTGCGCATTGTCGGCATCGACGTGCCTGGCTTCGGCGTGCCGACCCATGCCGAGGCAAAGGACGTGCTCGCCGGCGCGATGCTGAAATACGCTCGCGGCGAGATCGAGAACGGCCCGGTCACCGCACCGCGCGAGGGCGTCGCCGAACTGCCGACGGTTACCCTCGTCGGCGAGATGTTCCCCGCCGATCCGGTCGGTATAGGCCGCATGCTCGAGCCGCTCGGGCTCGCCGCGGGTCCGGTTGTGCCGATGCGCGAGTGGCGGGAGCTCTATTCCGCCCTCGACTGCGCGGCGGTGGCCGCGATCCATCCCTTCTATACCGCCTCGTTCCGCGAGTTCGAGGCGGCCGGGCGCCCGATCGTCGCTTCGGCGCCGGTCGGACATGACGGCACCGCGGACTGGCTCCGGGCCATTGGTGGGGCCTGCGGTGTCTCGAGCCGGAAGGTGGACGCCGCCATGAACGCCGTGTTGCCGGCGATATCGGGCGCCCTTTCCGCCATGCCCGTCCGGGGGCGCATCACGCTTTCCGGTTACGAGGGCTCGGAACTGCTCGTCGCGCGCCTCCTGGTCGAGAGCGGCGCCGATGTCCGTTACGTCGGCACCGCCTGCCCCCGCACCCGCTTTTCCGAACCCGACTGCCAATGGCTCGAGGCCAGGGGCGTCGAGGTCCGCTACCGCGCCTCGCTGGAGCACGATCTCGCCGCGATGGAGGAGTTCCAGCCGGACCTTGCCATCGGCACGACGCCCATCGTCCAGAAGGCGAAGGAGCGGTCTATCCCGGCGCTCTACTTCACCAACCTGATTTCCGCGCGGCCGCTGTTCGGCGTCGCGGGTGCCGGATTCCTCGCCCAGGTCGTCAATGCCGCGATCGCCGGCAAGGCGCGCTTCGATGAGATGACGGCCTTCTTCGATGGCGTCGGCCGCGACCATGCCGCCGGCGTCTGGCAGGACACGCCCCGCGACCGCCCCGAGTTCCGCCGCAAGTACCTCGCCCGCATGCAGGCGCAGGCAAAGGCGGCGGCCAGCATCGAGGAGCCGACGGGATGCTGATCCTCGATCACGACCGCGCCGGCGGCTATTGGGGCGCCGTCTACGTCTTCACCGCGATCAAGGGTCTGCAGGTCATCATCGACGGCCCGGTCGGCTGCGAGAATCTGCCAGTCACCTCGGTTCTGCACTACACCGACGCCCTGCCCCCGCACGAGCTTCCCATCGTTGTCACGGGCCTGTCGGAGGACGAACTCGGCCAGCACGGCACCGAGGCCGCCATGAGGCGCGCCCACCGAACGCTCGACCCTGCCCAGCCGAGTGTCGTGGTGACCGGTTCGATCGCCGAGATGATCGGTGGAGGCGTGACGCCGGAAGGGACGAGCATCCAGCGCTTCCTGCCCCGCACCATCGACGAGGACCAGTGGCAGAGCGCCAACCGCGCGCTGTACTGGCTGTGGACCGAATACGGCGCGAAGGGCGGGAAGACGCCGCGCGCCAAGCCGCGCGACGAAGGTGCGAAGCCACGTGTCAATATCATCGGCCCGGCCTACGGCACCTTCAACATGCCATCCGACCTCGCCGAGATTCACCGCCTCGTGGAGGGGATCGGCGCTGAAATCAACCTGGTCTTCCCGCTCGGAAGTCACCTTGCCGACGTGGCCCGGCTCGTCGATGCGGACGTCAATGTCTGCATGTATCGCGAGTTCGGCCGCATGCTGTGCGAGGCGCTGGACAAACCGTACCTCCAGGCATCGATCGGGCTTCACTCGACGACCAGGTTCCTGCGCACGCTGGGTGAACTGACGGGCCTGGACCCGGAACCCTTCATCGAGCGCGAGAAGCACACGACGATCAAGCCGCTGTGGGACCTGTGGCGCTCGGTCACCCAGGACTTCTTTGGTACGGCAAGCTTTGCCATCGTCGCCAACGAGACTTACGCCCGCGGCGTGCGCCATTTCCTCGAGGTCGAGTTGGGCCTGCCCTGCACGTTCGCCTTCGCGCGTCGGGCGGGCGTGAAGCCCGACAACGAGGCCGTGCGCACCGCGATCCACGAGAAGACGCCGCTGATCCTGTTCGGATCGTACAACGAGCGCATGTATCTCGCCGAGATCGGCGGCCGCGCGGTCTATGTGCCAGCGTCCTTCCCCGGCGCGGTCATCCGCCGCCACACCGGCACACCCTTCATGGGTTACTCGGGCGCGACCTATCTCGTGCAGGAGGTCTGCAACGCGCTCTTCGACGCGCTGTTCAACATCCTGCCGCTCGCTCCCGATCTCGACCGGGTCGAAGCTACGCCGGCGCGACGCCGCATCGAGCTCGCCTGGGACGAAGACGCCCGCTCCGCCCTCGATGCCCTGGTCGAGGCCGAGCCGGTCCTCGTACGCATTTCCGCGGCCAAGCGCCTGCGCGACGCCGCCGAGCGAGGCGCTCGCAGCCAGGGCAAGCAGCGCGTCGACGCCGGCCACGTCGCCGGTGCACGCGAAGCGCTCACTGGAGGATACGCCGCATGAGCACGACGACAGCCGATGCTTCGTTCAGCCGACCTCAACGCAAGGAGGTGATGCCGGCCATGACCACGACCACCGCGAAACCGAGATCGCGGGAAGAAGGCGAGTTCCGCCTGATCTTCCTCGCGAGCTTCGCCCTGTTCCTCTTCGCAGCGCTGATCTCGCGAGCCATGCCGTGGAACTGGGGCAAGCCTCGCCCCGGCCAGCCGCGCTCCATCATCGCGGAGGCCAGGGCCGCTGCCAACACCGCCATCCCGTTCGCCTTCATGGCCTGAGCGACGGCACCCATTCGCCCGGCCGAGCCGGGCGGCCCGAACGTCGTGGGGGCTTTCCACGACTTCCCCGCCGCGCGGGATGAGCGCGGCAATGTGCGAAGGCCATCAGGCGGAGGTCTATATGGCAGATCCTGTAAGACACGGCTCCCTTTCGGGGCTCTCTGACGCGGAAGCGCAGGAGTTCCACCGCATATTCATGACGAGCTTCATCGTGTTCGTCGTGATCGCCGTCATCGCCCATTTCCTGGCTTGGATGTGGCGTCCGTGGCTTCCCGGCCCGGAAGGCTACGCCTCGCTGGTCGATGAGGTGAGGCTGGCGGCGGACTACGTCACCGCGCATCTGGGATAGGAGGAGAGGCAATGTGGAAGATGTGGCTTCTCTTCGATCCGCGCAGGACGCTGATCGCGCTGTTCACCTTCCTGTTCGTTCTGGCGTTGCTGATCCACTTCATCCTGCTCAGCACCGACCGGTTCAACTGGCTCGAGGGTCCGCGCGCTCAGACCGGCGGCATGTCCAGCATCATGACGCCGGCGACGCCGTCCGATCTGGGCATGACCAACATCGGTTGACGGCGTCCGAAATCTAGCGGCCGGCGGAACCACGGGGACTCCAGCCCCCGCCGCCGGCCGCGATACCGGACGCGCGACGACCGCGCGTTCGGGATCGCCCAAGGGAGGATCGAGCGATGGCGATGCTCAGTTTCGAACGGAAATACCGCGTCCGCGGCGGGACGCTGATCGGGGGCGACCTGTTCGATTTCTGGGTCGGGCCCTTTTACGTGGGGTTTTTCGGCGTCACGACGATCTTCTTCGCCACGCTGGGCACCCTGCTCATCGTCTACGGGGCGGCGCTCGGCCCGACCTGGAACCTCTGGCAGATCAACATCGCCCCGCCGGACCTGAGCTACGGCCTGGCGCTCGCGCCTCTGAAGGAAGGTGGGCTGTGGCAGCTCATCACGGTCTGCGCCCTCGGTTCCTTCGTCTCATGGGCCCTGCGCGAGGTCGAGATCTGCCGCAAGCTGGGGATCGGCTACCATGTTCCCTTCGCCTTCGGCGTCGCCATCTTCGCCTATTTCAGCCTGGTGGTGATCCGCCCGGTGCTCCTGGGCGCCTGGGGCCACGGCTTCCCATACGGCATAATCAGTCACCTCGACTGGGTATCGAACGTCGGCTACCAGTACCTGCACTTTCATTACAATCCCGCGCACATGATCGCCGTGACGTTCTTCTTCACGACGACCTTGGCGCTTGCGCTGCACGGCTCGCTGATCCTGTCGGCCACCAACCCCCGAAAGGGCGAGACGGTGAAGACGGCGGAGCACGAGAACACCTTCTTCCGCGATACCATCGGCTACTCGATCGGCACGCTGGGCATCCATCGGCTCGGCCTGTTCCTCGCGCTGAACGCCGGCTTCTGGAGCGCGGTCTGCATCATCATCAGCGGTCCCTTCTGGACCCGGGGCTGGCCGGAATGGTGGAGCTGGTGGCTCGACCTTCCGATCTGGCGCTGACGCGAGGGTCACGAACATGGCCACCTACCAGAACATCTTCACGCAGGTTCAGGTCCGCGGACACCCCGAGGCGGGCATCGCCTCCTACGGCGCCCGCGACCGCGTCGGCAAGCCGTTCTTCTCCTACTGGATGGGCCGGATCGGCGACGCGCAGATCGGGCCCATCTATCTCGGCTGGACCGGCGTCGCCTCGCTGATCTGCGGCTTCATCGCCATCGAGATCATCGGCCTCAACATGTGGGCGTCGGTGAACTGGGACCCGGTCCAGTTCGTCCGCCAGCTCCCCTGGCTCGCGCTGGAGCCGCCGGGACCGGAATGGGGCCTGCGGTTTCCACCGCTCGCCGAGGGCGGATGGTGGCTGATGGCCGGCTTCTTCCTGACCACGTCCATCCTGCTGTGGTGGGCACGCATGTACCGGCGGGCCCGCGATCTCGGCATGGGAACGCATGTGGCCTGGGCCTTCGCGGCCGCCATCTGGCTCTACCTGGTCCTCGGCTTCATCCGCCCGCTGCTGATGGGCAGCTGGAGCGAGGCCGTGCCGTTCGGGATATTTCCCCACCTCGACTGGACCGCGGCGTTCTCGATCCGCTACGGCAACCTCTTCTACAACCCCTTCCACATGCTCTCGATCGCCTTCCTCTATGGCGCGACGCTTCTCTTCGCCATGCACGGGGCGACGATCCTCGCGGTCAGCCGCTACGGCGGCGAGCGCGAGATCGAGCAGGTCGTCGATCGCGGCACGGCGTCCGAGCGGGCGGCCCTCTTCTGGCGCTGGACCATGGGCTTCAACGCGACGATGGAGTCGGTCCACCGCTGGGCGTGGTGGTTCGCGGTGCTTTGCCCGCTTACCGGCGGCATCGGCATACTGCTCACCGGCACCGTGGTCGACAACTGGTACCTGTGGGCCGTCAAGCACCACGTCGCTCCAGCCTATCCGCAGGTCTTCGAGCCGGCCGTCGATCCGGCGCTCGCTCCGGGAGGGTGAACCATGACCTTCGGGCTACGCATGACGCTCGCCTTCTGTGCCCTCGGCGCTCTCCTCCTGGCTTCGACCTTCGAGTATCGGGGCAAGGAGAGCACGCAGCAGGGCTTCCGCGGCACCGGCATGGTGCAGATCACCGGCGTCGACCGGTTGCGGGAGTATGCGGCCGCCAACCGCATCCCCGAGGCATTGCCGGACATGGGGTCGGACGGCCCGACTGCCGGCGAGGTCTACGAGAACGTCCAGGTTCTGGCCGACATGCCGGACGGCGAGTTCATTCGCCTGATGACCGCCATTACCGAGTGGGTCTCGCCGGTCGAGGGCTGCGCCTACTGCCACGACGAGGCCAACCTCGCCTCCGACGACAAGTACACGAAAATCGTGTCGCGCCGCATGATCGAGATGACGCGGCATATCAACGAGGAGTGGCCTGACCACGTCGCCCAGACCGGGGTCACCTGCTACACCTGCCACCGCGGCAATCCGGTGCCGGAGAACATCTGGTTCGACGACCCGGCACCCCGTCAGGCCGGCGGCATGGCTGCCCGGAGGGGCACCCAGAACGTAGCTTCCCCTGTTGTGGGCTATACGTCGCTACCGCACGATCCATACGCGCGTTTTCTGGCCGAGGATGTCGACGGGGCCACCCCGGACGAGATCCGCGTCGTGTCACAGACCGCGCTGCCGGAGACGCCGGGCGCCAGCATACAGATGACCGAACGCACATACGGGCTGATGATGCACCTGTCGGACTCTCTCGGCGTGAACTGCACCTTCTGTCACAACACGCGCTCCTTCGCGGCGTGGGAGGAGAGCAGCCCGGTCCGGACCACTGCCTTTCACGGCATTCGCATGGTGCGCGACCTTAATGCCGCCTTCCTCGAGCCGCTCGTCAGCGAGTATCCGCACGAGCGCCTGGGAATCCTGGGTGACGCCCCCAAGGCGAGCTGCGCAACCTGCCACCAGGGCGTCAGCAAGCCGCTTCTCGGCGCGTCGATGTTGCAGGATTACCCATGGCTCGGTCCGATGGGAGACATGCCGGCCGAGGCGGGCAACTGAGCGCCCCGCCTCTCGAGGCCTCCGCCGCTCCCACATGCGGCGGAGGCCCCATAGCCCCCGTCGCGATCCGACGTTCCCGCCACTACGTATAACGGATCGGCCGGTAGTCTGGCCGCAGTCCGGCGAAACGTCTCGAAGGAGACCACAATGATCAGGACGCTCGTGATTATCGGAGCCGTGCTCGGCTGGTCCGGCGCCGCCCTTGCTCAGGAAGGCGACCCCGCCCAGGGTGAGCAGGCCTTCCGCCAGTGCGGGGTATGCCACGTTGTAGGGCCGGGCGCCGCCAACCGCGTGGGCCCACAGCTCAACGGCATCGTCGGCCGCCAGATCGGCACGGCGGAGGGCTACAACTACGGCCCCGCCACCAAGGCCAGGGGCGAGGATGGCACGGTCTGGACCGAGCAGCTCCTGTTTGAGTATCTGGCCGACCCGCCTGCCTTCGTCGGCGGCCCGTCGAAAATGCCGATGAAATATGCCGACGAGGCGCTGCGCCGCAACGTCATCGCCTACCTCGCCCAGTTCGACGCCGAGGGAAATCGGAGCCAATAGCAGCCGACACCACATAACGATCAACCGTCAGCGCGACGCCGCAAGGGGTCCGCTGGCGCTCATCAGTCGGCATCGGGCAGGAACGTCAGGCGCTACGGCCCATCGGCATGCGGGGCATCTTGTCGCTCTTGTGCAAGATGTTCTGCATCGCGTTGTATTGCGTCTGGATCGACTGAATTGGGCTCAACCCTAGAATCCCTGATGCGCGGCGCAGGCGCCTGCCACTCGCGCAGGTGTTGTCCAATTTGCTCGTAGAACTCAGGCACGGCAGCTTCAATTTCACCGATGAAGTTGCGCCGTTGTGCAAACTTCGCCCCGAGATCTTTCACCAATAAAACTTCGAATGAGAGAACGACTTGTCCATTGCGATCAGCAATTGCTGTATCAGGATCATCTCTCAACGAAAGCAACGGACACTGCGTGTGTGCCGTGCGGCCCGGCCAGAACATTCTAACGTGAATGTTTGTTCCCTTGGCGTCCTGCAGCTGTCGCAGCAACCAATTCACCCGGGCTTTTGTGCTTTTTCGATCAGCGGGCGCCTTTAGCTTCATGGACACCGATACCGATCGCTTGGTTAAGTCGGCACAAATATCCATAGGCGCTGCCGCGTCAGGGACGATTAGAGTGGTCGCAAGCTGATGCCCTTGAGCCAGTTCAGTGGTGGCTGCCTTCATTCGTACAGTTGGATCAGTGGCATGTGCACGGGGAAGACGTGTCTCAACAACAGTGCCCAACTGTCGGCTCAGAATGAGACTGAGATCACGGACCTCTTGGTGCCAAGCCCCGACAATCTCACGGGCCTCGCTTGAGTTGCTCGACACCCTGCCACCCGCTTGAACAGCGTTGACGATTTCAGACCAAGCAGCAGGCATTTGATCGAAGCCTCGTACGCCTGCGCTGGGATGGCTGAGAAACCGGACAAATTCATTCAGCAACATCCATTGATCGCGATCAGCGACTTCATCATTGCTAACCAGCAGACTGGCCTGTGTCATGGCGTACATCCACGACCAATGAAACAGATCCGACTTCCGACGGCTTGCATACGAAAGGCTCACGGGGTGGTGGGTTGGCAGAGGCGCAAACTGATTTGAAAGCGTAATAACGGCGTCGATACCGTTCATCTTTGCAAGATCCAGATACGCCTCCAACTGTTCGGTTGTCAGTTCGGAATTGGCGACTTTAGCTTCAACCAGCGCCATCCAAGATTTAGAACCACTCCGAACGACGATCAAACCATCGGGTCGATGCGCCTTTTCACCACCCTTCTTTAACACGACTTCTGTATAGGCTTCGATTCGTGTTCTTGCGCCAGTGCGCTGACCGATTCCATTAAGAAGAGAGCGCCCAAACTCTTGAACATTTTCCATGCACGCCAAGAAGATCGAGAGTGTCCTGCCCTCCTTCGAGGTCTCGGCAAGGACCGGAAATAGGCGTGCACGTTCGCCGCGCGTAAGCACCTCTGGCAGATTGCTCATGGTTTCCCCCTCCCAATATAGTCGAGGGGATTGTAGACGAAGGAAAGCACAACCGCACCATGCAAACGCACGAGCAGGCAATGGACGCCTAAAGTCGGCTCCCGACAGGAGCCTTGTTATCTTTTGGGGAAATGGTGGGCGCACACGGACTCGAACCGTGGACCCGCTGATTAAGAGTCAGCTGCTCTACCAACTGAGCTATGCGCCCGCCTCGTCGAGGCGTCCTTGGGTCGGGAATGCCGACCATTCGGTGGCGCGGATATAACAACGGGGATGCCTCAAGTCCAGCCGCCTTTGCCGTCGTCTTGTCACACGTGTCCGCGTGGATAGGATGCCGGCGCGCGGGACCGTCCGCGTTCTCTCGAAAAGGCCGCCGGATGACACATCTCGGAGAGCTTGCGAGCCACATCGGCGGACGCCGTGTCCCCGGGTCGGGGACGCCGTTTGCGACGGTCAATCCTGCGACGGCGGAGGAGCTGGCGACCATACTCGCTGCCGGGCCGCCCGAGGTCGACCTTGCGGTGAAGGCGGCGCGGAAGGCCCAACGCGAATGGGTGGCGATGCCACCAGCCGAGCGCGCCCGCGTGCTGCACCGGGTCTCCGCCCTCCTGCGCGAGCGCAAGGGCGATATCGCGCGGCTGGAGGTGCTCGACACCGGCAAGCCCATCCAGGAAGCGCCGGAAGCCGACGTGGGCTCGGCTGCGGATTGCTTCGAGTTCTTCGCCGGTCTCGTCCAGGCGATTCATGGCGAGCACATCGACCTCGGGGCGCAGGGCTTCGCCTATACGCGACGCGAGCCGCTCGGCGTCGTCGCCGGGATCGGCGCGTGGAACTATCCGATCCAGATCGCGAGCTGGAAGACGGCCCCTGCGCTCGCGGCGGGCAACGCGATGATCTTCAAGCCGAGCGAGCTGACCCCGGTCACGGCGTTGGAGCTGGCGAAGATCGTCGAGGAGGCGGGTGCGCCGAAGGGGCTGATGAACGTGGTGCTCGGCAGCGGCGAGGTCGGCGAGGCATTGGCGACCCATCAGGGCATCGCCAAGATTTCGCTCACCGGCTCGGTGCCGACGGGTAAGCGCGTAATGGCTGCGGCCGCATCGACGCTGAAACACGTCACCATGGAGCTCGGCGGCAAGTCGGCACTGATCGTCTTCGACGACGCCGATATCGACGACGCGGTCTCAGCCGCCATGCTCGGCAACTTCTACACGCAAGGCGAAATCTGCTCGAACGCCACCCGGGTCTTCGTCCAGCGCGGGGCGCACAACGCTTTCCTCGAGGCCGCCGTGCGGCGAACCGAAAAGATCCGCGTCGGCGATCCGCTCGACCCCGACGCACAGATGGGTCCGCTGATCTCGCAGGCGCATCTGCAAAAGGTGCTGGGCTATGTCGCCCGTGGCCGCGCGGACGGCGCGCGGCTGATGACGGGCGGAGAGCGCCTGACCGACGGGCCCACGGCAAGGGGCTGGTTCATGCGGCCGGCTATCTTCGCCGACTGCAGCGACGACATGGCCATTGTGCGCGAGGAGATGTTCGGCCCGGTGATGAGCGTTCTCGTCTTCGACGAGGAAGAGGAGGTCGTCGCCCGCGCCAACGACACGCCCTTCGGGCTGGCCGCCGGCGTGATGACCGGCGATCTCTCCCGTGCCCACCGCATGGCGGCCGCGCTGCAGGCCGGCGTCGTCTGGATCAACGCCTACAACCTGACGCCGGTCGCCATGCCGTTCGGCGGCACCAAGATGTCCGGCCTCGGCCGGGAGAACGGGCTCGCCGCTCTCGACTACTATTCCGAGCGCAAGAGCGTCTACGTCAATCTTGGGCGCGTCGAAGCGCCCTATTGAGCCGCTCAGCGCCGGGCCAGGATGCGCTCCACCTTGCCGCAATAGGCGCGCGAGACGCGGTTCATCCGCCGCGCGCCATGCCCGGCGTTGTAGCGCAGGATCGTGCCGCAGATATCGCCGCCGGCGAGTTGGCGAGCACGTCCGAGATAGATCATGCCCCAGCGCAGATTGACGTCCGCTTCGTAGAGCCCGGACGCCGACCCGCGATAGCCGAGGCCACGCGCGGTGCGCGGCTTTATCTGCATCAGCCCCACCTCTCCGGCACGTCCGCGGGCACGCGGGTTGAAGCCGGATTCGATTTCGATGACGGCGAGCGCCAATTCCAGCGGAACGGCATTGGCGCCGGCATGGCGCCTGACAGCCGGCAGGACCGCCGCCCTGCGTTTGGCGAACGGCCCGGCGACCAGGCCTGGATTGTCCATCGCGGACCGTGCAGCGAGGGTACCGCCCGTCACCTCGTGCCGGTCATAGCCGGCGACTGCATCGAAACTGGAAAACAGCGCGGCGGCGAGCGCCGCCATTGCCAGACGCCTCATGGAAATAACCCCCTCGACCCCGGACCTTCCGCCCCCGTCCGCAAGGCTGCTTATGCAACGGACGAGCCGGGGCGGTTATTCCGGGTGGGGGGTGGGCCGCCGTAAGCCGGCGACCCGGCGTCACATGCTTTCGGCGCCCCGCTGGATGGCGGCTACGCCGGTGCGGGAAACCTCGACGAGACCCAGCGGCTGCATGATCGAGATGAACTGCTCGATCTTGGACGTGCGGCCGGTGATCTCGAAGACGAAGTGATCGACGTTCGCATCTATGACGCTCGCGCGGAACGCGTCGGCGAGGCGTAGCGCCTCGACGCGATGCTCGCCCTTGCCTGCGACCTTGACGAGGGCAAGCTCTCGCTCGAGCGCCAGCCCTCCCGCCGTCAGGTCGGTAACCTTGTGAATGGGGACAAGGCGTTCGAGCTGGTTCTTGATCTGCTCGATCACCATTGGCGAACCGGTTGTCACGATAGTGATGCGCGACAGGTGCCCCTCGTGGCTCACCTCCGACACCGTCAGCGAGTCGATGTTGTAGCCGCGGCCCGAGAAAAGGCCGATGACGCGCGCGAGCACGCCCGGTTCGTTGTCGACGAGCACCGAGAGCGTGTGCTGCTCGAGCGGTTCGGGACGGTGAAGCATTGAAGACACCTCTCAGGCCTCGGTGATTTCGGGTTCGTCGACCTCGTCGTGGCGCAGAACCCAGGGCTCGGCGAGCCCGGCCTCGCGCCATTCCAGGAATGCCGGGAGCGACAGGATCTCGTCCATATAGGTCCGCGTCGTCGGATCGACGGGAAATGAATAGGTATCGAGCCGTGTGACGACCGGCGCGAACATCGCGTCGGCGTTCGTGAACGCCCCGAACAGGAACGGACCATCGCCGCCGAACCGTGTCCGACAGTCGCGCCAGATGTCGATGACGCGCACCGCGTCGCGAGTGACCTCTTCGCCGCGATCACGAAAGGCGAAACGCTTCTTGAGGTTCATCGGGCAGGCCTTGCGCAGCGCCTGATAACCGGAATGCATCTCGGCCGAGATCGCACGTGCATGCGCCCGCGCCGACCGATCCTCCGGCCAGAGCCGCGATTGCGGGCGGGCCTCGGCCAGGTATTCAAGAATGGCCAGCGAATCCCAGACCATGACCGGCCCATCCTTCAGGATCGGCACCTTGCCACCCGGCGAATGGCCGAGGATGCGCGTCCTCGTGTCCGGCTGGTCCAGCGGGACGAGTATCTCCTCGAACTCGATACCCGCCTGCCGCATGGCGAGCCAGGGCCGCATCGACCACGACGAGTAGTTCTTGTTTCCGATCACGAGCTGCATTGAACGAAACCTTGGCCGTGGCGCTGATGCGGAGGAAGGCCGGGTCAGACCAGCATCTTGCCTTCCTCGTCGATCGCCTCGTCGATGTCCTCGTCATCGACTTCCTCGCCGAGGAGGATCTCGTTGTGCGCCTTGCCCGAGGGGATCATCGGGAAGCAGTTGGCGAGCGCGGCGACCCGGCAGTCGAAGATCACCGGCCGGTCGACGGCGATCATCTCCGCGATCGCATCGTCAAGCTCGCCCGGCTTGCTCGCCTGCAGGCCGACGGCCCCGTAGGCCTCGGCCAGCTTCACGAAGTCGGGCAGCGACTCCATGTAGCTCTCCGACAAGCGGTTGCCATGCAGCAGTTGCTGCCACTGGCGGACCATGCCCATGTACTGGTTGTTCAATATGAATATCTTCACCGGCAGGCGGTACTGCACCGCCGTCGAATCTCCTGCATCGTCATCAAGACGGAGGCGTCCCCGGCGATGTCGATGACGAGAAAATCCGGGTGCGCGAGTTGCACGCCGATGGTCGCCGGCAGGCCATAGCCCATCGTGCCCAGGCCGCCCGACGTCATCCACCGGTTCGGCTCCTCGAAACCGAAGAACTGCGCCGCCCACATCTGGTGCTGACCGACTTCGGTGGTGATGTAGACGTCCTTGTCCTTCGTCAGTTCGTGCAGCCGCTGGATCGCATATTGCGGCATGATGACGTCGTCGTTGGGCCGGTAGCGCAGGCAATCGCGCCCGCGCCAGCCCTCGATCTCCGCCCACCAGCGCTTCAGCGCCGTCTTGTCGGGGACCGCGCCCGATGAACGCCACAGTGCCATCATGTCATCGAGAACATGCCGCACGTCGCCGACGATCGGCACGTCGACCTTGACGTTCTTGTTGATGGACGATGCGTCGATGTCGATGTGGATCTTCTTCGAGTTCGGCGAGAAGGCATCGAGCCGGCCCGTGATGCGGTCGTCGAAGCGCGCCCCGACGCACAGCATGACATCGCAGTCGTGCATAGCGAGGTTCGCCTCGTAGGTGCCATGCATGCCCAGCATACCGAGCCACTGAGGATCGGAGGCCGGATAGGCACCGAGCCCCATCAGCGTCGAGGTGATCGGGTAGCCGGTCATCCTGACGAACTCGCGCAGGAGTTGGCTCGCCTCCGGGCCTGAATTGATGACGCCGCCGCCGGTGTAGAAGATCGGCTTCTTGGCGTTGGCCAGCAGCTCGACGGCCTCGCGGATCGCCAGTTCGTCGCCCTTCAGCTTCGGTTGATACGTCTTGTGCTGGATATTCTCCGGCCCGATGTAGGGTGCCAGCGAAAGCTGCACGTCCTTCGGGATATCGACGACGACCGGCCCCGGCCGCCCGGAGCGCGCGACATAGAACGCCTCGTGCAGGACGCGGGCGAGGTCGTTTACGTCGCGGACGAGCCAGTTGTGCTTGGTGCAGGGCCGCGTGATGCCGACCGTGTCGCACTCCTGGAACGCATCATTGCCGATCAGATGCGTCGGCACCTGGCCTGTGATGCAGACCATCGGAATGGAGTCCATGAGCGCGTCGGTGAGTTCCGTCACAGCGTTCGTCGCGCCGGGGCCGGACGTGACCAGCACGACGCCGACCTTGCCGGTCGACCGTGCGTAGCCCTCCGCGGCATGGGTCGCACCCTGCTCGTGGCGCACGAGGACATGCTTGACCTTGTCCTGCTGGAACATCGCGTCGTAGATCGGCAGGACCGCGCCGCCGGGATAGCCGAACACGAATTCGACCCCCTGATCCGCCAGCGCTTTCAGAACGACCTCGGCGCCGTTCATTTCTTCCGTCATCGCCCTCGAGTCCTCTTCTCGGCTTTCACGCAATAAAAAAGGGCCTCTCGGGCCCTCATGTGCGCACCATCGTTCGCGACGGCTATATACCCGTCGCGCCCCTGGTGCGCCGTCCTACGATAAGGATGTTGCCCGACACGCGGGTCTCCCTGCCAGAAACACGTGGCGCGCAAACTAGGCGTGTTTGCAGGCGCGGTCAAGCACCACGATCGCTACCCATAAAGACCGTCCGAAATGGTCGCCTACAAAGGTTGCGATTCCGCTGAGTGGATCACCGTCAATATTCGACCGCGAACTACCGAAGTCTATAGAATTCATGATGCGGCCGGGCTAGCATGCGTCGCTTCTCATCAAGAGAAGCATTAGCAATATAAAAGTATATTAGGGGAAACGTCTGCAATTTCCGATTGAAAATTCGGGAATGCAGCATCATCGAGGGGTCAGGCAAATGTCTGGACGATTCAATCCCACGAGACGCAGTTTTCTTGCGACCAGCGGCGCGGGCATCGCCGCGATGTCGATGGCCAGCCCTGTCTGGGGCCAGAATTTCCCATCCGACAACATCACCATCACGACCGCGACCGGTGAGGGTGGCGGCGCCGACCGTGACGCTCGCAACTTCTGCGCGGTGTGGGCCAAGCACATCAACGCCAACTTCGAGTTCGAGTTCTTCGCTGGCGCGGGTGGGCAGGTCGGCTACGAGCATTACCTGCAGCGCGTGGAGCCCAACCCGCATCGCCTGCTGAACTCCTACATCGGTCCGGAAGTAATCATGCTCACCCTGCAGGCGCCGCATATCAAGGTGGGGGAGGACTTCGTCTACTTTCAGCAGTTCATCACCGAGCCCATGACGATCTATGTCGGCGCGGAGTCGCCCATCGAGTTGATCGAGCAACTCATCGACCTCGGCAAGCAGCGCACGGTCAACATCTCCAAGAGCCGCCTGCCGCACCCGGCCTCGATCTGCACGTTGGCGCTCGGCGAGGCGACGGGAGTGCAGTTCAACCTCATCCCCTTCGGCGGCGGCAACCCCGCCACGATGGCCGCCATCAGCGGTGAGGTGGACGCGTGTGCACTGCCGATGGGCATGGCAATGTCGCTAGGCGATCAGGTCCGCGTTCTCGGCGTCTTCGCAGAGGAGAACCCGGTGCCCGATCTCAGCGGCAACGCGCCGACGGTAAACGCCGCGCTCGGCCTTGACCTGCCGTCGCTGACCTCCTCGCGCTCCTGGGCGCTCCATCGCGAGACGATGGAGAAGTTCCCGGACGAGGTCGAACTGATCAAGTCGACCATGCAGGCGACACTCGCCGACCCGGAATTCGCAGAGCGCCAGGCCGCCGCCGGCATGCCGGCAACGTTTATCGACGTTGGCGGCGAGGACGTGGCGATGGAATCCGCGCGCCAGACGGCGGAACTCGCGGAACGCTATCGCGACCTGCTGTCCGCGAGCTGACCGAGCAGGCCGCGCGCATCGGCGCGCGGCCTCATTCGTCCCAGCCGTCCCGCCACATCTCGCGGTAGAACCGCGCCACGACCATCGCGATCGCCAGCACCCCGGCAATCATGAACGCGGCGTGCCACCACGCACCCCCCGCGGCGATCACGGCAGCACCGAGCACTGCGAGCATCGCCGCCGAAGCGATGAAGGGACGGTATTTCACGCCGTGCCGGTCATGTCGGTGGGCTGGCAGGAGCAAGCTGACGCCACAGCCGGTCCTTGAGCGCGACCAGCGGCGGACTGTCCGACATCGCCGGCGGCCCGTCGTGCGGGCGGCCGCCCTGGACGAGTACTCCGACGTCGACCTCGCCGTCGGTCCGATAGCGATCGCCCTCCCCGTTCCTGCCGAACAGCGTCGGGCCGACGCCGGTGACGCGGTACCGCGCCTCGAGCATTTCCGCGGCCGCCAGATCGCTCATGAGGCCTTCCCGCTCGGCGTCGATGTCGGGCGAGATGCGATGGGTGATCGCACCCGTGTAGTGGCTGAGCCCGACGCCGGCGTCGAAGGTGACAGACCCCAACCAGACCGGCCGGCCCTCGGCACCCTGTTCCAGAACGTCCCAGAGCCGGACGTGATGACGCCGGTCCGCGCTCGTGCCGACGGGCTTCTCAAAGGCAAGATCCTCCCGCCGGCCGTCGAAGTAGAGGTTGCTGACCGGCGCGTCGCGATACGGCCGGTCGAGGACCACGCTGCCGACGATCTCTGCCGACGTGCGCAGCGTAAGCGGATCGGCCGGGAACCAGCCGGCGGAATGCATGGCCCGCGCGACATCCTCCCTTGCTCCAACCAGCCCGACATTGATCGGGTCCCCCGGAATGCCCTGTCCGGTCCGGGTAACCATCTCACGGCCGCTCAGGGCCGGCTGGCGCTCGTGATGCGTCCAGGCCCATGGCAGGACGACATAGGCGAGAGTGCCGTAGAGCGCCAGCGCGCTGCCGCCGACGATCGCCAGCCGCGACCAGCGCCGGTTCTTCGATGCGGACCGGAACGGCGCCATGGCGCCATGCTCCCTCGGATTGACGGCTGCCAGCATCTCCCCGTCCGGGCGCCCGCGCAAGCGGGAGCAAGCGTCCGTAATGCAACACCCGGTGCAGGACCCGGCAATTATTACCTCCCCTTAACCTTCCGTTAACCATGCCCGCTGCCAAATCGACGAAACGCAAATGGTGAAGATTCCGTGACCGTCGCAGCCCGACCCAATAGCTCCCTTCGCCTTCGCGGCAAGTCGTTGCTCGCCTTCGTGCTCTCGCCAGAGGGCCCTCTCGATGCCTGGATGGAAGAGCTCGATGCGTGGCTGGCCAGATCGTCCGGGTTCTTCGTCGGGCGCCCCGTCCTGCTCGATGTCTCCAGCCTGAAGCTGGACCGAGAAGCGCTCGCGGGCCTGCTTGGAGAGCTGCGACGGCGCGAGATCCGGATCATGGGGGTCGAGGGCACCGACGCGAGTTTGCTAGACCTCGGTGCTCCGCCGCCGGTCGACCGCGCACGCCAGGCGGGCATGGCCGAGGTGCTCGAAGGCGCCCTGCGGCACGAGACGTCGTCCGGCGCCGCCGGGCAAGGCCCCCTGATCGTCGACGGCCCGGTCCGGTCCGGACAGCGCATCGTCCATCCACATGGCGACGTGACCGTCACCGGAGCGATAGGATCGGGCGCAGAGGTCGTCGCGGGTGGCTCGATATACGTATTCGGCGCCTTGCGCGGCCGCGCGATAGCCGGCACCGACGGCGAGCCGAAGGCCCGCATCCTGTGCACGCGGCTCGAGGCTGAATTCCTTTCCATCGATGGGCTCTACCGCACGGCGGACGACCTGGACCCGGCATTCCGCGGGCGCCCGGTTCAGGTCTGCAACGCCGGCGAAGAACTCGAGATCACGCCCCTAAACTGAAACACAAAGGCAGGTGAGCACATGGCCAAGGTTGTGGTCGTAACTTCAGGCAAGGGCGGCGTCGGCAAGACGACATCGACAGCGGCGCTCGGCGCGGCGCTGGCGCAAGGGGGCGATCGCGTCGCCGTGATCGACTTCGACGTCGGCCTGCGCAATCTCGACCTCGTCATGGGTGCCGAGCGCCGCGTGGTCTACGACCTCATCAACGTCGTCCAGGGCGACACCAAGCTCAACCAGGCCCTGATCCGCGACAAGCGGCTCGAGTCGCTCTTCCTTCTGCCCGCCTCGCAGACGCGGGACAAGGACGCCCTCAACGCCGTCGGCGTCGGCCGCGTCATCGGCGAGCTCAAGGACAAGTTCGACTGGGTCATCTGCGACAGCCCGGCCGGTATCGAGCGCGGCGCGGCTCTTGCCATGCGCCATGCCGACCTCGCCGTGATCGTGACCAACCCGGAGGTTTCCTCGGTCCGTGACTCCGACCGCATCATCGGCCTTCTAGAACTCCAAGACCCTGAAGGCGGAGAAGGGCGAGCAGATGGACAAGCACCTGCTGCTCACACGCTACGACGCTGCGCGCGCGGGCCGTGGCGAGATGCTACTGGTCGACGATGTCGTCGAGATCCTCTCCGTTCCACTCCTGGGCATCGTGCCGGAGAGCGAGGAGGTCCTTCGCGCCTCCAACGTCGGTTCGCCGGTCACCATCGCAAACCCGATGAGCGCGCCGTCGCGCGCCTATCGCGACGCGGCCCGGCGCCTCAAGGGCGATCAGCTGGAAATGACCATCCCCAGCGACCGCAAGAGCTTCCTCGGCAAAATCTTCGGCCGGAGAGCGGCATGAATATATTGCGCCTGTTCGGCCGGCGACGGACCGCTTCGGTGGCCCGGGACCGGCTCCAGATCCTGCTCGCTCACGAGCGCAGTTTTTCGGGCCAATCCGATCTGGTGGCCGTCCTGCGCGAGGAGATCCTCGCCGTGCTGGCCAAACACGTGCAGGTCGGCGAAGACCATCTGCAGATCAGGATGGAGCGCGGAGATCAGGTTTCCACGCTCGAAGTCGAGATCGAGATCCCGACGCCGGTCCGTGAGCGCAAGTCGGCCCGCAAGGTCGCCTGACCGGACGTTCCGCGTCTCGCAAGGTGCGGGGAGAGTGCTGCTGCGGGCATCCGCCCGGGAGTAGCTCGCGCCGTCCGGGCTAGATCTCGCCCGGGTCGAACCGCTCCCAATCTTCCATCTGATGCCGAAACCAGGTGAACTGCCGCTTGGCATATTGTCTGGTTTCGGCCTTCGTCCGCTCCGCGGCCTCCGCAAGCGTCGTCTCTCCGCGAAGATGGGCCAGGAGCGGCCTGAGCCCATGTGCGCGATAGCCCGGCAGAGACGGATCGGGAGCAATGCGGGCGACGGCGCGAACCTCGTCCAGCACGCCTGCGTCGAGCATCGCGTCGAAGCGCGCGTCGATCCGCGCCCTCAGCCTTTCCCGATCCGGCCATAGCACGATCCGGCGGGCGGACGCGGGATCGACCAGCGCTCCTTCCCGCCGCTCGCGCTGCCATTGCGATATCGGCCGGCCCGTAGCTTCTGCAACCTCCATCGCGCGCGCTATCCGCTGAGGATCGCTCCGTGGGATTCGGGCGGCCGCCTCGGGATCGAGACGCCCGAGCTCGCGATGGGCAGCCTCCGCTCCAATCGCGTCGACACGCGCGCGAACCGCGGCGCGCACGTAATCCGGCACCGCCGGCATTGGCGACAGGCCCTCGGTCAGCGCCTTGAAGTAGAGCCCCGTGCCACCAACGACGATGGGGACCCGGCCCGCTGCGCGCGCCTCGCACAGGGCGGCGCGTACATCCTCGATCCACCGCCCCACCGAAAAAGGCTCGTTCAGGGAAGCGTGGCCATAGAGCCGGTGCGCCACCTTCGCCTCGTCGGCCGCCGTCGGCCGCGCGGTGAGAATTCTGAGCTCCTGGTAGACCTGCATGGAGTTGGCGTTTATGACGAGGCCGCCATGCTGTTCGGCGAGGCGGAGCGCCAACGCCGACTTGCCGCTCGCCGTGGGCCCGGCGACGAGAATGGCCGCCGGCCCGTCCTTACCGCTCCGAGTGTCCATGTCCTTCGTACTCGTCCTAGCCACCGATCCCGATGCCCCGGCGCTCACGGCCGCCCTCGCGGAGGCCGCGCGCGACGCCGTTGCCGGTACCTCGCCTGTCTGGCTCGCCGCGGACACGGCCTGCGACATAGCATTGCCCGACGGGCCGGGCGAGAGCCGCACGATCGAAGCCTCTGCACGCTCATCGCTGGGCGGCGCTCCCGTGGATGTCGCCGTCGTGCCCGCCGCGCGCAGGCGAAAGCGCCTCCTCGTCGCCGACATGGATTCCACCATCATCGGACAGGAGTGCATCGACGAACTCGCCGATGTTGTCGGCATCAAGCCGCACATCGCCGAGATCACCGAGCGCGCGATGCGCGGCGAACTGGAGTTCGAGCCCGCGCTGCGCGAGCGCGTGGCCCTTCTCGAGGGAATGGACGTGGGGGCGGTCGAGCGGGTCCTCGCCGAGCGCATAACGCTCAACCCCGGCGCCCGCGCTCTTGTGGCGACCATGCGCGCGAACGGCGCCTACACCGCCCTCGTCTCCGGTGGCTTCACGATGTTCACGTCGCGCATCGCCGATCTCGCCGGCTTCCACGAGAACCGCGCCAACGAGTTGATCGTCGACGGCGGCCGGCTGACGGGACTGGTGGCAGAACCGATCCTTGGCCGCGAGGCCAAGCGCCGGCGGCTGGAGGAACTGAGGTCGGAACTGCGGCTCGATTCGCGCGACACGCTGGCCGTCGGCGACGGGGCCAACGACCTCTCTATGCTGGAGGCGGCCGGCCTCGGCGTCGCCTTCCGCGCCAAGCCGGCCGTCGCTGAAATGGCCGGCGCGCGCATCGACCATGCCGGCCTGACCGGTCTTCTCTTCCTGCAGGGCTACCGAAGCGACGAGTTCATCGTCTGACTACTGCGCCGTATCCTCGATCGGCACGACGACGAACCGCAACTCGCCCGACGCGTTCGCCACCAGTAGCAGGGCCGACTTGCGGCCGCGCTCGCGCAGGCTTTCGATCTGTGCCTGGACGGCACTGGCGCTGGCCACCTTCTCCTGCGAGACCTCGACGATCACGTCCCCTTCGCGGATCTGCTTGTCGGCCGATACGCCGGCCGGATCGACCTCGGTGACGACCGCTCCCTCCACGTCGTCGGAAATGCCGTAGCGCTCCCGGATATCCTCGTTGAGGTCCGACAGATCGAGACCGAGCGCGCTGACGGCGTCCGTGTCGGCCGGCGGTGCCTCGTCGGTTTCGTCCGACAGGGCCGCGACCTGCTCGTCGCTCTCCTCCAGTCGCCCGACCACGACCTTGAGCGTGGTATCCTCTCCCCGACGGATGAGGCGGACGTTGACCTCCTTGCCGATCATCGTGTCGGCGACGATCCGCGGCAGGTCCCGCATCGCCGGGACAGGGCGTCCGTCGAACTCGACGATGACGTCTCCAGTCTCTATGCCGGCGTCCCCGGCCGGACCATCGGGGCTGACGCCCGCGACCAGCGCTCCGCGGGCGCTCTCCATGCCGAGGCTCTCGGCGATCTCGTCCGTTACCGACTGGATCCGCACGCCCAGCCACCCGCGCCGCGTCTCGCCGAACTCGACGAGTTGGTCGATCACCACGCGGGCGATATCGGCGGGAATGGCGAATCCGATGCCGATCGATCCGCCGGTGGGTGAGATGATCGCCGTATTGATACCCACGACCCGGCCCGCCATGTCGAACAGGGGGCCGCCGGAATTGCCCCGGTTGATGGAGGCATCCGTCTGGATGTAGGCGTCGTAGGGGCCGGAATTGATGTCGCGCTTCTGCGCCGAGACGATACCCGCGGTCACGGTTCCGCCTAGGCCGAAGGGATTGCCGATGGCGATGACCCAGTCGCCGACACGCAGAGATTCGGACTCGCCGAACTCGACTGCCTTGAGCGGCTCGGCCGGCTCCACCTTCAGTACCGCCACGTCGGTCTTCGGATCGCGTCCGATGACTTCCGCGGTCAGCCGGGTGCCGTCGCTGAAGTTGGCGACGATCTCATCGGCGTCGGAGATCACGTGGTTGTTCGTGACGATGATGCCGGACGGATCGATGACGAAGCCCGACCCGAGCGAATTGACACGCCTTGGGCTGCCGTTCTCCTGCCCGCGCCGGTTGAAGAATTCCTCGAAGAATTCCTCGAACTGCGATCCCGGCGGCACCTGCGGCATGGGAATACGCTCGGACCGGGCGACCGTCTGGCTGGTCGAGATGTTCACCACGGAATTGAGCAGTTCCTCCGCGAGGTCCGCGAAGGAGGCTGGCGAGCCCGGATAGGGGCCTTCGGTGCGCTGCTGGGTGGACGGTTCAGACGTCTGCGCATCGGCCGGCGCGACGATGGGCGCCGATGCGAGGGCCAGCGCTGCAAGCGAACCCAACCCCAGAGCGCGCGCGCTCAATCTCAACCTGGCGATCGACATTCCGAAGTCTCCGCTCACGCTCCCCCAGCGATTCACTGACGAGGATACCGAATTCTGCCGAACCGCGGCGACTCACGCATTCGTGTGTTTCTCAGCCGCGGACCAACCAGACGATGAAGAGCCCCGTGGCGGCCGCCGCGGCGCCGCCCGCCCGCAAGGTGGAATCGGGAAGCTCCTGGGCGCGAAGCATCGTCTGCTTCAGCCACCCGGGAGCCCCCGCATAAACCAGTCCCTCGATGACCAGGACGAGCCCGAGGGCCACGACCAGATCGCTCATTGAGGCGGAGCGACCAAAGCCGAGGTTCCCGCCGCGCCTGCAATGCCGCCGCCATCGCCATCCGGAGCGGCCGGAGCGTTTGGCCTCTCGCCGCTGAGATTGCCGAAGAAGCGGAAGAACTGCGAACTGGGCGACAGCACGAGCTGCGTGTGGTCGGAGTTCAGTCCGAGCTCATAGGCCTGCAGCGACCGGAAGAACGAGTAGAAGTCGGGATCGCGGCCATACGCATCGGCATAGATCGCGCTTCGCTGGGCATCGCCCTCGCCTCGCACCTGCTCGGATTCCCGGTTCGCCTCGGCGACGATCACCGTCGACTCGCGGTCTGCTCGCGACCGGATGCGCCGTGCCTGCTCCTCGCCCTCGGCGCGGATCTGGGCGGCCTCCTGCTCGCGCTCGGTCTGCATCCGGCGGAAAATCGCCTCGGCGTTGGCCTGCGGCAGGTCGGCACGGCGGATGCGCACGTCGACGACGTCGATGCCGAAGCTCTGCGCCTCCCGGTTCACCTGGCGCGTGATCTCCTGCATCAGCTCCTCGCGGTTGTCGCGCACGACGGCGAAGAAGGTCTGCTCACCGAGCACGCGCCTGAGCGCCGAGTTGAGAACCGTCGCCAGACGGGAGTCCGCCACCGCGACCGAACCGACCGAGGTGTAGAAGTTCAGCGGATTGACGATCCGGTAGCGGGCGAAGGCGTCGACGACGAGACGGCGCTGGTCGGAGGCGATGAGCTCCTGCACCGGCGAGTTGAGGTCGAGGATGCGCTTGTCGATGTAGACCACGTTCTCCGCGAACGGGATCTTCACGTGCAACCCAGGATCAGTAACCACCTGTCGCACTTCACCGAACCGCACGATAAGCGCCTGCTGCGTCTGGTGGACGGTGAACAGCGAGCTGAACGCCAGGAACGCGAGGAGGCCGACGAGGACGAGCACTCCGATCATGAGACGGCTCATCAGTTACCTCCCGTCGCGGTCGGCCGCGGGGCCTGGCGCTGCAGTTCGTTCAGCGGCAGGTAGGGCACGACCCCCGAGCTTCCGGCCGAATCGTCGATGATGATCTTGTCGGTATCGCCGAGTACGCGCTCCATCGTCTCGAGGAACAGGCGCTGTCGGGTGACTTCGGGCGCCTGTGCGTACTCGTCGTAGATCAGGGTGAAGCGGTCCGCCTGACCGGTCGCCTCCGCGACGACCTGCTCGCGATAGGCCTCGGCGGCCTGCACGATCTGGGCAGCCTGACCGCGCGCTTCCGGCACGACCCGGTTCGCGTAGGACTGCGCCTCGTTCCTGAGGCGCTCCTGGTCGGCGCGGGCCGCCTGCACGTCCCGGAAGGCGTCGATGACCGCGCTCGGCGGATCGACCTTCTGGAGCTGCACCTGCGTGATCTGGATCCCCGCCCCGTATGAGTCGAGCGTGTTCTGCATCAGCTCCATCACAGCCTGCTCGGTGACGGCGCGCGCCTGCGTCAGCACCGGCTGGAGCTGACTGCGGCCGATTACCTCGCGCATCGCGCTTTCCGCGACGGCCTTCACCGACGCGTCGGGCTGCTGGATATTGAACAGGTAGTCCGGCGCGCTGCTGATCAGCCAGAACACGGCCACATCCACATCGACGATGTTCTCGTCGCCTGTGAGGATCAGGCTTTCCTCCGGCACGTCGCGATTCGCCTCGGTCCGCCCGTCCTCGAACATCCGGAAGCCGATGTCGACACGATTGACCCGCGTCACGCTCGGCGTGACGACGGAACTCAATGGGATAGGGCAGATGATAGTTGAGGCCCGGCTGCGTCATCGCGGTGTATTCGCCGAACCGGGTCACGACACCGACCTCGTCCGGCTCCACCCGGTAAAGGCCGCTCGCGCCCCAGACGCCGAGCAGCAGCAGTCCGACGAGCAAAATCCCCTTGCCGCCCAGCGAGCCGCCGGGCAGCACGTTCTTCAGCCGGTCCTGGCCACGGCGCAGGATTTCTTCCAGATCGGGAGGCTGGTTTCCACCACCGCCGCCACCGCCGGAACCGGTCGGCTGGTTGCCCCAGGGGCCACCGCCGCCACCGCCACCGGTGCGCCACCCACCTCCGCCTTGGTTGCTCCAGGGCATGTCCGTCCCTCGCCTATGTGTGTGCGATTGCGTCAGGCCGGGCTTTCGCGCTCCGGCATCCTGGAATGGTTATAGGTCACGGAACCGCGCGGTTCAACGAAATGCGGAACAGGCCCGGCCACAAAGCGTTTACCGGGGTTGAGTCTCGCTCACAGCGCCCATGGCCTCCAATGCCTTCTCCGCAGCCGCCAGGCCGGTGAGATGGGCCCCGTGTGCGGTCGAGAAGAACCCCTCCGACACCGCCTCCCCGGCCAGGAAAACCCGTCCCGCTATCGGCCTGGAGAGCCGTCCCCTCATGTCGGCAAGCCCCGGTTTCGCGCAGGAATAGCCCCCGAGGACATGGGGGTCCGACGACCATGACGTGGCGCTCGCCCGGACGACACGCCTGCGGATGTCGTTTCCGAATGCCTCGGCCAGCGCGTCGAGCGCAAACGCGGTCAGCGCGGCCTCGCCCTGCGTCTCCATGTCGCGAGCGAACGGCCCGGAGAACTGGCCGATCGCCATCTCGTGCCCGAAGGGTCTCAGCGTGAAATTGATCGGCCTGCGCGACGAATCGGCGAGACTGAGCGTGTCGATATAAGTTGTTGGGGCGACGCCGAATACGTCGCGGTCGAACAGCAACGCTGCCTTCTCGACATGCCCGAGAGGCATGGCCCGGATCGCCTCCTCGATGTCGTCCGGCAGGCCGGGGCGGAACGCGATGCCACCCGTGGCCAGGACATTGGTGGAGACCGTCATGATGACTGCCCGTGCCTCTAGCCTCCCCTTCGGAGTGGCCAGTACAACGCCGGGGCCGCTCGCATCGATCGTCGTCACCGGTGTGGACAGCGATACCGGCACGCCCGCGCCATGGCGCGCCACCAGCGCGCCATAACCGTCCACCACCGGCCAGTTCTCGCCGGTATCGACGTATCGGGCATAATCCAGCGTCGAAATCTCCTCGGGCCGCAGCGAGGACATCAGGCCGAGCCAGTGCTCCGCGAGCCCTGCCCACCGGCCCGTCCTTTCGATGACCTGGGCGGCCGCGACGTCCCGGCCCGCGTCGCCAGCGGCCTCCACCGCGGCGAAGGTGTCGCGGATCGCTACCCACGCCTCCTCCCGCATCGCCGCGTCCGCCCAACCATCGCCGAGCCAGGTTTCGCGCGCCTGCCGGCTGCCGCGAATCTCGTAGCGATGGCCAAGAGCGTCGGCGATGGGCACGAACGGGTTGATCGAGGCCGAGTGCAGCCAGTGGCAGCCACGGTCGAAGGGCACGCCGAAGGTTTCCACATCGGTGAAGGCCCGCCCGCCGAGCCTCTCCCTGGCCTCGAGCACGACGACGCTCGCACCGGCCTCGGTCAGCCTGCGCCCGGCCGCCAGTCCCGCCGCCCCGGCCCCGACAACCGCAACGTCGACCTCACGCATGGCCGGGCTCCGTCAGAACACCACGACCGAGCGGATCGACTTGCCCTCATGCATCAGGTCGAAGCCCTTGTTGATGTCGGCGAGCGGCATGGTGTGGGTGATCATCGGGTCGATTTCGATCTTCCCGTCCATGTACCAGTCGACGATCTTCGGCACGTCCGTGCGCCCCCTCGCCCCACCGAAGGCGGTGCCTTTCCAGACGCGGCCCGTGACGAGCTGGAACGGCCGCGTGGCGATCTCCGCCCCGGCCGGCGCCACCCCGATGACGATCGACTGCCCCCAGCCGCGATGGCACGCCTCCAGCGCCTGCCGCATGACGGTGACGTTGCCGGTGCAGTCGAAGGTGTAGTCGGCGCCGCCGATCTGGTCGGCGCCCGATTTCGTCATGTTGACGAGATGTGCGACCACGTCGCCGTCGATTTCCTTCGGGTTGACGAAATGCGTCATCCCGAACCGCTCGCCCCATTCCTTCCTGGAATTGTTGATGTCGACGCCGATGATCATGTCGGCGCCGGCGAGCCTCAGCCCCTGGATCACGTTGAGACCGATCCCGCCAAGCCCGAAGACGACGGCCTTTGCGCCCGGCTCCACCTTCGCGGTGTTGATCACCGCGCCGATGCCCGTCGTCACGCCACAGCCGATGTAGCAGACCTTATCGAAGGGAGCGTCCTCGCGAATCTTCGCCAGCGCGATCTCCGGCAGCACCGTGTAGTTGGCGAAGGTCGAGGTGCCCATGTAGTGGTAGAGCGGCTTGCCATCGAGCGAGAAGCGCGACGTCCCGTCGGGCATCAGCCCCTGCCCCTGCGTCGACCGGATCGCGGTACAGAGATTGGTCTTGCGCGACAGGCACGATGGGCATTCGCGGCATTCGGGTGTGTAGAGCGGGATGACGTGGTCGCCCTTCTTCAGGCTCTTCACGTCCGCGCCGACATCAACGACGACGCCCGCCCCCTCATGGCCGAGGATCGCCGGGAAAATGCCTTCCGGGTCAGCACCCGACAGGGTGAACTCGTCGGTGTGGCAGATGCCGGTCGCCTTGATCTCGACCATCACCTCGCCGGCCTTCGGACCGTCGAGGTCGACGTCGGCGATCTCGAGCGGCTTGCCGGCCTCGAAGGCCACGGCGGCACGGACTTTCATGCGGGCATCTCCCGGTGTCGTGGGTTTCGCGCGCACTGTGCCCGGCGAGCCCGAACGGGGCAAGGGCGGCTAACCGATCCGCTCGTAACGCACGAAGGTGACGGCCGCGCTGTCCTTCTCGCCTCTTACCGGCCCCACGCGATCGATCTCGCGCCAGATCGACGGATCGATGTCCGGGAACCTGGCGTCGCCCTCCGGCTCGTCGTCGACCTCGGTGACATAGAGACGGTGCGCGTGCGCCATCACCTCCTCATAGATCTGCCCGCCACCGATGATGCAGATCTCGTCAACGCCGTGATGGCGGGCACAATGCTCGGCCATCGACACGGCCTCGTCCAGCGAATAGGCGACGTGGACGCCCTCACCCTCGAAATCGGAGTTGCGCGTCACGACGATGTTGTCGCGACCCGGCAGCGCCCGTCCGATTGCCTCGAAGGTGCGCCGGCCCATGACGATCGGTTTGCCGAGCGTCACGGCCTTGAAGTGCTTGAGGTCGGTCGGCAGGTGCCAGGGCATGCCGCCCTCGTGGCCGATAATGCCGTTCCGCGCCACCGCTGCGACGAGCGAGAGATGTATCGTCATGGCCTGTCAGTCCGCGTGCGAGGCCGGCGCCAGGAACGTCACCGCCTCCACCCTGTTGCCGTCCGGATCGCGAATGAAGGCGGCATAGGGGGTATGGTCCTGCGTCGAGTAGTCGACCCTGGGTCCCGGCCCGCCCGCATCCGACCCGCCATTCGCGAGCGCGGCCTTGTGGAAGTCCCGCACCCGCTCGGCGCCCGCGCAGCGTAGCGCAACGTGCGATCCCTCGCGCGGGCCGGCGCCGCCATCGCCACGGCGGAGGTTGATCCAGAATTCGGGATAGGTCTTGCCGAAGCCGGCCGTTTCGTTCCGCTGGACCAGCAGCGAATAACCGATGGCGCCGAGCACGGCGGTATAGAATGCGATCGCCTGTTCGAGATCGCCGACTTCGACGGAGACGTGATCGATCATGCGTCGCCCTCCCCGGCCGCCATGCGCTTCAGCGGATCGCCAGTGAGGCGGAACACCGTCCAGTCGTCCATCGCCTCGGCTCCGAGCGAACGATAGAACGAGATCGAGGGTTCGTTCCAGTCGAGAACCCACCATTCGAGGCGGGCGAGCCCCTCCTCGAGGCAGCGTTTCGCCAGATGGGCGAGCAACGCCTTGCCGATGCCTCGACCGCGATGGTCGGGCCGCACGAACACATCCTCGAGATAGATGCCGTGGCGGCCGCGGAAAGTAGAGAAGTTGTAGAACCACAGCGCGAAGCCGGCCGGCTTGCCGTCCCACTCGGCGATCAGGGCGAAGACCCTCGGCCGCCTGCCGAACAGCGCCGTATCCAGCATCGCCTCGTCGGCGTCGACCTCATGGCCGAGCTTCTCGTAGTCGGCGAGCTCGCGAATGAACGACAGCACGAGCCCCGCCTCGCCCGGCCAGGCCGGACGGATGGTGATGCTCAAACCGAGACCTCGGCCTTGATGTGCGGATGCGGATCGTAGCCCTGCAGAGCGAAGTCCTCGTAGACGAAGCCGAAAATGTCGGTCACCGCCTCGTTGATGTGCATCCTCGGCAGCTTGCGCGGCACCCGGGTGAGCTGCACCTCGGCCTGGTCGAGATGGTTCAGGTACAGATGCGCGTCGCCGAAGGTGTGGACAAAGGTACCGGGCTTCAGCCCAGTCACCTGCGCCACCATCATCGTTAGCAGCGCATAGGACGCAATGTTGAACGGCACGCCGAGAAACACGTCGGCCGAGCGCTGGTAAAGCTGGCAGGACAGCTTTCCGTCGCCCACCCAGAACTGGAACAGGCAGTGGCACGGCGGCAGCGCCATCTGGTCGATTTCCGCCGGATTCCACGCGGTCACGATCAGCCGGCGTGAATCGGGATTCGAACGGATCATCTCAACCACTTGGGAAATCTGGTCGATTGCCCGCCCGTCCGGCGCCGGCCACGAGCGCCACTGATGGCCGTAAACGGGGCCGAGTTCGCCGTTCTCGTCGGCCCACTCGTCCCAGATCCTTACGCCGTTCTCCTTCAGGTAGCGGATGTTGGTGTCGCCGGACAGGAACCAGAGAAGCTCGTGGACGATGGACTTAAGGTGCAGCTTCTTCGTCGTCAGCAGCGGAAAGCCGTCTTCGAGATCGAAGCGCATCTGATGGCCGAACACCGAAATGGTGCCGGTGCCGGTCCGGTCGTCCTTGCGGACGCCTTCCTGTCGGATGCGGGCGAGGAGGTCGAGGTACTGGCGCATGGCGAATCCCTGGGGCCGGACGACAGCATAGAACCGTACCGCGCTGCGGCAAACGCGCCAACTCGCCATCCACAGTCGGCGCGTCGGTTGCATCGGACACCACCGCACCTAATTAGAGGGCATACCCTTCATCCGAAGCATCTCTGAGGAGAACATGCCCATGCGTCTGACCGCCCCCGCCCTCGCGGCCGCTCTCGGCCTCGCCTTCACCGCTCCCGCGCTTGCCGACATTCCCGTCGAGGAGGCGATCGCGATCGCCCGCGACAACGGAATGGCTACCGTGGACGAGGTCGACCGCGACGACGGCAAGTGGGAGATCGAGGGCCGCGACGCCAACGGGCGGGAGCTGGAGATCGACATCTCGATTGCCACCGGCGAAGTGCTGAAGATCGAGCACGACTGAACCGTCGTCAGCGCTCCAGAACGCCGGGCCAGTTCGAGTTGGCGCGCGTGATGTTGCCCGGTATGTCGCGTTCCCAGCGGCGGTGAATCCGGGCGTTGTAGTTGAGGTAGAGCCGCCCATCGACGATCCGCCAGGCGTGCGGATCGCCGTGGGCGGTGTAATCCTCGGCCATGGCCCACGCGCAGTATCCGCCATATTGTGGCGCATAGGCCTCTGGATCGGCCGCGAAGCGGTCACGATTCTCGCGGGTGGCGAAGCGCCATGTCGCGCCCTGCCACTCGAAGGCGTGCTCTTCGCTGCCCTCGCGCGGCAACCCTTCCGTGAAGTAGGCTACCGCGTCGTATCCCTCCAGCGCGACGCCCGGTACGGGATCGGTGTAAATCACCGGCGGCTCGGCCCGTGCTCCACCTGATACGCAAGCGACCGCCCCCGCGCCCGCGAGGGCAAGGAATTTGCGTCGGCTAAGCTCAAATCCGGTCGTCATCTGCGAACTCCCGCCTCGCGAATCCCGATTGTCGCGATCGTCGTCGCTCAGCACCTGCACGCAAATAACCCCGGATCACGATCCCGACATCGCCAACCGGTGCAGCCGACGGCTTTTCTATTGGCGACTTCGCCCCTATATTGGTCGGTGCCGGCTTCGGTCGGCTATGGCGATAAACGGCCGTCGAAATAAACCCATCGGACCCGGGGGCAGTACCCGGCGCCTCCACCAGAACCGATCAGGCCGACCATCCGGGTCGGCTCCGGCGGGGGCGAAACAGGATCGACGAGGGCGTAAAGGGCGTGTTTTCGCTCGGCATGGTACCGCCGTTATCGGGCCATCCTAATAGTTGCCAACGACAACTATGCTCCGGTTGCTCAGGCCGCGTAAGCGGTTTGATTGACCGATAATTGAAGCCCTGGCGGGTTAGCTCCGTCCAGGCGGGGTTCGGAAGGCACCTGGCAACAGAAGCCTTCCACTCATGCTTTCGCGGTGGCCCGATGGCTGCCTCACTCGTCCGCAGGGGAGACGATGCCGCAGGACCTTATCCGCTACGACCTGTTGGCCCAGGACGCCTTGCGCGGCGTCATCCGCACGGTCCTGGTCGATGTCGCGCAGAACGGCCTGCCCGGCGAGCATCATCTTTACATCGCGTTCAACACCACCGCCCCCGGCGTGCGTCTCTCCAACCGGTTGCGCGAGCGCTACCCCGAGGAGATGACGGTCGTCATCCAGCACCAGTTCTGGGATCTGGAGATCACCGACACGACATTCTCCGTCTCGCTGTCCTTCAACGGCGTGCCGGAAAAGCTCGTCGTCCCCTTCGCCGCGATCAAGGGCTTCTTCGATCCTTCCGTCCAGTTCGGCCTGCAGTTCGAGCCGATGGACGCAGCCAACGCCGAGGCCGCCGAGGAAGAGGTGGCCGAGCCCGAGGGTGCGCCGGAGCCGACCCAAGAAACGGATTCGGCCCTCCAGGACAACGGCGAGGCCGGCACCGCCAACGTCGTCTCCCTCGACCAGTTTCGCAAGAAAAGCTGATCCTGATCGACCGCAGCCACCCGGTCATTCCGGCGCAGGCCGGAATCCAGCGGGGCAGGACCGCTGATCACGGAGATCGTCCTGGGTCCCGGCCTTCGCCGGGACGAGCGGCCGAGGTGCCGGGACTATGCCGGCCCCGGACGTGACGCCGACGCGGCGTCCGTGTAAAACGCGCGCCGACCCTTGTTTCTTCACCCAGCACGACAACGAGGACCGGCGATGACCGAGACCCGCACCGAGACCGACACCTTCGGCCCCATCGACGTCGGCGTCCGACCGATATTGGGGCGCGCAGGCCCAGCGTTCGCTCGGCAACTTCAGGATCGGCTGGGAGAGGCAGCCTGCTCCCATCGTCCGCGCGCTGGGCATCGTCAAGCGCGCCGCGGCCGAGGTGAACATGGATCTCGGACGCCTCGATCGCGAGATCGGCGAGACCCTGGTCAAGGCGGCGCAGGAGGTCGTCGAGGGCAAATTGGACGATCATTTCCCGCTCGTCGTCTGGCAGACGGGTTCCGGCACCCAGTCGAACATGAACGCCAACGAGGTCATCTCGAACCGCGCCATCGAGATGCTCGGAGGCGAAATGGGCTCGAAGAAGCCGGTTCACCCCAACGACCACTGCAACATGTCGCAGTCGTCGAACGACACCTATCCCACGGCCATGCACATCGCCTGCGCCGAGGAGATCGTCCACCGGCTGATCCCTGCGCTTCAGAAGCTCCGCAACGCGCTGAACGACAAGGCGCAGAGCTGGAACGAGATCATCAAGATCGGCCGCACCCACACCCAGGATGCGACGCCCCTGACCCTGGGCCAGGAGTTCTCCGGCTACTCCAAGCAGGTCGAGAACGGCATCGAGCGCATCGAGCAGACGCTTCCCAAGCTCATGGAACTGGCGCAAGGCGGCACCGCCGTCGGCACCGGCCTCAACGCGCCGGTGGGCTTCGCCGAGGCCGTCGCCGACAGGATCGCCGCCATCACCGGCCTGCCCTTCAAGACGGCGCCGAACAAGTTCGAGGCCCTCGCCGCCCACGACGCCATGGTCTTCGCCCACGGCGCGATCAATACGGTCGCGGCGTCCTTGTTCAAGATCGCCAACGACATCCGCTTTCTCGGTTCCGGCCCGCGCGCCGGCCTCGGCGAACTATCGCTTCCGGAGAACGAGCCCGGCTCCTCGATCATGCCCGGCAAGGTCAACCCGACCCAGAGCGAGGCGCTGACGCAGGTCTGCGTGCAGGTCTTCGGCAACAATACCGCCATCACCTTCGCCGGCAGCCAGGGCCATTTCGAGTTGAACGTGTTCAACCCGGTAATGGCCTATAACTTCCTGCAGTCGGTCCGGCTTCTCGCCGATGCGGCCGTCTCGTTCACCGACAACTGCGTCGTCGGCATCGAGCCGCGCCTCGACAACATCCGCGACGGCGTCGAGCGCTCGCTGATGCTGGTCACCGCGCTCGCCCCGAAGATCGGCTACGACAACGCAGCCAAGATCGCCAAGACCGCCCACAAGAACGGCACCACGCTGCGCGAGGAGGCTGTCGGCGGCGGCTACGTCACCGAAGCCGAGTTCGACGAGATCGTGCGCCCCGAGAAGATGGTCGGGCCGGGTTGAGGCGCTTGCTCCGCGACTGTGCTATGCTGAGCCAGTTTCGTGGCGCGACAGGCGAGAAATGACGAACGCGACGCCGAAATTAGATCGAGAGTTGATCGCGGAGGCTGAAAGCCTCGGCATCGACGTGTCCACCGTCCTCGAGACCGACTTGCGTCGGCGCGTGGAGAAGGAACGAGTTGCCAAGGCGTGGGCCGACGAGAATTGTGACGCGATTGAGAGCTTCAACCGTTACATCGAGGAATATGGCCCCTTCGGCGAAGAATTTCGCCAATACGGCTGATGCAGTTCGACATACATCGCAATCAGGGCAAGGGTGCCGATCGAGCACCCTATCTACTAGAATTGCAAAGCGACCGAGTTTCAGCTCTGAGGATGAGAGTGGTAGCCCCTCTCATCAGACCGGAAATACTGGGCTCGTTCGAACGGCTGCACCCGCAGATTTCGGTGCTCGGCGAGCCCTTTACCCTTTCAGTCTCCGAATTGTTCGCAATCGATCGGCGCAAACTCGGTGAGGTTGTCGACAGCGCCGAACGATACCGCTACCGCATCGTCGCCGCTCTCGACCTGCTCTTCACCGGTGTCTGACCCGATGGCCGACATCGTCAATCTTCGCCAGGCCCGCAAGCGCAAGGCGCGTTCGGACAAGGAACGGGCCGCCGAGGAAAACCGCGTCCGCTTCGGCCGGACGGGCGCGCGCAAGAAGGCTGACCGGGCCGCCGCCGACAAGGCCACCCGCGAGCACGAGGGCCATCGCCGCGAGCCCGGCGAGGACGCCTGACGTGGCGGGTCTGAGAAAGCGCTCCCTCTCCATCGCCGGCCACCCGACCAGCGTATCGCTGGAAGACGAGTTCTGGGAGGCGCTTGTCGAGATCGCCCGCGAACGGGGAATGTCGGTCGCCACCCTCGTGGAGCAGATCGACGCCGGACGTGCCGGTGGCGGCCTGTCGTCGGCCTGCCGGCTACACGTGCTCGCTCACTATCGCGGCCACCGCGTCAGTTGACGGGGCGGGACGGGTCGCCGAGCCAAGGGTCTGTTTGCGGTGCCGGCGGCGGCGCTCCCGGAACGAAGCGCTGCTGAACGGCAGGTAGCTGGGGGGTGATATCGAGCGGCGCGCCGGCCGCCGGCGGCGTTGGTTGTACGGGCGGCGCGAGAGGCGCCCTCTCGATGTCGGAAGGGCGCTGCTGGCAGCGGGTCCGCCGGCAACCGACGCAGAACGTCTTCGATCAATGCGCGGAGTTCATCGTTCTCGGGAAGCGGCTCGCCGGACGTTTCCTCGGACTGGCGCTGTCGCTCCTCCTCCTCGCGCAGACGCTCCGCCTCTTCCGCCTCGGCTTCGCGCCTGGCCGCGGCTTCCTCCTCGGCACGCCGTGCGGCCGCGGCCTCTTCCTCCACGCGCCGGGCCGCCTCCGCCTCTTCCGCCTGTCGCCGCGCTTCGGCTTCCTCGGCCTGTCGACGAGCTTCGGCTTCCGCTTCGGCCTCAGCCCGACGCTGCGCCTCGGCCTCGGCCGCGTCCCGCGCCTCGGCCTCCACCGCCTCGCGCTCGCGCCGCCGCCGGTCCTCTCCAATCCGCAGCAGCTCGCGCCCGAGCCGCTCGCGCTCCAGGATCTCGGCCTGCAGTTCCTCCAGCCGCCGAACCTCCTGCTCGAAGGCCCGCACGGTCAGGTAGCCGAGCAGGGGATTGACGTTGACGGACCGCTCCGGCGCATCCAGGGGGCCGGCAAAGACGATACCGACCTCGCGCGTGCGTCCGTCCTCGCCCGAGGCCACCCGCAACGTCCATTCCGAATCGATGCCCATTTCGGTCAGGTCGACGACCACGGAGGCGAAGGAATCCAGCGCGTCCGTATCCAGCCTGATGTTGCGCCCCCGAATGACGCCAGATGCGACCGACAGCGCGCCGGCGGCCCTCTGGAAACCCAGCGAACCGGCATCGAGATGCCCGGCGAATACCTCGCGCACGCGTTCCTCGTCGAGCTCGAGCCCTGCATCGGCCGCCCGGACGATCTGGTCGAACGCGCGAGGGTTAAGCCTGCGGACGACACCGTCCTCCACCTCGAACGATCCTTCACCGGACATCGTCGAGACGAGCCCGAGCAGGCTGCGCCCCTCGCCAGAGACCTCGACGCTGCCCGACAAGAGGCCGGACGCGACCGCGCGGTTGTCGACCCTCCAGACCAGTTCACCCAGCGCGGCGTCGGCAAGCTCCATCCGGGCGTCGAGCCGGACGCTGCCATCGGAGGTGAACAGATCGACGTCCCCGGCGACCCGCCCGCCGGCGAGCAGGCCGGCGATGCTCGACAGCGAAACCCGTCCCCGGTCGAAGTCGACCTCCAGCGATCCCTCGCTGAGCACGTGGCGACCGCCGAGCGCCAGCGCGGGCGCATCGAAATGCACGCGGCCCCGCCATCCGTCACGCGAGACCGGAGCGAAAGCACCTTCCGGCCATGCGGCATCGCCGGCGTTGACGAATGCGTCGGGACCCAGCAGAGCGGCGAGCAGCCAGGGCAGGTCGAGCGAGCGAACCGTCAGCCGCCCGTCGAGCACCCTCTCCGGGCCGCCCAGATCGATCCCCATCGTACCCTGGATTGCCGCACCGTCGGCGACCAGCGAGATATCCGACAGCCGGATCACGTCGTCGACGGCGGAGACGTGCGCTTCCAGCCGCGCCGCGCCGCCGCCCGAGGGCAGCGCCAACCCCGCGAGGTCCATGACCGTGTCCAGCCGCGGCACGTCGAGCGCGACGTTGGCCACGATGTCGCGTCCGCCGCGCGGCGTGAACCGGGCATGCCCCTCGACCGTCCCGTCCAGTCCCACCCCGGCCACGTCCAGCTCGAACGGCATCGCATCCGCGGGCCGGCCCTGCCCCCTCAGCCCTATACGACCCGGCGTCTCGGTCTCGATCCCCGCCATGCCAAGCTGGCGCAGCAGCTTCGTCCCGTCGCTGTTCGCGGCCTCGAACACCACATCGAGAAGTGCCTCCGTCGGCGCGTCCACGCGGCCGTCGAACCCGAGCGACAGGTCGAGCGACGTGCCGCCCGCCTCCCCGGCCACAACGAGTTCGCCGCGACTTCCCTCGTCGGATTCGCCGCGGCTCGCCTCGAGCGTCAGCTCGAGGCTTGCGGGAACGAGTTCGGCTCCTCGGCTCAAGAGGATGCGGGCCGCCCGGTCGAAGCCGAGCGACCGAAGCGTCTCGCCCAGCGCGCCCAGCGCATCGGCATCGAGCGACAGCCGCAGCGTGCCCTCCGGCTCCGAGGCGATGTCGCGCAAGGCGCCCTCGCCCTCGATCCGGGCGCCGCCGAGGTCGGCGACGGTCAACCTCTCCACCCGTAGGTCGCCCCCGCCCGCGGCGGCCGCGATCGCGACGTCAACGGGCCTCGACCGCCCCGATGACGAGAGCACCGGCTTCGATATCGAGGTCGATCTCGGCCCCTCCCAATATGCCCAGCGCCGCCGCGCGCACCGGTCCGGCGTGCAGGGCCGCCGCATTGCCGACGTTCAGCCGGTCGGACTGGAGCCGCAACCCAAGACGCGGCTGCCCACCGTCAGCGCCCGGCGAATAGGACAGGGACCCGCCGACGAGCGTCCCGGCGGTCTCGATGTCGAAGCCGTCGATCTCCAGCCCCTCGGCGTCGAGCGACAGGGACGCCGACGCATCGAGCCGTCCCGACAGCGCCGACAGGCCCGGTAGCGCCCCGTCCGGTCCGGACAGCCACCCGGCCAGCACGCCCGCCTGCTGCGACGACGCCCGGAAGGCGCCGTCTAGGCGCGGGCCAGACGGACCGAACGTCACTTCGCCGGACAGCCCGGCGTCGGTCCGGCCCGGCAGCAGGGCCGACACGCCTTCGAGCGTCCATCCCTCCGCCCCGAACTCGATATCCCCCTCGAGGCCCTCGACGAGATTGCCGGACGCCACGACCGATCCGACGTCGAGCGCGACGCGACCCGCCATCGGGATCGCTTCGGGATTTAGCAGTGCTGCAAGCCCCTCGACCGCCCGCACCGGCGTAACCGAGGGATCGGTCTCCGTGCCCATGAGCCGATCGAGATCAATCTGGCGCGACGTCAGCGCCGCCTCGAAACGCGGCTCGCTGGAAAGGTCCAGAAGGGCGCTGCCGGTGAACGTCACCTGCCGATCCTCCGGTCCGACCCGCAGCGACAGCCGCTCGAACTCTGCCTGCGCCGGGGTGGCCGAGACCTGGCCGTCGAGCCGCCACGGCAGGCGCGCCCCGTCGCCGGTGTCGATCTGCGCCACGACGACGCCGCCCGTATACCCGACCTCGCCGCCGTCAATATCGAGCGTGCCGTCCACGTCGAGCGACACCGGGCGATCGGCCGGCACCACCGAGCCCGTCACGCGGATCGTTCCGTTGTCCTGGAGGCGGCCGGTGGCAAGGCGGATCGTATGCGGCACGCCGCCGACGCTGCCGCCGCCCTCGGCGCGGAACGGCCCCGCGAGCGAACCGGCGCTGCCCGTAAGGTTCAGGCCCGCCACCTCGTAGCGTCTGCCTGTCGGAGCATCGTCGAGCGCGAAGGAGCCGTCGACGATCTCCAGCCGGTCGATGCTGGTGCGCTCCGCCGGCACGGGAAGCTCGCCGTCGCTGCGACGCGACGCCAGCTCGACGCGGCCGTGCTCGTCGCGGACGAGGGTCAGCCTCGGCGCTACGAGCCGCATCTCGGATATCCTGAGTTCGCCGCTCAGGAGCGGGGCCAGGGCCGCCCGGAACACAACCTCGTCGGCGCCTTCGGCTTCAGGCCCGGCGCCCTCGCCTATCCGCACGTCCCGCGCATGCAGGCTCGGGAACGGCACCAGCCGCACTTCGAGCGGCCCCGCGAACTCGACCGGTCGCCCCAGGATCGCCGATGCGCGCGCCTCGAAGAAGCCGCGCTGGCCGCCCCAGTCGATGAAGAAAGGCGCCGCGAACGCCGCCGACAGCGCCAGCGCGATCGCGATGCCGATCCACATGATGATGGAATTCAACGGCGGTGATCCTTTCGCGGGCCCGTATCGTGCCGGCTAACGCGCCGGCAGCGGTCGTCACAACTGAACGATCTTGCCCGGATTCATGATGTTGAGCGGGTCGAGCGTGCGCTTGATCGCCCGCATGACGTCGACGCCCGCTCCCAGCTCCGCCTCCAGATACTTGATCTTGCCCTGCCCGATGCCGTGCTCGCCGGTGCAGGTCCCGTCCATCGCGAGCGCGCGCTCGACGAGCCGGCTCGATGAAGGCCTCGGCCGCGGCCGATCTCGTCCGGCGTCGCTCATGTCGACACAGGATCGACAGGTGAAAATTGCCGTCGCCGACATGGCCGACGATCGGCGCAAGCAGGCCGTTCTCCGTCGAGGTCCTCTTGCGTCTCCATGACGCAGTCGGCCAGCCGCGAGATCGGCACGCAGACATCGGTCGCAATGACCTTCGCGCCCGGCCGCAGGCCCAGCACCGCCCAATAAGCGTCGTGGCGGGCCTGCCAGAGCTTCGTGCGCTCCTCGGCGTTCTGCGTCCAGACGAAGCGGTCCGCCGCCGAACTCCGCCGCGATCTCGCCGAAGGTCTCCGACTGCTCGGCGACGCCGGCCTGCGTGCCGTGGAACTCGAGGAACAGCGTCGGCTTCTCGGCCAGGTCGAGCTTGGAATAGGCATTGCAGGCCCGCACCTGCACCTCGTCGAGCAGCTCGATGCGCGCCACCGGGATGCCGGACTGGATCGTCGCGATGACGGCCTGGCAGGCGCCCTTCGACCGTCGGGAAGGGGCAGACCGCCGCCGGAGATCGCCTCCGGGATGCCCTGCAGCCTGAAGCGTCAGCTCCGTGATGATCGCCGAGCGTTCCCTCGGAGCCGATGAGGAGCCGCGTCAGGTCGTAGCCGGCCGATGTCTTCTTCGCGCGGTTGCGCCGTCTCGACGATCGCGCCGTCGGCCATCACCGCCGTCAGGTTCAGCACGTTGTCCTTCATCGTGCCGTAGCGCACCGCGTTGGTGCCGGAGGCGCGGGTCGCCGCCATGCCGCCGAGGCTCGCATCGGCGCCGGGGTCGATCGGGAAGAACAGCCCCTGGTCGCGCAGATGCTCGTTGAGCTGCTTGCGCGTGACGCCGGGCTCGACCACGCAATCGAGATCCTCGGCATGGACGGCAAGGATCGCGGTTCATCGCGCTCGAGGTCGATCGAGACGCCGCCGAACGGCGCGTTGAGATGGCCCTCGAGCGAGGTGCCCGTGCCGAAGGCGATGACCGGCACGCGGTGCGCGGCGCAGATGCGCACGATCTCGCTGCACCTCCTCGGTCGCTCTCGCGAACACCACCGCGTCCGGCGGCTGGTTCGCGAGCCAGGTCGTCGTATGGCCGTGCTGCTCGCGCAGCGCCAGCGCGGTGGAGAAACGGTCTCCGAAGCGTTCGGCGAGTTCGCGCAAGCGCGGTGTCGCGGTCGGAATCGGCAGTGGGCAGCCTGTCAGCGGCCGTCGTCATTCCCGGTCGTCCTTTCGTATCGGCCGAAAAGCGGTAGAGTTCGCGGCACACTAACAGAAACGGTTGCGTCGCCAAACCGATAGCCGGGGACGCTGCGCGGCCGGCGAGGAGATGCCGGAATGCCCGTGACACCTGGCCCGTCTGAAGACACCGGCCAGCCGCTTGTATCGCCGCCCATGGCCGTGGAACCGCAATGGATCGATTATAATGGGCACCTCAACATGGCGTACTACAACGTCCTGTTCGATCGTGGCGTCGATGCGGCGCTGGCGCCCCTGGGCCTTGGCCCCGACTACTTGGCGACCGGGGCATCCTTCTTCACCGCAGAGGCCCATGTCTGCTACCTCCGCGAACTGCACGAGGGCGCGACGGTGAGGGCCACGTTCCAGATCCTCGACTTCGACGAAAAGCGCATCCACGCCTTCCAGGAGTTGATCCACGTGGACGGCTGGACGAGCGCCACCTGCGAACTGATGACGCTGCATGTCGACATGGCGGCCAAACGCGTCGCACCCTGGCCGGACACGATCCGCGATCGCATTGCCGACCTGCACGCCCAACACGCGCGCCTGCCGCATCCAGACCGGGCAGGACGGTCCATCGGCATCCGGAAGCAGGGGTGAAAGGCTCGGTGCCGACACCATGACGATCGACCCGACACGCATCGAAACCGTCCGCCATGCTTCGAGCGCCGGGGTATGGGAGCTCGTTCGCTGCCGGCCGGACGTGCGATTGGCGCCCTATGTGCGCGATTATCACGGCTACCGGGAAACCACTGCGACGATCATCCGCCGCATCGAGATCACCGTGCCCGCGGCGGTTGTCATCCTCAACTTCGGACCCGACTGGAACCTCGCCACCGGCGACCGGCCGATGGCCCGTCACGGCAGCTTCGTCGCGGGACTCTCCTCGACTTATGCCGTCAGCGAGAATACGGGCGCCTCGCACTGCCTGCAGTTCAACCTGACGCCCCTCGGCGCGCGCCTTCTCCTGGGGCTGCCGCTGCGCCATATCACCGACCGCATCGTAGATATGGCGGACATCCTTGGCCGTGACGGGGAACGGCTTGCCGCGCAGATGGCCGAATTGCCGGATTGGCCGGAGCGCTTCACATTTCTGGACCACTTCATCCTGAAACGCATCGCCGCCGCGTCGTCCGTCCATCCGGGCGTGCTTCAGGCATGGTCGCGGATCGCCTCCTCCGCCGGAAGGGTTTCCGTCGCCGCCCTTGCCGCGGAGGTGGAGTGGAGCCGGAAGCACCTGACCGCGCGGCTGCATGACGAGATCGGCCTGCCGCCGGCGACGCTCTCTCGTCTCCTGCGCTTCCGCGCCGTGATCGCGCGACTTGGGTCCGGCCCCGTTCGATGGAGCGAACTGGCCCTGGATTGCGGCTACTTCGACCAGGCGCACCTCATCCGCGATTTTCGCCGCTTCACCGGGATGACGCCCGGCGAGTTCATGCGCCGTCGCATCGGAGATGGCTTCGGTCTCATGGACGAACGGGACGCGGCCTGAGGTTACATCCGTACAATACGTGAAACATTCCGGACGCTAGGTTCGCCTCGCCAACGTCACATCCAGGGAAGCCACCGACATGAGCAACATCATCCCCGCCCTGCGCTATGCCGATGCCCGCAAGGCCATCGACTTCCTGTGCGACGCCTTCGGCTTCGAGAGACACGCCGTCTACGAGGCCGAAGACGGTTCGATCATGCATGCCGAGCTGAAACTCGGCGACGGCTTCGTCATGCTTGGTTCTGACAAGGCCGATGCCCTACCCCTGCGCTCGGCCACCGTAGACCGCGTGGTCGCCGCCGCGATCTACGTCGTCGTTCCCGACGCCGACCTGCACTACGCGCACGCCAAGGCGGTCGGAGCCGAGATCATCATGGACATCTACGACACGCCTTACGGCTCGCGCGAATATTCCGCACGCGATCCGGAAGGGAACATGTGGTCCTTCGGGACCTATATGCCGGGGTGAGAGCCAAACTCCGAAGTGTCGTGCCCGGACTTGTTCCGGGCATCCAATCCACGTTGTGGCAAACTGCGAGACGAGAGGATTGCCGGGATGAGCCCGGCAATGACGGCCGAGGAGACAGGGCGCCTCCCCCACACTCCGCTCGTTCCGGCGAAGGGCCGGAATCCAGCGCGGCAGCCGGGCGAACGCGGCGGTTCTGGGTTTCCCGGCAGCCACCCTGACGAACGGCGCGCCAAGACCCTCGCACCCGCCCCACCGCGGCCCCATATTGCGCTAGAGTGCCGCTCACGCGAATCGATACGAAGTCCTTACAGCGCATGCCGGAAACCCGCCACGCCACCGACTTGCCCGCGCCCCGTGCGGGCGGTATCGCCGCGCGTGCGCGCATGGCGGCGATGCCGGCCTATCTCGACGGGCTGAACGAGGCCCAGCGCGAGGCGATCCTGGCCACGGAAGGCCCGGTGCTCGTGCTCGCCGGCGCCGGGACCGGCAAGACGCGGGTGCTGACGACGCGGATCGCGCACATTCTCGCCACCGGCCGCGCGCGGCCCTCCCAGATCCTCGCGGTGACCTTCACCAACAAGGCCGCGCGCGAGATGAAGGAGCGCATCGGCAGGCTGATCGGCGAGGCCTCCGCCGAGGGCATGCCCTGGCTCGGCACCTTCCATTCGATCGGCGTGAAGATCCTGCGCCGCCATGCCGAAATGGTCGGGCTGAAGAGCGACTTCACCATCCTCGACACCGACGACCAGATACGGCTCCTGAAGCAGATCATTCAGGCGGCCGATCTCGACGACAAGCGCTGGCCGGCGCGCCAGCTCGCGGCATGGATCGACGGCTGGAAGAACAAGGCGCGCACGCCCGACGACGTGCCCGCCGCCGAGGCCTTCGCCTTCGCCAGGCCGCGGCGACGAGCTCTACCGCCAATACCAGGCGCGGCTGAAGGTCCTGAACGCGGTCGACTTCGGCGACCTGCTTCTAGAGATGATCCGCCTGTTCCGGGAGAACCCGGACGTCCTCGCCGACTTCCAGTCGCGCTTCCGCTACATGCTGGTCGACGAGTACCAGGATACCAACGTCGCGCAGTATCTCTGGCTCAGGCTGCTGGCCCAGGGCCGCGATCCGCAGAACCTGTGCTGCGTCGGCGACGACGACCAGTCGATCTACGGCTGGCGCGGCGCCGAGGTCGACAACATCCTGCGCTTCGAGCAATGATTTCCCGGCGCCAGGGTGATCCGGCTGGAGCGCAATTACCGCTCCACGGGCACACATCCTCGCCGCGGCCTCCCATCTCATCGCCCATAACGAGGGCCGGCTGGGCAAGACGCTGCATACCGAGGACGAGGAAGGCGAGAAGCTCACCGTCGCCTGCGTCTGGGATTCCGAAGAGGAGGCCCGCCGCGTCGGCGAGGAGATCGAGCAGCTTCAGAGGAAGGGCGAGAGCCTCGACCAGATCGCGATCCTCGTCCGCGCGTCGTTCCAGATGCGCGAATTCGAGGACCGCTTCGTCACGCTGGGACTGCCCTACCGCGTGATCGGCGGCCCGCGCTTCTACGAGCGCATGGAGGTCCGCGACGCGCGTGGCCTATTTCCGCGCGACGGTCCAGCCCGCCGACGACCTCGCCTTCGAGCGCATCGTCAACACGCCGCGCCGGGGCCTCGGCGACGCGACGCTCAGGACGCTCCATGACCACGCCCGCGCCGAAGGCATCCCGCTGATGCAGGCGGCCATCGCGCTGGTCGAATCCGAGGAACTGCCGGCGCGCGCGCGCAACTCGCTGCGCGGCCTGCTGCAATCCTTCGCCCGCTGGCGCGCGCAGGTCGACAGCCTGCCCCATGCCGAGGCCGCCGCGATCATTCTGGAGGAGTCCGGCTACACGGAGATGTGGCAGAACGACCGCTCGCCGGATGCGCCGGGCCGGCTGGAGAACCTGAAGGAGCTCCTGCGCTCGATGGAGGAGTTCGACACGATGGCGGGGTTCCTCGAGCACATCTCGCTGGTGATGGACACCGCGTCGGGCGACACCGAGGAGAAGGTCAGCCTGATGACGCTGCACTCGGCCAAGGGGCTCGAGTTCGACACCGTCTTCCTCCCCGGCTGGGAGGAAGGCCTGTTCCCGCACCAGCGCGCGATGGACGAGAGCGGCCGCGCCGGCCTTGAGGAGGAGCGGCGGCTGGCCTATGTCGGCATCACCCGGGCGCGGCGGCGCGCGAAGCTGTCGTTCGCCTCGAACCGCCGTATCCACGGCCTCTACCAGTCGTCCCTGCCCTCGCGCTTCGTCGACGAGCTTCCCGAAGCCCATGTCGAGGTCGAGGACACCGGTCCCGTCGGCGGCTACGGCGGCTACGGCCAGAGCCGCTTCGACACGCGCGACCCGTTCCAGAACACCTATTCGACGCCCGGCTGGCAGCGCGCACAGCGCAACAAGGGCCGCGCCGAGCGCGTCAATCGCGCCCTGCCCAATACCATCGAGGGCGAGATTCTCGCCCGCTCGACGGGCACGGAATCCAGCTATTCCCGGGGCGAGCGCGTGTTTCACCAGAAGTTCGGCTATGGACGGGTGTCGTCGGTCGACGGCAACAAGCTCACGGTCGACTTCGAGAAGGTCGGGACCGAAGAAGGTGCTGGACTCCTTCGTGGAGCGGCATTGATGGGCCACCAGACGGGCAACGATCCGGCTCGCCTCGCTCGCCGCCCCCTCCCCAACCCTCCCCCACGAGGGGGGAGGGAGTCCCGGCGCCTCGGCATATCGCTCCCCTCCCCCTTGTGGGGAGGGGTCGGGGGTGGGGCCGCCCATAGGGCGGACTTCAGCCTCTCCGCCCTCAGTCCACCCTGCCCCCGCTGATGTACCGCCTCCGCATCCGCGCCCGCGACGAGGCGCACGCCGACGCCATCTCCGACGTGCTCATGTCGGCGATCGATCCCGACACCGATACCGTCGGCACGCTGGAGACCGAGCGCGGCTGGCTCGCGGAGGCGTTCTATGTCGAGGAGCCCGACAGCGGGGTTCTGGCGGATGTGCTCGCCCGCATGTTCGGAAAGGATGGAAAGGCGCTGAAGCTCGAGATCGAGGCGCTGGCCGACCGCGACTGGGTGACGGAGAGCCTGGAGGCCATGCCGCCGGTCTTCGCCGGCCGGTTCGCGGTCTTCGGCCGGCACGACCGCGACCGCGTTCCGGCGAACGCCATTCCCATCGAAATCGAGGCGAGCCGCGCCTTCGGCACCGGCCACCACGGGACGACGAAGGGCTGCCTCCTGGCCCTCGACACGCTATTCAAGTCACGCCGGTTCCGGGCGCCCATAAACGTCGGGACCGGCACCGGCGTGCTCGCCATCGCGGCCGCGATGGCGCTGCGCGTGCCCGTGGTCGCCACCGACATCGATCCGGTCGCCGTGGATATCACGCGGGAGAACGTGCGGAAGAACGGGGCCGTCACCCTGGTCGAAAGTTTCGTCGCCGACGGCATGCGCTCGAACCGCATCCGGACGAAGGCGCCTTACGACCTCGTCGTCGCCAACATCCTGGCGAAGCCGCTGGTGGCGCTCGCGCCAGGGGTCGCGGAGGTCACCGCCCCTGGCGCGGCTGTCGTGCTGTCGGGGCTGTTGTCCTGGCAGCAGAGGGAGGTCGAGGCGGCGTGGCGCGAATTCGGCTTCGTGCCGGTCCGCCGCCTCGTGATCGACGGCTGGGCGACGCTGACGCTCGCCCGGCGCTGAATTACTTCGCTGCCTTGGCGTGCCAGTGCAGCAGCTCCTCGCGCGTCAGCCCGAAGGCCGCGAGCGTCTCGGGGCTGTGCGAGGCGATGGCGCGGGCGATCATGCGGTCCGCTTCGCGCTGCCGGGCCTCTACCATCCGGTCGAGCATGCGGCGCAGGAAGCCGGGTCCGCGCTTCTCGGCGTAGCCGGCCGATGCGTGGTCGAAAGTGGTCGTGGTCATCTGGCTTCTCCTTCGAATGCGGTGCGGTCACCGTTTCGAGAAGAAAGGTAAGCGATCCTGTCCTTTTAGGTAGACGAACAATCGCAGAACTGGATTGCACTTTTTGCAGCGCACAATTCTGCCGGGCAGTCATGCGCGTCGCGCATAGCGTGGACATGATTGAACCGCTCTGCCCGAGCGGATAGTTAGGCGGGCATGTATCAGTCCTTCGATCAGGTGAACGATCCCCGGCTCGGCGCGGCCCGGCTTGGTCGGCTGCGCGACGAACTGGCCGCGCGCGGCCTAGACGGGTTCCTGGTCCCCCGCGCCGACGAACACCAGGGCGAGTACGTCCCCCCTCCGCCGAGCGGCTCCACTGGCTCACCGGATTCTCCGGCTCGGCCGGCATCGCCGTGGTGCTGAAGGACCAGGCGGCGATCTTCGTCGACGGGCGCTACACGCTGCAGGTTCGCGAGCAGGTCGATACCGGTGCCTTCCACGCGCTGCACCTGATCGAGGACGGCTGGGAGAAGTGGCTCGAGGCGAACCTGACCCCGCGGTCCAGGCTCGCCTACGATCCCTGGCTGCACACCGTCGCCGGCGTCCGCAAGCTGACCAGGATCGCCGAGCGCACGGGCGCGACGCTCGTCGCCGTGGCCGACAACCCGCTCGACGCGGTGTGGCAGAACCGGCCCGCGCCGCCGCTGGGCGACATCAACGTTCACCCGGAGGCCCTGGCCGGCCGGCCGGCGAGCGCGAAGCTCGACGATATCCGCGCCTCTCTGGTCGCTGCCCGCGCGGATGCGGTCGTGCTGACACAGCCCAACTCGATCGCCTGGGCCTTCAACATCCGCGGCCGCGACGTGCCCCACAATCCGGCCCCGCTCGCCTTCGCCGTCGTTCCGGCGAAGGGCCGCCCGACGCTGATCGTCGATTCCCGCAAGCTGACGAACAGCGCCCGCGCCCATCTCGATCCGCTCGCCGACACCGCCGAGCCCGGGACCTTCGGCGATATCCTCGACCGCCTTGAGGACAGGACGGTGCGGCTTGATCCGGCGACCTCGGCGCAGTGGATCGCCGCGCGCCTCCTGGAAGCCGGCGCGAAGCTTGCCGACGGCGATGACCCCTGCATCCTGCCCAAGGCGCTGAAGACAGACGCGGAGATCGCCGGCGCCCGGACCGCCCATCTGCGCGACGGCGCGGCGATGGTGCGCTTTCTTCACTGGCTCGATCGCGAGGCACCGCAGGGCGCCGTCGACGAGATATCCGCCGCCCGCGCGCTGGAGGCCTTCCGGCTCGAGACCGGCAAGCTGAAGGATATCTCCTTCGACACCATCTCCGGCGCCGGCTCCAACGGCGCCATTGTCCACTACCGCGTCTCCACCGCCTCCAACCGCAAGCTGGAACCGGACACGTTGTATCTCGTGGACTCCGGCGGCCAGTACGAGGACGGCACCACCGACATCACCCGCACCGTCGCCATCGGCGAGCCGACCGGCGAGATGCGCCGGCACTTCACGCTCGTCCTGAAGGGCCATATCGCGATCGCCACCGCGCGCTTTCCAGAGGGCACCAGCGGCGCGCAGATCGACACGTTCGCCCGCTATCCACTGTGGCAGGCAGGCCTCGACTTCGACCACGGCACCGGCCACGGCATCGGCAGCTACCTCAACGTCCACGAAGGACCGCAGCGCATTTCCAAGGCCGGGACCGTAGCGCTGAAGCCCGGCATGATCATCTCCAACGAGCCGGGCTATTACCGCACCGGCCAATACGGCATCCGTATCGAGAACCTCCTCCTCGTACGCGAGCCCGAGGAGGTGCCGGGCGGCGAAAAGCGGCTTCTGTCCTTCGAGACGCTGACGCTCGCGCCCATCGACCGCCGGCTGGTCGATCCCTCACTGATGACGCCCGCCGAAATCGCCTGGTTGAATGCCTACCACGCCCGGGTGCGTGCCGAGATCGGCCCGCTGGTCGAGGCCGGGGACCTCGACTGGCTGGAGGGGGCCGCCGCGGCCGTGCGCTGACCCTTGTGCGGCGCGCTCGCGACCATGTCGCAGCCACAGGAGCAGCGCGCCCAGTACCGGCACGATGATGTCGGTGTAGAAGATGATGCCGGCATTGCCCGGCGCGAAGTTCCCGGCCACGACCATCTGCACGACATGGCCGCCGGCGGCTCCCAACAGGAAACAGGCCGGCCCGACGACCGCCGCAAGGCGCAGCCCCGGGCCGCCCTTGAACGCCAGAAGCCCGACCACCGCGAAGCCGAGACTGGCAAAGCCCACTTCCGCCTGGAACGGGCTGTCCTGCCAGCCGATGAATCGCGCCGCCATCTCGCCGAAGAAGACGTGCATGACGAAGTTGTAGAGAAAGCAGAGCCCGATCGAGAACAGAAGGAAGTAGGCCAGCAGAGCCTCGCGAACGGCCAGTCCGTCCCGCCACCTGCCACCGGCCGTGAGCGCGACGGCGCTCGCGACGAATCCGAGCACCAGGAAGGTGAGCGTGAAGTTGCTCAGGACGAACGCGATGAATGCCGCCATGGCATGATCCATCCTGGATGGCTCCGGCGCCGAGCCGCGAGCCGGTCGCGCCTTGGACTTCTGATCCTCAGCCGATCATCCAGCGCAAGGCTACAACCGCCGCGACGCCCACGGCAACCGTCGCCAGCAGCGGCAACCGGAGCGCGGCGACCGCAGTGATGGCGGTGGCGATGGTTTCGGCCGGCCCGGTCGCCAGCGCCATGGGCGCGATGACCGCCATCAGGACGGCACCCGGCACGGCTTCGAGCGCCGCCTTGGCCCGGCCGCGCAGCACCACGCGGCGGACCAGCATCCATCCTGCCAGCCGCGTGGCGTACGTCGCCAGCGCCATGCCGAGGATCGCCGCCAGGGTGAGCGGATCAAGCGTCATGGCGAGAGACCTCCGGCTCGGGCTCGCCCGCCGGTCCCATCACGGCGCCGGCCAGAGCGCCCGCCACGCCGCCGGCGGCGATGTACCAGGGACCGGGCACCAGGAGGTAGGTAAACGTCGCCACCGCAGCGCTCACCGCGATCGCCACGCCCGTCGCCGCCCCGCGCCACAGCGCGACGACAAGGCCGGTGAAGATGGCCGTGAACGCGAAGTCGAAGCCGTAGACGGCGGGATCGGCGACCACCATTCCAACGGTCGCGCCGAGCCCGGTGCAGAACACCCAGTTGACCCACAGCACGGCGCCGAGCCCCATCATGTAGCCGAAGGTGAGCTTGTGCTCGCGCGACCTCGCCTCCGCCAGCGCCCAGATCTCGTCCGCGAGCAGGAACAGCGACAGGAGGCTCTGTCCCCGCCCGAAATACGAGATCTTCGGCGCGAGCGACGCGCCCATCAGCACGTGCCGGCTGTTGATGAGGAGCGCGGTGAAGGTGAGCAGCACCCAGGGCGCGGGATGCGTCCAGATGTCCACCGCCACGAACTGCGAGCTGCCGGCGAAAACGAGCATGCTCATCAGCGCGACTTCCAGCGGCGAAAGCCCCTTCTGGGCCGCCAGGGCGCCGAGCAGCAGTCCGAACGGGATCACGGCCACCGCGGCCGGCAGGACCGCGAGTGCGCCGGCGCGGAACTCGGCCGCGAAGTCAGGCCGCATGGTCGAGGCAGGCCGCGCGGAAGCGACCGGGCGTAACGCCGACGCGCGCCTTGAAGGCGCGGGTAAGATGGCTCTGGTCGGCGAAGCCGCAGGCCGCCGCCGCCGCGCCCGGCGCATGTCCCTTCGCAAGCATCGCCCGCGCCTCGCGCACCCGGCGGTCGGTGAGCCATGCCAGCGGCGTCAGCCCGGTCTCCCGGCGAAAGGCGCGGATGAGGTGGAAGCGGCTCATCCCCGCGACATCGGCGAGCGTGGCGAGGTCGACGTCCTCGCCGAGATGGGCCTCGAGATAGTCGCGCACGCGTGCCACCGGCCCGGCCTCCCTGCCGAGACCTGCGGCGCCGACCCCCGCATAGCGCGACAGCATCGTGGCATAGGAGCGGATCAACGTCTCGTCGCCCGCGAGCCGGCTGCCCTCTCCCAGGAGCCTGTGCGCCGCGGCGAAGCATCGGGTGGTATCCGGGTCCTGCGCCGAGGCAACGCGGAATCGCGGCGTGCCCGTGACTGTCCGTCCGGAGACCTCGCTCGCGATCGACGACAGGAATTCCACCGAAGGGTAGCTCATCCGGTAGACGTAGCCGTCTCCGCAGGGTTCGCCGTCGTGCACCTCCTCGGGATGCACGAAGCAGACGTCGCCGGCGTGGACATAGCGGCGCACGCCGTTGAGTTCGAACGTCTCGCATCCGGCCAGGATCACGCCGACGACATAGGTGTCGTGCGTGTGCGGGGCGTAGCGGTGACGGCTGAATTGGGCCGCGAGACATTCGAGCCCGTCATGGCCCGGCGCGCGCCAGTACTGCGCCGCCTCGTCGGAAGCGAGCGTGCCGTCGATGAGCGCGGTCCGCTGGTCGATCGTCTCCATGGGCGGAAACTAGCAGGCGTCGTCATCGCCGTCTTGAACAGGATTGCGCCGGTGACAAGGCCCGGCGACGCCTCTGCCGGACACTCAGTCGACGAGGATATCCGTCAGGCGCCAGGGCGAATGGCTCCTCGGCGAGGAGATGTCGTCGATCCTCCATCGGCCCTCCTCCCGCACCAGGCTGTAGACCAGGTGGGTCGGTTCGCCGAAGTTCTGGAAGGTGACCTCCACGGTCGCGGACGTTCTCGCTGTTGGATGTGGTCCTGATCTCCAGGCCATCCACCGCGAAGTCCTGGCCGTCGATGAACGGATCGAACTGGAGATGCCCCATGCCCTGCGTCTCGAGGCGCTCGTCGTCCGCCTCGAGTTCGGCCGCAAGCCTGTCGGAAAACAGCGGCAGCACGTCCGGATCGGTGGGCCAGACCCCGATCGCCATCGAGCCGTCGTAGAATTCGTAGATATGACCCACGGGCCTTTCGGGGCCGTCGGCGTCCTGTGCCGCCGCCAACCCGCTCCAGATCACCGCGCCCGTCACCAGGCCAGCCACAATCGCGCGCATTCCGTTGTCCCCCCGGACGACTTCGATCCGCACCGGGTGAGAATGTCATATTCTCTCCCGGGCGGCTACGACGTCGTTCGGGCAGGTCACTCACCCACTCGGACGAACCACTCGTCCTCGTCGATGACCTCGACGCCCAGGTCGGCGGCCTTCTTCAGCTTCGACCCCGCGCCCGGCCCGGCGACGACGAGATCGGTCTTCGCCGATACCGAACCGGACACCTTCGCGCCCAGCCGCTCGGCCATCGCCTTCGCCTCGTCACGCGTCATGCGCTCGAGCGAACCTGTGAAGACGACGGTCTTGCCGGCGACCGGCGAGTCCGTCACCGACGGCGCCTCGACCTCCTTCGGAACGACCTCCTTCAGGAGCGCGTCCAGCGCTGCGAGGTTGCGGGGCTCGCGGAAGAACTCCACCACGGCGTCGGCCACCACGGCGCCGATGCCCTCGAACGTCGATCATCTCGCGCCATGCGTCGTTGCCCTTGTCGCCTTTCTCTTCCGGCGGCTCGGCCGCCAGCGCGGCCTCTTTCAGCGCCTCGAAAGTCACGTAGTGGCGCGACAGGCGCTTGGCGTTGGTCTCGCCGACATGGCGGATGCCCAGCGCGAAGACGAAGCGGTTGAGATCGATCGCGCGGCGCTCGTCGATGGCGGCCATCAGGTTCGACACCGATGTCTCGCCCCACCCCTCCCGCTCGAGCAACGCATCCCGCCTCTCGTGCAGGCGGAAGATGTCGGCCGGCTGGGCGATCAGCCCGTCGGCATGGAATGCCGCGATCTGCTTCTCCCCCAGCCCCTCGATGTCGAAGGCGTTGCGCGACACGAAATGCCGAAGCCGCTCCACCGCCTGGGCCGGACAGATGAGCCCGCCGGTGCAGCGCCTGACGGCCTCGCCCTCCTCGCGCACGGCATGGCTGCCGCAGGCCGGGCATTTCTCCGGAAAGACGTAAGGCGCGGCATCCTTCGGCCGCTTGGAGATGTCGACGTCGACGATTTGCGGAATGACGTCGCCGGCACGCTGAACCGTGACCGTGTCGCCGACGCGCAGGTCGTGGCCGCCGCGGATCGGCTCCCCGTTCGAGCCGATGCCCTTGATGTAGTCCTCGTTGTGCAGCGTCGCATTGCGCACGACCACACCGCCGACCGTCACCGGCCTCAGCTTCGCCACCGGCGTCAGCGCACCCGTCCGTCCCACCTGTATCTCGATGCCGTCCAGTACCGTCGTCGCCTGTTCCGCGGCGAACTTGTGCGCGACCGCCCAGCGCGGGCTGCGCGAACGGAAGCCGAGACGGCGCTGCCAGTCGAGCCGGTCGAGCTTGTAGACGACGCCGTCGATGTCGTAACCGAGGCTCGCCCGGCTCTCCTCGATCCGCCCGTAGAAGGTCATGATGTCGTCGACTGTATGCACCAGCTCCATAAGCGGGTTTGTCGGCAGCCCCCAGTCGCGCATCCGCTCGTAGACGCCCCACTGCGTATCGGCCGGGACTTCGCTCACCTCGCCCCAGCCATAGGCGAAGAAATGCAGCGGCCTCGAGGCGGTGACGCGGGGATCGAGCTGCCGGAGCGATCCCGCCGCCGCGTTGCGCGGATTGGCGAAGACCTGCTTGCCATCCTTGGCCTGCCGCTCGTTCATCGCCTCGAAGTCGGCATGGGTCATGTAGACCTCGCCCCGCACCTCGAAGACATCTCCGAAGCCTGCCCCCGAGAGCTTCCGGGGCACGTCCTTCACCGTCGCCAGATTTCGCGTGATGTCCTCCCCGGTCGTCCCGTCGCCGCGCGTGGCGCCCTGCACGAAGCGCCCGTTCTCGTAGCGCAGCGACGCCGACAGGCCGTCGATCTTCGGCTCGGCCGTGAAGGTGAGCTGCACGTCCGAGCCGAGCTTCAGGAAGCGGCGGATATGGTCGACGAAGCCCTCGACGTCCTCTCGCGCGAACGCGTTGTCGAGCGACAGCATGGGCACCGCGTGGCGAACCTTGGCGAAGGCCTCCGAAGGCGCCACGCCGACCCTCATCGAGGGACTGTCCTCGCGGATGAGATCGGGATGCAGTGATTCTATTTCGGCGTTGCGCTGCCGCAGGGCGTCATAGGCGGCGTCCGAGATCGTCGGCTGGTCCTGCTGATAGTAACGCTTGTCGTGCTCCGGGATCGCGTCCGCGAGCCGGGCGAGTTCAGCCTCGGCTTCTTCGCGCGAGAGTTCGGGGGCGGGTTTCTGGCTGACGGATGGCGTGGACATCGGAGCTGCTTCGACTTCGGACCAGAGGCCGGATCGTAGCCCGTGTGGAGCGGGGCGCAATCCGGCAAGATTGCCATCGCCCCCCCGAGGCTTACCCGGTCCCCGCCAACAGTCTGCTCGCCGCCGCCCGGGCCTCGTCGGTGACGGTCGCGCCGGCGAGCATCCGGGCGATTTCCTCGCGCCTGAGCGCGTCGTCGAGCGTCGTGACCTGCGTCGCGACCTCTTTCGGCCCCGTCCTTGGCGATGAGGAGATGAGCCGTGGCGCGTGCCGCGACCTGCGGCGCGTGGGTCACGGTCAGAACCTGGACCCGCTCGGCCAGACGCGCAAGCCGCGCGCCGATGGCGTCCGATACCGCGCCGCCGACGGCCGTGTCGATCTCGTCGAAGACAAGCGTCGGCGCGCTGCCGCGGTCGGCGAGCGCCACCTTGAGCGCCAGCATGAAGCGGGAGAGCTCGCCGCCCGACGCCACCTTGACCATCGGGCCGGGATGCGAGCCGGGATTGGTCTGCACCCAGAACTCCACCCGCTCGCGCCCCTCCGGCCCGCCGCCCTCGGGATCGGTCTCGATGCGCGAACTCGAAGCGCGCGCGCTCCAGCTTCAACGGCGGCAACTCTGCCTCGACCGCGGCGTCGAGCGACCTGGCCGCCCCGCGCCGCGCCTCCCGAGTTTCGCCGCAGCGCCGTTGTAAGCCTGCCGGGCAGCCTCGGCCGCCGTCTCCAGCGACTTTACCCGGTCGCCACCGTCTGTGATCGCCGCGAGGTCGGTGGCGAATCGGTCGCGAAGTGCCGGCAGGTCGTCGACCGCCACCTGGTGCTTGCGGGCTGCCGCGCGCAGCGCGAACAGCCGCTCCTCGGCGACTTCCAGATCGCGCGGATCGAAAGCCGCCTCGCCCAGCGCCCGCTCCACCGTGCTGCGCGCCTCCTCCAGCGAATCCAGGGCCCGCTCCAGGGCGGACATGACCGGCCCGAGAAGCTCCGGCAACTGCTCGACACGTCGCTCGATGCGCCTCAGCGCGGCGGCGACCAGCGGGGCGGACGAACCGCCACCGCCCAGCGCCTCGGAGGCCTCCGAGAGCTCCTCGGTGACCTTTTCCGCCTGCATCATCACGTGCCGGCGTTCGGCGAGCCGCTCCTCCTCGCCAGTCTCCGGTTGCAGGGCATCCAGCTCTTCGAGCGATGGGAGATGTAGTCGCGTTCCTCCTCGGCCTTGGCGAGCGCCGCACGCGCCTGCGAGAGCCGTTCCTCGGCGGCACGCCGCTCGCGCCAGAGCCGGCCCACCTCGGCCACCTGCGGCTCCAGCCCGCCATAGGCATCGAGCAGCCTGCGATGCGTCGCCGGATCGATGAGCGCGCGGTCGTCGTGCTGCCCGTGGATTTCGACCAGCGTCGCGCCGAGCGTCTTGAGGAGTTGCACGCTCGCCGGCTGGTCGTTGACATAGGCCCGCGTGCGGCCGTCCGCGCTCTGTACGCGGCGCAGGATCAGCGTGCCTTCGTCGTCGAGCCCGTTCTCCTTCAGGAGCGCATGGACGGGATGGTCCGCGGCGGGTTCGAACACCGCGGTCACCTGCCCCTGCTCCGCGCCCCGGCGGACGAGGCCCGCGTCGCCGCGTCCCCCCGAGCGCCAGCGAGAACGCGTCGAGCAGGATCGACTTGCCGGCCCCCGTCTCGCCCGTGAGGGCGCTCAGGCCGGGCGCGAACTCGATGTCCAGCTTCTCGATGATGACGATGTCGCGGATCGACAGCCCGGCGAGCATCGGCGGCTCACGTACCGGCGGTCTGACGCCTGAATACGCGGGCGAGCCAGGACCCCCGGATTCTCCTGGGGCGAATACCCGCCCTGCTGGAGCAGTGCAAAGGAATCCCTGTACCACTGGCTGTCGGGGAAATTGTGCCCGAGCACCGCCGCCGCCGTCTGGGCCTCCGAGACGAGGCCGAGCGCGTAGTAGAATTCCGTCAGCCGGTGCAGCGCCTCCTCGACGTGACGCGTCGTCTGGTGGTTCTCGACCACGGCCCGGAACCGGTTGATCGCGGCGAGATACCGGCGCTGGCCGAGATAGTATCGCCCGACCTCCATCTCTTTGCCGGCCATCTGGTCGCGCGGGACGTCGAGCTTCTGGCGTGCCTGAACGGCATATTCGGAATCCGGGTAGCGCTCGATCAGTTCCCGGAACGCCACGCTGGCACGCTCGGATTCGCGCTGGTCGCGGGCGACCTGGGGGATCTGGCGGTAGTGGGATTCGCCGATCAGGAACTGCGCGTAGGCTGCGTCCTCGCTGCCGGGATAAAGCGTTACGAAACGCTGCGCCGACCGGATGGTATCGCTGTAGCGGCCCGCTTCGAAATTGGCGTATGCCGACATGATCAGCGACTTGCGCGCCCATTCGGAATAGGGGTGTGTGCGGTCGACCTCTTCGAACTTCTCCACCGCCGCGCTGTAGGAACCGTCGCTCAGGAGCGCCAGGCCTTCATTGTACAGCTTGTCGGCCGGCTCTTCGTTGATGACGGCGAATTCCGACTCGTCCTTGTTCCAGGGATTGCAGGCCGCCGTCATGCAGACGAGCGCGAGCATTGCCCCTCGAAATCGCCAACCGGCGGGCTGCGGTTCTCGGGGTGGAGGCGGGGTTACGCGAAACCATGCGGCTCTTCGGTCGGTTGTTCGGAACGGGCGGCGCGGACTGTAACGCACCTGTCCTGTCGAGACCAGTTTCGCTGGACCGGGAATCAAGCGATTTTGTGGCCCGGCCTGTCGGTCAGGAGACGTCCGGACCGTATGCCGCGGCCGGCATCAGTGAACCCGACGTTCGCGCCCGCGGTCTCGCGGCGCATGGGGCTCTCGGTCCACGTCCATGCGTCCCGGTCGGCCATGAGGGCCGCCACCATGGCGCAGTTCAGGCGGTGTCCGCCCCGCACCGAGCGGTAGGCACCGAGGATCGGCGCACCGGCGAGCATCAGGTCGCCCACGGCGTCGAGCGCCTTGTGCCGCGCGAACTCGTCGCTGTAGCGAAGCCCCTCGGGGTTCATCACCTCGCCGTCGCCGAGCACGACGGTGTTGTCGAACGACGCGCCGAGCGCGAACCCGCCCGGCCCAGAGCCGCTGGACGTCGCGCATGAATCCGAAGGTCCGCGCCCGCGCCAGCTCTTCGCGGAAGTCGCCTCTCTCGAGGTCGTAGACATAGGCCTGCCGGCCGATGACCTCGCTGTCGAAGTCGATCTCGACCTCGATCTGCCGGCCGTCGTGCGGACGAAGCTCGGCGACCGCGCCACCCGCCTCGACCCGGATCGGCTTCAGCACCTTTATGTAACGACGCCGCGCCGCCTGGCTGATCACGCCGACCTGCTCGATCGCATCGACGAACGCTTCCGCGCTGCCGTCCATGATCGGCACTTCGTCACCGTCGATCTCGATCTCGATGTTGTCGATGCCGAGGCCGCTGATGGCGGCCAGCAGGTGCTCGACCGTGGCGATCTGGCCGGTACCGGCGTCGCCGAGCACGGTCGACAGCGAGGTGGCCACCACGTTGGCATGCGTCGCGGTCACTTCGGTATCCAGGCCGGTGTCCGGATCGGTCTTGCGGAACACGACGCCTGAATTGGCGGCGGCCGGTCGCAGGACGATCGTCGTCGGCTTGCCGCTATGGACCCCGATCCCCGTGAGCCGGACTTCGTCCGTAATCGTCGTCTGTGCTACAGCTTTCATCAGTTCCGCACTCTGCGCCCGGACCCCTTGCAGACAGGCCGCGACCAGCGCTCTGGATGTCGTCGTCCCCGCATTCGACCGTCGGCTTGGGCCGGTGCGATCCGCGCGGTGTCGGCTGACATCTGACAGGATTGTCGTTGATCCCCCGATCCGCGACTTGAAATCTCGACGCAACTTGTACCGCGAGCCGTACGAGCCGGCCAAATCACGCTTTTTTACGCTGTGTTACGCTTTCATGTCCGCCCTCACGAAAAGAGCCCGGCGACACTTGCCGCCGGGCTCTCCGCGAGGATGCGGGTTAAGCGGTTGTCAGTTCGCCTGGCGGCGCAGGAAGGCCGGGATCTCGTACTGATCCTCCTCCATCGCCGGGCCGGCGCGGCGCGGCGCCGCGGCGACCTGGGGCTGGTGACGCGGCTGCGGCTGCGGCTGCGGCTCCACGGGACGCTGCTTGGCGAACTCGGAAACCGGCTGCGGGGCTGCCGCCGGCGGCATCGCCGGCTCGGCGCGCGGCGCCGAAGCCTCGTCGTCGCGTCCCACGAGGTGCTGGCCCACCGTGGCCAGCCTCTGGAACAGGCCCGGCTTGCGGGATTGGGAGCGTGCGAGCGGGCCTGCATCTCACGCTGCGCGATCACCGGAAAATCCTCGACGCGCGGCATGCGCGGGGCGCGACGCTCCGGATGGTCCGCGACCGGCGGAACGAAGGGCTGCTCGGCCACCTCGTGAGCCAGTTCATGGGCCTGCGGCTCCTCGACCGGGTAGGCCGCCGCTGGGGGCTCGAAACGCCGGATGCGCACGCCGTCTGCAGCCGCGGCAGCGGCCGGAGCAGGCTGCGGAGCCGGAGCCGGTGCCGGAGCGGGCGGGGCAGCAACCGCCTCGACCGACGGCGGAGCGTAGTCGATCTGCTCCGGCGCGGTCTGGATCGGCTCGGTGCGCTCGCGCACGTTGCGGGTGCGAAGCCGCTCGGACAGCTCGGAGATGGCCGCTTCGGCGGTGCGCTCGGCCATGGCCCCCGACTGGTCGATGCCGGTGGCGACGACCGACACGCGGATGATGCCGTCGAGCCAGTCGTCGAAGGTGGCGCCGAGGATGATGTTGGCGTCGGGATCGACCTCTTCGCGGATTCGGGTAGCCGCCTCGTCGACCTCGAACAGCGTCAGGTCGTTGCCGCCCGTGATCGAGATCAGCAGGCCCCGGCGCCGCGCATCGAGTCTCGTCGAGCAGCGGGTTGGCGATGGCCGCTTCCGCCGCCTGCACCGCGCGCTTCTCGCCGGACGCTTCGCCCGTGCCCATCATCGCCTTGCCCATGCCGCGCATGACGGCGCGCACGTCGGCGAAGTCGAGGTTGATGAGGCCTTCCTTGACCATCAGGTCGGTGATGCAGGCGACGCCCGAGTAGAGCACCTGGTCGGCCATCGAGAACGCTTCGGCGAAGGTCGTGCTGCTCGTTGGCGATCCGGAACAGGTTCTGGTTCGGGATCACGATCAGCGTGTCGACGCTCTTCTGCAGTTCCTCTATGCCCTGCTCGGCCACCCGCATGCGCCGCTTGCCTTCGAAGTCGAAGGGCTTCGTCACGACACCGACGGTGAGGATGCCCATGTCGCGGGCTGCCTGGGCGATGATCGGCGCCGCGCCCGTGCCCGTGCCGCCGCCCATTCCGGCGGTGATGAAGGCCATGTGCGCGCCGCCGAGATGGTCGTTGATCTCGTCGATCGCCTCTTCGGCGGCCGCCCGGCCGACCTCGGGCTGCGAGCCCGCGCCCAGGCCTTCGGTGATGGCGACTTCCATCTGGATGATGCGCTCGGCCGCTGTCGAAGTCAGCGCCTGGGAGATCAAGTCGTAGGCCCGCGCGTCGTTCGTCACGGCGTCGTTCCCGATATCGATTTATGGCGCACCTCGCTGCTGCTGCCGACCGGCGATCCATTGCAAAATCTGGCCACCGCCCTGTTCGCCTATGAGGCGCTTGGGGCTGAGCTGGCCAAAGGCGATTTCCGCACGCCGGAACTCCTGCTCGGCGCTTTGCGAGCAGGTGGCGAGACCGCAATCGCGCCGATCCGCGGAGCTTTGCAACGGGCCGCGGAAGAACGCGCACGCAAGATGAATTTCGATACGCCGCGGGCGGCACGCCTCCTGCTGGCGCTCGATCAGGTTGAGCGGCTGTTCGTGGAAACAAGCCCGGAAAACGTCGAGGCCTTCGCCGCCGTGTTGCGGAGCCTCGTGGACGGCAAGCTGGCGGTGGTCATAGCGGCGCTGCGGAGCGACACCTATGGCCGTTTCCAGCAGGTGGATAGCTTCCTCGCCTTGCGCGAAGCCGGCGCCTCCCTCGACCTGCTGCCGCCGGCTGTGCATGAGTTGGAAGATATCATTACGCGGCCGGTCGCCGCCTGCGAGCCGCCGCTCGCGTTCGAAACCAGCCAAAAAGGCTTGTCGCTGGCGCAGGTGCTGACGGCCGACGCCAAGGGCGGTGACGCCCTGCCGCTGCTGCAGATGACCTTGCAGTTGCTCTACGAGGCGGAGGAAAAGCGCGGCGATGGCGTGCTGCGGTTTGCCGATTATCCCGGCATGGACGAGGCGGTGGCACGCGCCGCGGGCGAGGCCATCGCCAAGCTCGATGAGACGCTGCCGGAAGCGCGTGCGGCGCTGCCCGCTCTGGTGACTGCGCTGGTGCGCAATTTCGAGGTCGATGCCACGGGCAAGATCACGCTGACGCTGCTGCCGGTCGCGCGCGAGGCGTTCGAACGCGGCCGTCCGGCGCGGCGCGCCCTGGTGGATGCCTTCATTGCCGCGCGCCTCCTGACGGTCGAGGAAGCTGACGGCGTGGTGCGGGTGCGCCCCGTGCACGAAGCGCTGCTGCGGGTCTGGCCGGAAGCGTTGCGCACGCTCAAGGAGAATGCCGCGCTCATTCGCGTGCGCCACACCCTCGAGCCGATGGTCAAGGAGTGGGTGAACGCGCCGCCGGCGCACAAGGCCGATCATCTGGCGACGGCGCCCGCACTGCTGGCCGGGGCGGCACAGCTCGCCGAACGCCTGGGCGAAGATCTGCCGCCCAACATGCCCGCATTCATCGCCGAGTTGTTGAAGGCGGATGCGCGGCGCCGTGACGCCGAGCGCCGGCGCCAACGCAACATCTTAGTGGCGACCGCTGCGGGTCTTGTGGTGGCCGTGGTGCTGGGCGGCCTCGCGGGCTGGCAATGGCGCGTTGCCGTGCAAGCCGAACGTTCGGCGCTGCAGGCCAAGCAGGAAGCATTGCAAGCGGAGCATTCGGCAGTGGAAGCCGAGCGGGCGGCGGTCGAGCAGAAGACGCTCGCGGAGGCGCAGCGCGCGCGCGCGGAACGTACGCTCGCGGTCGCGACCGGCACCGCCAATGCACTGGTTTTCGACCTGGCGCGCCAATTCCGCGACCAGACCGGCATTCCGGTCGCGCTGGTGCGTAAGATTCTCGACAGCGCCCGCGAGCTGCAGCGGCAACTCGCGGAATCCGGCGAGGTCTCGCCGGAACTGCGCCGCACCGAGGCGGTCGCGCTCATGGACCTCGTGGAAACGCTGCAGGCGCTCGGCGACGTACCGGCCGCGCTCGCGTCGGCCGAGCGCGCCCGCGATATCATCCAGGATCTGCTCGATTCCGAGCCCGACAATCTGGGCTACCAGCGCGATCTGTCGATCAGCATGGAAGGCATGGGCGACGTGCTGATGGCGTCGGGCCGCCGCGACCAGGCGCTCGAGGAATATCGCAAAAGCCTAGCGATCACCGAGAGGATCGCGCGCGCCGCGCCCGACAACACCACGTGGCAGCGCGATCTATCGATCGGCTATAACAAGATCGGCGACTTCCTGGTGACCGCGGGCAAGACCGACGAAGCGCTGGACGAATACCGCAAGGCGCTGGCGATCCGCGAACGGCTGGTGATCGACGATCCCAACAACGAGACGATCCTGCGCGACCTGTCGATCAGCTACAACAAGCTTGGAGAAATATTGACACGCCAGGGTAAGCACTACGAGGCGCTGGTGGAATACCGCACCGGGCTTGCGATCCGCGAGCGGCTGGTGGAGGCCAATCCGAGCAATACGCAGCGTCACCGCGACATGTCGGTGAGCTATGAGCGGATCGGCGATGCCCTGGTGGCGGCCGGCGACCGTCCGGCGGCACTCGTGGAATATCGCAAGAGCCTGGCGATCGCTGAAAAGCTGCACGCCGCCGATCCCAGCCATACCGAATGGCAGCGCGATCTCTCGGTCAGCTATAGCAGGCTCGGCGACACGCTGAGCCACGAGGGCAAGCACGCGGAAGCGCTGGAAGTCTATCGTAAGGACACAGCCATCGCCGAGAAGCTGGCCGCGACCGATCCGCACAATGCGGAATGGCAAAGCGATCTTGCCATCAGCCTCGTCAAGCTCGCCGAGGTCGGCGACAATCCGCGCGCGCGGCTCACGCGCGCGCGGCAGATCCTGCGCCAGCTCGATGCGGAAGGTAAGCTTGCCGCCAACCAACGGGGCTGGCTCGCCATCGTCGACCGGCGGATCAGCGAGATCAAGTGAGCCGCGCCGCCGTCGGCCGCCCGAGGTCAAACAGCGATCATCGGTCCTTCCAGCCGGCCTTGCGGCCGCAGGCATCCGCGATTTTTGGGTTGGCCTTTTCCCAGGCCGTGATCGAGCGCGTTTCGGACGACGACATTTCGTTGTTCATGCAAGTGCAATAGGCCAGCACCACTTCGGCGCTCTGGCCTTCGCCCTTGTTGTCGGACACGCAACGCTTGATCCAGGCGACATCGTCGGAGGTTTGCCGCTGCGCTAAAGCGGGGCTTGCCGCGACCGCCGCCATTAGCGCCGAAGCCAAAACTGACGTCACGATGCTTTTTCTCATCTCGCCACCTCGAAGAATTGGCTGGCCTTCAAGTGGAACTGCTCGGCCGGCGGGGACTTTAGCCGGTTGCCAGGGGCGCCACCATGGGCTTTGCAAGGCAGAACGGCGACTAAGCCACCTAGGCCGGCCGGTGTGCCCCGAGCTCGGCGAGCGCGGAATCGCACAGACGGTGCGGGATCGCGTTCGCCGCGTTTGGCGTGCTCGATGATCCGGCGCGCGATCTCCTCGCGCGTGATCGCAGTCTGGCCGGCCACCTCGATGCACCGGCAGGCGGCCTCGAAAGCTTCGCCCAAGGCCTTGATTGCCTCGGGATCGAACGAATGGGTGCTTTCCAGAAATGGATCGATCGAGGCCATAGCGGGCGCTCCTTCGTCTTAAATACAGGCGAGGAGCGCGTTGACGTCTCTCGGTCACCGAAGTGCCTGTGAGGAAGGGCCGGTGATGTCGCGCCGTTTACAAGCCGCTTGCTGTACCGAAAATGAACGAGACCGGGAACTTGCGGCAAAGGGAACGACGCCGTGCCCTGGCGAAGCCTCATGGCACCCCCGCGCCGGGCGCCATTGAAATCCCCCATTACCGGGCGCAAAGCTGCGCCCGCACCACACGAATCCGGCCGCTCGGCCGGCGCGCGAGGCCCATGACGTCGCCCCGTAAAGACGCTCCGCTGACCAAGGCCGAAATGCGCACGGTCTTCTATGGGCTGATGCTCGGTCTGTTCCTGTCGGCGGTGAACCAGACCATCGTGGCCACCGCGCTGCCGACTATCGGGCGGCAGTTCGGCGATTTCGAAAACCTGTCGTGGATCATCATCGCCTATCTGCTGTCGTCGACGGCGGTGGCGCCGCTCTATGGCAAGCTGTCCGACATCCACGGCCGCAGAGTCATCATGCTGTGGGCACTCGGCCTGTTCGTCGCGGGCTCCGTCCTGTGTGCGCTCGCTCCCGACATGGGAACCCTGATCGCCGGCCGCACCCTGCAGGGACTGGGCGGCGGCGGCATCGTTCCGCTCACCCAGACCACGGTCGCCGACATGGTGACGCCGCGCGAGCGCGGTGCTTACCAGGCCTATCTCGGCGTCTCGTGGGTGACGGCCGGTGTCGCCGGCCCGGTGCTCGGCGGTGTGATCGCCGACAGCCTGCATTGGTCGATGATCTTCTGGCTTAACGTGCCGCTCGGCCTCCTGGGCGCGCTGATGGTCAACCGCTCGATGAAACGGCTGCCGCGCCATGAACGGCCGCATAAACTGGATTTCATCGGCGCCGCTTTGACGATGGCGGCGGCAACGCTTCTTCTGCTGGCGCTCACATCCGGCGGCGTTCGGGTGCCGTGGCTCTCGCCCACGATCTTCGGCTTGGCGCTGGGCTCGCTGGCGTTGGCCGTGACGTTCGCCTGGTGGGTGCGGCGTGCGCCGGAGCCGTTCCTGCCGCTCAGCATCCTCGGCAATCCGGTCGTCCGCATGGGCACCCTGGCGAGTTCCGGAACGCTTGGCGCGGTGATCGGGCTATCGGTCTATCTGCCGCTGTATTTCCAGCTGGTGCATAACCTCACGGCCACCCAGGCCGGCTTGGCGCTCTGTCCGGTGGTGGTGCTGAGTACGCCCGGCTCGTTCCTCGCCGGCCGCGCCATGATGCATATGCGCCGTTACAAAGTGGCGCCCTATCTGGGCTTGTCGCTGTCGATCTTCACATGCGCGCTGCTGGTGGTCTGGCCGGCCATGCCGTTGACCTATGCGCTGATCGTCACCGCGCTGCTCGGCTTCGGCGTCGGTACGGTTTATCCGGTGGTCACCGTGTCGATCCAGAACTCGGTGGCGAACCATCAGGTCGGCACCGCGACCGGATCGATGAACTTTTTCCGCTCGCTCGCCAGCGCGCTGGTCGTCGCGGTGATGGGCGCCATCCTGCTGGCCGGACTTGGCGCCGCGCCGGAGCGCGGCCTTGGCGCCGACCTGCTGGTCACGACCGCAGCACAGGCCGGCGTCGATGCAGCAGGCGTGTTTCGCTTTGTGTTCGCGGCGGCCCTGGTATTCCTGGCTATTGCGCTGCTGGCGGTGGCCCTGATGGAAGAGCGGCCGCTGCGTGGGCCCGCCAAGAAAACCGAGCCGGCGGTGGTGCCGGAGGCATCGGTGACGAAGCAGGCGGCGGAGTAGGGCAGCGACGCGTGAGCATGTCGCAGACCAAGCCGCCGCTCAGCGCCTTCACGCCGGCAGAACGCCGCGTGATCGCGCGTCTGCGCACACCTGGCGCGGTGCAGCGCTTTTTCAACCGGCTTCCCTACAACAATGAGCCGCCCGGTTGCGACACATTGCGCAGCTTTCGTGAGGTGATGCGCCACCGCACGGCTCATTGCCTGGAGGCTGCGCTATCGGCAGCCTGCATCCTGGAGCAGCACGGCTATCCGCCGCTGGTGGTCAGTTTCGAATCGGTCGACGGCCTCGATCACGTGATCTTTGTCTATCGCCATCGTGGACGATGGGGCGCCGTGGCGCGCTCGCGCGACCCCGGCCTGCACGGACGCAAGCCGGTATTCCGTTCGATCCGTGATCTCGCGCTCAGTTACTTCGATCCGTATATCGATCCGACCGGCTGTCTGGAGGGCTATGCGCTGATCGATCTGCGCCAGCTCGGCGCCTATGACTGGCGGCTGGCCCGCAGGAATATGTGGGCGGTTGAAAAATTTCTCATCAAGGCGCGGCACAAGCCGATCCGCTTTTCACGAGAACGCGTACGCCGCATGCGCGCGCGCTATGCCGCTTACCGGGCGAAATATGCAAAGAAGCCGCTGTTCTATCGCGGGCGCGACAAGTGGACCGAGCTTCCGCCGGAATATCTTTGAAAGCACTGGCTATCGGCACGATCTCACCGTCGGATCTGCGCGACTGCTCTCGATGAGTTTGCGCATGGCAACGTGACGGCAGGCGGTGAAACAACGGTGACAGACTTGGGGCATGCGCATGTCGTGCCTGAGGCGGCAAATATCGGCACGGTCAATAAATTCCCAATCGATGATCGTCCTGCGCCTGTAATTGCACGCATTTTTACGGCATTAATCACGCGAATTTCCTAAAATTTAACTGAAACCCCCCAACGGTTTTTTAGCACCACCGCGGCATGATGCACGCGTCCCAACGAACCGAGTGTCTGCCATGCTGTCGCTTGATGATCCCCAATATGCGCCCGCTGCCCGGTCGCCGACCTATGGCGGCTCCACAACGAGCGCGGTGTTGTTTCTGGGCCTGTTGGCAGCGAGCATCATGGCATTGGTCATAGTGGGCGCGCCGCAGGACGATAAAGCACTGGCGCTCGACAATCTCGATCCATTCAGCGAAGCCGCCTCGTTGTCGGCGCCGCGGCAATTGCTCCGCTGATCCGGCGACAGCCGCCGCGCGCCGGACGCAACCAGAATCTCGAACGCGCATTCATCGGTAGAGGCAAATCGCAACCGGGACGGAACCCGGTTCCCGCCAAGTACGTTGATGGTGCGAGCGGGTCACCTCACTCGCCGCTCCAGTGGGCCTAGAGGCCCGCGCGCTTGCAAACCCCAGCCCCCGCGGCTGGGGTTTTGCGTTGCGCTTGCCTGTGGCGCCATTGATTCTGCGAACGCGGCTACTCGTCGGCCTCGCGCCTGGATGTCGCATCCAAAATTCTGCGCCCGTCTGCCTGGTGCTGCTTGGGGAACACGGGCTCGCCAGCTGCGTTGTCATGGGACGGTGCCGCGAGACGTGAACTGTAAGTAACGCCCGGCCAAGCAGGGTCTAAATTGCGCCCTTAGGCGTACCCCTCGCCGTCAACAGAGAGCCCGGCGTCGCGCCGGGCTCTTCTGTTTTGGAACCGGACTGGGACGATCCGGCCGGAACATTCGCAAGGCGAAACGCTGCCAGTGTTGCGCAAGCACCCGGACAGGCACAATCTCTGCCCTAAGCAGCCTCTAAGGATCACTGTTGTGCTCGGGAACGCCCGGACCGCCCGGGCGTAAGTGGCGGTCCACCTGTTCGGCCAATTCCCGCCATTGGCGGGCGAGTTCCTCATAGGCGCGTCTTGCGTCGCCGTCGCCCACCTGCCGGGCTCGGCGTTCGCAATCATTCGCCAGGGCGCGATACTCTTCTGATTTGAGTGCCGCCACGCACGACCCTCCGTGCCCATTGTTTTGGGCCCAACGATACGCTCGCCGGAAGGTTCCTGCGCAACGCGCAGGGGATGTTACTCGGTCTTACCGAACTCGCAGCCGGGCGCGGCATAGACGTAATGGGACACGCCGTATCGGTCCTGCCGGAGCGAGGGCCGGCAGCGCGCGGCCCACTGCCGCTCGCGCTGCTCAGCGGCGGCGGCCTCTTCCTTGGTCGGCTGCACCGGAATGACATGCGGGTTGGGCGCGCTGTCGCGCCATACAGTGACGCAAGAGAACGAGCGGCCAGCGCCAAAGCAGCTCGAGCTGCGCACCGCATCGGCTTGCGCCGGCGCGCCCGGCAGCAGCGCGGCTATTCCGGCAAGCCCCGCGACCGCGGTATTTACCATCCTGTTCGACATCATTGCTCTCCCAGCAGTGCCAGAACGGAACGTCGCGCGGGCGGCGCCTCTGGCTGGGAAAGCTTTGCAAGCGAGGGGCCAGGCGAAGCTGCGTCGTCCCGGCACAGCATTGCCACGGAGCGGGATCAAACGATGCCGCAGTTAATAGCGGGGGATTGGCGCGGATACGATGCTTTTCCGGATCGCTTCTCCCTTCAGGGCTTTCTTGTCGAGGCCATAGGCAAGCGCCGCCGCCGCATGGAGCACGTTCGAAGCGTCGTCGGCGATAGCTGTCGTAATGATGGTGGAGCGGCGCGGTCCCTGCCTCAGCTCCCGCCCAGCGCTCTGCCAGCAGTCTGCAACGCCTTGCCCGAGAGGATCAGGTCGCTCCCGCCGCCTTCCATTTCATCGGCCGTGCCCCGGAGCTTGGTGCGGATGGCAGGCAATTCGTTGCGCAAATCTCGCAAGTCATTGGCGATGGTGAGGAGCGCGTCGCGGATATCGACGAAGTTCGCGCGAACCGTGTCCACCCGCGTGGCAATGTTCGCGAATGGATTGGTGCTTCCGATGGTGACGCCGGTCACGAGTGTCAGCCGGCCGAGCACTGGAAAGTCGAAGGTCTCGGTTTTCCGGCTGACGGTGGGAATGCTGATGCCGTTCAGCGCGTTCACGATGAACTGCAAGGCGGTGACCACTGGCGCCAGCAGGCTGCGGATCGATGTCGCACCCGCGCGGATGGACCCCATCGAGGTATGGATCTGTTGGCCTGTTGCGAGCGCGTCGCCAAACTCACGCAACTGGCCCGCGCCCTCCTTGAGCTTACCGCCGGTGTCGATCTGTTTTTGTCCCGCAACGAGCATCTGGTCTCCGAGCGCTTCTGGATCGAATGCCATGGTTGTACCCTCCCTCTATACGCGCTCAGGTTAGCACGAGGGAGGCGCGGACTGGAGCGACTTATAAAGCGCCGCCGCTCAGTTTCCGGGCCGTTTGCACGATCCAGTCACGATAGCGGACCAGCGGAGTAACGCCGGTGATGCCGCCGCAGCCGGCGGACAAAGCCGCGCCGGTGGTCCAGCTCACCACGCCAAGCACCGCGAGCTGTCGGTCAGCTTCGTCGAACACCGGCGCGCCGGAGTCCCCGGTGCAGGCGCCGAGGCCCGGCCGCTCGCCTGCGTCGTACCGGATCGACCAGCCGGATCTGCAATGTGCCGGGCTTGCTCCAGGCCATCAGCTTGGCGCTGCGCACCTTGCCGCCGCTCTTGCCATCGCCGGGCACCGCGAGTCCGTAGCCCGCGACCAGGAATAGATCGCCCGCGACCACCACTTTGCCTGGGGTGGCGAGCGGCGCCGCGGCAATGCCGGAAGAGAGAGGAGCGGTCGTCTTGATCAGCGCCACATCGGCGGTGACGCGATGCCGCGCCGCAGCTTGCGCGTCGAATTGCGGATGGCGCTGAGATCGAAGCGACATCTCTAAGCGAAGGCGGCCCGGCGCCGAACTCCACCAGCTTGTGCTCGGCCTCGGGCGCGAGGCAGTGAGCGGCGGTCAGCACCACGCTGCGGGAAATGGCGACGCCCGTGCAGGAGCCGCCGCGCGAATTGACCAGCATCACGACATGGCGCGCGACAGCGGCCGGCGCCTCCTCGGCGCCGCCGACCATGGCGGAGGCAGGCGCGCAGAAGGACAAAGAGCAGGTTACGGCCAGGACGCAACGTTTCATGGATCCCCGACATAATATTGTGGGAGGTGATTAGCGCGAACGTCTCCCAATGCAACCGGCTGCCACAGGATGCAGACAAATTTTCCTCGCTAAGCGCCCGCGTTGTCTCGTTTTCTCACCATTCATCCGCGGTTCACGGGCGCAAGTCTAAAGAATCGTTCATGCGGAGGCCGCTAGGCGTTTTTGCTGCGAAGCTTTCAGGTGTGTTCGTGCTCGCGTGGCTGTTGGCGACGCCGGCGCCCGCCGCCGAGCGCATGCGTTGCCTGAGCAGGGACCAGCAACGCGCCGCCATCGCCGATGGGAGCGCCGTGCCGCTCGCCCGCGCCATCCGCGCCCTTCGCCGCACCCCCAAGGACGTGGTCCGCGCCCGCCTCTGCCAGGACTCCGGCCGCCTGATCTACCTGCTGACAGTGCTCGCGCGCGATGGCAAAGTGCGCCGCGTTACGGTCGATGCCCAGAATGGGACCGTGCTCAGCGGGCTTTGAGCGGGAGGGTTTCCCTTGCGTCTCCTCGTGATCGAGGACGATCCGGACTTGAACCGGCAGCTCACCGCTGCGCTCACCGACGCCGGATATGTGGTGGACCGCGCCTTCGACGGCGAGGAGGGGCATTTTCTCGGCGAGAGCGAGCCCTATGATGCGGTAATCCTCGATATCGGGCTGCCCAAGATGGACGGCATTTCGGTGCTGGAAGCCTGGCGCCGCGCCGGCCGCGCCATGCCGGTGCTGATTCTGACCGCACGCGACCGCTGGAGCGACAAGGTACAGGGCTTCGATGCCGGCGCCGACGACTATGTCGCAAAGCCGTTTCATCTCGAAGAGGTGCTGGCGCGCATCCGCGCGCTGCTGCGACGCTCCACCGGTCACGCCAAGAGCGAACTCAATTGCGGGCCGGTGCGGCTCGACACCCGGACCGGCCGCGTCGCCGTGGACGGCAATCCAGTCAAGCTTACCTCGCACGAATACCGCCTGCTCGCTTACCTGATGCATCATGCCGGCCGCGTGGTGTCGCGCACCGAGCTGGTGGAGCATCTCTACGATCAGGACTTCGATCGCGATTCCAACACCATCGAAGTGTTCGTCGGCCGCGTCCGCCGCAAGCTCGGCGTCGATGTGATTCAGACTGTGCGCGGCCTGGGATATCTGCTCACCACGCCCGATGCGCGCTAATTCGCTCGCGCTCCGGCTGTTCTTCTCGGCGGCCACCTGGACCGTCATCATTCTGGTCATCACCGGCATCGTGCTGTCGTCTGTCTACCGGGCGGCAGTTGAGCGCGCCTTCGACCGCCGCCTCGGCGTTTATCTGCGGACGCTCGTCGCCGATGTTGCAACACCGGACGACAGCGCCGAGAAATTTCCGCAGTCGCTGGGTGAGCCGCTGTTCGAACTGCCGCTCTCCGGCTGGTATTGGCAGGTCTACGCGTCGACCTTCCCAAGCCGGACGTGCGTTCGTCACGTTCGCTGTGGGATTCGACCTTGCCGCATCTCGAAGAGCTCGGCGTCTCGACGGCGCCGGGCGGTTCACGCCAGGGGTATGCCGAAGGGCCGGAAGAGCAGCGCCTGCGCATGGTTGAGCGCACCATCGATCTTGGCGACGAGGGACGCTACCTCGTGACCGTGGCAGGCGACGCAGCCGAAATCGAGGAGGAGACACGGGCGTTCGATCGCGCGCTGCTTCTCACCTTCTCGATTCTGGCCGGCGTGCTGTTGTTGATCACCACCTTTCAGGTCCGTTTCGGCCTGGCGCCGCTCAATCGCGTGTCGCAGGGGTTGGCCGCAATCCGCTCCGGCGCCGCCGAGCGCCTGGAAGGACGATTTCCGGAAGAAATCGCGCCGCTCGCCCGCGAGACCAATGCGCTGCTCGACGCCAACCGCGAGATCGTCGCGCGCGCACGCACGCATGTCGGCAATCTCGCCCATGCGTTGAAGACGCCATTGTCGGTGATGTTGAACGAGGCTGCGGCGCACCCGGAGGACCCGATGGCGGCCAAGATGCGCGAGCAGACCGAGATCATGCGCGATCAGGTTGCCCGCCATCTGGAACGCGCGCGGCTTGCCACGCGCGTCACCGTGATCGGCACCGTGACCGACGTGCGTCCGGTGGTGACGGCGCTCGCCCGCACCATGGAAAAGATCCACCACGAACGCGGCATCGCCATTGAGGTTGACGCGCCGGAAGGCACGCGCTTTCGCGGCGAGCAGCAGGACCTCGAGGAGATGATCGGCAACCTCGTGGACAACGCCTGCAAATGGGGCCAGTCGCGGGTGGTGGTGGAGGCCTTTTCCGAGCGGCCCGATCCTGCTGACGAACGTCGCATTGTGCGCGTGCTGGTGGACGACGATGGCCCCGGTCTGTCGCCGCAGCAGCGCGAACAGGTGGCGCGGCGCGGCCGGCGACTGGACGAGACCAAGCCGGGATCCGGCCTGGGCCTCTCGATCGTGATGGAGCTCGCACGGCTCTACGGCGGCGGCTTGACCCTCGGCACCGCGCCGATCGGAGGGCTGCGCGTCGAACTGGTGCTGCCCGGCGCTTAGCTATCCAGTTACCTTGATTGCGGCAGGCGCCAACGCCCAGGCCCCGGAACGAAGTTTTGCCCTATTTCTCCCGCTTAGCTGCCGCCAGCGAGTCCGCCTTATGCCGTTGGCACGAACTCTTCTCATAACGGGACGGGGGTCCTTCCGATGTCGTTGGTTCGCGTCAGCGCCGTTGCGCTGCTTACGGTCTCGCTCGCCGGCTGCGCGGGCAATCCAGAAACCGGCACGGGGCCGCGGGAAAATACCGGCACGCTCGTCGGCGCGCTGGCCGGCGCCGCCATCGGGTCGCATATCGGCGGCGGGCCGGGCGAGCGCGTCGCGGCAGCGCTCGCGGGGGCGGCCATTGGCGGCCTGATCGGCAATCGCATCGGCGCCGCGATGGATGATGAAGACAAGCAGCGTGCCTACGAGGCGCAGATGGATGCGCTCGAACGCGGGCAGTCCGGCGCGCCGGTGGCATGGCGCAATCCGGATTCGGGCCGCTACGGGTCGGTCGTACCCGGGCCGGTCTCCCAGCGCGGCGGCATGCGCTGTCGGCAATACACCCACACCATCTATATCAACGGCCGACCCGAAGTGGCGCGCGGCACCGCCTGCCGCAATCCGGACGGCAGCTGGCAGCCGGTGTAACGCCGCAGAATTTATGAACCGGCGCGCCGCTTCGCGATGTCGCGGCGCGTTCAGGGCAGGCCCGTTGCGGCCCATGGGCTGCCATGATGTAACCGCCGTGTTGTCCTGGCTATGGTTTGGCGCCGGTACGGTGACGTGCCGCCGCGGGCAAGCCCGCTGATAACCCGGATCGTCATGGCCCTTTGGTTCGTATTTGCGCTGATGACCGCGGCGGCTATTTTCGCCGTGCTGTGGCCGCTTGCGCGCCGCGCCGACCAAATAGCTTCCGGCAGCGATCTTGCGGTCTATCGCGATCAGCTCGAGGAGATCAAACGCGATCGCGCCGCCGGCCGGATCGGCCGCGCCGAAGCAGAGGCCGCGCAGATCGAAGTTTCGCGCCGGCTACTCGCCGCCGCCGATGCGGGCAGTGCCCCGGCCGGTGTCGTTCCGGCCGGGCTCGGCGAGATCGGCCACTTGGCGCCGCCGCGCGGTGGCGCTCGTTGCGCTCGTTGTGCTGCCGCTCGGCGCAGCCACGATCTATCTCACTTTGGGCGCACCATGGCTGCCCGATCAGCCGCTCGCCGCACGCAGGGAAGGCGATCAGTCGATCGACCAGCTCCTCGCTCGGATCGAAACGCATCTTGCCGCCAATCCGCAGGATGGCCGCGGCTGGGAGGTGGTCGCGCCGGTCTATCTTCGCCTCGGACGTTCGGCCGACGCGGTGAAGGCGCGCCGCAACGCGCTGTCGCTCAATGGCGAGACCGCGGAACGCCACGCCGAACTCGGCGAGGCGCTGGTTGCCGCCGCGAACGGCATCGTCAGCGCCGAGGCAAAGGCGGCCTTCGAACGCGCGGCCGCCCTCGATCCCGGACAGGTCAAGGCACGCTATTTTCTCGGCATGGCCGCCGAGCAGGATGGCCGCTCCGGCGAAGCCGTGGAGATCTGGCGCGCGCTGCTGAGCGATGCGCCGGCCGATGCACCCTGGGCCGCCTTCGTGCGTCAGGAACTGGCGCGGCTCGCAGGCGGCCCGACTGCGGACGATATCGCGGCCGCCTCCGATCTCAGCTCCGACCAGCGCGCCGCCATGGTGCGCGGCATGGTCGACCGGCTGGCCGAGCGGCTGCAGCGCGACGGCTCCGATGTCGACGGATGGCTGCGCCTCGTGCGCTCTTATATGGTGCTGGGCGAGCGGCAGAAGGCGCTCGCGGCCGCCGGTGAGGCCCGCCGCGTGCTCGCCCTCGAACCGGAGAAGCTCCGCCGCATCGATGAACTGGTCAAAGGTTTGGGTCTCGAAGGCTGATGACGCGCAGACAACGAAGGCTCGTTTTGATCGGTGCGGCGCTTGGCGTGGTCGGGCTGGCGGCCGCGCTGGTCTTGAGCGCGCTCCGGGACTCCATCGTGTTCTTCAATTCGCCGACCGATATCGCCGAAAAGCAGATTCCGCTCGGCACGCGCTTCCGCCTCGGCGGGCTGGTCAAGGATGGCAGCATTGTCCGGGAACAGAATCTTTTCGTTCGCTTCGAAGTGACGGACGGCAAGAGCACGATTCCGGTCACCTATCAGGGCCTGCTGCCCGACCTGTTCCGCGAAGGGCAGGGCGTGGTTGCGGAAGGTGCCATCGACAAGACCGGGGTTTTCAAGGCCGAGAGCGTGCTAGCCAAGCACGACGAGACCTATATGCCGAAGGAGGTCGCGGACGCGTTGAAGAAGCAGGGCCACTGGAAAGACGACACCGAAAAAAAGAGTGGCGGCCCGGCGGGGAGGCCGAAATGACCCCCGCGCATTTATCAAACTCTCGAGTGCATGGCGGGACTGGATGGACCGGCTCAGCCCGGCGTTGATCCCGATTGTGTCGGCTTGCTGAGGCAATACGCATGATCGCCGAACTGGGCCATTACGCGCTTGTGCTCGCTCTGGTGCTCGCGGTCGTTCAGACTTGCGTACCGCTCATTGGCGCGCAGCGAAACGACGCGGTGCTGATGGGCGTTGCCGGGCCGACTGCGGTGGCGCAATTCGGCTTTGTCGCATTGTCGTTTGCCGCACTGGTCGCCTGCTATCTGCGGTCGGACTTTTCCGTCGTCAACGTGTTCGAGAATTCCCATTCGCTAAAACCGCTGATCTACAAGATCACGGGAGTGTGGGGAAACCACGAAGGCTCGATGCTGCTGTGGCTCGTCATCCTCGCGCTGTTCGGCGCGCTGGTGGCAGCTTTCGGCGGCAATCTTCCCGCCCGGCTCAAGGCTAACGTGCTGGCGATACAGTCCGCGATTGCGGTCGCCTTCGGGCTCTTCATCCTGCTCACGTCCAATCCCTTCCTGCGCATCGCGCAGGCGCCGCTGGAAGGCCGCGATCTCAACCCGCTGCTGCAGGATCCCGGCTTGGCCATTCATCCGCCGCTGCTGTATGTCGGCTATGTCGGGCTCTCGATTTCTTTTTCCTTTGCGGTTGCCGCGCTGATCGAAGGTCGCGTCGACGCTGCCTGGGCGCGCTGGGTAAGGCCTTGGACGCTGCTCGCCTGGATCTTTCTCACCCTCGGCATCGCGATGGGTTCGTACTGGGCCTATTACACTCTGGGCTGGGGCGGCTGGTGGTTCTGGGACCCGGTGGAGAATGCCTCGCTGATGCCATGGATCGCCGCCACGGCGCTGCTGCATTCGGCCGTGGTGATGGAAAAGCGCAATGCGCTGAAAATCTGGACCATCCTGCTCGCCATCCTGGCGTTTTCACTGTCGCTGATCGGCACCTTCCTGGTGCGTTCGGGCGTGCTCACCTCGGTGCACGCCTTCGCCACCGATCCGACGCGCGGCGTGTTCATCCTTCTCATTCTCATTGTGTTCATCGGCGGCGCGCTATCGTTGTTTGCCTGGCGAGCGCCGTTGTTGAAACAGGGTGGCTTGTTCGCGCCCATCTCGCGCGAAGGCGCGCTCGTGCTCAACAATCTGCTCCTGATGAGCGCCTGCGCCACGGTGTTCATCGGCACGCTTTATCCGCTCGCGCTCGAAGCGCTGACCGGCGAGAAGATTTCGGTCGGTGCACCATTCTTCAATGCCACGTTCGGTCCGCTGTTTGCGCCGATCCTGCTGGCGCTGCCGTTCGGGCCGCTATTGGCCTGGAAACGCGGCGATCTGCTTGCCGTCGCGCAGCGGCTCGTCGGAGCGGCGGGGATTGCGCTGATCGGGGCCGCGGTGATTTTCGCCATGGAAGGTGGCGGCCCGGTCCTCGTGCCATTCGCTTTCGGCTTCGCACTGTTCGTCATGGCCGGCGCAATCACCGACCTGATGGAGCGCACGGCGTTGCTGCGCGTGCCGCTGCGCACCGCGCTTACCCGCGCCCGTGGCCTGCCACGCTCGGCCTGGGGCACCGCCTTTGCCCATTTTGGCCTTGGAGTCATGCTGCTCGGCATCCTCGGCGAAACCCAGTGGAGCTTGGAACGCATCGCCGAGCTGAAGCCCGGAGAGACCATCAGCATCCGGCGATATGAACTGCATTTCGACGGCGTGACCAACCGCCAAGGCCCCAACTACCAGGAGGTGGTCGGACGTTTCACGGTGCGGCGCCTTGGCGAGACCGTCGGCGTGCTGGAGCCTTCCAAACGCAATTTCACATCGCGTGGGACGGTGCGCACCGAGGCCGCGCTGATGTCGCGGGGGTTCTCCCAGCTCTATCTGTCGCTCGGCGATGCTGCCAGCGACGGCGGCCACGCGGTCCGCCTCTATTACAAGCCGCTGGTCCTGCTGATCTGGCTTGGCGCGTTGCTGATGGTGGTCGGCGGCACGCTGTCGTTGTCGGACCGGCGGCTGCGGGTCGGCGCGCCGACGCCGGCCAAGGGCAAGGCCGCCATGCAACCGGCGGAGTAGCCCGTGTTCCAGCGGCTCATACTCGTTGCCGTCTTCCTATGGAGCGCGCCTGTCGCGCTGGCGGTGCAGCCGGACGAAGTCCTGTCGGACCCCGCTCTGGAAGCGCGCGCCCGGACGCTCTCGAGGGATTTGCGCTGTCTGGTCTGCCAGAACCAGTCGATAGACGATTTCGATGCGCCACTGGCGCGCGATCTGCGCATTCTGGTGCGCGAGCGGCTGGTCGCGGGCGATAGCGACGCGCAAGTGAAGGATTTTCTGGTGGCGCGCTATGGCCAGTTCGTGCTGCTCAAGCCCGGGTTAAACTGGCACACCGCCGCGTTATGGCTCGCACCCCCCATCATTCTCGCCGCGGGGCCTTGGTGCTGCTGCTCGGCGGGCGGCGCGCCGAAAGAGCCTGGAGCCAAGCCCGCTTACCAAGGCGGAGCAGGAGCGCCTGGCACGGCTGACGAACGCGGACGGATGAGTTCTGCGCGGCCTGCTTTTCCACCTTACGAAAGTTTAATCTTGCCGACACGGCAGCGTAAGGCTGCCGCCCCCATCTTCTCCATCAATCGTTCATGGCGCGCTCCTCCGGTGCGCGTCGAATTCACCGCTTTTGGATGGAGATGATCTGATGAATGAGAGCGCCAATGCTCCGAAACGGCGGCCTTTGACCGCCCGCCGCATGGTCTTGCTGGCGACCGTCGCCGGGCTCGGTACCGCGGCCTTGGTCGCCGGTCCGAATTTCAACCCTAACTCCACTCTGCCGATGCTGGGCGACAGCGCGCGCGCTCAGAGCCAGAACGTGCAGCGTCCCGTCGGCTTTGCCGATGTAGTGGAGAAAGTGAAGCCCGCCGTCGTGTCTGTCCGCGTCAAGGTCGACGCCGGCGCACGCGTCATGGGCATGGACGGCAACCCGCCGTTCCCGCAGGGCTCGCCGATGGACCGCTTTTTCCGCCGCTTCGGTCAGCCTGATGGCCTGACGCCCGGCAATCCGGCCGATCCGCGCGGCCAGCAGCGCCGCAACTTCACCACCGGCCAGGGCTCCGGCTTCTTCATCTCCGCCGACGGCTATGCCGTGACCAACAATCATGTGGTCGACAAGGCCGAGACCGTGGAAGTCACCTCGGACGACGGCAAGACCTACACCGCCAAGGTGATCGGCGTCGATCAACGCACCGATATCGCCCTGATCAAGGTCGAAGGCCGTAACGACTTTCCATTCGTCCGGTTCACCGAGGGCGCTCCGCGCATCGGCGACTGGGTGCTTGCGGTCGGCAATCCGTTCGGCCTCGGCGGCACGGTCACGGCCGGGATCGTATCGGCGCGCGGCCGCGACATCGGCGCAGGGCCCTATGACGACTTCATCCAGATCGACGCGCCGGTGAACCGCGGCAATTCCGGCGGCCCGACCTTCGATGTCGATGGCAATGTGATCGGCGTCAATACGGCGATCTTCTCGCCGTCAGGCGGCAATGTCGGCATCGCCTTCGCCATTCCGGCCGAGACGGTGAAGACGGTCGTCGCCCAGCTGCGGGACAAGGGCTCCGTCACGCGCGGCTGGATCGGCGTGCAGATTCAACCGGTGACCGCCGAGATCGCCGAGGGCCTCGGGCTCAAAGCCACGCAGGGCGCATTGGTGGCCGAGCCGCAAGCCGGCGGACCGGCCGCGAAAGCCGGCATCGTCTCCGGCGATGTCATCACCGCGGTGAATGGCACCCCGGTCAAGGACGCCCGCGATCTCGCGCGGCAGATCGGCGTCCATGGCCCCCAACGCATCGGTGAAGCTTACCGTCGTACGCAAGGGCGAGGAGAAGACCATCACGCTCACGCTTGGCGAGTTGCCGTCGGAGCAGCGCCAGGCGCGTGCCACCACCGAAGAGGACAAGAGCCAGGGCAGTTCGGTTCCCCGGCTCGGCCTGCGGTTGGCTCCTGCGTCTGAAGTCTCCGGGGCCGGCGCCGACGGCGTGATCGTTACCGGCGTGGAAGATGGCGGCATTGCCGCCGAGCAGGGGCTCAAGACCGGCGACGTCATCCTCGAAGTGGCGGGCAAGCGCGTCAGCAATGTGGACGAGGTCCGCAATGTGGTCGGCGCCGCGCGCTCGGAAGGTAAGCGTAGCGTGTTGATGCGGGTGAAGTCGGGCGAAGCGACAAAATTCGTGGCGCTTCGTCTCGCCTAAGGAATGGGGCGTATCGCCGGCAATCGTCGCCCCCGCCGGCGGTTCGAAACCCAGGGGGGCGGACAAGAGATTGTCCGCCCCCGCCTTCCCATCTCCGGCCGGCAATCGTCGCCCCCGCCGGACGGAGTGGCCGAGGGGCGGCGGGCCCAAAAGTCCGCCGCCCCTCGTTTATGCTAGAGCATGATCGCGAAACGCGGAAAGCGGTTTCGAATAAGATCGTGCTCCCGCAGGATGCTGGGACCGCGCGATGCCGCAATTATCGACCGCGCCAGGGGCCGGGACGGCGATGGCGAACCATGGACGTTGTTACAATGCGGCCGCGATAGTGGCGTAGTGCGCGTTACAGAACGTGAGGAACGGATCGGACCGAGATGCGCCTGCTGATCATCGAAGACGACCGCGAGGCCGCCGACTATCTCGTCAAGGCGTTTCGCGAGGTCGGCCATATCGCGGATCTCGCAGTCGACGGCGAGGAGGGCTTGGCGCAGGCGCTCCACGGCCAATACGACGTGCTGATCGTCGACCGCATGTTGCCGAAGCTGGACGGGCTGTCGGTCATCGGCACGCTACGCGGCAAAGGTGTCGAAACGCCGGCGCTTATTCTCTCGGCGCTCGGCCAGGTCGATGACCGCGTCAAAGGGCTGCGCGCCGGCGGCGACGACTATCTGCCAAAACCTTATTCATTCTCCGAACTGCTCGCGCGCATCGAGGTGCTGGCGCGCCGGCGCGGCGGCCGCGAGGAAATGATCTATCGCGTCGGCGACCTCGAGCTCGACCGGCTGTCCCACCAGGTGACGCGCGGCGCGGAGGAGATCGTGCTGCAGCCGCGCGAGTTTCGCCTGCTGGAATATCTGATGAAACATGCCGGGCAGGTGGTGACCCGCACCATGCTGCTCGAAAATGTCTGGGACTATCACTTCGATCCGCAGACCAATGTCATCGATGTGCACATTTCCCGACTGCGTTCGAAGATCGACAAGGGATTTGCGCAACCGTTGCTGCATACGGTGCGCGGCGCAGGATATATGATCCGTGACGGCGCTCGGTAAGCTGTTCCGCACGACCGCGTTCAAGCTGACGCTGGTCTATCTGACGGTATTCGCGCTGTTCGCCGCGTTTTTGCTCTCATATTTCACCTTCAATACCAGACGGCTGGTGACCGACCAGATCATGCAGACCGTGGACGCGGAGATCCGCGGTCTCGCCGCGCAACACCGCCAGGCCGGATTGCGCCGACTGATCCTGGCGGTTGAAGCGCGCTCGCGGCAACCGGGCTCGAACTTGTATCTGCTCACCAACCCGGCGGGAGAGGGGCTTGCGGGCAATGTCGGCTCGCTGGCGACTGGCGTGATCGACAAGCCCGGCTGGACTGAAACCGTCTATCGCCGCCTCGGCGAGCAGGAAGCCAATGATGAGGCCGGCGAACACCAGGCGCTTGTGCGGGTCGTGCAGCTGCCCGGCGGATTGCGGCTGCTGGTCGGGCGCGATCTGGAAGAACGCGAGCGCGTCTATGACATCGTGATCAATGCGGGCCGGTGGTCGGCGGCGATGGTGGTCATTCTGGGCCTCATCGGCGGGTTCTTCGTATCGCGACGCGTGCTCAAGCGGGTCGATGCCATGACCGAAACCACCCAGAGCATCATGCAAGGCGACCTGACGGAACGCTTGATGGTCGCCGGAACCGGCGACGAGCTCGACCGGCTGGCGGGCAATCTCAACGCCATGCTCGAGCGCATCGAGGCGCTGATGCACGGGCTGAAGGAAGTCTCCGACAATATCGCCCATGATCTGAAGACACCGCTCACCCGCCTGCGCAACCGCGCGGAAGAAGCCTTGCGCACCGGCAGGAGCGAGGCCGAATATCGCGCTGCGCTCGAGCGCACCATCGAGGAGTTGGACGCGCTGATCCGCACTTTCAACGCCCTCCTACAGATCGCGCGCGCGGAGTCCGGACAGGCGCGCGACGACATGGCCGAGTTCGATGCCGCCGAGGTCGCCCGCGGCGTGGGCGAATTGTACGAGCCGCTGGCCGACGACAAGGGTATCACTCTGAAGGTCGAAGCGCCGGCCAGCGCGCCGGTGCGCGGCAATCGGGAGCTGGTGAGCCAGGCGCTCGCCAACCTGGTCGACAATGCCATTAAATATGCCGCGCCCAACGGCAGCGCTGCGAACGCAGCGCCCTCGGAGATTGTGGTCAAAGCCGCCGAGGACGGCGGCAAGATTTTGCTGACAGTGGCCGATGGCGGCCCTGGGATACCGGAGGCCGATCGCGGCCGCGCGGTGGAGCGCTTCGTGCGCCTCGAACAAAGCCGCTCGCAGCCAGGCTCTGGCCTCGGTCTCAGTCTCGCCTCCGCGGTAGCACGTCTGCACGGCGGCGAACTCAAGCTGGAGGACAATCAGCCCGGTTTGAAAACCGTCATTTCCCTGCCGCGGGCCGGCACCGTATAACGTCAGTGGTCATTTCCGGCGGACTTCGGTACTGCTCGCAATGCCGGCGGACGAGGTTACGTAGCGAGCATGAACTTTCCCGAAGCTAAGACCGGCCCAGTGACGCCGGAATTTCGGCCGCTCGTGCAACGGATCGCCGCGGCTCCGCGCGTGATATCAAAAGATACGGCGCAAGCTCGTGTCCATGACTGGCTCGCCGAATGTGCATCGACCCCGGCCGGAGTCGGTCTCAAAGCGCTGATATCCGAGCAGGGCAAGGCGCAGGATCTGATCGCGGGGATTGCGGAAGGCTCGCCCTATCTGTGGGACCTGATGCGCGCCGACCCGGATCGGTTGCTGGATTTTCTGCAATCGGATCCCGATCGGTGTCTCGAGCGCGTGCTCGATGCCGCAGCGGCGGCTATCGCCGCGACGGAAGACGAGGCCGAGGCGATGCGCTTGCTCCGCCGCATGAAGGCGGACGGCGCGCTGCTGACGGCCCTCGCCGATATCGCCGGGGTGTGGCCGGAGACGCGGGTGATCCGCGCCCTGACCGATATTGCCGACGCGGCCGTTGCCGGGGCTGTTCGCTATCTCCTGAACGACGCCGCCCGGCGTGGCCGATTGCGGCCACCTGATCCCGCGCAACCCGAGCGCGGCAGCGGCTATATCGTGCTCGCCATGGGCAAGATGGGCGGTCACGAGCTCAATTATTCGAGCGATATCGATCTCATCGTTTTCTATGACGCCGAAGCGCCGGCGCTCGCGCCGGGCACCGAGCCGACCTCGTTCTATGTCAGGCTGACCCGCAACCTGGTGAAGCTGCTGCAGGAGCGCACCGCCGACGGCTACGTGTTCCGGACCGATCTACGCCTGCGGCCCGATCCTGCCTCCACGCAGATCGCGGTTTCGACCGCCGCGGCGCGTGACTACTACGAGAGCGTCGGGCGCAATTGGGAACGCGCGGCGATGATCAAGGCACGGCCCTGCGCCGGTGACATCGCGGCCGGGGATGACCTGCTGCGCGATCTATCGCCCTTCATCTGGCGCAAATATCTCGACTTCGCCGCCATCGCCGATATCCACGCCATGAAGCGGCAGATCCATGCCTATCGCGGGCATGGCGACATCGCCATCGAAGGCCACAACGTCAAACTTGGCCGCGGCGGTATCCGCGAGATCGAATTTTTCGTACAGACGCAGCAACTGGTCGCCGGCGGCCGGAATCCGGAGCTGCGCCAGCGGCAAACCCTCGCAACGCTCGCCACGCTCGCGGACGGCGGATGGATTGACGGCGAGGCGCGAGATCAGCTCACGAGCGCCTATCGCTTCCTTCGCACCGTGGAAAATCGCGTGCAGATGGTGGCGGACGAGCAGTCTCACAGCTTGCCCGCCGATCGCGACCGGCTTGAGCATTTTGCGCGCTTTGCAGGGTTCGACAACCGCGATGCCTTCGCCGATGCGCTGGTGGTGCATCTGCGCAATGTGCAGCGGCATTACGCGACCCTGTTCGAGAATGCACCGGCGGAAGAAGCGCGCGACCGCGCGTTGCGTTTTCCGGCCGAGGCTGACGATCGCGAGACGCTCGACAAGCTCAGCGAGATGGGATTCCGCCAGCCGCTGGAGGCCTCCGCCCTGGTGCGCGGTTGGCTTGCCGGATCCTACCGCTCGCTGAAGAATGAAGCGGCTCGTGTGCAGTTCAACGAGCTCGTGCCGCTGCTGCTCGATCACCTTGCGGGCTCGGCGGCGCCCGATGCCGCGCTCCTTGCCTTCGACCGCTTTCTCGCGCGCCTGCATGGCGGCCTGCGGCTGTTTTCGCTGCTGCGCCAGAATCCCGACCTGATCGCGCTGTTCGCGCTCATTCTCGGCACCGCGCCGCGTCTCGCCGATAGCCTCGCGCAATTTCCCGAAGTGATGGATGCGGTGGTCGATCCGAGCTTCTTCGGGGCGCTGCCCGAGGAGGAGGAATTCGCTGCCGGCCTGCAGCGTTCACTCGGCCAGGCGGAAGGTTACGAGGACTTTCTCGATCGGGTGCGCATTTTCGGTCAGGAGCAGATGTTCCTGATCGGCACACGCATCCTGTCCGGAACGGTGTCGGCGGAACAGGCCGGCGAAGCCTTTGCGCGCCTGGCCGATGTCTTGATCCGGTCCCTGCATCGCGCTGTCGACGATCGCTTTTCCGCATTGCACGGGCGCGTGCCGCAGCAGGAGGTGGCGATCCTCGCATTCGGGAAACTGGGCGGCCGGGAAATGACCGCCACGTCCGACCTCGATCTGATCGTGATGTACGACTTCGACGCCGAGCACCCGGAATCGAGCGGACCGCAATCGCTTTACGGTCCGCAATATTTCGCCCGGCTCACCCAGCGGCTGATTGGCGCGCTGACGGCGCAGACCAATTATGGGGTGCTCTATCCGGTCGACATGCGATTGCGGCCATCCGGCCGGGCCGGCCCCCTGGCCACTCAGATCGACAGCTTCGAAAGTTATCAACGCGACGAGGCGTGGACCTGGGAGCACATGGCGTTGACGCGCGCGCGTGTGATCTCCGCGTCGCCCGCATTCGCGGCGAGGGTCGAAGCTGCGATCCGCGATGTGCTGCGCCGGCCGCGCAACAAGGACCTGACCGCGGGCGACGTGGTCGAGATGCGGCGCGCGCTCGCCAAGGAGAAAGGCGACCAGGATTGCTGGGACCTCAAATATGCCGCCGGCGGGCTGATGGACATCGAATTCATCGCCCAATATCTGCAGCTCATCCATGCCGCCACGGTGCCGGATATCCTGGATACCTCGACGGTGCGGGTGCTCGATAAGGCTTTCCGCCTGGGATTGCTGCCGGTCGAGGACGCGGAAGTGCTGCGACCGGCGGCGCGGCTCTATCAGGACCTGACGCAGATCCTGCGGCTATGTCTGCCGGCGGGGTTCGATCCGAAATCCGCCGCGCCGGGGCTTCTGCGGCTGCTGGCGCGCGCCGCGGACGTGCCGGACTTTGCCACTCTCGACGCATTCATTGCGGAGACTGAAGGGAAAGTGCGGGAGAGTTTCATCCGCATTCTGGGCGAAGCCCCTTAGCGCCCCACAAGCTGTGTTACGCGGTTTTTGTTCGCATCTTCGTTTGTCCCTGTTCGGGGGCGAGCGACGGGGCCGGCTCGAACATCTCGTCCTGTTCCGGCCGCCGGCCGTCGATGGGCAAGCATAGCGCCACGATGGTGCCGCGCTCCAGTTTGGATCGGATGCGCATGGTGCCGCCGTGCAATTCGGTCAGAGATCTCGCGATCGCAAGTCCAAGCCCGGATCCCTGATGGCTCTTCGTCATCCGGCTCTCGACCTGTTCGAATGGCCGGCCGAGCTTCGTCAGCGCCTCCTTCGGGATCCCGATGCCGGTGTCGGCGATGAGGATACGGACGAAGCCGCCGGCCGCGCGGCCGCGCACGATGATGCGGCCGCCTTCCGGCGTGAACTTCACGGCATTGGACAGAAGATTGAGCGCGATCTGCTTCAGCGCGCGATGGTCGGCCATCAGCCGGACGCCGCGCGGTATGTCCGATGACAATGTGAGTTGCTTGTCGTCGGCGCGCTTCGAGACCACGCGCATGGCGTCTTTCAGGAACCGGTCGAGCTCGATCTCCTTAAGGTCGAGCCGCATGCGGCCGGCCTCGATCTTCGACATGTCGAGAATGTCGTTGATGACGTCGAGCAGATACTGGCCGCTCTGATGGATGTCGCGGCAGTATTCGCGATATTTCTTCGCCCCAAGCGGCCCGAACATCCCCGATTCCATGATCTCGGAGAAGCCGATGATGGCGTTGAGCGGCGTGCGTAGCTCGTGGCTCATGTTGGCGAGGAACTCGGATTTCGCCTGGTTGGCCTCCTCGGCGCGATTCTTTTCATCGGAGTATTTTTCGGCAAGATCGGCCAGTTCCTCGGTCTGACGTTCCAGCGTCTGCTGCGATCTGCGCAGGTCGGCGACGGTCTTCATGAGCCGTTGCTCGCTGTCCATCAGCTTCTCTTCATGCAGCTTCAGCGTGGTGATGTCGGTGCCGACCGAGACATAGCCGCCGTCCTTGGTTCGCCGTTCGCTGATGTGCAGCCATCTGCCGTCGTCAAGTTGCGCCTCGAAGGTGCGGGCGCCGGGAACCTGGCCTTCGCTGGTGATCTTCGAGCGCACCACAGGTTTGCGTCCGGCCGACAACCACGGCCTCGTAAGAGGCGCCGGCCACAATCGCGTCGTCGGGCAGATTATGCAGATCCTGGAAGTTGGAATTGCACAGCACCAGGCGGTTCTGCGCGTCCCACACCACAAAGGCTTCCGGGATGGTCTCGATGGCGTCGCGCAGGCGCAGATCGGCTTCCATGGTGCGCTCGACCAGGGTTTTCTGCTCGGTGATGTCGACAGCTATACCGATCAGATGCGGGGCGCTTTCACCTGGCTGCTGGACCAGTTCGCAGCGAGCGCGCAGCCATACCCAGTTTCCATTGGCGTGCCGCATGCGAAAGGCGTGGTCGATGAAGCTTGCCTTGGAATTCGGCGACCTGGGCGGCGAGATCGTAAAGCTGGAGATCGTCGGGGTGGACCAGGGCATTGACCTCGCCGAAGCTCAGCAGATCCTCGCGCGGCTTCAGTCCGAGGATCGCGAACATGGAATGGGACCAGAAGATGCGCCCGCGCGCGAGGTCCCAATCCCACAGCCCGCAGCGTCCCCGGTTGAGCGCGGTATCGATGCGGGTCCGCACGGTTTCGTAGATCACGTCGGCTTCGCGCGCGCGGGTCGCCTGCCAGTGGAAGGCAAAGCCGAGAATGAGCACGACGAAGCCGGTGGTGGCAGAGAGCGTGACGGTCAGCGCGGTGTCGGAGCGCCACACGCGCGAGCGCGTCGGCACGCGGCTGGATCACCGCCAACTGCCCGGTCGTGAAGCTTCGCACCGTGGCGAAGACCGGCAGGCCGTCGGGAAGGGCGATCTCCAGAACCCCGGCAGCCGCCCCGAATGTGGTCAGCGGTTGGCCCGGTCCTAGAATATCGAGCAGCCGGCGCCCGACGGTGCCCGTAGCAAGCGGCGCAGCGGTCATGCTGGCGCCGTCCTCGTTGTTCACCAAGACATAACGTACGCCAGTCAGGATCACGCCCTCGGCGTTCGCCACCAGCACGTGTCGGCCGGGCGCGCGCGCCCAGGCAGGCACGATGCTCTCGAATTCCGATTGCAGCCGGCGCTCGTCGCCTTTCAAGGTGGCGATACGATCCGCCAGCAGATCGGCCGCGGCCTCAATCTGTCTCGTCAGATCACCGAGCGCCTGGCGACGATGATCGAGAATCTGTACAATCGCGCCGACGCAGATCGTCAGCAGGAATGCGATGATCAAAGCAGGCACCGCACGTCGCAAAGCTGGTTCGGCGGTGAGTAAGCGCCGATATGCCGGCTTGGCGATCGATTGAGCCAACCCTTTGATCGAGTCGGATTGTACAGACGCGCTCGCTGCCTCGGCGCGCGCCATTGCTGGCCCCCGTTCGGATGTCCACCCTCAGCCTTCGATCGGAAGGATGTGCCGCATCTCCCCGAATCACTTTCGATTGGAATCGACAAAGGGTGTTTTGTCGAGAGATCCGATTCGCACTTTTTTAACGCCTGTGGCGAGGTGCGGTTTCGACCGGCGCGACAACGTTTTTTGACGCCGGCCACAAGCCGCTAAGTGCCCGATTATGCCGGTGGAATAGGCGTTAGTCGCGAGCCGCTCAGGCTTCGCCGAGCGCCCGCTCGACGATGTCGCCGACGTCCAGCGACAGCGCGGGTGCGGCGCGACACGCGGCGCAGCGCTGCCTCCGCGCGCGCTCGGCGGTGTGCTTCGAGCGCGCGCCAACTCTTGAGTGAACGCGAGCAGGCGGGCGGCGAGTTGCGGATTTTTGCCGTCGAGCGCCAGCACAGTTTCGACAACGAAGTCGTATCCTGCGCCGTCCGGCCGGTTGAACTGGGTCTGGTTGCCCGCAGCGAAGGCGCCGATCAGGGCGCGTACGCGGTTGGGATTTCCGAACGAGAATGCCGGATGCGCGGTCAGCGCCTCGACCCGATCGAGCGTCGCGCGCTCCGGGATCGAGGCCTGCAGCGCGAGCCATTTGTCGACGATCAGCGGATCGCCGGCGTAGCGGTTGTAGAAATCGTTCAATGCGGCGGCGCGCTCGGGCACGTCGCGCAGCGACAAGTGTCGCAGCGCCGCCATGCGGTCGGTCATGTTATCGGCGGCCGTACTGGCGCACGGCGCGATCGATCGCCTCCGGCTGCGCCGCCGCCGCCAGCAGGTCGAGGCAGGCGTTACGTAGCGCGCGGCGCCCGGCGCTCGGCGGCGTCGGGACGGTAGGGCGCCGCGTCGCTGCAGGCGATCGATAACGCTCCAACAGCGCGTCGCCGAGATGTCTGCCGATCGCGGCGCGCAGCGCGCGTGCGTGCCGCAAAGATCGCGTCGGGATCGACGTCGCGGCCGATTTCGCGCGCAATGTCCGCCTCGGATCGGCACCGCAAGGTGAAGCGCGACGAAAGCGGGCTCAAGCGCCGTATCGGCCAGGAGGCCGCGAGCGCGGCAAGCAGGGCGGGGTCCTGCCGGGCGGCTGCGCCCGCGCGGATGGCCGCGACGGCCTACCAGGAGCTGGCGGTTGGCCAGTGTCTGCATCGCCTGCCAGCGATTGAACGGGTCGGAATCATGCGCGGCCAGAAATCCGAGATCGCTGGCGCTCAAATTCGCGCTCGAGCTTGATCGGCGCCGAGAAGCCGCGATTGAGCGAGAGCACCGGCGGCTCGCCGACGCCGGTAAACACAAATGTCTCGGCAGCGTTCTGCAACACAAGGGTTGCGCGCGCGACCTCGTGCCCATCGGCGAGTTGCAGCGGCAAGTCACTGCCATCGCGGCCGACGAGACCGATGGCGAGCGGGATCACCATCGGTTGCTTGCTGGCCTGTCCGGGCGTCGGCGGCACCGTCTGCGCGAGATCGAGACGATAGGTTCTGGTCTCCGCATCGTAGTGCCCGGTCGCCACGACCTCCGGCGTGCCGGCTTGGGAATACCAGAGCATGAATTGTGAGAGATCCGTGCCGGACGCCTCGGCGAAACACGCGATGAACTGTTCGACCGTCGCGGCTTCGCCGTCGTGGCGCGCGAAGTACAGGTCCATGCCGGCGCGGAAGGCCTCCGGCCCGATCAGCGCCTGCAGCATGCGGACGATTTCGGCGCCCTTCTCGTAGACCGTGGCGGTATAGAAATTGTTGATCTCGCGATAGGCGGTTGGGCGCACCGGATGGGCGAGGGGCCCGGCGTCCTCGACGAACTGATGCGCGCGCAAGCCCCGCACATCGGCGATGCGCTCGACCGGGCGCGAGCGCTGGTCGGCGGTGAATTCCTGATCGCGAAAAACCGTCAGCCCTTCCTTCAGGCAGAGCTGGAACCAGTCGCGGCAGGTGATGCGGTTGCCGGTCCAGTTGTGGAAATATTCGTGGGCGATGATCGCCTCGATATTGGCGTAGTCGCGCATCGGTCGCGGTCTCCGGGCTGGCCAGCACGTACTTGTCGTTGAAGATGTTGAGGCCCTTGTTCTCCATCGCGCCCATGTTGAAGTCGGACACGGCGACGATCATGAAGATGTCGAGATCGTATTCGCGGCCGAACGCCTGCTCGTCCCAGCGCATCGAGCGCTTGAGCGCGTCCATGGCATAGCCGCAGCGATCCTCTTTGCCTTGCTCGACATAGATGCGCAGCGCGACGTCGCGGCCCGACATGGTGCGTGAAACGGTCTTCGACGCAGGCCAGATTGCCGCCCACGAGCGCGAACAGATAGGACGGCTTTGGAAAAGGATCGTGCCAGATCGCGAAATGGCGGCCGGTGCCGCGATGTCGCCAGCATCGACCAGGTTGCCGTTGGCGAGCAGCACCGGCGCATCGGCCTTGTCGGCTTCGATGCGCATCGTATAGACCGCCATGACGTCGGGACGATCGGGGAAATAGGTGATGCGGCGAAACCCTTCGGCCTCGCATTGCGTGCAGTAGGTGCCGCCCGATCGATAGAGGCCCATCAGTTGGCGTGTTCGCCGATGGATCGAGCACGGTTCGATCGGCGAGCGTGAAAGGCCGCTGCGGCGGCTGCGCAATGGTCAGCCTCGCTGGCGTAGCGCTAAAGCGATCCGGGCTCAGCGGGTCACCGTCCAGGGCGACCGAAAGCAGCGACAGTCCATCGCCGTCGAGCACCAGGGGCGCGGGCGCGGCGCCATCCGGATTGGGTTTCACGGACAACACGGCCCGCACGCGCGTCGCCTGCGCAGCGAGCGAGACATCGAGATCGACGGTCTCGACCAGCCAGTCCGGCGGCCGATAGTCTTGCAGGCGGATGGGTTGGGCGAGTTCGGTGCGCATGGCGGGCGGATCGTCCGTCAAAGGTGGGATGGCATTCTCCATAACACAATCCCCCGCCGCGACAGCCTTGGGGCGCGGCGGCGGCCCGACCCTCGGATTTTCCGCGTATTCGCGGCTATCGCTTCGTGCTTTAATCGGTGCGGGCCGTTGGGGCGGCTCCAAAATCAGGGGAGGGCAATGTGACGAAGCTTTTGACGAGATTTCGGCATTTTCGGGATTGCGGCCGCTGCCTTGTTGTTGGCCGGCACCGGTGTTTTCGCGCAGGGTTTTCCGACCCAGACCGTCCGCATCGTGGTGCCGTTCACCGCCGGCAGTGCGACCGACATTCTGGCGCGCATTGTCGGGGACAAGCTGGCAGAGCGCTGGGACCAACAGGTCATCATCGAAAACCGTCCCGGCATCGCCGGCACGGCGGCTGTCGCCAAGAGCACGGCGGACGGTCACACTCTGATGGTCACTTCGAATGGCCATACCATCGCCGCTCTGACCAACAAGGCCTTGCCGTTCGATCCGGTGAAGGACTTTTCCGGCATCACGCAGCTCGCCTCGGTGCCGCTGGTCTTGATCGTCAATCCAAGCCTGCCTGCGAAGTCGGTGCAGGAACTGATCGCGCTCGCCAAGGCCAAGCCGGGCACTTTGAATTTCGCCTCGCCGGGCGTCAGCAGCACCACCTTCATTGGCGGCGCGCTGTTCAAGAAAATGGCCAATATCGACATCGTGCACATTCCCTATAAAGGCGCGCCGGAATTGGTCACTGCCGTGATCCGCGGCGATTCCCATCTCTATTTTACCCCGAGCAATGTAGGGGCTGACCTGGTGCAGTCCGGGCAGGTGCGGGCGCTCGCGGTCGCCACCGCCAAGCGCATTCCGACGCTGCCGGATGTCCCGACGGTGTCCGAATCCGGCTTGCCCGATTATTCCTACGATTCCTGGTTCGGACTGATGATGCCGGCCAACGGCCCGAAATCCGTGATCGACAAGATCAACAAGGACGTGGTCGCGATCCTGCAGCAGCCGGAGGTGCAGCAGCGCCTGGCCAAAGCGGGTGTCGTTGCGGTCTACAATAACGATGCCGCCGAGTTCGACGCGATCATCAAGAAGGACGCGACGCGCTACACCGAACTGCTCAGGGATCAGATCAAGTAGCTGATCGTTCCAACACGGATCAGGCACGCCCGGGTTCGGCGTGCCCGATCACCCGCCTGATCGAAGAAAAACGCTGGCGCAGTCCGCGCTCGATCTCGTCCACCCGCTCGTGGACGTCGGAAACCGAAAGCGCGGGATCCACGGTGCAATGGAAGTTGACGATCTCCCCGTCGGGGGTCTCGCGCACCCGCACGTCATGCACCTCGCGCACAAAACCGAGCTTGCCGGCAAGCGCCACGAGCTCGGCCTCGACCGCGGCGTGGCGCGCACCGGCCGCATCCCGGCCGGACAGCCCGCCCAATTGCAGCGGCTCGATATGGGTTTCCACTTCGACATCGGGTCCGAGCTCGTCCCGGATCGCCTGTTCGAGCGCGCTGGCGATCTCATGGGCGCCCGCCAGGGTCAGATGGCCGTCGACTTCCAGATCGAGCGAGACCGATAAGCGGTCGCCTATCGACTGCACGGTGACGTGATGAACCGCGAGCGCACGGTTGCGCGCGATCACCATCACCCGTTCCAGCACGGTCTCATCATCTAAAGCGCGCGGTTCGGTGTTGATGGTGACTTCCGCCTTCGGAAATTCGGCGCGTACGGCGACATCGATCCGTTGCCGCAGCCGGGCGACACGGTCGAGCGGCAGCGTGCGACTGACCGCGATGGTGAGATCCACGAAGAGCACGTGACCCGCCGGGCGCACCCGCACCCGTTCCAGCGCGACAACGCCGGGAATACGGGCGACCGCCTCACTGATCCTGCTCGCTGCTCCGACCGGCGCCGTGTCGGTCAGCGTCTCGATGGTGCGGCGTCCGAGCCGCCATCCCGCCACGCAGATAAATGCCGCCACGATGATGGCGGCCGCTGAATCCGCCCATGGATAGCCGAGCGCGACGGCCCCGATCCCGACCAGCACCGCGGCCGATGACCACATGTCGGAGCCGAAATGCAGCGCATCCGCTTCGAGCGCTTCGCTCGATGTTTCACCCGCCACGCGGTAGAGCGCGCGTGCGCGGAAGTAATCGACCACTATGGAGACCACCATCACCGCAAAGGCCCAGATCGTCACCTCGACCGCATGGCTCTGCCCGCCGAGCAGCCGGTGCGCCGCCTCCCACAAGACCACCCCGCACAGGAGGAACAGCAGCGCTGTGGCCGCGAGCGCGGTGACGCTCTCGACCTTGCCATGGCCGTAATGGTGCTCCTCGTCGGCCGGCTTGCCGGAGATGCGCACCGCGACATAGGTCATTACCGTCGCGACGAAATCGAGCAGCGAATGAGCGGCCTCCGAGAGAATGGCGAGCGAACCGGTGAGGAGGCCGACGATCCCCTTGGCGAGTGTCAGGCCCGCGGAGGCAAAAATAGAGGTCAGCGCGACCTTTTGCTTGATGTCTTGCATGAACTCTCCGCTGCAAGACGTTATGGACTGTTTTGCAAAACTGTCCATAACTGGGGCGTCGCCCGACCGCCACGCAATTCTCAGGAACCGAAGATACGGTGTTGAAAACTAACGCAAATCGCTTTTCTGTAGCCCCCATGATGGAGTGGACGGACCGCCATTGCCGGTTCTTCCATCGGCTGCTGACGCGGCGAGCGCTGATCTACACGGAAATGATCACCACAGGCGCGGTGCTGCACGGCGATCGCGAGCGGCTACTGGGCTTCGACCCGGCGGAGCATCCGGTTGCGTTGCAATTGGGCGGTAGCGATCCGCGGGACCTGGCGCGCTGCACGCGCATCGCCGCCGACCTCGGCTACGATGAAATCAATCTCAACGTCGGATGCCCGTCCGACCGGGTGCAGGAGGGCCGCTTCGGGGCCTGTTTGATGGCAGAGCCGGCGCTGGTCGGAGACTGTGTCGCGGCCATGAAAGCGGCGGCGGCCGTGCCGGTGACGGTCAAATGCCGCATCGGCATCGACGATCAGGATCCCGAAATGGCACTCGACGCACTGACATGTGCGGTCGAAAGCGCCGGGGTCGACGGCCTGATCGTGCATGCCCGCAAAGCCTGGCTGCAGGGATTGTCGCCGCGCGAGAACCGCGAAGTGCCGCCGCTCGATTACGATCGGGTCTACCGCCTGAAGGCTGCGCATCCGCGACTGACCATCGTGCTCAATGGCGGTATCGCAAGCGTCGAGCAGGCGGTGGAGCGGCTTGCGGGCCTCGACGGCATCATGATGGGTCGCGCCGCCTATCAGGAGCCGTGGCGGCTCCTCCAGGTCGATCCGTTGCTGTTCGGGAAACCAGCGCCATTCGAGAGCGTCAAGCAGGCGGCCGAGGCCATGCTGCCTTATATCGAGCGCCAGTTGCAGCGCGGCGCGCGGCTGCATTCCATCACTCGCCACATGCTCGGACTGTTCCGCGGCGTTCCGGGTGCACGCGCCTTCCGCCGCCATCTCGCCACCGAAGCGGTGAAGCCCGGCGCGACAGCGGACATTTTGTCTGTGGCGCTCTCCCACGTCGCGAATGGTGCGTGGGCAGAGGCGGCAGCCTGACCCGGTACGCGCACCGAAGGCCCTGCGTTCTGCGCCGTCACGCGCCCGTCGCATGAACGTGAGGCGAATTGAGGAGCGTTTGCCTGCAAATCGGTCTATGCACGGTGTGCCGGAGCAAGACCAAAATCAGCTGAGGGGAAACGCGTGGCGCAGCTTCTATTCATTGTCGTCGCATGGCTTGGCTTGATCGGCGGCGCTGCCGCCCAATCGACGCCCCCGGCTTCAGCGCCGACAGCGATGGCGACCTTCGCCGGTGGATGCTTCTGGTGCGTGGAAGCGGACTTCGACAAGGTCCCGGGCGTGCTGAGCACCATATCGGGGTATATCGGCGGCACGGTTGCCAATCCGAGCTATGAGCAGGTGGTGCGTGGCAATACCGGCCACACCGAAGCGGTTGAGATCATCTACGATCCCACCAAGGTCACCTATGAAAAGCTGCTCGACGTGTTCTGGCGCAATCACGATCCCCTGGTGAAGGATCGGCAGTTCTGCGATCGCGGGGAACAGTACCGGCCGGAAGTATTCTACCACGACGACAAGCAGCGCGCCCTCGCGGAGGCCTCGAAGGCCAAGGCGCAGGCGCGCTTTTCGCAACCCATTCAGACCGCGATCACCAAGGCGAGCACATTCTACAAGGCCGAGGACTATCACCAGGACTATTACCTGAAGAACCCGACCCGCTATCAGTTCTACCGTTTCAATTGCGGCCGCGATGCACGGCTTGAGCAATTGTGGGGCAAGAAGGATTGATGTTCGCCATGATCAAACGCCGCGTTCTGTTGCTTGGCGCCGCAGGCGTAGCCCTGTTGGCTGGCGCGCGCTGGCTGCCACGCGGAGAAGCCGCCGCCGGCAGCGGCTTCGAAATCGAAAAGACAGACGGCGAATGGCGTCGCCTTCTGACGAAGGCGCAATACGATGTGCTGCGCCAGCACGGCACCGAGCGGCCCGGCTCAAGCCCTTTAAATCAGGAAAAGCGCAAGGGCACTTTCGCCTGCGCCGGCTGCGAGTTGCCGTTGTTCGCGTCGGAAACCAAATACGAGAGCGGCACGGGCTGGCCGAGTTTTTACCAGCCGCTGGACGGTGCCATCGGCACCAAACGCGATTTTTCGATGCTGATCCCCCGTACCGAGGTGCATTGCCGGCGTTGCGGCGGCCATCTCGGCCATGTGTTCTCCGATGGACCGAGGCCCACCGGGCTGCGCTACTGCATGAACGGCGTGGCCATGACCTTCACGGCCGCCCCGGCCTGACGCGGCAAATCCTGCCGGGTCACCGGGCAGACTCCGCCAGGCGCGTTGCCGCGGCCGCCATCTAACCCTTTGACTTGACTCATTGAAGTCCGCTGGCACGCGGCTTGCGACGGCTGTCTCGAAACTGCGGCCAAGGCGGCTCCCGACGCCCGTCGCGAAGACAGTTGGAGACGATGTCATGGGTATCTTTGGTGCGCTGACCACCGCGGTGACCGGCATGAAGGCGCAGTCCTTTGCGCTCGAAAACGTGTCCGGCAACATCGCCAATTCGCAGACCACCGCGTTCAAGCGCCTCGATACCAGCTTCGTCGATCTCATCCCGGAGGACCCGCCGTCGAAGCAATTGTCCGGCAACGTGGTGGCCAACTCGCGGTCGACCAATACCGTACAAGGCGATATTCAGACCGCCTCGATCGGCACTTTCATGGCCATCAACGGCGAAGGCTTTTTCGTCACCCAGAAGCCGACCAACTTTGCCGACAACCGGCCGGTGTTCGACGGCATCGACCGCTACACGCGCCGCGGCGACTTTCAGCCGGACAAGAACGGCTTCCTGGTCAACGGCGCCGGCTACTATCTGATGGGAATTCCGGTCGACGCGACCACCGGCAATCTGATCGGCAGCGTGCCGCAACTCCTGCAATTCCAGAACGACTTTCTCCCGGCGCAGGCCACAAGCCAGATCGAATACCGCGCCAACCTGTCGAGCTATCCAAAGACGCCGGGACACGACGTGAGCGTGCCGCGTTCGGAACTGCTCGATCCTGCGGATTTCCAGGCCAGTCCGGTCGCCGGTGCGCCATCGCCGGCCAAGATCACCGGCACCGGCGCGACGCTGCTGCCGGACGGGGTCGCAGTGATGACCGGCACGAACGACCTCTCGGCGGTAGCCTCGGTCGGCGGCAATCTCGTCATCAACGGCACGCCCATCGCCATTGCGGCGGCAGACGATTTCGCCACCATCCGCGCCAACATCAATGCGCAGACCGGCGCGACCGGCGTCGCCGCCACTGCAAGCGGCACCAACCGCCTGGTGCTGACCGGGGCCAATGCCGATACCGCGGTGGCGATCGGCGGCGCTTCCACCTTTGCCTTGTTGACCGAATTGGGCCTGGCCATCGGCACACAAAATCCGACCAATCTGCTGACCCAAAGCGCTGTGGCTGCCGGGCAGACGCTGGTTATCACCATCGGGGCCAATCCGCCGACCACGATCACCTTCGGCAATGGCGGCGGTCAGGTTTCGACCATGGGCGAACTCTCGGCAGCGCTCGGCGCGATAGGGGGCGGCACGGCCACGCTCAACAACGCGAATGGCAATATCACCATCACCGCGGCGAGCCTGAGCGACACCATCACGGTCACCGGCACCGCCACGCCGCTCAATTTCGGCATGCAAATAACGACCGCGCTGCCAGCGAACCAGACGGTCGTGGCCAACGACCTTTCGCCGTTCCTGGAATCCTCCATCGGCGGCGGCGCCATCACGGCCTTTGACGTGTCCGGCTCGCCCGTAAACATACAGTTGCGTTGGGCCAAGCTCAGCAGCTCCGCCTATGGTGATCCCGACGTCTGGAATCTGTTCTACCAGACCAACTCGCTCGCCACCGGCACCCAGGTCGCCTGGCAGAATGTCGGCGTCAACTACACGTTCGGCGCCAACGGCCAGATGAATCCGCCGATCGCCAACCTGCAGCTCAACAATGTGACGGTGAACGGAATTTCGCTCGGCACCGTGCAACTGGTGCACGGCGCCGGCGGCATTACTCAGTTCGCCGATCCCAACGGCAATGCGCAGGTCAATCTGCTGCAGCAGAACGGCTTCCCTGCCGGCGAGTTGCAGCAGGTCGCCGTCAGCGACAAGGGGCGCGTGGTCGGCAGCTACTCCAATGGCCGTACGCTCGATCTGGCGGAGATCACGCTCGCCAATTTCAACGGCGCCAACTATCTCAAGCGCATCGACGGCGGCGCCTTCGAAATAACCGACGAATCCGGCCCGGCCATCTACGGCGCGCCGGGCAAGATCGTCGGTTCTTCGCTCGAGGGCTCGAATACCGATATCGCCGACGAGTTCACCAAGCTGATCGTGACCCAGCAGGCCTACTCCGCCAATACGCGGGTGATCTCCACCAGCAATCAGATGGTCGACGATCTGCTGAACATGCTGCGCTGACGCCCGGCAAAGCGGACGCCGCCGGCGGAGCCAAGGACGATAGAGGGTCATGAGTTTTTCGCAGGCACTCGCCACGGCAGTGACCGGTCTGCGGGCCACGCAGGCCGGCCTGTCGGTGGTCGCCTCCAATGTGGCGAACGCCGACACGCCCGGCTATGTCCGCAAGACGCCGCTGCAAGTCACCACCACTGCGGGCCAGATCGGTGTCGGCGTGCGGGTGGCCGCCATCAACCGCGAGCTCGACCAATATGTGCAGCGGCAGATGCGCGTGGAAAGCGCGGGCGCAAGCTATGCCGAGCTGCGCGCGCGCTTCTACGATCGGCTGCAGAGCGTTTATGGCGTCCCCGGCTCCAACGATACGCTGGAGGCGGTGTTCAACGATGTGATCTCGGCGTTGCAGACCCTATCGACGACGCCGGAATCTCCGGTCGCGCGCAACGCGCGTGCTGAGCGCCGCCGAGGTTCTCACCCAACGGCTCAACCGCATGGCTGGCGACATCCAGAGCCTGCGTACCGACGCAGAAATGGGCCTTGGCGAAGCGGTCACCCGCGCCAACGAGGTCATGCGGCGGATCGCCGAACTCAATCAGCAGCTCGGAACCGCCGGCGTCCAGGATGCCACCGTCGCCGGCTTGCTCGACCAGCGCGACCGCGCCATCGACGAACTGGCCGGCTTGATGGATATCCGCGTCGTGGAGAACGACCACAATCGCGTCACCATTTTCACCAACTCCGGAATTCAGCTGGTCGGCAACGCCGCCTCGCAGCTTGCCTTCGACGGGCGCGGCCTGATGACCCCCACATCGCAGTGGAGTGCCGATCCCGCCAAGCGGAATGTCGGCACGCTGGTGTTGGTCGGCCCGCACGGCGCCAGCGTAGACCTGATTGCCAGTCACTCGATCCGTTCCGGCGAACTCGCCGGGTTGCTGGAGATGCGCGACGAGATCCTGGTGGAGGCACAGGCGCAGCTCGACGAGATCGCCGCCGGTTTGGCGCGGACCCTGTCCGACCGGACCACGGCCGGAACGGCGGTGGTGGCGGGCGCGCAATCCGGTTTCGATATCGATCTGGCCGGGCTGCTGAATGGCAATTCCGTCAACTTCACCTACACCGACAACACGACGAGCATGCAGCATACCGTGACGTTGCTGCGGGTCGACGATCCCGCCGCGTTACCCCTCGACAATACTGCAACGTCCGATCCGAACGACCGCGTGATCGGTATCAATCTGTCCGGCGGCCTTGCTTCGGTGATCACCCAGCTCAACGCGGCCTTCGCCACCGCCGAGCTTCAGTTCTCCAACCCGGCCGGCCAGACGCTGCGCATTCTCGACGACGGTGCGCTCGACAAGGCGGACGTCGATGCGGTGTCCGTCACCAAGACGGCGACCACGCTGACCGGCGGCAGCGGCGAGCTGCCGTTCTTCATGGATGGCAACGGGGCGTTCACGGGCGCGATCGGTGCGGGCGGAAAGCAAGCTACGGGCCTTGCCGGCCGCATCGCCCTCAACGCGGCTTTGCGCGATGATCCCTCGCGGCTTGTCGTGTTCCAGACCTCTCCGCTCACGGCAGCGGGCGATGCCACGCGGCCGAACTTCATCTACGACCGCCTGCAAAGTGCAGTGCTCGCCTTTTCGCCTGAGGCGGGCCTCGGGTCCGCCGCCGCGCCGTTCAGCGCATCGCTGCCGGCCTTCCTGCGGCAGGTGCTGAGCCACCAAGGCGACGCGGCGGCTGCGGCGACCAACCTGAAGGAAGGCCAGCAGGTGGTGTTCAATGCGCTCCGCCAGCGCTTCCACGACAGCGCCAGCGTCAATATCGACCAGGAGATGGCAAATCTCCTGAACCTGCAGAATTCCTATGCCGCCAGCGCTCGGGTGCTCTCCACCATCAAGGAGATGCTCGAGTCACTGATGAGAATGTAAGGCGCGCCATGAGCATCAGCGGCATCGGTTCTCCGACTTTTCTGGCGGTGCAGTCGCTGGTCGACATGCGCCGCCAGCTCGACGATCTCCAGCGTCAGTTCGGAACCGGCAAGAAATCCGACAATTACGCCGGCTTCGGTCTGGAACGAAATCTGGCGGTCGGCCTGCGTGCCCACTTGTCGTCGCTCGATGCTTTCGGCGATGCGATCAGCCACGTGAGCGCGCGGATCAACATCGCGGAAACCGCGCTCGGGCGTATCATGGATATCGGCCATGACATCAAAAACGCGGCCGTGCGGTCCACCTCATTCGACAGCGCCGGATCCACGACGGCGCAACAGGCCGCGTTCCTCGAACTCGATGAGATCCTCAACCTGCTGAACAGCCAGGCCGGCGATCGCTACCTGTTCTCGGGCCGCGATGCCGACCGCCCGGCGGTCGAGACGCTGGCGCATATCATGGACGGCGATGGCGCCCGCGCCGGGCTGCGGCAGATCATTGCCGAACGCAATCAGGCCGATCTTGGAGCCAGCGGTCTTGGACGTGTCGTGGTCTCGGGCCCCACGTCCACCACGACCACGCTGGCGGAGGACGTCGCGGGCTCGCCATTCGGCTTCAAGCTGGCGGCCATCAGCACGACCCTGACCGGCGCGGTGGTCACCCCACCGGCCGGCGCGCCGCCGTTCGTCTCCGTCGATCTCGGCCCCACCAATCCGAATGCCGGGGAAACCATCCAGTTCCGCTTCAACCTGCCCGACGGCACCAGCGAAAGCATCACGCTGACCGCCACGACCTCGGCAACTCCGGCGGCCGGTCAATTCACCATTGGCGCCGATACGACCGCAACCTCGACCAACCTGCAGGCTGCTCTCACTGTCGCGCTCGGCAAGCTTGCGAGCACGTCGCTCTCGGCCGCCTCGACCATGGTCGCGACGGAGAACTTCTTCAATGTGGACGCAGCCAACCCGCCGCAGCGGGTGGCGGGGCCCCCGTTCAATGCGGCGACCGGCCTGGTCGCCGGCACTTCCGCCAATACCGTGAGCTGGTACACCGGCGACGACGCCACGGATTCCGCGCGCGCCACCGCGAGCGTCCGCATCGATACCTCGATCATGGTGTCATACGGCCTGCGTGCAAACGAAGAGGGCGTGCGCTGGATGGTGCAGAATGTCGCCGCGCTCGCCGCGACCACCTTCTCTCCGGGCGATCCGAATGCCACGGCGCGCATGCACGCACTCAATCAGCGCGCCGCGGTCAATCTTGACCGAGCGGCCGGCCTCCAGACGATCGGGGAGATCCGCGCCAGCATTGCCGGCGCCCAGCGCTCCATGACGGCGGCCGGCGAACGCCATGCACAGACCAAGGCCACGCTCGCCGACATGATCGATGAGATCGAAGGCGTTCCCACCGAACAAGTGGCGGCGCAGATCATGGCGCTGCAGACCCGTCTGCAAGCCTCATTGCAGGCGACCGCGCTGCTCTACCGCACAAGCCTGATCAACTACATCTAGACTTGCATCACCGCAGGCGTGCTTGACGCAGCCCGCGTGTAAGCCGGATATTCGCCTGGCCCATTTTGCGCGCGTGCTTCCCGCTGGCGCGGCGTGCGGTCCTGTCGCGCAATCGATTATCTGCGATGGAGGAGATAACGATGACTACAGGCACTCCTAGCATGCTCAGGATCGTCCGTGGCTCCGGATTGGCAGATCGGTTCAGGCAATACAAGATCTTTGTCAACGGCGCAGAAGCCGGCACCATCGCCCGCGATTCCGTGCTCGACCTCGAGGTCCCGTCCGGCCCGCTTACGATCGAAGCAAGAATTGATTGGGGCCGAAGCCGGCCTCTGACGATCGAGGCCGCGCCCGGCGAGAGAATTGAAGTTGAGGTTCTGAACCACTGGGGCGCTCTGCTGGCGCTGTGGGGCATCACCTTTGGTTTTCGCACCTATTTGACGTTGAAACGCCTTCCGGCGTCCTGACGATTGGGCGCGCATAGTTTGCCGGCGGCGGAGAATTGCTGCCATCGAGGATACTGGCAGGCACGATTGGTACGGCCCCGTGCGACGACGGCTGCGTACCAGCTAGCCAATCCCCCACTACGAGTGCCCAACAGCGCGGCCACGACGGCACGTTCGCACGTTTGGCTTACAAACGCGGTCGCCAACTTTAGGCAAATTAGCGCATACGGCGCGCCGCCGGCAGCTTCGTTGCCAGAACCTTGTCGACGCGGCGTCCGTCGAGATCGACAACTTCAAAGCGCCAGCCGTGGGCGTCGAAACTATCTCCAACGGAAGGCAGCGTACCGAAGCCTTCTAGGATAAAGCCCGCAACGGTGTGATAGGTGCGGCCGGCTGGCAGCGGCACACCTGTGACTTCTTCGAACTCTTCAGCCGAGGTCCACCCCGACACCAGCAAAGAACCGTCCTCGCGGCGCACGATATCCGGTTCTTGTCCTTCCTCGGTTGTAAACACGCCGACAATCAATTCAAGAATGTCGGCCGATGTAACGACTCCCTCGAAATGCCCGTACTCATCTACGACGAGCCCGATATGGACGGACGACGCCTTGAGCACGGAAACAACGTCCCGTGCGTCGAGGGTGTCGGGGATCATCGGAGCTTCACGGATTGCGGCGCGGATATCTGGCTGCTGCTGACCCTCTAGATATGCATCGAGCAAATCCTTGGCCTGGATGACGCCCAATACTTCGTCGGGATCGTCCTCATATACCGGCAGACGAGAATGCCGACTGGCTGTTATCGTTGCTCGTATGGATTTCGCACTGTCGGCAAGTCGTATCATGTCCACATCGCGACGCGGCGTCATGACCGCCCGTACGGGCTGGTCACCAAGGCGCATGACGCCAGCGATCATTTCTTTTTCGCCGGGTTCTAGAACGCCGGCATGTTCTGCTTCCGCAACCAGGGTCTTAATCTCCTCTTCCGTTACCTTGGTGCCGTGATCCTCGCGCTGGCCCAGCAAGCGGAGCACCGCTTTCCCGGAGGCGTTGAGTAGCCAGACCAGCGGGGACATGATCTTCGCCAGCCATGTCATCGCTGGCGCGACCCTCACGGCCACAGCTTCCGGATTTCTCAGAGCGATCTGTTTCGGAACGAGTTCGCCAACGATCAACGACGCATAAGTTATTACTGCCACCACGAGGCCGACGCCGATCACGTCAGCGACACCATCCGGCAATCCCAAACCGAGAAGCCAACTCTCCAGACGCAAACCAAGAGTTGCCCCTGAAAAGGCTCCCGAAAGCACACCGACAAGGGTAATGCCAATTTGAACCGTAGACAGGAATTTGCCGGGGTCGGCGGCGAGTGCGAGCGCGCGCCGTGAGCCACGAATGTTCCGTTCGACCATGCGTCGCAGACGTGCCGGCCGGGATGACACGATGGCCAACTCTGACATTGCGAGCAGGCCATTAAGGACAATCAGTACGACTATTACTGCAACTTCTAACGGGAGCATTCCTGGCCGATGACCTCCGCATTGCGGAGGAACACTTTTAGCATGAAGGGCAGCGTTTGGGCCCCTCCTATGGTCGTCCTCCCCTGTCCGCGGCGGCCTACCGCGTCGGGGTTAAGTGCAAGGTGGCTTGTGCGCGAAAGCGTCAATTCGCGCAGACGCAACCGCCCCGCGCGCGATGCCGTTCAGGCGATCAGGCGCGGCCGAGCAGACCGGCCGCCAGCTCGCGGTTGATATTGATCAGCGACCCGAGATCCTCGCGGCGCGGCTGCGTCATCATCGACAGCGTCTGGTTCATCACAAAGATGCCAAGGTTGGCGATGTTCTGCCGGATCTCGACCGGCAGCGGATGCTCGGGATCGGTGGCCGAGGCCGCGAAGATCGCCCAGAGCTTGCGGTTATAGAGCAGGGCCTGGTCAAGGCCTGTGCGCTGCTCGTCCCAGGCCTCCTCCACGGCCTGCAGGCGCGCGGCGGCCTGCAGGAGAAGATCGGCTTCCAGCTCGCGCGGATTGGCGGTCTGTCTCGCCACAGTGGTGTAGGCTTGCGCGGCGTTTTGCATGGCGAGTGCTCCATCTCGAATAAGGAAGGCGTGCCGGAAAGCTATACCGCCGCTGTTAAGATTTGATTATCGATGTTTCGAATTCCTGCGGCAGCGAATCGAAGGACCGCCGCGCCGCAAAAGAAAACGGCGGGGTGTTGGCCCCGCCGTTTTCATTAGGAATGTGTTTTGGACTAGCCGAACAGGCGCAGCACCGCCTGGTCGCTCTGCGTCGACAGCGCCAGCGCGGTGGTGGACAGCTGTTGGCGGGTCTGCAAGGCCAGCAGCTTGGCGCCTTCCTCGTTGCTGTCGGCCAGCACCAGGGCGTCGGAACCGGTCTGCAGCACGTTGATCTGCGCCTTGGTAAACATCTGGCGGGTCTGCGTCGTGGTCAGGTTCGAACCGAAGCGCGATGCCTGGTTGCGCAGGGTGGTCAGGGCCTCTTCGAGGTCGGCCAGCGTGAGTTCAACGTTGGCATCGTCCTGGAAGTAGGTGCCGTTGACCTTGGCGAGGCCGAGGCCGGCCGAGTTGAAAGTCACGCCCTGGATGGTCAGGTAGCTCGTGCCGATCTCATTGAACACCACCTTGAGGTCGTCCCCGTACAGCAGGTTGATGCCGTTGTAGGAGGCGTCCTTCGCCAGCGTATCGAGCTGGTCGAGAATGACGTTGTAGTCGTTCTGCAGGCTGATGCGCGCGGCGTTCGGCTGCGATACCGAGCCGGTGCCAGTGGTGCTGGTGGCGGGGTTTCCGAGGGCGGCGTTCACGCCCGCGATCGAGCCGGTCAGCTGCAGGCTGTTCTGGCTGGTTGAGCCGGCGACAGTGAAGCTTAACGACGTCAGGGGACCACCGGAGAGATCCGCGGTGACGCCCTGCAGGCCGGCGAGCGCCGTGTCCAACTCCTGCAGCGTGGAGACCTGGCCCAAACCCGTGCCGAAGGTGATGATCTGGTCGGTGCCGCCACTGACCTTCACGGTCAAGGTCGAGCCCTGCGCACCCACGCCGATGTTGTCGAGCAGGCTCGTGGAGTTGTAGGCGGCGTTGGCCAAGCCGGTATTCGCCGTAGCGGCCGAGATCACGAAATCGATATCCGCATCGACCGCATCGAGCTTGAGATCGTTGAGGCCGGCGCCGGTGGTCAGGGTCACCCGGCCGGTGAAGCCCGCCGCGGTCAGTTCGGTCACAAGGTCGGCCTGCAGACCGGCCAGGATTTCCGCATAGGTGGCGGTACCGTCCGAGGTAAAGTTGACCGTCCGCGCGCCGGTGCCGTTGATGTTGATGTCGAATGAATAGGCCGCGCTGTTGGCGACCGTGACGGCGCCGCCGTCGTGCGAGGCCAGCGTTTGGGCCGCGGCGGTCGAGTTGACGACAAACCCGTTATAGGCCACCGCCGACGGCTGCGGGGATTCGCGGACCTGCTTGGCGATCAGCTTGGCCGACTCCACCATCCTGGTGAGCGACGTGAGGCCCTGGTCGGCGGTCTCCAGCACTTTCTGCGCCTGTCCGATCGAGTTGAGCAGGATGCTGAGGTCGTTCGCGCGATTGTTCAGGGACAACGAGGCGAAGAAGTTGATGGGATTGTCGAGCGCCGAGTTGACCTTGTTGCCGGTCGCGAGCCGCGCCTGCGTTGCCGACATCATGGCCGACGTATTCTGCAGTGCCGTCAGGTTCTGCCGGACGCCGGCCGACAAAGCGATATTATTGGCCATCGTAAAAACCTTTCTAGTCGTATGCCGTACTGACGGTTAGACCTGTCGGTCGCATTGCTTGGATCGATTGAATGCCACGTTAGTCGTAATACAGCGTAAAAAAATATGGTTAAGCCAACGTGTTGTAAGTATTAATGCGGCGTTAGCGCGCCAAACGCGCCATCGCGGCCAGGGCGACGACGTTTTTTACTTTCGTTTAACGATCTGGACTTGGTGGATGGGGTCCCGGCGCCAACTGCCTGCCTCCGCCAACTCCCAGATTTTTTATTGAGCCGATCCGAGGCGGGCGACCCGGCATTTCACAGTCCCGGTCAGCGCAGGAGCGTGAGCATCAATTATTACCCAGGTGTTAAACCAATCCGTCAAATTGTATTCGTTCCGCTAAATAGCCAATAACCAACAGAGTTTTTTAGGGACGTTACTTCAATACCGATTAAATACGCCCCTCTATAACCCAGTCCACTTGGCCAAAGAAGCCAGGATCTTTGCGTTACTGGGTAAGGGGTTGCGTCATGGTTGGAGTTTCTCTTCCCGCGTCTGTAAGGTCGAGCATATTGGCTCTGCAGAGGGTCACCAGTCTCATGGAGGCGACGCAGCTTCGCCTCGCGACCGGTAAGCGGGTCAATTCCGCGCTTGACGATCCCACACGCTTTTTCGCGGCCAGTGCCCTGACGACCCGCGCCAACGGGCTCAACAGCCTGCTGGACTCGGTGGCGAACGCCTACAAGACCGTGGAATCCGCGAATGCAAGTCTCGAGGCGCTGACGAATTTCGTCGAAAGCGCCCAGTCCCTGGCGACGCAGGCGCAGGCGAGCCCGGCAACGACGGCGGTTTACACGGGAAGCGTCGCTGGTCTTACGGTGACCTCGGCCATTACGACCAGCGCCGGCACGGACACCGTCACCATCGGCGACGGCACGGTCACGGCTACGGCCACCTCGTCCGGCGGTTTCATCACCGTCCAGCAGATCCTCGACGCGGTGAATAACCACGCCACTCTGAAAGTGAAAGCTGAGCTCACCACCGATGGCCGGCTGCAATTTCAGGCCACCAACAACAATACGATCGTGCGCGGCGGCCTCGCGTCCTCCAGCGAAAAGCTCCAGGTCGGGCTGGCGGACGGCACGACGTCGGCCGGTACTTTGAGCGCTGCCCGCACCACATTGGCCACCCAATACGACCAACTCCGGACCCAGATCGACCAGCTCACACTCAATTCCGCCTATAATGGCGTCAACCTGCTCACTGGCGGAAACCTGGTCGTCAAGTTCAACGAAGGCGGCACCACGAGCTTTTCGGTCACCGGCGCCACGCTGGACTCCACCGGACTTGGAATTACCGCGTCTACCAATGCGTTCCAGACCGACAAGGACGTCCACGACGCGATGGCCAAATTGACGACGGCCATGAGCCCACTCACCGCCCAAGCCGCCAACTTCAATTCCAATTTGACGGTGATCGAAACCCGCCAGGACTTCATGGAGGGAATGATCGAGACCTTGCAGGCGGGCGCCGACGATCTCGTTCTGGCCGACATGAACGAGGAGGGTGCAAGGCTGATGGTGTTGCAGACGCAGCAGCAACTGATCAGCACGGCCCTGTCATTTGCCGCGCAGTCGAACAGCAGCTTCCTGCGCCTGTTCCAGTAGGCGGCGAGGCGGCTCGGATTAAAGTACCCGGCTGACCGCGAGGGGCTGTACGGCGCTGGCGCTTGCAGCGGCCGTGCGGCCGGAGGCGCCATAGGTGCTCGGCACGGATTTGCGCGCCAGCTCGCCCGACACGCCGCGCACGATGCCTTCCGACACCGCGTGAGCGGTCGCCAGCACCGTCAGATTGATCTGCAGCAAGGCGCGAAACTCATCGTATTGCCGTCGCAGCGACGCGAGGCGTTCGGCCGGGATCCGCGCTTGATTGGCCTTGAGCTGCAGCGCATCCGCGATGTAGCGGCGGGTGAGATCGGCTTTGCTGTCAGCAAGCTTGGCCGCCTGGCTGACGCGCCCGGCGCGCACCAGGTCTGTCTCCTGCTGCACGACGTGCAGCAGGGCATCCATGACCTCGATGAAGCGCGTAACCGATGCCGCGGCTTCATCGGCGCTGACCGCCGGGCTCGGCGACGTCATTGTCTCGGGCGACACGCCGGTGGATGCGTTCATTTGCCGCGCGCCTCCTGCTGAGCAATCAACGCGCGATAGACGTGATCGGCAATGCCGACGCCGCCTGCCTTCGCGAATGACTTGCCGTATTCCTCGCTCAAGAACGAGCGCCACACGCCGGCGCCGCCTCCGCCGCCGAACGGCCCATCGCCGTCGATGCCTGTGAACATCTGATTGAACATGGAGCTTAGAAACGCCGCCTCGAAATCGACCGCGGTGGCGCGCGCCTTGTCCCTGGCGACCAGCCCGGGTTTCGCCGGCGCCAGCGCCGTAAGCGCGGCCGAGCCGGTCTGCGAGGCGAGGGCAGGGATGGCGCCCATCACATCACCTCGATGTCGGCCTGGATGGCGCCCGCGGCCTTGATCGCCTGCAGGATGGCAATCAGGTCGCGCGGACCGACTCCAAGCGCATTCAAGCCGTCGACCAGCTGCTGCAGCGACACGCCTTCCTTGACCAAAGCGAGCTTCTTGCCCTCCTCGGAAACGCCAATGCGCGTGCGGGGCACCACCGTCGTGCGCCCGCGCGAGAGCGCGTTCGGCTGGCTGACTTGCGGCGTTTCGGAAATCGTGACGGTGAGGTTGCCCTGCGCTACTGCGATCGTCGATACGCGCACGTCGCGACCCATCACGATGATGCCGGAGCGCTCATCGATCACGACTTTCGCCGCGAGATCGGGCTCGACCTGTAACTGCTCGATCTCAGTCAGCAGCGAGACGACATTGCCGTGATATTTAGCCGGAATGGTAAGCTGCACCGTCGAAGGATCGAGCGGTTCGGCAGTGGCGGAGCCGATGAAATCATTGACGGCCGAGGCGATGCGCTTGGCGGTGGTGAAATCCGCATTGCGTAGCGCGAGCCGCACCTGCATCAGCCGGTTGAGTGCGAATTCGATCTCCCGTTCGATGATGGCGCCATTGGCAATGCGTCCGACGGTCGGAACGCCTCGGGTGATCTTGGCGGCATCGCCCTCGGCCTGAAAGCCGCCGATGGCGAGCGAGCCCTGCGCCACGGCATAGACATTGCCGTCGGCGCCGAGCAGCGGCGTCACCAGGAGGGTGCCGCCCTGCAGGCTCTTGGAATCCCCGAGCGCGGAGACGGTGACGTCGATGCGCGTGCCCTGGGTGCCGAAGGGCGGCAGATTGGCCGTGACCATGACCGCGGCCACATTGCCGGTCCGCAGGGTCTGGCCGCGAATATTCACGCCGAGCCGTTCCAGCATCGCCTGCAGCGATTGCCGGGTGAACGGGATGTTATTGAGCGTGTCGCCGGTGCCGTTGAGACCGACGACCAGGCCATAGCCGATCAATTGGTTCTGGCGGACCCCCTCGATATTGGCGAGGTCCTTGATACGCGACGTCGCGCCGGCCGGCGCCAGGGCGCAGACCAGCAGCAAGCCCGCGGCGAGCGCGGCAGTAAGCGTCCTTTTCATCTTGCTCCCCAAGAGACGGACTATCCAGGTTCTTGCGAATGTCGTGCCAGCCGCTCCCGCAATGCAAGCCATTGTTCCGGCAAGGGATTTTGATTTGTCCGGGGCTGACGGGCCGGCGGGTGGCGACATGGACTGCCGGGCGCTAGGCAGTTTCTGCCCGCCGTTTACGGCGGGTTAACCATAAAAGCCGAGGCTCAGTGTCGGACGCCCCCGTGCGGCGTGAGGCCTCGCCATGCGAATTCAGGGACCGAGCGGAACTGCCGCTTCGGCTGTCACAACGGCGCCGCGACGCTCCGGTGGCGGTGGCTTTGCCTTAGGAGAAGGCGAATCGGCGCCGCGCGTCGGCGCCGGCTGGCGGATTGCGGGCCGTCGGCGGCATTGACGCCCTGATCGCATTGCAGGGGGTGGACGATCCAACCGAACGCCGCCGCCACGCGGTCAAACGCGGCCGCCACGCCCTCGACGCTCTGGACGAATTGAAGCTGGGGCTCCTGGGCGGGACCCTGTCTCCCGCCACTTTGACCAAGCTGCAATCGGTAGCGGCCTATCTGAATGGCGGCTCCGGCGAAGCGGGCCTCGACGCCGTTTTGGGCGAGATCGAGCTGCGGGTGGCGGTGGAAATCGCCAAGCTGACCCCCCGATAATCCATACGAACTGGCGTCCTCTTGCCGGTTCCACGCTGCCTTATTTTGCAGCGCCGCGAACTCCCAACCTTCTTCATTCCGTAGTTGTCCGTACCCGGGGGGCTCGATATAAGCGCGGCGCGAACAGGAGGGCTCGCCACGATGCACGGGGTCACGATGCGTTCCGATAAGAAGAAAAACGGTGTCGCGTTGCTCGAAAGGACCAAATCCTACCGGCCGACCGACAAAGAGCCGTTCATGAACCCACGCCAGCAAGAATATTTTCGGGAAAAGCTGCTGGCCTGGAAAGAAGACATTCTGCGAGAGGCGAAGGAAACGCTGCAACATCTACAGGACGAGAACCAGAACCATCCGGATCTCGCCGATCGCGCGTCGTCGGAAACGGACCGCGCCATCGAGTTGCGAGCGCGGGATCGCCAGCGCAAGCTGATCGCCAAGATCGAAGAGGCTCTGCAGCGGCTCGAGGACGGCACCTACGGTTATTGCGAGGAGACGGGCGAGCCGATCTCGCTCAAGCGACTTGAAGCGCGTCCGATTGCCACGCTGTCGGTTGAAGCGCAGGAGCGGCACGAGCGCCGCGAGCGGGTCTATCGCGACGACTAGAACACACCGGCCGCAAATCAGTACCCGCGGCGGCAAGCGCGCGAAACCCGCGCTCTCCGCTGACGGGGAAATGAGTGGCGACTTCCGGCAGCCCGGGCGAAAATCGCTAGTGGCGCGTTTCCGCGCATTTGACGGCATCGAACGACAAATCGAGCACGACGTTGCCGTGGCTATCGGTGACCTCGACCACCCAATTCGACCAGTCAAGGCTCTCCGCGCTGCGCATCAGGTCGCGCGCGAACCCGGTCGCTTCTTCGCGAGCCTCCTCGGAATCTGCTAGCTCCGACCCGTGCCGATCTTCGAACAGGTCTGCTGTCGGCACATGGAAGAAGTATCGTGGCATCGTGAATCCTCCTTCCCTTTCAAGCAGAACCGGGGAACCTCCGCATCGTTCCCGCATGGCGGGGGCGGCTTGTTGTCGGTTCCGAAGCGGCGCATAATCTGGAACATTGCCGGTCGGGTTGACCCACGGGCGCCGGCAACCGGAGCGGAACTTGTGCTCCCGTCCCTTCAAAGGGCGCAGCGATGTCCATTGTCTTCATGGCGTGCGCGGCCTGTCATGCCGAGATCAACACCCACATCGAAATGGATGCGGCGACGTTCCTGCTGTTGCCGGTGATCGAGAGCGAAATGGTCTGCCCGAAATGTGGCGCGCGCAATTTCTGGGACAAGACGAAGGCCCGGCTGGTCGATTGTGATGGCGAGACGTCCGCGGCGTAAGATTCCGGCGTCAAAAAGCGTCGATTGATTCAGCGCTGAAGAATACGCGGCCCCCGGCTGGGGAGCTGCCGGAGGCCGCGTCGTGTCGCCGCCCGCTCGCGCGCTGCGAGGCGGCGGGGAGTGCAGGGATCGGCCTTGAACTTCAGCCATCGACGACGCTACGCGACGGCTGCCTCCCGGCGGCCGTCCCCTGTCAGAATGGCAGCAGCACGTCGAGCACCTGTTGGCCGTAACGCGGCTGTTGCACATCGGTGATCTGACCGCGCCCGCCATAGGCGATGCGGGCTTCGGCGATCTTGGCGGAGTTGATGGTGTTGTCGCTCTGTATATCCTCCGGACGCACGATGCCGGCGACGATCAACTCGCGGATTTCGAAATTGACCCGCACCTCCTGCTTGCCCTCGACCACCAGGTTGCCGTTCGGCAGTACCTGGGTCACCACCGCGGCGACGCTCGTCTGCAAGGCTTCCTGGCGATTGACTGAGCCCTTGCCGTCACTCAGCGACGTGCCGTCGGCGCTGAGGATGCGACCGGGCAGCCCGACCGCCGCCGGCATCTTGCTCTTGAACAGGAAGTCGGTGACGCCGGAATCTTCCTTGGTGGTGCGGCTGCGCGAGGTCTCGTTCTCGATCGCCGCCTTGTCCGTGATGTTGACGGTGACGGTGAGAATGTCCCCGATCTGGTGCGCGCGCTGGTCCTTGAAAAAGGCGCGCGAGCCGGTGCGCCAGAGGGAGTTCGGCTGATAGACCGCCGGCTGCGGCTCCGGCATTGGCATCTGTACCGGCCGGTAGCCCGGTTGCACGGTCGGATTTTCGATGGCGGCCAGCGGGGGCGTGTCGCCGATCAAGCGCAGACGCTCAAGCGAGGAGCAGCCGGCGGCGCACGCGGCGAGCGCGACCGCCGCCAGCAGCCGAGGCGCCTTTCGGTACGTTATCATGTTCATCACTCTCTCACTCGATCAGCGGCGCGCGACAGATGCGGTTACGGTGGGTGCAGGTACGGTCGCGGTGATCTTCGTCGTCGTGCTGCTGGCCACCACGCGCCCGGGTCCCGCGACGGTCGCCTGGATGGTGCGCTTGGATTGGATGTTGAGGACATTGATCAGGTCGCCGAGCGCGCCCGGCTCCGTCGCCTTGCCACGCAAGGTCAACACGATGCCGGGCACCTCATAGACGATGGTCACGGTCTCGTTGCGCGCTACCAGCTCGGGCTTCATCAGGTCGCCCTGGCGCAGCACGAGGCCGGCACGCAAGGCGCGGCGGCTTGCCTGGCCGAGTGCCTGTTCGAGCGTGGTCATGGTCTGCGCGGTGAATTCGGTTTTCGGCCGCCGCTCGAGCGCAAGGTCCGACATTTGCAGCACTTCGCCCTGCGCCACCGCCCGCACCAGCACCACCGCCTCGAACGTTTCGCCGATCGTGCCGGTGAAGCGCAACGGCAGCCGGCGCGCTGCCGCGCTGCCAGGGAGTGCGAATGTCACGTCGAAACGTCCGGTGCGCGGATCGTGCGACAGGCGAGCCACCAGCAATTCCACCGGCACATTCGCCTCGACCTGGAGCGGCCGCATGTCGTTGTCCAGCGTAACCGCCAGATTGCGGGAGTCGGCCTGACCGTGCTGCCCTGCGAGCGCGCGCAGGATACGCGCCTCGATATCCTTGCGAGTGAGGGTGCGGCTCCTGCGCGTCACCACCACTTCGGCGATACCGCGCGTATCCACGTCGGCCAATTGATGGGGCCGCAATGCCTCGATGACGCGCGCCACGGGAACGCTGCCGGTTTGTCCGAGATCGGGAGCGCGGAAGATCGCGACATCCGCCATCGCGCCGGCATTCTCGATCAGATCTCCGATGCGCACGGTCTCGTCGGTGACTGTCGCCTCCGCGCGCAGCGCGGGCAAGCCCGGCACCACATCCGCTTTCGTCGATGCCGCCGGAAAGCGCAGCGCCAGCGCCGCGGCGGCAGACTGGTCCTGCGCGGCCGTGGGCTGGGGGCCGAGTAGCGCGGGGACGGCGATCAGGACGGCGAGGGCGATCGTTCGGATCATGGCGAGGCTCCTCAGCGCATCATGTTGGATGTCGACGACAGCATCTGGTCGGCGGCGGTGATCACCTTGGCGTTCATCTCGTAGGCGCGCTGGGCGGCGATCAGGTCGGAGATTTCGGTCACCGCTTCGACATTGGCCTGTTCGAGACTGCCCTGTTGCAGGTCGCCAAAACCTTCGGCGTTGGCGGTGCCGTCCTGCGGCGGGCCGGAAGCCGGCGTCTCGCGAAACAAGTTGTCGCCGACCGGCTGCAATCCCGCCTTGTTGACAAAGCGCGTGAGCTGAAACTGGCCGAGCACCGTCGGCGTGGTGGAGCCGGCGAGGGTGGCCGACACTTGCCCTTGCGGACTGATGCTGACGCCGCTGGCGTTGGGTGGCACCGTCAACCCGGGCTGCACCACATTGCCCTGCGGCGTGACGATGCGCCCTTGCGCGTCCATCTGGAACGAGCCGTCACGGGTATAGGCAAAGGTGCCATCCGGCATCTGGATCTTGAAGAATCCCTCTCCGCGAATGGCGATGTCGAAATCGTTGCCGGTGCGTGCCAGCGTGCCCTGGCCCATCAGCCGCGGCGTGCCTACGGTCTTGACGCCGCCGCCGAGATCGATGCCGACAGGCAGGATATTGCCCTGGGTCGAAGTCTGCGTGCCGACGCGGCTGACATGCTCGTACAGCAGATCCTGGAATTCGGCGCGCTGGCGCTTGTAGCCAGTGGTCCGCATGTTGGCGATGTTGTTGGAGATGACCTGGACATTGAGCTCCTGGGCCATCATTCCGGTCGCCGCGGTGTGAAGCGCTCGCATGCTTTACTCTCCGTCGCTCTAGGCCGGAACTTCGGCGAGCTTCTCGATAGCGCTACGGCGCTGCTCGCCTTGCTGCTGCAACAGCGTTGCGATCTGCGAGTAGCTGCGTGTGATTTCGATCATGCGCGACATTTCAATGACGCTGCGCACATTGGATTGCTCGAGCGATCCCTGCACCACGCGCACGTTCTGAGCCGGCTGCGGCGTCACGCCCTCGGGCGCTGCGAACAGGCTCGATCCGTCCTTGCGCAGCTGCTGGGTGTTATCGAAGCGCACCAGCCGCAACTTGCCGCGCGCGGAATCCGCAGCGGCGCCCTCGCGGACCGTGATCGATCCGTCCTGATTGATCGAGATGTCGCGGTCGGTGTTCTGGAATTGAATCGGGCCGCCGTCGCCCAGCACGCGGTCGCCGTTGGCGGTGACGAGCTCGCCCGCGGCATTGATCTGCATCGCGCCGTTGCGGGTGAAGCGCTCGCCGCGCGCGGTCTGCACCACCAGGAACGCTTCGCCGTCAATCGCCACGTCGAGCGGATTGCCGGTCTGTTGCAGCGGGCCCGGCGCGAAATTGTGCCAGGTGGCGCGGTCCTGCACATAGCTCAGGCGGCGGTCGGCGCTATGAAACTGGCCGGCGCTCGCGACCGGCATCAGAAATTCTTCGAACAGCGCGCCGTCGGCCTTGAAGCCGGTGGTGTTCAGGTTTGCGATGTTGTTGGCCACGACTCCGCAGCTCGCGCTGAAGCGCGATCTGTCGCGACAATCCGATCAGGAGGGCGTTCTCCATCGGCAGGCTCCCCTTCGCGAATGACGGCCGCCCCTCCCAGGGCGGATCGTCATCGGCAGCGAGCCGCCAGCTCTCCCAAGCCGCGGCTCGCTCAGGGCTTTGCAGAGCCCGTGCCAACGGGCGAAAGCCATCAAATAACAATAGGTTGGGATGATTTGCCTGGGCCGCGACCCGGCAAAATTCAGTCTTCGGCAACCATCGACCCGGCAAAACTTTCCGAGCTGTCGGGCGCTCGCAAGGATCCGTTAACCATACTGAACCTAATGTTACCTCCGAGGCACGGGCGCTTGCGGCGCGCTCGTCCGCCTCGTCCTGTGCGCGCAGTTCCACGAAGCGAGACCACTCATGGCGACAAAGAGCAAATCAGCCAAGATCGAAGAGGATGCCGCCGACGCCGATGAGACCGAGGGCGAAGCCGCGCCCGCCAAACGGCGCTTCTCACTCAAGCTTCTACTGATCGTGGCGGCGGCGCTTGTCGTCGTGACCGGCGGCGGCGCCGTCGCGGCCTATTTCATGTTCGCAAAGAGCGATGTCGCGACTGCCGCGGTACCCGTAAAGCCCGCGATCTTTTTCGAGGTGCCTGAAGTGCTGGTCAACCTGTCAACTGCCGGCACGGACCGCACGCAATATCTCAAGGTCAAGGTCGTCCTCGAATTGCCCGATGCGTCGCTGACGCCGCAGATCCAGGCCACGATGCCGCGCGTCATGGATGCTTTCCAGACTTATCTGCGCGAGTTACGCGCGAGCGATCTCGAAGGATCCGCCGGTCTTTATCGGCTGAAGGAGGAATTGACGCGCCGCGTCAACGCGGCAGTGGCGCCGCATCGGATCGTCGCGGTTCTCTTCAAGGAGATCGTGGTCCAGTGACGATGCAGGACACACAGGCCGATCAGGCGACCCTCGCGGCCGAATGGGGACGGGCGCTCAAAGCCGAAGCGAGCGGACCGGCCGCGGCTGCGAGCGGGCCGTATACGGACGGCAAGCTCGACAAGACCGAAATCGCCGCCGCCCAATGGGCTGCGATGGTGGAGGAGGGCGCCCAGGCGGCGCAAGCGGCCAAGGCCGGTGGCGCCGACCGCATCCTCAATCAGGAGGAAATCGACGGGCTGCTCGGCTTCAGCCTGTCCGATGTCTCGCTGAGCGATAATTCCGGCATCCGCGCCATCATCGATTCCGCGATGGTGTCCTACGAGCGGCTGCCGATGCTGGAAGTCGTCTTCGACCGCCTTGTGCGGCTCATGACGACGTCGCTGCGGAATTTCACCTCCGATAATGTCGAAGTGTCCCTCGACCGCATCACCTCGGTGCGCTTCGGCGATTATCTCAATTCGATTCCGCTGCCGGCGATCCTCGGGGTGTTCCGCGCGGAAGAGTGGGACAATTTCGGCTTGGCCACCGTCAATTCAAATCTGATCTACGCCATCATCGACGTATTGCTGGGCGGCCGGCGCGGGCAACCGCAGGTCCGCATCGAGGGCCGGCCCTACACCACGATCGAGACCAACCTGGTCAAGCGCATGATCGAGGTGGTGCTGGCCGATGCCGAGCTTGCCTTCAAGCCATTGTCGCCGGTGAAATTCAATATCGACCGCCTGGAAACCAATCCGCGCTTCGCCGCCATTTCCCGTCCTGCCAACGCCGCCATTCTGGTGCGGCTGCGCATCGACATGGAGGGCCGCGGCGGCAATCTCGAACTGCTCTTGCCCTATGCCACCATCGAGCCGATCCGTGGCGTGCTGCTGCAGATGTTCATGGGAGAGAAATTCGGCCGCGACCCGATCTGGGAGGGCCATCTGGCGACCGAGATCGGCCACGCCGAGGTGGCCATCGATGCCGTGCTCTATGAGGCCAAGCTGCCGCTGAAGCGGCTGATAGAGCTCAGCGTCGGCGACACGCTGCCGCTCGACGTGCGCCCCGACGCGCTCGTCACCGTGCGCTGCGGCGATGTTGCGTTGACGGAAGGGCGCATCGGGCGGGTCGGCGACCGCGTCGCGGTGCGGGTCGCCAGGCCTTTGCGCAAACCCAAGACGACATTTGCCATGTTCGAAAAGGCGGACGGCTCCGCCAATCCGATGGAGGTCACGTGAGCTACGGTTTTGGACTCTTGATCGAAAGCCTGGTGGCGTTGCTGCTCATGCTCACGATCGCCTATTGCGTGACTCTCAATAAGCGGCTCAAGCGCCTGAAGGCGGACGAGCACACCTTGAAGGCGACGATCTCCGAGCTGATCACCGCCACCGGCATCGCCGAGCGCGCGGTTGCCGGGCTGAAGGCCACCGCCCACGAATGCGAGCAGACGCTCGGCGAGCGGCTGAAAGCGGCGGACCATTTCTGCGCCGATATCGGCCGGCAGATCACCGCCGGTGAGATCGTCATCAACCGCCTTTCGCGCATCGTGGTGGCGGCGCGTCCGATCATGGATGGAGCGCCCGATTCCGGTCCCCCCGATCCGCGCGCGGTGGCGGTGGCAGCGCAGGCCTTTGCCGAGCGCACCCGCGAGCGTGCGGGCGCTCTCGCCGCATGACGCGCCTGCTGCGTGACTTCCGCCTCATTCCGATCGTCCTGGTGACGGCAACGGCGCTGTTCGCCTTGAAGGCTGTCGGGCTCGTGTTCGACGGCGGCTATACGCTGGCGCAGTTGCGCGGCGGTGCGGGCGAGCAGGCGGACGTGACCGGCAGTGTGCCCAATGTGCCTACGGCGGCAGGGCAGGAGCCGTCGTCGGCGCAGCCGGCGCCGCGACAGTCCTGGGCCAACCAGATGTTCAACTTTCCGGACCTCACAGGCTCGGTGGGCGAGAACACGGCCCAGCAGCCGCCGCGACAGTGCCGCCAATCGCGGGCGCTCGATAGCGCCGCCGGCCAGCAATGGCGGCTGGACGCCGGTTCCGATGACCGGCGAGCGGGCGCCGTCTCCTGCCGAGCGCGCCATCCTGGAGCGGCTGCAGGAACGCCGCGCGGAGCTCGACGCGCGGGCGCGCGAGATCGAGGTTCAGGAAGGTCTGCTGAGAGCCGCGGAAAAGCGCCTGGAGGGCCGCCTCGCCGAACTCAAGGACGTCGAGGCGCGCATCAATGCGACGCTGAACCAGCGCGACGAGAACGAAGCGACGCGATTCAAGAATGTCGTGACCATGTACGAAACCATGCGCGCCAAGGACGCCGCCAAGGTCTTCGACCGGCTCGACCTGAAAATTTTGGTGGAGGTCGCGACCAAGATCAACCCTCGCCGCATGGCCGACATCCTTGCACAGATGTCGCCGGAGGCCGCGGAGCGCCTGACGATCGAGCTTGCACAACGGCCCAAGGATCGGCTGCAGCCCGCCGAATTGCCCAAGATCGAGGGCCGCGCCAGCGCCAACTGAGCGACGGATATCTTTGCCTCTCTCCAAAACTCCCCGGAGCGGCAGCCTCGCACCGCCGCCACGGTTAATCCCGCCTTAAATCCGTCCGCCTAAACTCCACCGACCGGCCTGTCTGTGTCGGCGTAGCAAGGCATCCGGCCGGGTGGTCACGGCGTGAAAGATTGTCGCGTGTGTAACGGGTTGCGAACAGTGCGACCGGCCGGGATGCTGGCCGCAGGGCGCGGGCTTTTGCTGTTCGCGCTGGCGCTTGCTGTGTTCGCGGCGTCGCCACGCGCGGCCTCGGCCCAGGCGGTCAAGGGCGAGGTCGCCGCCACGATCGAAAACGGCTTTGCCCGGCTCGTCTTCGTCCTTGCCGAAGAGGTGGAGTCGGAGGTGCGGGCGGCCAACGGCGTCCTGATTGTCAACTTCCGCCGGCCGGTCGAACTCAACCTCGAACGGCTGCCGGTGAGCGCCCGGGAGTTCGTCAGCGCGGCGCGCCGCGACCCTGACGGCCGAAGCATCCGCATTGCGCTCGCCCGCAAGGCGACGCTCAGCTCCACTCCGGCCGGCGAGCGGCTGTTCGTCGATCTGTTGCCGGAAACCTGGAGCGGCCCGCCACCCGGCCTCCCGCGCGAGGTGATCGAGGAACTGGCGCGTCGCGCCCGCGATGCCGACAAAAAGCTGCGGCAGCAGCAGACGCTGGCGCGGCAAAGCAAGCTGACCCCGATCCGCGTGCGGGTGGTCAAGCAGCCGACCTTCGTCCGATATGTCTTTGTTCTGCCTGACGCGACCGCGGTCGCCGCCAATCATGCTCCCGACCGGGTCACGCTCACCTTCGACGCGCTGTTGAAATTCGACCTGGCGGATGCGGTCGCCGCGCTGCCCAAGGTGATCGAGCGGATCGACAGCACGGTGGAAGGCGAAGCCGCGATCGTCCACTTTGCACTCTCGGGCAAGGCCGACATCCGCACCTTCCGCGAGGACAACAACTACATCGTCGACGTCGACCTGACGGACGGCCGGCAGGCGCAGCAGGACGGCACGCTGCGCTCCGACGAACTTGCGGCCCTCGCGGTGGAAACGGCGCTGCGCAAGAACGATCCGCCTGCCGGCATCGAGGCGCCCAAGACCATGCCGGCGCGCGCGCCGGCGGTGACAGGCCCGGCGAGCACTGCGCCCGCGCGCAAACCGAGCGAGGCCGAGAGTGCGCCGCTCGCCGCCCCGATGCTCGCTGCGCCGCGGCCCGGTCAGCCGGCCAACTCCGGTCAGCGCAGACCCCGCGGCGGCGGGATTGGAAACACGCCGCGGTGCTCAACGCCACCCTCAAGCGGACGGGCGACGACCTTGCGCTCGGATTTCCGTTCACGGCGCCCACGCCCGCGGCGGTCTTCCGCCGTGGCGACACACTGTGGCTGGTATTCGACAGCGAAACTCCGATCTCGGTGGCGGCTCTGGATGCCGACCTGAGCCGGACCATCGCACGCGCGACCGTCACCCGCGTGGGCGATACGTCCAGCGTGCGCATCAAGCTTGAGCGTCCCCGGCTGACCAGTGTGATCAGCGACGGACGCTCTTGGACCATCACTCTCGGTGCCGAGGTGATTGAGCCGACACGTCCGCTGTCGATCAGCCGCACCGTCATGGCCCCGGCGCGCTCGACTGCGACCGTGCGCATTGACGGTCTGCGGCAGCTGCATCGGCTCGACGATCCGGAGGCGGGCGACACATTATGGGTGGCAACCGCGATGGGGCCGGCGCGGGGGTTCGTCAAAGCTCAGGACTTCATTGACTTCCGCGCGCTGGCCTCGAGCCATGGGGTGGTGCTGCAGCCGCTCGCCGACGATCTCACCGCGGAGCTGAACGCCGACAAGCTGGTGATCACCCGCCCGGCGGGCCTTACCTTGTCGGCGGCGCCCGATGACGGATCGCGCAGCATCGTCTATCGCCCGCATGTGCTCGATTCCCGGCTATGGGGCTTCGATCAGCAGGCAGAGTTCGGTGAGCGACGCTCGCAACTCAGCCTCGCCGCCGCCGAGGCGCAGGAAGGCAAGCGCCTGCCGGCGCGGCGTCGACCTCGCACGCTTCTATCTTGCCCGCGACATGGCGCAGGAAGCCAAGGCGGTTCTCGACGTGACTTTGGCCGATCATCCACCCACGGCCGAGGATCCGTCACCGCTGGTGTTACGCGCGGTCGCTCAGATCATGATGGGACGGGCGGAGCCCGCGCTGAAGGATCTGTCCAACCCGCTGGTCGGCAACCAGCACGACGCGCCGCTCTGGCGCGCGCTCGCTTATGCCCGCCTCGCCAAGTGGCCCGACGCGCGCGAGGGCTTTCGCAACGCAGAGATGGCGATCGGCACGCTGCCGATCGAGCTGCAGCGCGTCATCGTCAAGGAGATGATCCGCGCCTCGGTTGAGGTCGGCGACATCACCGGGGCGATCAATCAGTTGAATGAATTGGAGAGCATCGGGATTCCCCGCCAGGCCGAGGCGAGCGTCTGGGTGTTGGCCGGCCGGCTCGCCGAAAAGCGCGGGCGGCTCGATGAGGCGCTGAAGGCTTATCGCCTGGCCGCCAATTCCACCGACCGCCCGGCCGCGGCCCAGGGCCGCCTGCGCGAACTCGTGCTGCAGCATTCGCTTGGACATCTCGCGCGCACAGCGGCCATCGGCAATCTGGAAACCCTGACCACGATCTGGCGCGGCGACGAGACCGAGCTCGAGGCGCTGCAACTGCTGGCGCGGCTCTATATCGAGGAAGGCCGTTTCCGCGAAGCCTTCCAGATCATGCGCACCGCGATGACGGCGCACCAGAATTCCGATATCAGCCGCCGCATCCAGGACGAGGCTGCCGCGGCGTTTGACGGCCTGTTCCTGTCCGGCCGCGCCGACACACTGCCGGCGATCGAGGCGCTGGCGCTGTTCTACGATTTCCGTGAATTGACCCCGATCGGCCGGCGCGGCGACGAGATGATCCGGCGTCTGGCGGACCGGCTTGTCTCCGTGGACCTGCTGTATCAGGCGAGCGAGTTGCTGCAGCACCAGATCGATCACCGCCTGCAGGGCGTGGCGCGTGCGCAGGTCGCGACCCGCCTGGCGGTGGTCTATCTGATGGATCGCAAGCCCGACCGCGCCGCCGCGACCTTGCGCGCGACCCGCACCGCAGACCTCACCAATGAATTGCGCAGCCAGCGCCTGCTGCTGGAGGCACGCTCGTTGTCGGACCTCGGCCGCCACGATGTGGCGCTGGAAGTGATCGGCAATATCGGTGGCCGGGAGGCTACCCGCTTGCGCTCCGACATTCTGTGGGCGGCGCGCCGCTGGCAGCAGGCAGCCGAGCAGATCGAGCTGCTCTATGGCGAGCGTTGGCGCGAATTCGAACCGCTGCTCGACAGTGAACGCGCCGATATCCTGCGCGCCGCGATCGGCTACGCGCTGGGAGAGGATGCGATCGGGCTTGCGCGTTTCCGCGAGCGCTATCTCGAAAAGATGAACGAGAGCGCGGACAAGCGGTCCTTCGAGGTGATCACCGCCCCGATCGGCACGAGCGGCGCCGAATTCCGCGACATCGCGCGCAGCATTGCCGCAGTGGATACGCTCGGCGGGTTCCTGCGCGACCTGCGCACCCGCTATCCGGAGACCGGCGCCATGCCGGTGCGCCGCAGGCGACCGCACCGGCTCCGGCTGCGCCAGTAACCCCGGCGTCAAGCGATAAGCCCAAGGCGGAGCCGGAAACCACCGGCATCATTCCCGCGCGCCCGGTCAATTCCGCCCCCACCCGCCGCGCGGAGCAGCCATCCGCTTCGGCCAAGATGTTTCCGCTGATGTCCGCGGGGCGTTGACGAGCCGCTTCTACGCGCGGAAGTCGGGCATATGCGCCGAGGCGCGGTTACGTCCCGTAGCTCTGGATCAGGCTGCCGGCGACCAGGCTCCAGCCATCCACCAGCACGAAAAAGATCAGCTTGAACGGCAGCGACACGACCA
>CAWDMT010000008.1:0-284926 GCA_963803485.1 uncultured Alphaproteobacteria bacterium | reverse complement strand
GTACCTCGAGGCCGGCGCCGACATCGTCGCCACCAACACCTTCAACGCCCAGCGGATCTCCCAGGCCGACTACGGCATGGAGGACCTCGCCTACGAGCTCAACTTCGACCTCCGCCCGGCTCGCCCGCGAGGCGGCCGACGCCGTCACCGAGGCCGACCCCGCGCGGCCGCGCTTCGTGGCCGGCGGGCTCGGCCCCACCAACCGCACCGCCTCGATCTCGCCCGACGTCAACGACCCGGGCTTCCGCAACATCACCTACGAGCGCGCTCGTCGAGGCGTACGCCGAGCAGGCCGCCGGCCTCGTCGACGGCGGCGCCGACCTGCTCCTGGTCGAGACGATCTTCGACACCCTCAACGCCAAGGCCGCGATCTTCGCGCTCGAGACCCTCTTCGAGGAGCGCGGGCGCCGCTGGCCGGTGATCATCTCCGGCACCATCACCGACGCGTCCGGCCGCACCCTGTCGGGCCAGGTCACCGAGGCCTTCTGGAACTCCGTGCGCCACGCCCGCCCGCTCGCGGTCGGCCTCAACTGCGCCCTCGGTGCCGCCGAGATCCGGCCCTACCTCGCCGAGCTGTCCCGGGTCGCCGACTCCTTCGTCTCCTGCTACCCCAACGCCGGCCTGCCCAACGCCTTCGGGGAGTACGACGAGACCCCCGACCAGATGTCGGAGGTGCTCGAGGAGTTCACCGGCGCGGGCCTGGTCAACCTCGTCGGCGGCTGCTGCGGCACCACCCCCGCGCACATCCGCGCGATCGCGGAGGTCGTCGACGGCGCCGCGCCGCGCGAGCCGCGCCGAGCCGGAGCCGGCGATGCGCCTCTCCGGCCTCGAGCCGCTCAACATCACCGAGGACTCGCTGTTCGTCAACATCGGCGAGCGCACCAACATCACCGGCTCGGCGAAGTTCCGCAACCTGATCAAGGCCGGCGACTACGACGCCGCGCTCGCCGTCGCCGGCCAGCAGGTCGAGGCCGGCGCGCAGATCATCGACATCAACATGGACGAGGGCATGATCGACGGCGTCGCGGCGATGGACCGCTTCACCAAGCTGATCGCCAGCGAGCCCGACATCAGCCGCGTGCCGGTGATGGTCGACTCCTCCAAGTGGGAGGTCATCGAGGCCGGCCTGCGCTGCGTGCAGGGCAAGCCGATCGTCAACTCGATCTCGATGAAGGAGGGCGAGGAGCCCGTTCCGCGAGCACGCCCGCCTGTGCCGCAAGTACGGCGCCGCCGCGGTCGTGATGGCCTTCGACGAGGACGGCCAGGCCGACAACCTCGAGCGCCGCAAGCAGATCTGCGAGCGCGCCTACCGGATCCTGGTCGACGAGGTCGGCTTCCCGGCCGAGGACATCATCTTCGACCCCAACTGCTTCGCCCTCGCCACCGGCATCGAGGAGCACGCCAACTACGGCGTCGACTTCATCGAGGCGACCCGCTGGATCAAGGAGAACCTGCCCGGGCGCGCTGGTCTCCGGCGGCATCTCCAACGTCTCCTTCTCCTTCCGCGGCAACAACCCGGTGCGCGAGGCGATCCACTCGGTCTTCCTGTTCCACGCCATCCAGGCCGGCCTCGACATGGGCATCGTCAACGCCGGCGCGCTGGTCGTCTACGACGAGATCGAGCCCGAGCTGCGCGAGCGCATCGAGGACGTCGTGCTCAACCGCCGCCCCGACGCCGCCGAGCGCCTGCTCGAGATCGCCGAGGCCCACCGCGGCAGCGGCGAGCAGGCAGGAGGTCGCCGCCCTCGAGTGGCGCTCGCTGCCGATCGGCGAGCGGATCACCCACGCGCTGGTCAAGGGCCTCGACGCCCACGTCGAGGAGGACACCGAGGAGCTCCGCGCCGAGATCGAGGCGCGCGGCGGCCGCCCCATCGAGGTCATCGAGGGCCCGCTGATGGACGGCATGAACGTCGTCGGCGACCTGTTCGGCGCCGGCAAGATGTTCCTGCCGCAGGTGGTGAAGTCGGCGCGGGTGATGAAGAAGGCCGTCGCCTACCTGATCCCGTTCATCGAGCAGGAGAAGCTCGACAACCCGGAGTACGCCACCGCCAAGGGCACCAACGGCACGATCGTGATGGCCACCGTGAAGGGCGACGTCCACGACATCGGCAAGAACATCGTCGGCGTCGTGCTCCAGTGCAACAACTACGAGGTGATCGACCTCGGCGTGATGGTCCCCGCGCAGAAGATCCTCGACAAGGCCAAGGAGGTCGGCGCCGACCTGATCGGCCTGTCCGGGCTGATCACGCCCGTCGCTCGACGAGATGGTGCACTTCGCCACCGAGATGGAGCGCCAGGGCTTCGACGATCCCGCTGCTCATCGGCGGCGCCACCACCTCGCGCGCCCACACGGCGGTCAAGGTGACCCCGCGCTACAAGGGCCCGGTCCTCTGGGTCAAGGACGCCTCCCGCTCGGTGCCCGTCGCCGCCGCGCTGCTCTCCCCGGAGCGGCGCGGCAAGCTGCTCGCCGACACCGAGGCCGACTACGAGTCGCTGCGCGAGCGCCACGCCGTCAAGTCCGAGCGCAAGCTGCTCTCCATCGAGGACGCGCGGGCCAACCGCACGCCGGTCGACTGGTCGGCGTACACCCCTCCGGTGCCGGCGATGCTCGCCGACGGCCGGCGCGTGCGCGTCTTCGAGGACTACGACCTCGCCGAGCTGCGCGAGTACATCGACTGGCAGCCGTTCTTCAACGCCTGGGAGATGAAGGGCCGCTTCCCCGACATCCTCAACAACCCGGCGACGGGCGAGACCGCGCGCAAGCTCTACGACGACGCGCAGACGATGCTCGACAGCATGATCAAGGAGAAGTGGGTCACCGCCAACGGCGTGATCGGCTTCTTCCCGGCCAACGCCGTCGGCGACGACATCGAGGTCTACCGCGACGACGAGCGCACCGAGGTGCTCACCACGCTGCACAACCTGCGCCAGCAGGGCGAGCACCGCGAGGGCGTCCCCAACCGGTCGCTCGGCGACTTCGTCGCGCCCAAGGACACCGGGCTCGCCGACCACGTCGGCGCCTTCGCGGTCACCGCCGGCCTCGGCAGCCAGCCGAAGATCCAGCAGTTCAAGGACGAGCTCGACGACTACAGCGCGATCCTGCTGGAGTCGCTGGCCGACCGGCTCGCCGAGGCGTTCGCCGAGCGGATGCACCAGCGCGTGCGCACCGAGCTGTGGGGCCACGTGCCCGACGAGGACCTCGACAACGCGGCCCTGATCGCGCGAGCGCTACGCCGGCATCCGCCCCGCGCCCGGCTACCCCGCGTGCCCCGAGCACACCGAGAAGCGGACCCTGTGGGAGCTGCTCGACGTCGAGCAGAACACCGGCATCGAGCTGACCGAGTCGATGGCCATGTGGCCCGGCGCCTCGGTCAGCGGCTGGTACTTCTCGCACCCGCAGTCGCAGTACTTCGTCGTCGGCCGGCTCGGCCGCGACCAGGTGGCGTCGTACGCCGAGCGCAAGGGCTGGACGCTCGAGGAGGCCGAGCGCTGGCTGTCCTCCAACCTGGGCTACGACCCCGAGGACTGACCGAGACTGACCAGTTCGGCAGCCCGGGAGCAACCTCGTCGGAAGGCGCGAGAATGCTCCCGTGACGATGACCCGCACCGCCGCACTGCCCGCCGCCGTGCTGTGGGACATGGACGGCACCCTGGTCGACACCGAGCCCTACTGGATGCGGTGCGAGTTCGCGCTCGCCGAGCAGCTACGGCGGCACGTGGACCGACGAGCACGCCCTGGCCGTGGTCGGGCGGCGACCTGATCGACTCGGCGACGTACATGCGCGAGCACATGGGCATCGACCGGACCCCCCGCCAGATCGTCGAGGAGCTGCTCGACGGCGTCGTCGCGCCTGGTCGAGCAGGAGGTGCCGTGGCGCCCGGGTGCCCGCGAGCTGCTGGCCGCCCTGCGGGAGCAGCAGGTGCCGTGCGCCCTGGTGACCATGTCGTGGCGCCGCTTCGTCGAGCCGGTCATCCGCGCCCTGCCCGAGGACTCCTTCGACGTGCTGGTCTGCGGTGACGAGGTCAGCCGCGGCAAGCCGCACCCGGACCCCTACCTGCGGGCGGCCGAGCTGATCGGGCTCGCCGCCCGGCGAGACCGTCGCCATCGAGGACTCCCCGACCGGCGCCGCCGTCCGCCGAGGCGGCCGGCTGCCGGGTGCTGGTCGTGCCCAGCCACGTGCCGGTGCCACCGGGCGAGCGCCGCGTGCACCGGGAGACCTTGGTCGGGCTCACCCCCGGCGACCTCGTCCTGCGCGACTGAGGACGCCGTGCGGCCGCAACGCCTGCTGACCCATCCGGTCGCCCAGTTCGTGGCGGCCGTGGTCGTCGCGTTCCTGCTCGCCGGCCTGCTCACCTCCTGGCTGAGCTCGCGGGCGGCCCAGCGGGAGGCCATCGCCGACGCCCGCAGCGTCACCGAGGTGCTCGCCCGCGGCGTCGTGGAGCCGGCGCTCACCCGCGGCCTGGCGTACGGCGAGCCGGCGGCCGTCGACCGCTTCGACGCCGTCCTGCGCGAGCGCCTCCAGCTCGCGTCCGTACGCCGGATCAAGCTGTGGTCCGACGAGGGCCGGATCGTCTACTCCGACGAGCCCCGGCTGATCGGCCAGCGGTTCGGGCTCGACGCCGAGGAGCGGGAGACCCTCGAGGGCGGCGGCAGCGACGCCGAGGTCTCCGACCTCTCGAAGCCGGAGAACCGCTTCGACCGCGACCAGGGTGACGTCGTCGAGGTCTACACCCGGGTCGTGTCGCCCGAGGGCGACCCGCTGCTCTTCGAGACCTACTTCACCCTCGCCGACGTCCAGGACCGCAAGGCCGAGATCGCGCGGTCGTTCCGGCCGGTGACCCTCGGCGGCGCCCTGGTGCTCGCCCTCCTCGCGACACCGCTCGTGTGGTGGCTGACGCGACGGCTGCGCCGGGACGCCGAGGCCCGCGAGACGCTGCTGCGCGCCGCCGCGGAGGCCAGCGACGGCGAGCGCCGGCGGATCGCCCGCGACCTGCACGACGGGGTGGTCCAGGACCTCGCCGGGGCGGCGTTCACCCTGGCCGGGAGCACCCGTGGTGGGCCGGCGGACCCCGAGGTGCTCGAGGAGGTCGGCCGCACCGTGCGCGGGCTCCCTGCGCTCCCTGCGCTCGCTGCTGGTGGAGATCTATCCCGCCGACCTGCACGAGACCGGGCTGCGTGGCGCCCTCGGCGACCTGCTGGCCTCCGCCGAGGCCGACGGGATCGCGACCCGGCTCGTCGTCGAGGACGACGAGGACCTGCCGCCGACGGTGTCCGCCCTGGTGTGGCGCGTCGCCCAGGAGGCCGTGCGCAACGCCGTACGCCACGGGCGGCCGGCGGAGGTGTCGGTCTCGCTGCTCCGCACCGGTGCCACGGTCCGGCTGGTCGTGGAGGACGACGGTGCCGGCTTCGACCAGGGGACGACGTCCGGGCACGGCCACTTCGGACTTCGTGGGATGCGCGACCTGATCCGGGAGGCGGGTGGCACCCTCGAGGTGCGGTCTGCCCCGGGTGAGGGCACTCGGGTGGAGCTGGAGGTGGACGCGTGACGGTGCGGGTGCTGGTGGTCGACGACCACGCGATGGTGCGCAAGGGCCTGGTCGGGCTGCTCTCCGCCGCCGAGGGCCTCTCGGTGGTGGGGGAGGCCGCCACGGGCGCCGAGGCGGTCGAGCGCGTCGCCGAGCTGACCCCGGACGTGGTGCTGATGGACCTGCAGATGCCGGAGATGGACGGCGTCAGCGCGACGCGCGCGATCGTCGGGGACGGGGAGGCCCAGGTGCTGGTGCTCACCTCGTTCTCCGACACCGACCGGATCGTCGACGCGCTGGACGCCGGAGCCGTGGGCTACATGCTCAAGGACGCCGAGCCCGACGACCTCGTCGAGGCGATCCGCTCGGTGGCTCGCGGGGACTCACCCCTGCACCCGCGGGTGGCGCGTCAGCTGCTCACCGCCCGCACCCGGGCGGCGCGACCGGACGCCGGTCGGGCGTCGAGCTCACCGTCCGCGAGCGCGAGGTGCTGGCACTGGTGCGCGACGGCCTGGCCAACAAGCAGATCGCCCGGCGGCTCGGGATCAGCGAGCGCACCGTGAAGGCCCACCTGACCTCGGTGTTCGCGACGCATCGGCGTCACCGACCGCACGGCGGCCGCGCTCTGGGCCGAGCGTCATCAGGTGCGCGACACCTGAGGCAGGGGCGGGGGCTCGTGCCCGAACGCCGGGCAGTGGTCCTGGAAGCTGCACCAGCGGCACGCCCAGCCGGGGCTCGGCAGCCACTCGCCGGTCTCGTGCGCCAGCTCGATCGCCCGCCAGACCGCCTGCACGACCCGCTCGGTGGCCCGCAGGTCGTCCTCGTCGGGCTCGTAGGTGACCTTCTGGCCGTCGCCGAGGTAGATCAGCTGCAGCACCGCTCGGCACCACGCCGCGGGTGCGCCAGAGCACCAGGGCGTAGAACCGCATCTGGAACAGCGCCTTGGCCTCGAACCCGAGGCCGGGGGACCGGCCGGTCTTGTAGTCCACGACGCGCATCGCCCCGTCGGGGGCGACGTCGACGCCGGTCGACGAAGCCGCGCAGCAGCAGCCTCGAGTCCAGCAGCGTCTCGACGTAGAGCTCGCGCTCGGCCGGCTCGAGCCGGCGCGGGTCCTCCAGGTCGAAGTAGGCGCGCAGGCTGTCGCGGCAGGACGCCAGCCACGCGGCGATCTCCGGCCCCGTCGCCGGTGAACAGCGAGGCCGCCTCGGGCTCGAGCGTCCAGCACGTGGTCCCACGCGCCCTGGACCATCGCCTCCGCGCGCTCGGGGGTGCGCTCGGGCGCCGGCAGGTCGAACAGGTCCTCGAGCACCTTGTGCACCACCGTGCCGCGCACCGCGTCGGGCGACGGCTCCTCGGGCAGCCGGTCGATGGTGCGGAGGCGGTAGAGCAGCGGGCAGGTGCGGAAGTCGCCCGCGCGGCTCGGCGAGAGCGACCCCAGGACGTGCACGCCGTCGACGGGCGTCCCGATGCGGCCGCTCCGGGACCGGCTCGGAGCGGGCCCGGCGCCCTCGAGCGCGGTCTCCTCCATGGCCACACCGTAGGGCGCCGGTCCGACAGGGCGGGCGCCGCGCTAGCGTTGGGCCGTGAGCGAACACGAGAGCGGCGGACCGCCGGCGCCGGCGGCCGTCGTACCCTCCCGGCACGCTGCGCATCGGCTCGATCGCGCGGCGTCGACGTGCTCGTCCGCTCCTCCTGGCTGCTCGTCGCGCTGCTGATCGCCGTCCTGCTGGCCCCGCGCGTGGAGCAGGTGCAGCCCGGCCTCGGCGCGCTGAAGTACGTCGCCGGCGTCGCCTTCGCGGTGCTGCTCTACCTCTCGGTGCTGCTCCACGAGATCTCGCACGCCCTGATGGCCCAGCGCTACGGGCTGGGCGTGCGCTCGATCAGCCTGCACTTCCTCGGCGGCGCCACCGAGATCGACTCCGAGACCCGCACCCCGGGCCAGGAGTTCAAGGTCGCCGTCGTCGGCCCGCTGACCTCGATCGCCGTCGGGCTGGCTGGCGCTGGCCGCTGCTGCCCGTCACCCCCGACGGCCTGCTGCGGCTGGCCGTCGAGGGGCTCGCCGGCGCCAACCTCGTCGTCGGCGTGCTCAACCTGGTGCCCGGGCTGCCGCTCGACGGCGGCCGGGTGCTGCGCGCCCTGGTCTGGAAGGTCACCGGCAACATGCACCGCGGCACCATCGTCGCCGCCTGGGGCGGCCGGGTCGCCGCCGTCCTGGTGCTGCTGTGGCCGCTGGCTCGCGAGGTGCTGCTCGGCACCAGCCCCGACGTCCTCGACTACCTGATGGCGTTCGATCATCGCCTCGTTCCTGTGGACCGGCGCCACGGCCTCGATGGTCAGCGCCAGGGTGCGCCGCCGGCTGCCGGCCCTCAAGGCCCGCCCGCTGGCCCGCCGCGTGGTCGCGGTGCCCGACGACCTCCCGGTCGCCGAGGCCGTACGCCGGGCCCAGGAGGGCGGCGCCGGCGCCATCGTCGTCCACGACGGCGACGACCGGCTCAGCGGCGTGGTCAGCGAGGCGGCGCTGCTCGCCACCCCCGAGGAGCGGCGCGCCTGGGTGCCCGTCACGCTCGGTCGCCCGCTCGCTCGAGGACGGCCTGGTGCTCGCCGGCCGACATCGCGGGCGAGGACCTGATCCGCGCCATGTCGCACACCCCGGCCGAGGAGTACGTCCTCGTCGAGCCTGACGGCACCATTCTCGGCGTCCTGACCACCGCCGACGTCGACCGTGCCTTCGAGGAGGGCGCTCGCACGTGAACGCAGTCCACGACCGGGACCGCCACCGACCCCGACTGGTCCGGCGTACGCCGTGGACCGCTGCAGCCCGGGGAGTGGGTGCGCCTGGTCGACGCCAAGGGCCGCCGCCACAACATCTGCCTCGAGGCCGGCAAGTCCTTCCACACCAACAAGGGCGGCCTGCTCCACGACGACATCATCGGCCGCGACGAGGGCTTCACGCTGACCTCGACCAACGGCGGCGAGTACCTCGTCTTCCGCCCGCTGCTCAGCGAGTTCGTGGTCTCGATGCCCCGCGGCGCGGCCGTCGTCTACCCCAAGGACGCCGCCCAGATCGTGGCGATGGCCGACATCTTCCCCGGCGCCCGCGTCGTCGAGGCCGGTGCCGGCTCCGGCGCGCTGACCTGCTCGCTGCTGCGCGCCGTCGGCCCGACCGGCCGGCTGTCGTCCTTCGAGCGCCGCGAGGAGTTCGCCGAGGTCGCCCGCCGCAACGTCAACCAGTTCTTCGGCGCCCCCGAGGGCGAGACCCACCCCGCGTGGACGCTCACCGTCGGCGACCTCGTCGAGGAGCTGCCCGCGCGCCGAGGCAGCCCGGCACCGTCGACCGGGTCGTGCTCGACATGCTCGCGCCCTGGGAGTGCGTCGACGTCGTCGCCGACGCGCTCGCGCCCGGCGGCATCGTGGTGGCGTACGTCGCCACCACCACCCAGCTCGGCAAGGTCGTGGAGACCCTGCGCGCCCACGGCGAGTTCACCGAGCCGCAGCCGTGGGAGACCCTGGTGCGCGACTGGCACGTCGAGGGGCTCGCCGTCCGCCCCGGGCCACAAGATGAACGGCCACACCGGCTTCCTGGTCACCGCCCGCCGGATGGCCCCCGGGCAACGCGGCCCCGGTCAAGAAGCGCCGGCCCGCCCCCGGCGCCTACGGCGTCGACTACGACGGTCCCCGACCCTCCGGCCTGCCGCCGCTCCGAACCGATGCCGAGGGATGCCGGATGGTCTGGCGAGCTCCGCAGACGCCACGGTGCAGACCGATCGGTACGGATCCGCAACGGGACGTGAGACACGCCTCAACCGCTTGGCATCGACCGCCCGACGAGTAGGGTCGAAATCCACGACCTTCCACGGAGGTGGTTCAGGTGTCCGAGTCAGCGTCCGAGCACGGACCGAGCACGCCCAGCTGCAGGAACCAGGTCGTCGTTCCTCGAGGCCGAGGTGACCGAGCTGCGCCGCCGGCTCGCCGACGCCCCGGGCAGCGCCCGCGCCCTCGACCAGCGCCTGCTGGACACCCAGCGCTCGCTGGCCGCGGTGACCTCGCAGAACGAGCGCCTCGCCCAGACCCTGCGCGAGGCCCGCGACCAGATCGTCACCCTCAAGGAGGAGGTCGACCGGCTGGCCCAGCCGCCGACCGGCTTCGGCACCTTCCTCAAGCGCAACGAGGACGACTCCGTCGACGTGTTCACCGGCGGTCGCAAGCTGCGCGTCAACGTCAGCCCCTCCGTCGACCTCGACGACCTGACCAAGGGCCAGGAGGTCATGCTCAACGAGGCCCTCAACGTCGTCGCCGCGCTCGAGTTCGAGGAGATCGGCGAGGTCGTGATGTTCAAGGAGCTGCTCGCCGACGGCGACCGCGTCCTGGTCATCGCCAACGCCGACGAGGAGCGCGTCGTACGCCTGGCCCAGCCGCTGCGCGAGCAGAAGCTGCGCGCCGGCGACTCGCTGCTGCTGGACGCCAAGTCCGGCTACGTCTACGAGAAGGTGCCCAAGTCCGAGGTCGAGGAGCTCGTCCTGGAGGAGGTGCCCGACATCGACTACACCGACATCGGCGGGCTCTTCGGCCAGATCGAGACCATCCGCGACGCGGTCGAGCTGCCCTACCTGCACCCCGAGCTGTTCGTCGAGCACGAGCTCAAGCCGCCCAAGGGCGTGCTGCTCTACGGCCCTCCCGGCTGCGGCAAGACGCTGATCGCCAAGGCCGTGGCCAACTCGCTGGCCAAGAAGGTCGCGGCCAAGACCGGCCAGGAGGGCAAGTCCTACTTCCTCAACATCAAGGGCCCCGAGCTGCTCAACAAGTACGTCGGCGAGACCGAGCGGCACATCCGGCTGGTCTTCCAGCGGGCCCGCGAGAAGGCCTCCGAGGGCACGCCGGTGATCGTGTTCTTCGACGAGATGGACTCGCTGTTCCGCACCCGCGGCTCCGGGCGTCTCCTCCGACGTGGAGAACACCATCGTCCCGCAGCTGCTCAGCGAGATCGACGGCGTCGAGCTGCTCGAGAACGTGCTGGTCATCGGCGCCTCCAACCGCGAGGACATGATCGACCCCGCGATCCTGCGGCCCGGCCGGCTCGACGTGAAGATCAAGATCGAGCGGCCCGACGCCGAGTCGGCGCGCGACATCTTCTCCAAGTACCTCACCGCGACCCTGCCGCTGCACGCCGACGACCTCGCCGAGTTCGGCGGCGACCGCACGCGACGGTGGCCGGGATGATCACGCGCCACGGTCGAGCGGATGTACACCGAGTCCGAGGAGAACCGCTTCCTCGAGGTCACCTACGCCAACGGCGACAAGGAGGTCCTCTACTTCAAGGACTTCAACTCCGGCGCGATGATCCAGAACATCGTCGACCGGGCCAAGAAGATGGCGATCAAGGACCTCCTCGACCTCGACCAGCGCGGCCTGCGGGTGCAGCACCTGCTCCAGGCCTGCGTCGACGAGTTCAAGGAGAACGAGGACCTGCCCAACACCACCAACCCCGACGACTGGGCGCGGATCTCGGGCAAGAAGGGCGAGCGGATCGTGTTCATCCGCACGCTCATCACCGGCAAGCAGGGCACCGAGCCCGGCCGGTCGATCGACACGGTCGCCAACACCGGCCAGTACCTCTAGAGGGCCAGCACCTCCGGACCCCGTGCGACGCGACGAAGGGCGCCGACCACCTCACGGTGGCGGCGCCCTTCGCGTTGTCGCTCGGTCGGCCAGGTCAGCCGTTCGGCGTCATGTACTTGTAGATGCCCTCACCGAAGGCGGCGTCCTCGGGCACGGCCAGCGTCGAGCGGCCGTTGACCATGCGTGCGGCCGAAGGACGGCGGGCGCGAGGAGCCCTGGCGCCAGGTGGTGTTGAAGTTGGCCAGGTGGGCGCGGGCGACGCCGTAGCTCTGGATCTGCTGCATCTGCTCGTCGTTGCCGAAGGCGGCGTTGCTCCAGTTGGCGGAGCCGCGAAGGTCACGTAGGAGCTGCTTGCCGCCCCAGTTGCCGACGATCGTCATCCACTTGCTGTGGTTGTACTTCACGATCTCGCCCTTGCTGTTCTTGATCACCGACTGCCGCATCGGGATGCCGCGCGAGGATGGTCAGCACCGGGCGGGTGATCAGCGAGTAGATGATCGGGACGTTGCAGCCGGCGTTCTTCAGCGACCGCAGCTTCTTGGCCAGCCAGACGCCGCGGGTGTCGTAGATGGCGTACTGGATGACGCGGACTGCGAGTGTGCCACCGTGCCGCCGGAGCTGCGCACCCGGTTGAGGGTCTGCATCACCGGGTCGGTGCTCGGCGCGTGGTGCCGCGGCTCGGGGAAGAACAGGTCGTCGACGTTGCCGTAGGTGTAGCGACGGTACGGCGAGGAGACCGCCGAGCCGATGCGCATCTGGCGGAAGATCGCCCATGTGGTGCGACCAGTAGGCGGGCGCCCCAGAGACCTGGGCCTGGTTCCACTGGCCGCTGGACGGCGAAGGTGGTGAGGTTCATCGAGGTCTGCATCACGATGCTGCGGTGGTGGCCGCGACCCGACGTTGTTGAAGAGGAAGAACTTCGAGTGCGGGCGTGCCGCCGGCGCCGCGGCAGGAGCCGCGGCACTGGCGGGCGAAGCTGGTCGTCTCCTGCGGTCTCGGGGTGGCCCGGGACGTAGCGGTAGATGCCGAGGTAGCTTCTGGAGGTACGCCCAGGGACCGTTGTCCGCGTTGCGCTGCGCGGCGGCGACGACCTGCACGCTCGACGCCGCGGTTCTTCGCGGCGACCAGGGCCTTGGCGATGGTCCAGTCGTCGAAGGACCAGGTGGCGATGCGGATCGAGCCGTTGCCCGCGACGCGGCTGGCCGAAGGCGTCCTTGGGGCCGCCCCAGGTGCCCTGGATCGTGTTGAGCACCCGGTTGCGGATGTTGTACTTCCGCGCCGTGGTGCTGTTGGGGAAGCTGAAGTAGGTGCCCGGGCAGCACCGAGAAGTTGCGGGGCGGCTGGCCCGGCGACGGCGGCCGTGACGACGGCGCGCCGGTGCAGCGGCGCCGGCGGCCGGTGACGCGGCGGCCGCAGCGGCGGCGCCACGCGAGCGCGCAGGCCGGCGACGAGGTGACAGCGCGAGCGGCGAGGGCCGTCGTTCGGCGTTGGACATGAAGGTTCCCCCAGAGAAATGTTGATGTCCGAGATGCCCACCGATGCCGGGGCTGGCAGAATCTAACACGCACGAGAGTCCGAAGCGAGTCCGAGACATGAGCGTCCATATCCGGACCACGCTCCGGTCTAGCGCCGAACAGCGCGGCCCGTAGCGCGTCGCGAGGTCGATGAGCGTACGCCGGGTGATGGGCACCGAGACCGAGTTCGGGATCTCGGTGCAGGGACACCCGCACGCCAACCCGATGGTGGCCAGCACGCGGCTCGTCAACGCCTACGCCAGCGCCACCCTCAAGGCCCGCCGCGCGCGGTGGGACTTCGAGGAGGAGTCGCCGCTGCGCGACGCCCGCGGCTTCGACATGTCGCGCGAGCGTCGCCGACCCGAGCCAGCTCACCGACGAGGACCTCGGCCTGGCCAACATCATCCTGACCAACGGCGCCCGGCTCTACGTCGACCACGCCCACCCGGAGTACTCCACCCCCGAGTGCACCAACCCGCTGGACATCGTGACCTGGGACAAGGCGGGGGAGCAGGTCGCGCTGGACGCGTGCCGGTTCGCCTCCAACGGCGGCGAGGGCGACCTGCTGCTCTACAAGAACAACACCGACAACAAGGGCGCCTCCTACGGCGCCCACGAGAACTACCTGGTGCGCCGCTCGACGCCGTTCGGCGACATCGTCCGGCACCTGACCCCGTTCTTCGTCAGCCGCCAGGTGGTCTGCGGCGCCGGTCGGGTCGGCCTCGGGCCAGGACGGCCGCGGCGACGGCTTCCAGCTCAGCCAGCGCGCCGACTACTTCGAGGTCGAGGTCGGGCTCGAGACCACGCTGAAGCGCCCGATCATCAACACCCGCGACGAGCCGCACGCCGACCCCGAGAAGTACCGCCGGCTGCACGTCATCATCGGCGACGCCAACCTGGCCGAGACCTCGACGCTACCTCAAGGTCGGCACCACCTCGCTGGTGCTGTCGATGATCGAGGACCGGTTCCTCACCGCCGACCTGACGCGTCTCCCGCCCGGTGGCCTCGCTCAAGCAGGTCTCCCACGACCCGACGCTGACCCACCTGCTCGAGGTCGGCGACGGGCGCCGGATGACCGCCGTCCAGCTGCAGTGGGAGTACCTCCACCTCGCCGCAGCGCTACGTCGCCGAGAAGCGCGGGCGGCGAGGCCGACGCCCCGACCCAGGACGTGCTCGACCGCTGGGAGTCGGTGCTGACCCGGCTCGAGCGCGACCCCTTCGAGTGCGCCGACGAGCTCGACTGGGTGGCCAAGCTCAAGCTGCTGAACTCCTACCGCGACCGTGACGGGCTCGCCTGGTCGGACGCCAAGCTGCACCTGATCGACCTGCAGTACGCCGACCTGCGCCCCGAGAAGGGGCTCTACCACCGGCTGGTGAAGCTGGGCCGGATGAAGCGGCTGGTCGACGACGCCCTGGTCGAGGAGGCGATGCACGAGCCGCCCGACGACACCCGCGCCTACTTCCGCGGCCGCTGCCTGAGCAAGTACGCCGACAGCATCGCCGCCGCGTCCTGGGACTCGGTGATCTTCGACCTGCCCGGGCCACGAGTCGCTCCAGCGGGTGCCCGACCATCGACCCGCTGCGCGGCAGCAAGGCCCACGTCGGCGCCCTGCTGGACCAGCACGACACGCGCGCTCGGGCCTGTTCGAGGCCCTCACCCGGCGCTGAGTCGGCGCTCGGCGCCGAGCCCGTCAGTCCGTCAGGTCAGGTAGCGTAGTGCGCCCTGGCCGAACGTCGGGCTCGTCCGTCGGGCACCTCGGGGCGGCAGCATGGCCGCCGTCGCAGCGGCGGGCACGCGGTCGACCGGTCGGCATGCGTCGAGGTCCGCTGGCGCCCAGGTCTTGTCGAAGCCGCGTTGGTACGCCGCCGCGGTCCGGGTGGCCGGTGATGCGCTGCATCTGCTCGTCGGAGGCCAGCGCCAGGTTGGCCCAGTTGGCCGAGCCGGTGAACGTCATCCAGCCGCGTCGGCGCTGCCGCCCCAGCGCGCCGGTGATCGTCATCCACTTGCTGTGGTTGTACTTCATGATAGTGCCCCTAGGCGTTCCTTGATCACCGACTGGCGCATCGGGATCGGGCCGCGGCCGGACTTGCTGCGCAGGATCTGACAGCACCGGCCGGCTGCTGAGGGAGTAGATGATCGCTGACGTCGCAGCCGGGGTTCCACAGCTGCGCGCAGCCGCTTGGCGATCTAGATGCCGCGGTCGCCGTAGATGGCGTACTGCGTTGATCCGGATCCTGGTGCGGCCCCCGGCGGTGCCGGCCGCCGTCGCGCCGGTGCAGCTGACCTTGCCCAGGGTCTGCATGACGGGGTCGCTGCGCCGCCTTCGCGCCGGGGCGCGGGAAGAAGAAGTCGACGCACGTTGCCGGTCTGCGAAGACGTGGTAGGGCGACCGCGCCGGGCGGCCGAGCCGGGCCTGGCGGAAGATGCCGAGGAAGTCGCGCGTAGATCGTCGGGGACCACATCACCTGGGCGTGGTTCCACTGGTTGAGGTAGGCGAACTCGGTCAGGTTCATCGAGGTCTGCACGACCACCGTGCGCAGGTGCCGGGGACCGACGTTGCTGAACAGGAAGTACTTCGCGTGCGGCGTGCCGCCGTGGCCACGGCACGAGCCGCGGCACTGCCGCGCGAAGCTGCTCGACCTCGCGGGTCTCGGGGTGGCCCGGCTTGTAGAGGTTGCTGCCGAGCTTCGTGCGCAGGTAGTGCCACGGAGCCGTGGTCGCCGTTGGCGTCCTGGGCGGCCATGACCTGCACGCTCACGCCGCGGTCGCGCGCCGCCACGAGGGCGCGCGGCCATCGGCCAGTCGTCGAAGGACCAGCTGGCCATCCGGATGGTGCCGCCGCCGGGCAGCGGCAGGCCGAGGGAGTTGCGGCGGCCGCCCCAGGTGCTCTGCACGGTGGCCAGCACCCGGTCGCGGATCGCCAGGCTCTCGGCGGCGGTGCGGTTCGGGAAGCTGAAGTAGGTGTCCTGCGGCACGACGTAGGTGCGCTCGGGGACGCCCAGCAGCCGGTTGCGGTGCGCCCGCGCCTTCGCGAGGCGGCTGGCTGCTGAACCTTGGCGCGGCGCATCTCGCGACGGTGCGCGGCGGCTGCGCTGCGCCTGGGCCCGCTTCAGCGACCGGGCCCGCGCCACGGCCCTCACGTGGGCGGCGCGGGCGCGACCGGCCCGGACCTGCGCGGCACGCGACTCGTGCGGCTCGGATGCGACCGGCTCGCACCTGGCCGCGCGCAGCCGGCCGGCGCGGATCCGGCGCACGCGCCTGACCCGCCCGGATCCTGGCCGCACGGATCCTGCCGGCCCGGATCTTGCCGGCGCGGATCTTGCCGGCCCGGATCTTGCCCGCCCGGATCTCGGCCGCACTGGCCTGGCCGGCCCGGATCCTGCGGCACGGATCTTGCCCGCCCTGATCTGGCCGGCGCGGACCTTGGCGGCGCGGATCTTGGCCGGCCCGGATCTGAGCGGCCGCGGATCTTGACCGGCCCTGATCTTGGGCGGCGCGCGAGCTCGGCCGCGTCGACCTGGGCCGCGCGTGCCTGGGCGGCGCGCTGGGCGGCGGCGGCGTGCGCCGTGCCTCCGCGGGGCCGGCGACGACGATCGCCGAGGCGAGCGCCACGGCGAGGGTGAGGGCCAGCACCAGTGCCGCACCCCGGCGAGGGGTGGAGGCGTGGGGGGAAGAGCTGGCCGGGGGTGCTGCAGGCATCACTGCTCCTGGGGCATCGACGAGGCCCCATCCGAGCATGGTTTCGCCCGTTTTCGGGGAGGCAGGCCGTGACGCGTGAGGCCGGTGTGACGGATGTGACGAACGTCGCGCGCGGGCGCCCGGTACGGGGTTTACGTCATACGAGGTGGCGTCGATGACGACCCCTTCGTACGACGTCACCCGGGACGTCGTACGAACAGAGACCCCAGCGGCGAGAACGCATGACGTCCCGTGCCGGAGACCGCCAGGCTCGAAGCCCTAGTCCTCGGTCAGGAACTCCAGGGCGCCGACGCCGAACTGCGGCTGGTCCTCCGGTACGTCGGGGGCGGTGGTCAGGACCCGGCCGTTGGGCAGCACCCGGCCGAACGACGGGGTCGACGAGGTGCGCTGGCGCCAGGTCTTGGTGAAGACCGCGTTGTAGCGCGACACGCGTCGGGCGGCTGGAGATGCGCTGCATCTGCTCGTCGGAGCCGAAGCGCGAGGTTGGCCCAGTTCGCCGACCCGGTGAAGGTGAGGTACGACGCCCGGTCGTCGTGCCCCAGTGGCCCGATGATGGTCATCCACTTGCTGTGGTTGTACTTCACCAGCGTGCCCGCAGGAGTCCTTGACGACCGACTGCCGCATCGGGATCCGGCCCGCGACCCGCGCGGCTGCGCAGGATCTGGAGCACCGGTCGGCGTCATCAGCGAGTAGATGATCGCCGACGTCGCAGCCGCGGTCGTGCACAGGTAGCGCAGCTTGCGCGGCGATCCACAGGCCCCGGGTCGTCGTACATGGCGTACTGGATGATCCGGATCTTGGTCCGGCCGCCGGCTGGTGCCGGCCGCGTGCGCACCCGTGCAGTTGACCCGGTTCAGGATCTGCATCACCGGGTCGGTGCGCGCGGTGGCGCCGGGCTCGGGGAAGAAGAAGTCGATCACGTTGCCGGCGGCGTAGACGTGGTAGGGCCGCGGCCACCGGGCGACCGAGCCGCACCTGCCGGAAGATGCCGCAGGTAGTCGGCGTAGATCCGTCGGCGAGCGCAGCACCTGCGCCTGGTTCCACTGGCCGGTGTAGGCCATCGTCGGTGAGGTTCATCGAGGTCTTCACCACGACGTTGCGGGCGTGCCGGGCGCCGACGTTGTCGAACAGGAAGTACTTCGCGTGCGGGCGTGCCGCCGGCGCCGCGGCAGGCGCCGCGGCACTGCGCGGGCGAAGCTCTACATCTCGCGGGAGATCGGGTGGCCGGGCCGGTAGAGGTGGGCGCCGAGGCGCTTGCGCAGCCACTGCCACGGCCGGCTGTCCTGGTTGGCGGCCTGGCCGCGGCCACGACCTGGACGCTGACGCCGCGGTTGCGGGCGGCCACCAGGGCGCGGGCGACCGCCCATGTCCTTGAAGGACCACGTGGCGATCCGGATGCGTGCCGTTGCGGGGCATCGGGGTGCCGATGGGAGTCGTGCGGGCCGCCCCAGATGCTCTGGATGGTGGCGAGCACCCTGTTGCGGATGGCCAGGCGCTCCAGCGTGCTGCGGTTGGGGAAGCTGAAGTGGCTGGTCGCCGGGATGACGTAGCTGCGCGGCGGCTGCCCGACCACGGCGGTGCGCACGGCGGCTTGCGCACTTCGCTTGTTGGCGCGCCGGCGGCGGCGGGCGCCGAGGCGCGGCCACGGCGGACCGGCACCGGGGACGCCTGACGGCGGCCGGGGCCGGCCCGAGCGCCAGCAGCGAGCACGAGCAGCGGCGCAGGGCCGTCGACGAGCAGCGGCCGGCCGGCGGTGGCGCAGGCGGTGGCGGGACGTCACGGGGTCGACTCCTGGAGGGCGAAGGTCCGGGACGACGGTGCATGCGGAGCCGCAACCTAGCAGCGGGCCGGGCTCGTGATTGGGCAGCCGCGTGCCGCGCGGCTGCCCGCGGGGCGTGTTCGGCGTCCGCGCGCTCCCGGGTGACTGGATAGGGTCGAGGTACGACGCACGACACGTCGCCAGGAGGTCGCCATGGCGCAGGAGCACAAGCAGCCGCGCAAGTCCCACGAGGAGGAGGAGCCGGCCGACGCCGCACCCGCCCCCGCCGAGGCCGCCACCGAGCGCAAGGACCAGCTCGACGACGACATCGACGCGATCCTCGAGGACATCGACGACGTGCTGGAGACCAACGCCGAGGACTTCGTGAAGTCGTTCATCCAGAAGGGCGGTCAGTGAGCGCCGATGAGTGACGCCCGCCTGCCCGACGCCTTCCTGACCCCCGGCACCTCCTCCTTCGCGGACTTCCTCGCCGAGGTCTCGCCCGACCTGCTGCCCTCGCGGCGCGCGCTGCCCCCGGGCAGCGCCGCCGACGCTGGCGCCCGCACGGCACCACGATCGTGGCCGCGACCTTCGCCGGCGGCGTCGTGATGGCCGGCGACCGGCGCGCCACGATGGGCAACGTCATCGCCCAGCGCGACATCGAGAAGGTCTTCCCGGCCGACGAGTACTCCTGCGTCGGCATCGCCGGCACCGCCGGGCTCGCGGTCGAGATGGTGCGGCTGTTCCAGACCGAGCTCGAGCACTACGAGAAGATCGAGGGCACCACGCTCTCGATGGACGGCAAGGCCAACCGGCTCTCGGCGCTGATCCGCGGCAACCTCGGCATGGCGATGCAGGGCCTGGCCGTCGTGCCGCTGTTCGCCGGCTTCGACCTCGCCAGCGAGATCGGCCGGATCTTCTCCTACGACGTCACCGGCGGCCGCTACGAGGAGACCGCGTTCCACTCGGTCGGCTCCGGCTCGGTGTTCGCCCGCGGGTGCGCTGAAGAAGCTCTACCGCGACGACCTCGACCGGGACCAGGTGCGTCACCGCCGTCGTCCAGGCGCTGTACGACGCCGCCGACGACGACTCGGCCACCGGCGGCCCCGACCTCGCCCGCCGGATCTTCCCGATCGTCAGCGTCGATCACCGCCGAGGGCCACGCCGCGGCTGCGCCAGGACGAGGTCGCGGCCGTGGCCGACGCCGTGGTCGCCGGCCGGATGCAGCGCCCCGACGGCCCCGACGCCTCGCCTCCTCTAGCTCACCCAGGAGCACCCGCCCCATGAGCATGCCGTTCTACGTCTCGCCCGAGCAGCTGATGAAGGACCGGGCCGACTTCGCCCGCAAGGGCATCGCGCGCGGCCGCTCGGTGGCCGTCGTCCGCTACGCCGACGGGATCCTGTTCGTCTCGGAGAACCCCTCGGCCGGCGCTGCACAAGGTCAGCGAGATCTACGACCGGATCGCCTTCGCGGCGGTCGGCCGCTACAACGAGTTCGAGAACCTCCGGATCGCCGGCGTCCGCCTGGCCGACATGCGCGGCTACTCCTACGACCGCCGCGACGTGACCGGCCGGGGCTGGCCAACGCCTACGCCCAGACGCTCGGCACGATCTTCTCCACCGGCGGCGAGAAGCCCTACGAGGTCGAGATCTTCGTCGCCGAGGTCGGCGACGCCGCCGAGCGACGACCAGGTCTTCCGGCTCACCTTCGACGGCCAGGTCGTCGAGGAGCACGACTTCGCCGTGATGGGCGGCGCGGCCGACTCGGTCACGACGTACCTCCGGGAGCGCTACAGCCCCGGGCTGTCGCCGCGACGAGGCGCTGCGGCTCGACGGTCGCGGCGCTGGGCCACAACGACAGCGGCGACCGCGACGATCCCGGCCGGCGACCTCGAGGTGGCGGTCCTGGACCGCACCCGCTCCCAGGAGCGCAAGTTCCGGCGGCTGCCGGCCGCGGCGCTCGACCGGCTGCTCGGGCACCCGCCGAGCCCCGACGCAGCCGCGCCGGCCCCGCAGCGACGCCGGAGCCGGCACGGAGTCCGGCCCCGACCGGCGCACTCGATCTCGCCCGGCGAGGAACCGCCCGTCGCGCCCTGAGCCGACTCCCCACGCCGCCACATAGGGTGGGCGTGTGGACCGGCGAATCTTCGGGATCGAGAACGAGTACGGCGTCACGTGCACGTTCAAGGGGCAGCGGCGGCTGTCGCCCGACGAGGTCGCCCGCTACCTGTTCCGCAAGGTGGTCAGCTGGGGCCGCAGCAGCAACGTCTTCCTGGCCAACGGCGCCCGGCTCTACCTCGACGTCGGCAGCCACCCGGAGTACGCCACCCCCGAGTGCGACGACATCGTCGACCTGGTCACCCACGACAAGGCGGGGGAGCGGGTCCTCGAGGGCCTGCTCGTCGACGCCGAGCGGCGGCTGCGCGACGAGGGCATCTCCGGCGACGTCTACCTGTTCAAGAACAACACCGACTCGGCCGGCAACTCCTACGGCTGCCACGAGAACTACCTGGTCAGCCGGCACGGCGAGTTCAGCCGGCTCGCCGACGTGCTGATCCCGTTCCTGGTCACCCGGCAGATCATCGTGCGGCGCCGGCAAGGTCACCCAGACCCCGCGCGGCGCGTCGTACTCCGTGAGCCAGCGGGCCGAGCACATCTGGGAGGGCGTCTCCAGCGCCACCACCCGCTCGCGGCCGATCATCAACACCCGCGACGAGCCGCACGCCGACGCCGAGCGGTTCCGCCGGCTGCACGTCATCGTCGGCGACTCCAACATGAGCGAGACCACCACGATGCTCAAGGTGGCCAGCTGCGACCTCGTGCTGCGGATGATCGAGGAGGGCGTGGTGATGCGCGACCTCACCATGGAGAACCCCATCCGGGCGATCCGCGAGATCTCCCACGACATGACCGGGCGAGCGCAAGGTCCGGCTGGCCAACGGCCGCGAGGCCAGCGTGCTGGACATCCAGGGGGAGTACCTCGCCCGGGTCCGCGACTTCGTCGACCGCCGCGAGCTGCACACCCCGGTCATCGAGCAGGCCCTCGACCTGTGGGAGCGCGGCCTGAAGGCCGTCGAGTCCGGCGACCTGTCGCTGGTCGACCGCGAGATCGACTGGGTGATCAAGTGGAAGCTGATCGAGCGCTACCGCGAGCAAGCACGGCCTGCCGCTGGGCCACCCGCGCGTCGCCCAGCTCGACCTCGCCTACCACGACATCCACCGCGACCGCGGCCTCTACTACCTGCTGGAGAAGCGCGGCGCGGTCAAGCGGGTGACCGACGACCTCGCCATCTTCCGCGGCCAAGTCGGTGCCCCCGCAGACCACCCGCGCCCGGCTGCGCGGCGACTTCATCAAGCAGGCCCAGGAGCGGCGCCGCGACTTCACCGTCGACTGGGTGCACCTCAAGCTCAACGACCAGGCCCAGCGCACGGTGCTGTGCAAGGACCCCTTCCGCTCCCACGACGAGCGGGTCGAGCGACTGATCGAGGGAATGTGACCCGGTTCGCCCACGGCCGCAGCGCCGCCGTGCTGGCCCTGGCCCTGACCGCCGGGCGCTGCGGCTCGCGAGCCGAAGGAGGAGCCGACCGACCTGCGCGACCAGGTCGACGGTCACCGGCGACTTCGGCACCAAGCCCACCGATCGAGTTCGACGCGCCGCTGAAGGTCGCCGAGAGCGCGTCGCTGGACCACCGAGAGGGCGACGGCGACACGGTCGGCCACGCCTCCACGGCGGTCCTGCAGCTCACCCTGGCCGACGGCCGCACCGGCAAGAACGCGATCTCCACCTTCGACCAGGGCCAGCGCCGCTCGAGGTCAGCTCGGCGACCAGTTCTTCCCCTCGCTCGCGAGGCGCTGGTCGGGCAGTCCGCCGGCAGCCGGGTGGTGGTCGCCTCCACCCCCGAGGACGCCTACGGCGCCAGGGCTCGCCGCAGATCGGCATCAAGGGCGGCGACCCGGTCGTGATGGTCGCCGACGTGCTCTCCACCGACCCCACCTCGGTGCTCGACGGCCCCACCGGCGCCACGCCGAGCGCCGCCGGCCCGGCGCCCGACGCTCGTCGAGAAGGACGGCGTCCCGACCGGCTTCGACTTCGCGCAGCCGCAAGAAGCCCGCGAAGCTCGCAGGTCGTCCCGCTGCGCGAGGGCACCGGCCCGGCCGATCGAGACCCCGACCGGGTCACGGTCAACTACCTCGGCCAGGTCTGGGGCGGCCGAGAAGCCCTTCGACGACTCCTACGCCAGGGACCCGCGACCTTCTCGATCGGCCTCGGCGCCGTGATCAAGGCCTGGGACCAGGGCCTCGTGGGCCTGAAGGAGGGCGCCCGCGTGATGCTGGTCTGCCCGCCGGCGACTGGCGTACGGCGACGCCGCCCAGGGCCCGACATCCCGGCCCGCTCCACGCTGGTCTTCGTCATCGACGTGCTCGGCGTGGGCTGAGGCGAGCGCGTGGCCGCGAGCCAAGTCCGAGCGGCTGCTCAACCTGGTGATCCTGCTGCTGGTGGCGCGCAACTACACCACCAAGGAGCAGATCCGGGCGCTGATGGAGCCCTACCGGGCCAGCAGCGACGAGGCCTTCGACCGGATGTTCGAGCGCGACAAGGACGAGCTGCGCGCGCTCGGCATCCCGCTGGAGACCGGCTACGTCGACAAGTTCTTCGAGGACGAGCAGGGCTACCGCATCAAGCGCGACGCCTTCGAGCTGCCCGGCCGTCGACTTCACCGCCGACGAGGTCGCGGTGCTGGGCCTGGCCGCCCGGGTGTGGCGCCACGCCGGGCTGGCGGCCGCCACCTCCGACGCGCTGGTCAAGCTGCAGGCCGCCGGGCTCAGCTTCGACCGCGAGCAGCTCGACCAGCGTGCAGCCCACGCTGGTCGCGCCGAGGAGCCGGCCTTCGAGGCGATGTGGCAGGCCACCGTGCACCGCACCCCCGTGCGCTTCGACTACCGCCGGGCCGGCCAGCAGGAGGCCGCACCCGCGCACCTGCAGCCCTGGGGCGTGGTCACCGCCCAGGGCCGCTGGTACGTCGTCGGGCCCGACCCCGACCGCGGCGAGCCCCGGATGTTCCGGCTCAGCCGGGTCGCCTCCGACGTGACCGCCGACGGCGAGCCCGGCTCCTACGCCGTGCCCGGAGGGCACCGACCTGCGCGCGCTGTCGCGCGCCCTGGCGCCCCGCCAGCCCGACCGCACGCGCGCGGTGCTCGCCCGGGCCGGCGCCGCCATCGGCCTGCGCCGACGCGCCGAGGTGCAGCGCCACCGGCGTCGACCGGCCCCGACGGCACGCTCGGCTGGGACCAGCTCGAGGTGCCCTACGGCTCCGAGCCGACGTCGCCGGCGAGCTGCTGGGGTACGCCGACGCGGTGGTGCGTCGAGGCGCCCGCCGAGCTGCGCGACCTGGTCGTCGAGCGGCTGCCGCGGCTGCTCGCCGGGGGCGCGTCGTGAGCAGGCGCCCGCGACCAGGTCTCCCGGCTGCTGGCGCTGGTGCCCTACCTGCAGCGCCGCGACGACGTCTCGCTCGCCCAGGTCGCCGCCGACTTCGGCGTCACGCCCGAGCAGATCCGCAAGGACCTCGGGGTGCTGTGGATGTGCGGGCTGCCCGGCCTGACCCCCGACAAGATGATCGACGTCGACATGGAGGCGATCGAGGACGACCCCGACGGCGTCGTCCGCATCGACAACGCCGACTACCTCTCCCGCCCGGTGCGGCTGGGCAGCTCCGAGGCCGCGGCCCTGATCGTGGCGCTGCGGGCGCTGCGCGAGGGCAGCCCGGCCGCCTCGCACGACGCCGTCGACCGCGTGCTGGCCAAGCTCGAGGAGGCCGCCGCGGCCGGCACCGCGCCGCCGGCGGTCGCGGTGCACCTGCCGCCGACGACGGCCGCGCGGCAGCACGCCGCGCCTGCTGCAGCGAGGCGATCGCCGCCGACCGGCAGGCCCGGCTCGACTACTACGTGCCGACCCGCGACGAGACCACCGACCGCACGGTCGACCCGCTCGCGCTGCTGACCCGCGACGGCCACGACTACCTCGACGCGTGGTGCCACCTCGCCGCAGGCGCGCCGGCTGTTCCGGCTCGACCGGGTGGAGGCGGTCGAGGTCGCTCGACCAGCCCCGCGAGCAGCCGACGACCTCAGCCCGCGCGACCTCTCGGCCGGGCTCTTCGAGCCCGGCCCCGACGACCTCGTGGCCGTGCTGCACCTCGAGCGGCACGCCCGGCTGGGTCGCCGACTACTACCCGGTCGACCGCGCCGAGGAGCTCGGCGAGGGGCGGCTGGCGGTCACGCCTGCGGGTCGGCGACCCGCGGTGGCTGGTGCGGCTGGCGCTGCGCCTGGCCCCGGCCGTCGAGGTCGTGGAGCCGCGCCGACGCTGCGCGACCGAGGTCCGCCGCACGGCGGCCGCGACGCTGGCGCTCTACGCCTGAGCTGCACAGCGAGTCCACGCGTGGCACGTCCGACGGCCCCGTTCAGCATCACGGCGTACTGTGGCCGCATGACCAGCGCTCGCCCTCCCGCTCATCGCCGGCCTCGGTGCCGACCGAGCTGCTCATCATCGTCGGCATCATCGTCCTGCTCTTCGGCGCGTCCAAGCTGCCGGAGCTGGCCCGCGGCAGCGGCCGCGCGCTGCGGATCTTCAAGGCCGAGACCAAGGGCCTGATGGACGACGACGACGACGAGACGAAGACCCCCGAGCAGCGCCAGATCGACGCCCAGAACCGCAGCGGCCGGCCGACCGGACGACACCCGGCGCCCGAGCACCACCAGCACTCTGACCCGCGGCCGACCGCACACGCGGTGTCACGTCGGCGGCGTCCTCGACCTGTTCCGCGGCAGGCCCCGCGACCCCATCGGCGAGGGCGGCCGGATGTCGCTCGCGACCACTTCCGCGAGCTCCGCGCCCGGATCATGCGCGTCCGCGCTCTACCTGGTCGTCGCCACCGATCGTCGCGCTGTTCTTCTACGACCAGCTGTTCCAGCTGATCCTCGACCCCTACAACCAGGCCGCGCGAGCTGCTGGGCCAGGACACCCAGACCCAGGCCGTGATCACCGGCGTCGGCACCCCGCTGCTGCTGCAGCTCAAGATCTGCGGCATCGCCGCGCGTCGTCGCGCACCTCGCCGCTGTGGCTCTCCGAGATCTGGGGCTTCATCGTCCCGGGCCTGCACGCGCAACGAGAAGCGCTGGACCCGCGCTGTTCGCCGCTGATCGCCGGGCCGCTGTTCATCGCCGGCGTCGCCCTCGGCTACTACGTGCTGCCCAAGGGCATCGCGGCGCTGATCGGCTTCACCCCGGCCGGGCTGACCCAGCTGACCGAGTTCGGCGACTTCTTCTCCTTCATCACCCGGATGCTGCTGGTCTTCGGCATCGCCTTCGAGATCCCGCTGTTCGTGGTCATGCTCAACCTGGCCGGGCGTCGTCTCGGGCAAGGCGCTGGGCCGCTACCGGCCCTGGATCATCGTCGGCACCTTCGTCTTCGCCGCCGTCGCGACCCCCGTCGACCGACCCCTACTCGATGCTGATGCTGGCCGTCCCGATGCTGGTGCTGGTGCTCCTCTCCGAGCTCGATCGCCCGGCTGCTCGACCGGCGCCGCGGACGCACAGCGACCGAGGAGTGGGACGACGACACCGCCTCGCCGCTCTAGCCGCCGCGTCCGCCGGCCGCCGCGGGCTAGGGTTCCGAGCGTGCCCGCCGAGATCGCCCTGCTCGACCAACCCGACCTCCGGCAAGGGCCGGGGTGCCCGGATCGCGGCCGAGGTCGCTGCCGCGGCTGCGCGACGCCGGGTACGTCGTGCGCGACCTGGCCGGGCGCGACGCCGACGAGGCCCTCGACCTCGCCCGGCAGTGCGTCGCCGACGGGTGGAGACCCTGGTGGTCGTCGGCGGCGACGGCATGGTGCACCTCGCGCTGCAGGCGCTCGCCGGCACCGAGACCCGGCTCGGGCTGGTGCCGGCCGGCACCGGCAACGACGTCGCCCGCTACTTCGACATCCCGCGCAAGGACACCGCCGCCGCCACCGACGTGGTCATCGGCGGCCGGGAGCGCCGCATCGACCTCGCCCGGACCGGCGGCGAAGTACTTCGTCACCGTGCTGGCCGCCGGCTTCGACGCCGTCGTCAACGAGCGGGCCAACGCGATGACCTGGCCGCGGGGCCAGATGCGCTACAACCTGGCCACGCTCGCCGAGCTGCGCACCTTCGGCCGATCCCCTACGTGCTCGAGCTCGACGGCGAGGAGCACCGCTTCGAGGCCATGATGGTCGCGGTCGGCAACGGGCCGTCCTTCGGTGGCGGACTGCGGATCACCGAGGGCGCGGTGCTCGACGACGGCCTGCTCGACGTCGTGGTGATCGCGCCGATGAGCAAGGTCGAGCTGGTGCGGACCTACCCCAAGCTGTTCCGCGGCACCCACGTCCACCACCCGCGCTACCGGCACCACCGCGCCCGCAGGTCACCGTCGCGGCGCCCGGCATCACGGCGTACGCCGACGGCGAGCGGATCGCCGCCGCTTCCGCTGACCGTCGAGGTGGCGCCGCCGGCGCTGCGGGTGCTGGTGCCCATGATCGGCCGATCAGCCGAGCCTCGACCGCCGCCGACGCGGTACGCCCGCTCCCGCCGCAACCGGGGGCACCCGATGCTCGCCGACTTCGCCTCCCGGCACGACTTCGCGCTCGACGACTTCCAGGTGCGCGCCTGCCGCGAGCTCGAGGAGGGCCGCTCGGTCCTCGTCGCCGCGCCGACCGGCTCCGGCAAGACCATCGTCGGCGAGTTCGCCGTGCACCTGGCGCTGGCGACCGGGCGCAAGGCGTTCTACACCACCCCGATCAAGGCGCTCTCGAACCAGAAGTTCCACGACCTCTCGAAGCGGTACGGCGCCGAGAACGTCGGCCTGCTCACCGGCGACAACAGCATCAACGGCGAGGCGCCGGTGGTGGTGATGACCACCGAGGTCCTCCGCAACATGCTGTACGCCGGGTCGCGGACCCTGGCGACGCTCGGCTTCGTGGTGATGGACGAGGTGCACTACCTCGCCGACCGCATGCGCGGCGCGGTGTGGGAGGAGGTGATCATCCACCTGCCCGAGTCGGTGGCGGTCGCCTCGCTGTCGGCGACGGTCAGCAACGCCGAGGAGTTCGGCGAGTGGCTGGGCACCGTCCGCGGCGAGACCACCACCATCGTGGAGGAGCGCCGGCCGGTGCCGCTCTACCAGCACGTCGTCGTCGGCCGGAGGATGTACGACCTGTTCGCCTACGAGGTCGGCACCGACCCCGCCGAGCTCGACGCCGCGACCAGCCGCAGGTCAACCCCGAGCTCGTCCGGGTGGCGCGCGACGACTGGGCGCGCGGCCGGATGAAGGACCGCCGGCCCCCCGCGGCGGCAAGCGGCCCACCGCGGCCCCGGCAACACCCGCGCCGCCTGGACCCCGAGCCGCGCGACGTCGTCGACCAGCTCGACCGGGCCGGGCTGCTGCCGGCGATCGTGTTCATCTTCAGCCGGGTCGGCTGCGACGCCGCGGTGCAGCAGTGCCTGAACGCCAACCTGCGGCTGACCAGCCCGGCCGAGCGCGACGAGATTGCGACTTCGTCCAGGAGCGCTGCGCCGACCTGCCCGACGAGGACCTGCAGGTGCTCGGCTACCACGAGTTCCGCCGCCGTGATCTGCGGCGCGATGCGATAGCGACGCGGCAGGCGGATCTCGACCTCGCTGCGCGGCTCCTCGACCATGACGATGACCGAGACCTCGCCTTCGCCCGGCTCGCCGAGCCGCTTCGTCAGGCTCGGCACGGCGTCGGGCGCGCGAAGGAACACGCGAAGCCCGCCCGTCCTCGCCTCGGCGAGATCGTCGAGCTTGCGGACCTTCTCCATTCTCAGGCGCTGCATGTCGCCGAACTGGTCGACGTGAACCTGCATCTCCACGCAGGTGCCGGGCTCCAGGAGCGGCCGCACGCTGGCCAGCGTTTCCGAGAACGCGATCACTTCCACCTGGCCGGTGGGGTCGGAGATGACCGCGATGCCCATGCGGCCGCCGTTGCGCGTGCGCGTCTCGTTGCGCGAGACGACGATGCCGGCAAGCTTCCCGGCCGTCGCTCCGCCGCGCATCGCCTCCTCGAACTGCGCGATGGTCTGCGTCCTGAGCCGCCTGAGAACCGCTTCGTATTCTTCGAGCGGGTGGCCGGAGAGGAACGAGCCGATGGCGTCGTATTCGCGGGTGAGCCTCTCGGCCGGAAGCCAGGGCTCCACGTTGGGCAGGCGCAGGGGCTCCGGCTGGCCGCCGCCACCGAACAACTCCGACTGGCCGTTGACGCGTCCGTCCTCGGTGCGGGCCGCGACCGACATGATTGTCTCGACGGCGGCATGGACGCGCGCCCGGTCGGGTTCGAGCTCGTCGAAGGCGCCGGCCGCGGCCAGGCCTTCGAGGGCACGCTTGTTGACGGCGCGAGGGCTGATCCTCGCCGCGAAGTCTGCGAGGTCGCGGAACGGCCTGTCGCCGCGCACCTCGACGAGATGCTCGACCGCGTGGCGGCCCACGTTGCGCAGGGCGGCCAGCGAATAGTGGATCACGCCGTCCTGTACCGTGAACTCCACCCCGGACCGGTTGATCGACGGCGGTGCGACCTCGATGCCCATCCGGGCCGCCTCACGGCGGAACAGGCTGACCTTCTCGGCCGCCCCCATGTCGAGCGTCATCGACGCCGCGAGGAACTCGGTCGGAAAGTTCGCCTTCAGATACGCCGTCTGGTAGGCGACGAGCGCGTAGGCGGCGGCATGCGACTTGTTGAAGCCGTAGTCGGCGAACTTCGCCATCAGTTCGAAGATGTATTCGGCCTGGGCCTTGGCGACGCCCCGCTCGACCGCGCCAGTGACGAAGCGCTTGCGCTGCTTCTCCATTTCCGAGCGGATCTTCTTGCCCATGGCGCGGCGCAGGAGATCGGCTTCGCCAAGCGAGTAGCCCGCGAGCTCCTGCGCAATCTGCATCACCTGTTCCTGGTAGATGATGACGCCGTAGGTCTCCTTCAGGATCGGCTCCATCTTGGGATGGATGTAGTCGGGATCTTCACGCCCATGCTTGCGGTCGATGTAGGTCGGGATGTTGGCCATCGGGCCGGGCCGATACAGGGCGACCAGCGCCGACGATGTCCTCGAAGCGGTCGGGCTTCATGCTCGCGGATGGCACGTCGCGCATGCCGCTCGATTCCAGCTGGAACACGCCGACCGTCTCGCCGCGCGACAGCATCTCGTAGGTCTTCGCGTCGTCGAGCGGCAGCGCCTCCAGGTCGACTCGACGTTCCGCGCTCGCGTCACGATGCGCGCGGCGTGTCGAGCACCGTCAGCGTCTTCAGGCCGAGGAAGTCGAACTTCACCAGGCCCGCGGCCTCGGTCCACTTCATGTTGAACTGCGTCGCCGGCATGCCCGAGCGCGGGTCGCGGTAGAGCGGGACCAGTTCATCGAGCGGGCGATCGCCGATGACGACGCCGGCGGCATGCGTCGATGCGTGGCGGTACAGGCCTTCGAGCTTCAGCGCGATGTCGAGCAGGCGCGCGACGGCGGCGTCCTCTCGGCGCGCCTGCTGCAGCCTCGGCTCGCCCTCGATCGCCTCGGCGAGCTTCACAGGGTTGGCCGGATTGGCCGGGATCATCTTCGCGAGCTGGTCGGCCTGGCCATACGGCAATGCCGAGGACGCGCGCCGACGTCGCGCACAACGGCGCGCGCCTGAAGGGTTCCGAAGGTGATGATCTGCGCGACGCGTTCCGCGCCGTACTTGTCCTGCACGTAGCCGATCACCTCGTCGCGGCCGGTCCGGCAGAAATCGATGTCGAAGTCCGGCATCGACACGCGCTCGGGGTTGAGGAAGCGCTCGAACAGCAGCCCGAACCGCAGCGGATCAAGATCGGTGATCGTCAGCGCCCAGGCCACGAGCGAGCCCGCGCCCGATCCGCGGCCCGGACCAACCGGAATGTCGTGCGTCTTCGCCCACTTGATGAAGTCGGCGACGATGAGGAAGTAGCCGGCATACTGCATGCGCTCGATGACGCCGAGCTCGAAATCCAGCCTCTCGCGGTAGTCTTTCTCCTCGCATCCCGGGGCCAGGCCGTGGAGTTCGAGGCGGCGCGTCAGCCCCTCCTCCGCCTGCCGGCGCATCTCGGCGGCCTCATCGACTTGCCCCTCGCCCATCACGCCGGTGGTGTAGCGAGGCAGGATCGGATTGCGGGTCGTCGGCCTATAATGACAGCGCCGCGCGATCTCGACGGTATTGGCCGTGGCCTCCGGCAGGTCCTTGAACTGCGCGACCATCTCATTGCGCGACTTGAAGTAATGCTCTGGCGTGAGCTGGCGGCGCTCGGGATCGGCGACGGCACGGCCCTCGGCGATGCAGATCAGGGCGTCATGGGCCTCGTAATCCTCGCGGATCGCGAAGAACGGCTGATTGGACGCGACCAGCGGGAGGCCGAGATCGTAGGCGAGTTCGACAAGCTGCGGCTCGACGATGCGCTCGGCTTCGACACCGTGGCGCTGCAGCTCGACATAGAGCCTGTCGCCGAACATTCTCGCGAGGCGCTCGAGAAGGCTCCTCGCCGCTTCGGCAGAGCGACCCAGGAGCAGTCTGTCCACCGGCCCCTCCGAACCGCCGGTCAGCCCGATCAGCCCCTCCGCGTGGTCCTGCACCAGGTCCAGGGTGACGCAAGGCTCGCCGGCGCCGTCGGCGGCCAGGAACGCGCGGCTGGAGAGCCTCATCAGGTTGCGATAGCCCGCCTCGTCGCGGGCGATCAGCACGATCGAAGGCCGGCGCTCCTTCCGCGTGGCGCGCAATCCCCCGTCCGGCTCGTCCAGATCGACCGCCAGCGACGTGCCGACAATGGGCTGGATGCCCTTCTCGGCCGCCTTCTCCGAGAACTCCAGCGCGCCGAAAAGATTGCGGTCGACAAGTCCGAGCGCGGGCTGGGCGTCCTTCGCGGCCAGTTCCACCAGCTTCGCGACGGGGATCGCGCCTTCGAGAAGCGAATAGGCCGAATGCGCTCTCAGATGGATGAATCCCGGCACCGCCCTTTTCCCTCGCCCAGCCGCTCTGCCCGATGATGCCCGATCTTACCCCGTGGAATCGATTCGACTTGCCGCCCCGCGCCGGCCTTGTGGACAAACCTCAGCCCATCGCGGCGGCGAAGTCGGCCCAGAACAGAAGCGTATGGCCGAACAGGATCAGAGCGGACAAGGCGAACGCGTCGCGCACCATCGAACCGATCATCTTTCACCTCTATCGAGATCGAATACGTTCTTGTTTTGTTCTATCTCGATCGGAGGCGGTCGTCAAGGCCCGTGCCACCTGGCCGTGCCGATGGCGCCAATGCGGATACCGGAACGATGCAGCGGAACGAGAAAAGGGGCGACGCTGTTGCGTCGCCCCTTCGCGTCGGGCCCGTGCGGGCCTTCAGAAGAGAGGTGGCCGGTCGAAGGCGGCGATACGAGGAGGCCACTCCATCCGCACTTCGACCGGCCGAACCCCACGGACCCAGGAGATGCGGCGGACCTGAGCATTCCGTAGGGTTAGTCGTATCGTCCGGAATTATCGGCTAGTCATCTGAAGCGCCGCTCCGGACGAGAAAAGCGTCCGATGCGAGACTATCCCGAAAGCCGAGAAAATCAATCGAAATTTATGAAATTGTTGCGTAATCGCCGGTTAACGTAAAGGTCAGTGGTTAACCTGCCCATGCCCCTACGTCACATAATGGCTCAGGCAGCATCGGCCACGACGCGGTTGCGACCGTCGCGCTTGGCGGCGTAGAGCGCCAGGTCGGCGCGCTTCATCAGGGCCTCCGCCGTGTCGTCCGCCTGCTCGCGCGTCGCCACCCCTACGCTCACCGTGATCGGCAGCACCTCGGCGCCCTGACGGATGGGAAACATCTCGCCGCCGATGGTTTGGCGGATGCGCTCCGCGACACGCATCGCAAGCGCGAGATCCGTCTCCGGCATGACGACGACGAACTCCTCGCCTCCGAGCCGGCAGGCCAGATCGATGCCCCGGACCGCTTTCCTGAGGCGCCGGCCGAATTCCCGCAGGACCTCGTCGCCGATGTCGTGACCGTAGGTGTCGTTCACCGCCTTGAAGTAGTCGATGTCCAGCAGCATCAGCGAAAGCGACCTGCCCCTGGCCGCCGACTGGTCGACGAGCGTCGAGAGATGGCCTTCCATGTACCGGCGGTTGTGCAGCCCCGTCAGCGGATCGGTCAGGGCCATCGTGACCGAGAGCTGCACGTTGTCGCGAAGCCGTTCGCTGTAGCGCCTGCGCTTGACCTGCGTCGAGACGCGGGCCAGCAGTTCGTTCCGGTCGACCGGCCTGACGATGTAGTCGTTGACGCCGATGTCGAGGCCCCGCATCAGGCGGCTTGTGTCCTCCGGCTCGGTCAGCACCAGGATCGGCAGGTTGCGCGTGCGCTCCAGCGTCCGGATTTGCGAGCACAGCCGCAGGCCGTCGAAGCCTTCAAGGCCCAGGCTGATGACGATGACGTTGTAGTCCGCATCGGCGATGCGGAAGAGCGTCTCCTGCGGCTTGGATTCCACGTCGACCTGGTGCCGCTTGCCGAGCGTCGCCACGATGCGCTCGCAGGACGTGGGGCGGTCGTCCACGATCAGCACACGGCCGCCCTCCCCCGACAGTTGCATGGCCGCCGAGATCGGGTCGTCGACGCCCATGTGCCGGCTCGTCGAGGCCCGCAGCAGCAGTTCGTCGGTCAGCAGCTTCAGCCGCACCAGGCTGCGCACGCGCGTCACCAGGGCGATGTCGCTGACCGGCTTGGTCAGGAAATCGTCGGCACCGGCCTCCAGCCCATGGACGCGATCCTGCGGCTGGTCGAGCGCCGTCAGCATCACGACGGGGACATGGTGCGTCTTCGGGTTCTGCTTGATGAGGCGACAGACCTGAAACCCGTCCATACCGGGCATCATAACGTCGAGCAGGACGATGTCGCAGCCGCCCTTCTCCACCAGGTCGAGCGCATCCTCGCCATTGGTGGCGGTGATGACCTCGAAATATTCGGTGGTGAGCCGTGCCTCCAGCAGGCGGACGTTGGCCGGTATGTCGTCGACGACCAGGACGCGGGCGGTCATTGCCCGTCTCCGAGATAGTGTCGGACCGTCTCGAGGAACTTCGCGACCGAGATCGGCTTTGAGATATATGCCTCGCAGCCGCCCTTGCGGATCCGTTCCTCGTCGCCTTTCATGGCGAACGCGGTGACGGCGATCACCGGAATCGTATGGAGATCCTCGTCCTCCTTTATCCAGCGCGTCACGTCGAGGCCCGACACCTCGGGAAGCTGGATGTCCATGAGGATGAGATCGGGTTTGTGGGCCCGAGCGAGATCCATCGCCTCGGTGCCGTTGCGCGTCTGGATCGTGTCGTAGCCGTTCGCGACGAGGAGATCGTTGAAGAGCTTCATGTTGAGCTCGTTGTCCTCGACAATGAGGACGGTCTTGTTGGCCATGTGCGGGCCCTGACTGGTGCGCCGGGTCCCACCCTCCCTGCGCCTGGTGACTTGAGATGTTATTGAATAAGACTAGCCGCTAAACCTTACGGAAAAGCAAATCGGAACCGTGAACCAGCGCTCCATCAACCCACGCGAAGCCGCCGAAACGCTTGCGGTTTCCGCCCTGTCATTCCTGACGCGCGATCCGGACCGGCTCGGCCGGTTCCTGGCTGTTTCGGGTCTGGGCCCCGACTCCATCCGCGCCGCTGCACACGAGCCCGGCTTCCTCGTCTCGGTGCTCGAGCACCTGCTCGCCGACGAGCCGCTCCTGCTCATCTTCTGCGAGGAGGAAAGCCTCAGGCCGCAATCGGTCTGGCACGCAAGGCTCATCCTCGGCGGCATGCCGCCGCAGCACGACTGACCATGGCCGCACGAATTGGTATCGATCTCGGCGGCACCAAGATCGCCGGTGTGGCGTTGGGTTCCGGCGACACGGTGCTCGGCGAACTGCGCTGCCCCACGCCGCGCGACGACTACCCCGGTACGATCCGCGCCATTGCCGGCCTCGCGGAGAGCCTGGGCGCCGGGCTGGACGGGGCCGCGACCGTCGGCATTGGCATGCCCGGATCGCTGTCGCCTGTCTCCGGCCTCGTGCAGAACTCCAACTCGCTCTGGCTCAACGGAAAGCCCTTCGAGGCCGACATCGAGGCCGCGCTCGGTCGCCCTGCCCGCTTCGCCAATGATGCCAACTGTTTCGCGCTGTCGGAAGCCGTCGATGGGGCAGCGGCCGGCGCGCGCAGCGTCTTCGGCGCGATACTCGGCACGGGGTGCGGCGGCGGCTTCGTGCATGAGGGGCGCATCGTCGACGGGCCCAATCGTTCGGGGGCGGAATGGGGCCACGCGCCCCTGCCGTGGCCAACGCCGGACGAGCTTCCGGCCCCGGTCTGCTGGTGTGGGCGCGCGGGCTGCATGGAGATGTGGCTGTCGGGCACCGGCATCGCCCGCGATCACGCGTCGCGGACCGGCGAACCGATTGCCGGCGAGGAGATCGTCGCGCGCATGGGCGGCGATCCGGCTGCCCGCGAGACGATGGAGCGTCACCTGTCCCGTCTCGCGCGCGGGCTCGCCATGATCACGAACCTGTTCGATCCCGAAGTCATCGTGCTCGGCGGCGGGCTTTCGAAGCTGCCGCATCTCTACGAGCGCCTGCCCGACGCCATCCGCCCCCACGTCTTCGCCGAAAGCCCGCGGGTCGATGTCCGCCCCCCGAAATATGGCGACGCGAGCGGCATGCGCGGTGCGGCGCGGCTCTGGGATGCGGTATGATGGGTCGCTGCCCGACTCGGGTGATTTCGATGACGGACGGGCCCCTTCCCGGTATCTGCCTCGACTGCGCAACGGAGGCGCATGACCGCACGCGCTGTCCGCGCTGCGGCGGTCCGCGTCTCGTGCGCCACCACGAACTTCTCGCGCTCTCGATTGCCCATATCGATTGCGACGCCTTCTATGCGGCCATCGAGAAGCGCGACGATCCCTCGCTGGCCGACAGGCCGGTGATCGTCGGCGGGGCGAGGCGCGGGGTCGTGTCGACGGCCTGCTACATCGCCCGCATAAACGGCGTGCGCTCGGCGATGCCGATGTTCAAGGCGCTGAAGCTGTGCCCGGACGCGGTCGTCATCAAGCCGAATATGGAGAAATACGTCCGCGTCGGCCGCGAGGTGCGCGCGCTCATGCAGGAGCTCACGCCCCTTGTCGAGCCCCTCTCCATCGACGAGGCCTTCATGGACCTGTCGGGCACGGAGCGGCTGCACGGCATGGCGCCGGCGCGTGCTCTCGCGGGGTTCTCCCTGCGTGTCGAGCGCGAGGTCGGAATCTCCGTCTCGGTCGGGCTCAGCTACAACAAGTTCCTCGCGAAGGTGGCCTCCGACCTCGACAAGCCGCGCGGATTCGCCGTCATCGGGCGGGCCGAGGCGGTGGAGTTCCTGCGCACCAGGCCGGTATCGTTCATCTGGGGCGTCGGCCAGGCCATGCAGCGGCAGCTTCTCGACGACGGTATCCGCACCATCGGCGATCTCCAGCGACGCCGGGAGAGCGACCTCGCGCGTGCCTACGGTGCCACCGGGCTACGGCTCGCGCGGCTCTCGCAGGGTCGCGACGACCGTACCGTCTCGCCGCACCGCGAGACCAAGAGCGTCAGTTCCGAGACGACGTTCGACACCGACATCGCCGACGGAGGCGAGCTGACGCGCATCCTCTGGCGGCTCAGCGAATCCGTGTCCGCCAGGCTCAAGAAGGCCGACCTGTCGGGCCGCACCGTCACGCTCAAGCTGAAGACCGCCCGGTTCCGGATACTGACCCGTTCCCAGACGCTGGCCGAACCGACACGGCTCGCCGACCGCATCTTCGAGGCCGGCCGGCATCTCCTGTCGCGCGAGGTCGACGGCACCGCCTACCGGCTTATCGGCATCGGCCTGTCGGATCTGTCGGCTGGTGGGACCTCGGACCTCGCCGACCTCGTCGACCCCATGCCGGCGCGCCGCGCCGCTGCGGAGGGGGCCGTCGACAAGGTTCGCGAGCGTTTCGGCCGCGATTCCGTCCAGCGCGGGCTCGGCTTCAGGCCACGCTCACGGGAGCGGTGAGCCCCGTCACTGCTCGCAGGGCGTCGCGTCGAGAAACTCGACGGAAGACAGCGCGCCCGAGATGGCGAAACGGCCATAGTCCAGCGTCACCCGGCTGCTGACGCCGTTCGAGTAGAGGTCGTAGGAGAACTCGTAGCTCGGCGTTTCGCCGTCGTCTTCGGACGGATCGAAATAGGCGATCGTCACCGGCCAGCGTTCGAGGTCGCGCAGGACGTTGGCGCCCGGTCCAGACAGGTCGGGGTTCGCCGCCTCCTTGTTGCCGATCACCGCGGTCGCGTCGAGAACCTTCTCGCCCCCGTCCGTCCCGTTGAAGACCTGGGCGGCGAAGAAGGATTTGCCGCGTTCGGCCGCCTCGATGATCCGTACGATATGCTCCGTCGGGAACAGTATCTCGGAGTTCAGCGGGAATTCGTGTTCCTCCGGCTTCGTCAGGACGACCTCGATCCCGTCGTCGGTGCGCGTCGCGACGCCGTCGATCTCCTCGGCGAGCATGTCGTTGAACAGGCTGCGCGAAACGAAACGGAACAGCGAGCCGTCGCCGTCCTCGAAGGTGGCGGACTGCAGGTCGCTCGTCGTCGCCGTCTCCTCGCCGTCGATCTGGCTGACGAAGCGCATGTTGACCGAGTACCCCTCGCAGGCCGAGCCGAGGATCTCGAAGACCAGCCGGCCATCGACGTTGGTGATGCCGGAGGCGCCTTCCGATCTCTCCAGACCGATCTCGTAGACGGCCCGGTGCGGCAGGAGGTCGAACGCCATCGCAGCCGAGGGAAGACCCGCGGCTCCCGCTGCGATCACCATCACGGCCGCCCTGACGGCGCCTGTCATCCTCATCGTCCCCTCCCTGTCGCGGTCCCGCCAGCGTCTACGTGAGCACGGGGGCCGAATTGCGGCGGGGGTGCCGCACGGCTTGCCTCCCGGCCGGAAATCATGGAACACAGCATCGAAGCTCAGACCCGAGGAGATCCCATGTCCGAGACCGTCGACTCCCGCCTCGCCGCCCTTGGCATCACGCTGCCGAGCCCGGCTGCCCCGGCCGCAAACTATGTCCCCTTCGTGCAGTCGGGCAAGGTCCTGTTCGTCTCGGGGCAGGTCCCCGTCGGTCCGAACGGGCTGGAATTCCAGGGCAAGCTCGGCGCCGGGTTCTCCGTGGAGGACGGTCAGGCGGCCGCCAGGCTCTGCGCGATCAACCTGCTGGCGCAGGTCAAGGTCGCCGTCGGCGACCTCGAGAAGGTGCGCTGCGTGAAGCTGACCGGCTTCGTCAATTCCGCACCGGATTTCGGCGACCAGCCGAAGGTTGTCAACGGCGCGTCCGACCTCATGGTCGACGTTCTGGGCGAGAAGGGACGACATTCGCGGTCGGCCGTCGGCGTCGCGGCCCTGCCCTTCGGCGTGGCCGTCGAGGTCGAGGGCATCTTCGAGATCGCCTGACCGGGTCAGCGCTCGATGTCCGGTCTCGACTGGCTGACGGCCCGACCCGTTGCGCATCGCGGATTGCACGATGCCGCCGCCGGCGTGATCGAGAACACGCTGTCGGCGGTCTCGGCCGCGATCGCGGACAACTATGCCATCGAGGTCGACCTGCAGCCGGCCGCCGGCGGCGAGCCGGTCGTCTTCCACGACGAGACGCTGGACCGCCTCACCGAGGGCAGCGGTCCGGTCGCCGCGAGAACGCCCGAGGAACTCGCGGACATCCCCTTCAGGGCCTGCGCCGACCGAATCCCGACGCTGAAGGAACTGCTGGCGCTCGTGAATGGCCAGGTGCCCCTCGTCCTCGAGGTGAAGACGGACTGGACGGGGATGGCGCCATTCTGCGGCCGCATCGCCGCAATCCTGAGGGACTATGCCGGCCCGGTTGCGGTGATGTCGTTCGATCCGCTCGCCGTCGCAGCCTTCCGGGAGGTTGCCCCGGGCCTTCCGCGCGGCATTGTGTCGGAATCCTTCCGCGACTGGCATCCGGACGGAACGACGCAGGCGCAGCGATCGAATATGCGCCATCTCCTTCACGCGGGCAGAACCAGGCCCCATTTTATCGCGTATTGCGTGGACGACCTGCCAGCGGTGGCGCCGCTCGCGCTCAGGGCGCTGTTCGGATTGCCGCTGCTGACATGGACGGTGCGCACCGAACGGCAACGTGCCACCGCGCGGCGCTGGGCGGGCCAGATGATCTTCGAGGGCTTCCGGCCCGACTGACCAGGAAAGCTGATGTCCCGAGCGACCGCAGACGGCACGAGCGAAAGCGAGACCGTGTCCGTCAAGGTGGTGGATTCGGTATCCGCCGTGGACCCCGTCGACTGGGATTCCTGCGCCAACCCGCTCGATGCGCCGCCCGGCCGCGATCCGCACAATCCGTTCGTTTCCCATGCGTTCCTTAAGGCGCTGGAGGACTCCGGGGCCGTTCGCGCGGAGACCGGCTGGCTGCCGCAGCATCTGGTGGTCGAGGGCAAGGGCGGAACCGTTGCCGCGGTCATGCCCTGCTACCTGAAGAACCACTCTCAGGGCGAATACGTCTTCGACCATGGCTGGGCCGACGCCTACGAGCGTGCCGGTGGCGACTACTATCCCAAGCTTCAGGTCTCGGTGCCCTTCACGCCCGTCACCGGCCCCCGCCTGATGGCCCGGTCCGGAGCCGAGGGTGCGCGGTCCGCGCTCGTCGCCGCGGCCGTCGAACTCTGCCGACGGCACCGCGCCTCGTCCGTACACTGGACCTTCCTGCCTGAGGACGAGTGGGCGCTGTTGTCGGAGGCCGGCATGCTGTTGCGCACCGACCAGCAATTCCACTGGCTCAATCAGGGCTATGGCGGCTTCGACGACTTCCTGGACGCGCTTTCCTCACGCAAGCGCAAGGCGATCCGGCGCGAGCGCCGGGACGCGACAGGCGGTGACATGGACATCGTCCGGTTCACCGGCGCCGATATCACCGAGGCCCACTGGGACGCCTTTTACGCCTTCTACATGGATACCGGCGGCCGGAAATGGGGGCGGCCGTACCTGAACAGGCGCTTCTTCAGCCTCGTCGGCGAAGCGATGGCCGACCGCATCCTGCTGGTCATGGCGCGGCGGTCCGGAAACTGGGTCGCCGGCGCGCTCAACTTCATCGGCGACACCACGCTCTATGGCCGCAACTGGGGCTGCCTGGAGGATCACCCCTTCCTGCATTTCGAGGTCTGCTATTACCAGGCGATCGAGCACGCGATCGAGACGGGTCTGGAGCGGGTGGAGGCCGGCGCCCAGGGCGCGCACAAGCTCGCGCGCGGCTACGTCCCCGTCACCACCCGCTCGGCGCATCACATCGCCGACGGTTCGCTGCGCCGCGCGGTCGCCGACTACCTGGTCCGCGAGCGTCTGTACGTGGAGGAAGAGACGCGTGCGCTCGCAGCGCACGCGCCGTTCAGGAAGGACTAGGTCAGACCTGCGCCAGTGCCTGGTCGAGGTCGGCGATGATGTCGTCCACGTCCTCGATGCCGACCGACAGGCGGACGACGTCCGGGCCCGCGCCGCGGCCGTCTTCTGCGCATCCGCGAGCTGGCTGTGGGTGGTCGAGGCGGGATGGATGATCAGCGAGCGCGTGTCGCCGAGATTGGCGAGATGCGAGAAGAGCTTGACGCTCGACACGAGCTTGACGCCCGCGTCGTAGCCGCCCTTGAGGCCGAAGGTCAGCACCGCGCCGGCGCCCTTGGGCATGTACTTCTGCGCCAGCTTGTGATATCGGTCGCCGGGCAGCCCGGCATAGCTGACCCACGTCACCTTCTCGTGGCCGGAGAGATACTCGGCGACCGCCAGCGCGTTGTCGGAGTGCTTCTGCATCCGGAGCGGCAGCGTCTCGATGCCGGTCAGGATCAGGAACGCGTTGAACGGCGAGATCGCCGGCCCGAGGTCGCGCAGGCCGAGCACGCGGCAGGCGATGGCGAAGGCGAAATTGCCGAACGTCTCGTGCAGCACCATGCCGTGATAGTACTCGGGCCGCGGCTCCGAAAGCATCGGGTAGCGGCCGTCGCGCGACCAGTTGAACTTGCCGCCGTCGACGATGATGCCGCCGATCGAGTTGCCGTGGCCGCCGATGAACTTGGTCAGCGAGTGGACGACGATGTCGGCGCCGTGCTCGAACGGCCGGCACAGATAGGGGCGTCGCCAGCGTGTTGTCGACGATGAGCGGCACGCCGGCGCTTGCTTGCGCGACCTTCGCGATCGCCTCGATGTCGGTGACGATGCCGCCGGGATTGGCGATGGACTCGATGAAGATCGCCTTGGTCTTCGGCGTCACCGCCTTCTCGAACGACGAGATGTCGTCGATGTCCGCCCACACGACGTTCCAGCCGAAGTTCTTGAACGAGTGGTTGAACTGGTTGATCGAGCCGCCATAGAGCTGGCGCGCGGCGATGAACTCGTCGCCCGGCTGCATCAGCGTGTGGAAGACGAGCAGCTGCGCCGCATGGCCGGAGGCGACCGCGAGCGCCGCCGTGCCGCCTTCGAGCGCCGCGACCCGCTCCTCGAGCACCGCGCTGGGTCGGGTTCATGATGCGCGTGTAGATGTTGCCGAAGGCCTGCAGGCCGAACAGCGAGGCGGCGTGGTCGACGTCGTCGAAGACGTAGGAGGTGGTCTGGTAGATCGGCGTCGCGCGCGCGCCGGTGGTCGGGTCGGGCTGGGCGCCGGCATGGATCGACAGCGTCGCAAAGCCGGGAATCCGGTCGTCGCTCATGGAAATGAACCTCCCTTAGCCTGTGTGCTTCGGCCGGCGGCGGTTATTCCAGAGTGGCCGCGCGGCCGTCAAATCATTCCTTGCCGCCGACGCCGGGCCGTTTGGCGCCCAGAGTCAGGTGCTGGAAGCCCTGCCCGGACATGCTGGGCCGACGGCTCGACAACGTGCGCGTGTTGATGCCCGCCCAGGCGATCTCGCCGGACAGCCTGCCGTATTCGATCTTCGGACAGCGATCCATGACGACCTTGACGCCGGCCGCTTCGGCCCTCCCGGCCGCCTCGTCGTTGCGGACGCCGAGCTGCATCCAGATGACGGCCGGCTTCGGCTCGAGAGCCAGAGCTTCATCCACCACCTTCCCTGCGGCCTCCGATCCCCGGAAAATGTCGACCATGTCCACAGGTTCGGGAATGTCGGCCAGCGAGGCGTAGACGGTCTGCCCGAGTATCTCCTTGCCGGCATGCCCGGGATTGACGGGGACCACGCGATAGCCCTTGCCGAGGAGATACTTCATCGCGAAGTAGCTGGGCCGCACGTTGTTCGGGCTCGCGCCGACCATCGCAACCGTCTTCACGGTGTTCAGGATGCCGCGGATGTAGGGGTCTGGATAGCTGTCGTGATCCATTGGGGGAGTGATTTGGAGAGAGGGTATGGAGCGGCGCCACTCTTAGCACAGGTGCCGCCGCGGCCAAGCCTCGCCGGCTATTCTCCCTTCCATTCCGGCGCCCGCTTCTCGACGAAGGCACCGATGCCCTCCTCCGCGTCCCGGAAGAGCATGTTCTCGGTCATCACCCGCGCGGCGTAGTCGTAGGCTTCGCCGAGCGGCATCTCCAGCTGGCGATAGAACGCTTCCTTGCCGGTCTTCAGCACCAGCGGCGACTTCGCGGCGATGCGGGCCGCCAGATCCGTCGCCGCCTTCAGCGCCCCGCCCTCGCCGACGACCTCGTTGACGAGCCCGTATCGCTCGGCCGTTGCGGCGTCGATCATGTCGCCGGTCAGCAGCATCGCCATCGCATGCTTTGGCGCGACGTTGCGCGACAGGGCGACCATCGGCGTCGAGCAGAACAGGCCGATGTTGACCCCGGGCGTCGAGAAGCGGGCCGACGCCCCGGCGACGGCGAGGTCGCAACTGGCGACGAGCTGGCAGCCGGCCGCCGTCGCGATCCCCTCGACGGCCGCGATCACTGGCCTGGGGCATTTCACGACCGCCTGCATCACCGCGCTACAGCGGGCGAAAGTCGCCTCGAAGGCGGTTCGCCCCCGATCCGGCGACCGGCGTGCGGCCTGGAGTTCGTGCAGGTCGTGGCCGGCGCAGAACGCCGGAGGCGCGCCGGTCACGACCACCGCCTTGACTGCCGTGTCCTCGGAAATTCCCCGGAATGCCGACAGCAGCGCGTCGAGCAGCCCGTCGGACAGCGCGTTGCGCTGGGAGGGGCGGTTCAAGGTCAGGATCGCGACGTCGTCCTGCTGCTCCACGAGCAGCGGCGCGTCACTCTTCATCGTCGACATCGTCCACGATGGTGCGGATCCGGTCGGCATATTGCGCAGCGAGTTCGATGTTGCCCGGCGGCGGGCGGAGCTGGCTGATCTGTTCCACCTGCATGCGCAGCATGGCGATGAGCTGCTCCTTCTGCTCGGCCGGGATGCTGTCGTCGCCCTCGATCTGGGCGATGGCGGAGTCCATCTCCTGGTCCATGGAGCCGATGTCCTCGCCCTGCTCGGCGAAGGAATAGGCGAGCATCACCGAGTATGCGAGCCGGGTCCATTCCTCCATGGATGCGATGCCGTGCCGGCGCATGATCCCTTCCATGCGCTCGCGCGCGTCCGCATAGCGCGAATAGGCGGTGAAGGCGCTTGTCGGGTCTTCCGGATCGACATCCACCGAGCCGTATTCGCGCTCGAACTCCTCGCCCAGCGCCTCGACCTCCGGGTAGCTGGCCAGGAACGCCTCGATCTGCTGCGCCGTCAGCTCGACCTGCTGCGGGACCTGCTGGCCGTCCTGCGCCGTAGCCTGGGAGGAAACTCCGACGGCTGCGAGAGCGAGAACGGCGACGACGGCGGCAATACGAAGGAGCACGTTCATCTGCGACTTCCTGCGGGTGGCGGAGCGTCCGGCGACATCTGGTGCCAGAGCGGACCTTGCCGTCCGCCGTGAAGGCATGGCACTTGTCGCCGGAACAATGGCGGTGAACCGGGACGATCCTATGGCGGGCATCGATGAAACGCTACCGCGAATGACGGCCGCGCAGGTCACCGACTTCCTCGACCGCGAGTTCCCGCAGATGAACCACGACGGCAGGCTGCACGTGATCGAGGAGGTCCGCCCCATGGGCGCCCTCGTTCGCCTCCTGGGTCACGAGCGCAACCTCCGCCCCGGCGGCACGCTCTCCGGCCCCGCCATGATGGCACTAGCCGATTGCACCATGTACGCCGCCCTCCTCGGCCAGATCGGGCCGGTGGCTTTGGCGGTCACGACTTCCATGTCGATCAATTTCCTGCGCAAGCCGGCGGCGGGGGACCTCCTGGCTGATTGCAGCATCATCAAACTGGGGCGCCGCCTCGCCGTCGGAGAGGTCGGTCTTCGGGGCGATGGAGATGATACCTTGGTGGCCCATGCCGTTCTGACATACTCCATTCCGGCCGATGCTTAGGTATCATAATACCGTTTTTGCAAGTCATTGCTAAAACTGGCGTTTTTACGCGATCCTGCGCAAAATTCAGCTTGACGCATATTCGCGGCCCGTCTAGAACGCCTTCCGAACTGGCGCCCCATCCGGGCGCCCGTGTCGTTTCGGCGGCTTCTTATACCCGCTGCCGTGTCCTTCGACAGGTGGAACGCTATGAAAACCTACGTGGCCAAGCCGGCCGAGATCGAGAAGCGCTGGGTGGTGATCGACGCCGAAGGGCTCGTCGTCGGCCGTCTCGCCTCGCTGATCGCGATGCGCCTGCGCGGCAAGCATCGCCCGAACTTCACGCCGCACGTCGACTGCGGCGACAACGTCATCGTCATCAACGCCGAGAAGGTCGCCTTCACCGGCCGCAAGCGCGACGACAAGACCTATTACTGGCACACCGGCTATCCGGGCGGCATCAAGGAGCGCAAGGCGCACCAGATCCTCGACGGCCGGTTCCCCGAGCGCGTCGTCGAGAAGGCCGTGGAGCGCATGCTTCCCCGTGGGCCCCTCGGCCGCCAGCAGCTCAAGAACCTCAGGGTCTACAAGGGCCCCGACCACCCGCACACCGCGCAGCAGCCCGAGGCAGTCGACATCGCGGCTCTGAACCGCAAGAACGTCAGGAGCCAGTGACGATGAGCGAGCAGAACGTACAGTCGCTCGAGGATCTCGGCGGCGCGATGGGAACGACGCCCTCCGAGGCGCCGGTCTATGAGAAGAAAGTGGATGCGCAGGGCCGCGCCTACGCGACCGGCAAGCGCAAGGACGCGGTCGCCCGCGTCTGGGTGAAGCCGGGCGGCGGCAAGATCATCGTCAACGGCAAGGACTTCACGCAGTATTTCGCGCGGCCGGTGCTCCAGATGGTGCTCCAGCAGCCGCTCGTGACCGCCCAGCGGACCGGCCAGTTCGACGTCGTCTGCACGGTGTCGGGCGGCGGCCTGTCAGGTCAGGCGGGCGCCGTGCGTCATGGCCTGTCGGTGGCGCTGACGCGCTTCGAGCCGGAGCTCAGGAGCGTCCTGAAGAAGGGCGGCTTCCTTACGCGCGACGCGCGCGTTGTCGAGCGCAAGAAGTACGGCAGGCGCAAGGCTCGCCGCAGCTTCCAGTTCTCGAAGCGCTGATCCCGGAAGGGCAGGATCACGCGAAGGTTCACGAAAGGCGCCCTCCGGGGCGCCTTTCTCGCATTAGGGGAAGGTTGCCGGCCTCAATCTTTCGAGACCGCGCCAGCGCGCCTCCTCAGGATGAGGAACTGGCTCGGAGTGAAACCCTCATCCTGAGGAGCGCCCGGCGGGCGCGTCTCGAAGGCTCGAGGCCAAGGCGACATGAAGGAGCAGGACATGACGGCGAAGACTCAGGTCGCGATCCTCGGGGCGAGCGGATACACGGGCGCCGAGCTCGTCCGCCTGCTCGCGCGCCATTCGGGTGTCGAGATCGCCGCGCTGACCGCGGACCGCAAGGCCGGCCAGACGATGGCCGAAGTCTTCCCTCACCTTGCGATGGTCGACCTGCCCGCGCTCACCGCCATGGAAAACGTCGATTGGAGCGGTATCGATGCGGTGTTCTGCGCCCTGCCCCACGCCGTCACGCAGGAGGTCGTCGCCGGTCTAGCGGAGCACATTAAGGTTGTCGATCTCTCCGCCGACTTTCGGCTGGAGGACCCGGACGCCTACGAGAAGTGGTACGGCCACAAACACGGCCGGACCGAGCTGCAAAAGCAGTTCGTCTACGGCCTGCCCGAACTATACCGCGATCGCATCAGGACCGCCCGTCTCGTCGCCAACACCGGCTGCTACGTGGCGACGACGCTGATCCCCCTGGTGCCGCTGGTCAAGGCCGGCCTGGTCGACCCGGACTGGATCGTGGTGGACGCAGCCTCCGGCGTTTCGGGCGCCGGTCGCGCGCCGAAGGAAGGTACGCTCTTCACCGAGGTGTCGGAGGGCTTTGGCGCCTACGGCGTCGCCGGCCACCGTCACATGGGCGAAATCGACCAGGAGCTTTCAAAAGCCGCAGGCAAGCCGGTCGTCGCGAGCTTCACGCCGCACCTTCTGCCCCAGAACAGGGGCATCCTCGCGACCTGCTACCTAAAGGGCGACGCGAAGGCGATCCACGAGCATCTGGCGGGGCACTATGCGCCGGAGCCCTTCGTGCATGTCCTGCCCTACGGCCAGATGCCGGCGACCCGCCATGTCCGCGGCTCGAACCATTGCCTGGTAGGCGTCGTTGCCGACCGCCAGCCCGGCCGCACGATCCTCATCGCCGCCCTCGACAACCTCGTGAAGGGCGCCAGCGGCCAGGCGGTGCAGAACCTCAACCTGATGCTCGGGATCGACGAGACGACGGGCCTGGAGCAGCTACCGCTGTTTCCGTGAGGCCGGCGTTCGGTCGTCAGCCGGGACGGCTGACGAACGCAACTTCTTCGATCTACCCGATCCCGGCACTTCGGCCGGGATGACGATGGTGGTGGAAGGCTACCCCCACCACCTCTCGGCCATGAAGCGGCCGGCGGCGCGCTCGATCACCTCTCCGGCGCCGAAGAGGGTCGCCTCGTCGAAGGGCTTGCCGATGAGCTGGAGGCCGAGCGGCAGGCCGGCCTTGTCGAGCCCGGCCGGCACCGAGATGCCGGGCAGGCCAGCCATGTTCACCGTCACCGTGAAGATGTCGTTCAGGTACATCTGGACGGGGTCGCCCGACACTTCGCCTATTCCGAAGGCCGCGCTGGGTGTCGTTGGTGTCAGCACGACATCGACCTTGCCGAATGCCTCGTCGAAGTCGCGCTTGATGAGCGTGCGGACCTTCTGGGCGCGCAGGTAGTAGGCGTCGTAGTAGCCGGCCGACAGCACGTAGGTGCCGATGAGCACGCGTCGCTTGACCTCGCGGCCGAAGCCGGCGGCGCGCGTCTTCTCGTACATGTCGGTGATGTCGTCGCCCTCGACCCTGAGGCCGTAGCGCACGCCGTCATAGCGGGCGAGGTTCGAGGACGCCTCGGCCGGCGCGACGATGTAGTAGGCCGGCAGCGCGTATTTCGTGTGGGGCAGAGAGATATCGACGATCTCGGCGCCCGCGTCCCGGAACCAGGCCTTGCCGTCCTCCCACAGCTTCTCGATCTCGGCCGGCATGCCCTCGACACGATATTCCAGTGGAATACCGACCCTCAGACCCTTGAGGCTTCCGCCGAGCGCAGCCTCGTAGTCAGGCACCGGAGCATCGACGGAGGTGGTGTCCTTCGGGTCGTGGCTCGCCATGGAGCGCATCATGATCGCCGCGTCGCGCACATCGCGGGCGATGGGGCCGGCCTGGTCGAGCGACGAGGCGAAGGCGACGATGCCCCAGCGCGAGCAGCGCCCATAGGTCGGCTTGATGCCGACCGTGCCGGTGAAGGCCGCCGGCTGGCGGATCGAGCCGCCGGTGTCGGTCGCCGTCGCGCCGGCGCAGATATGCGCGGCCACCGCCGCCGCAGAGCCGCCCGACGACCCGCCGGGCACGAGCGCGGCGTTGGAGCCGTCGTTGCGCCGCCAGGGGTTCGTCACCGGCCCGTAGGCGCTGGTCTCGTTGGATGAGCCCATGGCGAACTCGTCCATGTTGAGCTTGCCGAGCATCACCGCCCCGTCGGCCCAGAGATTGGCCGTCACGGTCGACTCGTAGGGCGGTTCGAAGCCCTTGAGGATGTTGCTGCCCGCCTGGCTGTGGACGCCCTGGGTGCAGAACAGGTCCTTGATGCCGAGCGGGATGCCCTCGAGCGGACGCTGCTCGCCCTTGCCGATGCGCTCGTCGGAGGCGGCGGCCATCGCCAGCGCCTTCTCGGGCGTTTCGGCGATATAGGCATTGAGATCGCGCGCGGCCTCCATGGCCTTCAGGTAAGCCTCGGTCAGCTCGCGCGCGGTGAAGTCCTTCGCGGCGAGCCTGTCGCGCGCTTCGGCGATTGTCAGTGAGGTGAGGTCCGTCACGATCCCGTCCCCGCCCTACTCGACCACCTTGGGCACCACGAAATAGTGGTCCTCGGTTTCGGGCGCGTTCTTCACGATGTCGTCGGCGCGGTCGCCGTCGGTGACGACGTCCTCGCGCTTCTTCATCTCCATCTCGACGGAGCTGGTCAGCGGCGGCACGTCCTCGACGTCCAGTTCGCCGAGTTGCTCGACCCATTGCAGGATGGAGTTGAGCTCGTCCTGGAGCGAGACCGCCTCCTCCTCGCTCACCGCGATGCGCGCGAGGCGGGCAATGCGCTTCACTGTGCCGACGTCGACCGACATGGGCGTTCCCGTTCTTGTCCAGGGCGGATGAAGATGTCGGCGGCGGCTATAGCACCGCCGCCGCGAGGGCGCAAAGCCTCAAAGGTCGACGGCGACACCGCGTTCCGGCACAACGACGTTGTGGCCCTTCATCTCGGCGATGAACTTGTCCGGCGTCTGGTCGATGATCGGAAAGGTGCCGAAGTGGCAGGGAATGACCGTTTCGAATTCGAAGAACTTCCTGCAGGCCATCGCCGCCAGCTCGGCGCCCATCGTGAAGCGGTCGCCGATCGGCACGATGCCGATCTTCGGCTCGTAGATCTCGTTGATCAGCGCCATGTCGGAGAAAATGTCGGTGTCGCCCATGTGGTAGAGCGTCTTGCCGGACTTCGGGATGATGACGACGCCGGCCGGATTGCCGAGATAAACGGGGTCGTCGCCCATGCGTGACGACGAGGAATGCCACGCCTGCACGAAAGCCACGGTGAAGTCGTCGAAGTGGATGCGCCCGCCGTGGTTGCCCGGCGAAACGTTCTCCACCCCCTTCTTCGCGAGGTAGGTCGCGAGCTCGGCGACGCCGACGAGCGTCGCCCCGGTTGTCTTGCAGATGTCGAGCGTGTCGCCGATGTGGTCGTCGTGGCCGTGGGTGAGGACGACATGCGTCGCGCCGTTGGCGGCGTCCTCCACCGAACCCTCCCATGTCGGGTTGCCCGAAAGGAACGGGTCGATCATGACGACGCTCGAGCCCGTCTCGACGCGGTAGGCCGAATGGCCGAACCAGGTGATCCTCATCAGTCCGTTCTCCCTTATGCCGTTCTGAGATCGTGGCGAGACTATAAGGCCCGGATTCGCCGCGACAACCGGTGCACCCGCCGATCCCGCGTGCTAAAGCGCCGGCGATGACGCAGCCCGCGACCGATATCGAGTCCTTCGCCGCCGCCCTGCCGGCGCGAGGCGCGCTTCTCGGCCTCGACCACGGGACGAAGACCATCGGCGTCGCCATCAGCGACGCGACCCGCGCGATCGCAAGTCCGCTCACCGGTGTCCGCAAGGGCAAGTTCCGCGACAACGTGGAGACTCTCGCCGGCCTCGCGACGGAGAATGCGGTCTGCGGCCTGGTGATCGGCTTCCCCCTCAACATGGACGGCACACTCGGCCCCAGCGCCCAGTCGGCCCGCGCCTTCGCGAAGAATCTGTCGGAAGCCCTCTCGCTCCCTGTACTCATGTGGGACGAGCGCCTGTCGACAGCCGCCGTCAACCGGATGCTGATCGAGGCCGACACGAGCCGGAAGCGGCGCGGCGAGATCGTCGACGAGACAGCCGCCGCCTATATCCTCCAGGGCGCGCTCGACCGGATGCGGCGACTCGGTCCACAAGGCGCCTGATGCCTCCCGCAGCCGAGCATATCCTTCCCGTTCTACTCGTCATCGCCGTGGGCTGGGCGATCCGCCGGCTCGGCGTGATCGACGACGCGGGCCGCATCGCGGTTGAACGGCTCACCTATTACGTCCTCTTCCCCTCGCTCCTCTTCCTGTCCCTGGCCCGCACGGACTTTTCGCAATTCCCCGCCGCCTCGACCGGCGCGACCCTGTTCGCGGCGCTGCTCGTGCTCGCGGCGGTGTGCCTCACTCTCCGCCCCCTACTGGAGAAGCGGCTCGCGATGGACGGAGCTGCATTCACCTCGGTTTTCCAGGGCGCGACGCGCTGGAACACCTTCATCGGCCTCGCCGTCGCCGGCAGCCTCTACGGCACCGAGGGTCTGGCGCTGATTTCCGTCGCCATCGTTGCCATCGTGCCGATGGTCAACCTGATGTGCGTGGTCGTTCTGGCGCGATACGCCGCGAAGAGCCCGCCGACGCTCGGCACCATCTTCGCCGCCGTCCTGCGCAATCCGTTCATCTGGGCCTGCCTTCTCGGGATCGCTGCCAACCTGATCGGCTTCGTGCCGCCAGGGCCGATTGAGGCGACCCTCGACATCATGGGCGCCGCCGCCGTCGCTACGGGTCTCGTCACCGTCGGCGCCAGCCTGGACGTCGCCGCGCTGCGTCGCCCTGCCCCGCTCCTCTTCGTGGCCACCCTCCTGAAGCTCGGCCTCATGCCGCTCGTCGGGCTCGGCTTCGCCTGGCTCTTCGGCGTGACCGGAACGGCGCTCGGCGTCACCGTCATCGCGCTCGCCGTCCCCACCGCCACCAACGCCTACATCCTCGCACGCGAACTCGGCGGCGATGCCCCGCTGATGGCCGAGATCATCACCTTCCAGACCGTGATCTCGATGGCGACGATGCCGCTGTGGATCGCGCTGGTGGCGCATTAGCGGTGGAGAGGCTAACCCTCTTGCCGATCCGCGCTTGCCCCGCGCGCGACTTGTGCCTATAGCACCCGCTTTAATGACCCTCGCCCTAGAGACCCGCCCGCTTTCCTTCCCGCACAGGCATCTGCTCGGGATCGGCGATCTTTCTCCCCAGGACATCGAAACGCTGCTCGACCTCGCCGACCGCGCGGTGGAGCTGAACCGTCAGGTCGAGAAGAAGCTCTCGACGCTCCGGGGCCGCACCCAGATCAACCTCTTCTTCGAGGCCTCGACGCGTACGCAGTCGTCCTTCGAACTCGCGGGAAAGCGGCTCGGCGCAGACGTGATGAACATGGCCGTGGGTTCGTCCTCGGTGAAGAAGGGCGAGACCCTTCTCGACACGGCGATGACGCTGCACGCGATGCATCCCGATATCATCGTGGTGCGCCATCATGCGGCAGGCGCAGTGGAGCTTCTCTCGAAGAAGGTCGGCTGCTCCGTGGTCAATGCCGGCGACGGCTCGCACGAGCACCCGACCCAGGCCCTCCTCGACGCGCTGACCATCCGACGCCACAAGGGCCGGCTCCAGGGCCTCAAGGTCGCGATCTGCGGCGACATCCTGCACAGCCGGGTCGCGCGCTCGAACATCATCCTCCTCAACGCCATGGGCGCGATGGTCCGCGTCGTGGCGCCCTCCACCCTGCTGCCCACCGGCATCGAGCGACTGGGGGTCGAGGTGCATCGCGACATGCGCGAGGGATTGAAGGGCGTCGATGTCGTCATGATGCTGCGTCTCCAGCGCGAGCGCATGCACGGGGCGTTCGTCCCCTCCATCCGCGAGTATTTTCATTTCTTCGGCCTCGACGCGGAAAAGCTGGCACTGGCGAAGCCGGACGCGCTGGTCATGCACCCCGGCCCCATGAACCGCGGCGTCGAAATCGACTCCGATGTCGCCGACGGCCACCAGAGCGTCATCCGCGAGCAGGTCGAGATGGGCGTCGCCGTGCGCATGGCCGTGCTCGAGGCGCTGGCCCGCAACCTCCCGAACGGATAGGCGATGCCGCAATTCGGAAGTCCGGAACGCTTCGAGCGCGAACGCCCCGCGCCGCTCGTCTTCCATAACGTGCGCCTGATCGACCCCGCGACCGGCCGCGACGAGACCGGCGGCCTCATCGAGGTCGACGGCCGCATCGCCGAACTCGGACCGGGCGTCGGCCCGGCGACGGCCCCGGCCGGTGCCGAGATCATCGACGGGCGAGGCGCGGTGCTGGCACCCGGCCTTGTCGACATGCGCGTGTTCACCGGCGAGCCGGGCTTCGAGCATCGCGAGACCATAGCCACGGCGAGCCGGGCGGCGGCGGCCGGCGGTGTGACGACGATGATCTGCATGCCGGACACTGACCCGGTCATCGACGATGTTGCGCTCGTTGATTTCGTCCAGCGTCTGGCCCGCGACACGGCGATCGTCCGCGTCCGTCCGATGGCGGCGCTGACCAAGGGCCTCAAGGGCACGGAGATGACCGAGATCGGCCTTCTCTCGGAGGCAGGCGCGGTCGCCTTCACCAATGGCCGGCACGCCATCACCAGTTCGCGCGTCATGCGCCGGGCGCTGACCTACGCGCGCGACTTCGGTGCCCTCATCGTCCACCAGCCCGAGGACCCCGATCTCGTCGGCGAGGGCGTCATGAACGAGAGCGAGACGGCGACGCGGCTGGGTCTGGCCGGTATCCCCGCCGAGGCGGAGACGATCCCGCTCGCCCGCGACCTCGCACTCGTCACCCTGGCGGGCGGTCGCTATCACGCTGCGCAACTGTCGTCCGGAGCATCGGTCGGCCTCGTCGCCGCGGCCAAGCAGAAGGGACACCCGGTCACGGCCGGTGTCGCCATCGCCAGCCTGACGCTCAACGAGAACGACATCGGTCCATACCGGACCTTCCTGAAGCTCGCCCCTCCGCTCCGGTCGGAAGACGATCGCCAGGCGTTGGTCTCCGGCGTCGCCGACGGCACCATCGACGTCATCGTGTCGAGCCACGACCCTCAGGATGTCGAGACCAAGCGCCATCCCTTCGCGGAAGCCGCTGACGGTGCGATCGGACTGGAGACCCTGCTCGCCGCCGCGATGCGCCTGCATCATTCCGGGGACGTCCCGCTGACGCGCCTGATCGACGCCATGTCGACCCGGCCGGCCCGCATCCTCGGCCTGGAAGCCGGAAGCCTGGAACCCGGCATGCCGGCCGATCTCGTGTTGTTCGATCCCGACGCGCCCTGGGTGGTTGACGCGACCACCCTGTCGTCCCGATCAAAGAACACGCCGTTCGAGGGCGCCCGCATGCAGGGCCGCGTCCTGCGCACCGTCGTTGCCGGGCGCACCGTCTACGACTACGGTTCCCTGTAGGACCGCTGAACGTCGGTCGCCTGGGGGAAGATTTCAATGCTCGACGCCGTGAGCTGGAGCGATGCCGCGCCGTATCTGGCCGCAGCCCTGGTCTTCGGCTACCTGCTCGGCTCCATCCCCTTCGGGCTGCTCCTCACGAAGCTTGCCGGGCTGGGCGACATCCGGTCGGTCGGATCGGGGAACATCGGCGCAACCAACGTCCTGCGCACCGGCAACAAGGGGCTCGCCGCGGCGACCCTCCTCGGCGACGCCCTGAAGGGCACGGCAGCCGTCCTCGTCGCCGGGATGTGGGGTCCGTGGGCCGCGGCCGCTGCTGGCCTGGGCGCCTTCCTCGGCCACCTGTTCCCCGTCTGGCTCGGATTCAAGGGCGGAAAGGGCGTCGCGACCTATATCGGCATTCTCGCCGGTCTCAACTGGCCGGCGGCGATCGCGTTCGCCGGCATCTGGATCGCCACCGCCTACCTCATGCGATACTCGTCGCTCGCGGCCCTCGTGGCCAGCGCGGCGACGCCTTTCGTGCTCGCGCTGTTGGGTGACTGGCCGGGCGTTTGGCTGTTCGCCCTCCTGACGGTGCTGGTCTACGTCTCGCACCGATCCAACATAACCCGACTCGTTCGCGGCGAGGAAAGTCGCATCGGTGCACGGAATTCGGAGGCGTGACCTCCGCAAGCGGCGGCACGCGCCCCCGCCTCGATGACCGCCAGAAACTCGACTGGCTCCGGCTTATCCGCAGCGAGAACGTGGGCCCTGTGACGTTCCGGGCGCTGATCAACCGCTTCGGCGGCGCGCGCGAGGCGATCGCCGCGCTACCGGAGCTGTCCGCGCGCGGCGGCCTGAAGAGGGGCATCCGCATCTGCTCGGAGGCCGAGGCCGAGGCAGAGATCGCCGAGGCCCGCCGTGTCGGCGCCCACCTCGTGGCGCTTGGAGAACCGGACTACCCGAATCCCCTCGCCCATGCGGAAGGTTCGCCACCACTCCTCTACGTGGCGGGCCAGACAGCGACGCTGTCGCGGCCGATGATCGCGATCGTCGGCGCGCGCAACTGTTCGGCCGCCGGCGCCCGAATCGTCCAGAACCTCGCATCGGACCTGGGCGCTGCCGGCCTCGTCGTAATTTCGGGTCTCGCCCGCGGGATCGATACCGCGGCGCACCGCGCCAGCCTGGACAGCGGCACGGTCGCGGTGCTGGCCGGCGGCCATGGCCGGGTGTATCCGCCCGAGAACGATGAACTCTTCAATCAAATCTGCAGCGCCGGGGCCGTCGTCAGCGAGATGCCTCCGGACTGGGTGCCGCGCGGCAAGGATTTTCCGCGGCGGAACCGGATCATTTCCGGTGCCTCGTGCGGTGTCATCGTCGTTGAAGCGGCGACACGGTCCGGCTCACTGATAACCGCCCGCTTCGCGCTGGAGCAGGGCCGCGAGGTCTTCGCCGTTCCTGGATCTCCGCTGGACCCACGTGCGGAAGGTACCAATCGCCTCATTCGCCAGGGCGCGACGCTCGTCAGTTCCGCCGAGGACATCCTCGAAGTGCTCAGGCCGGTTCTGGGGACGCCGGTTCCCGAAACGCCGCTGGAAGAGCCCGAAAGGCTGACCCCGACACCGTCCGTCGACCCGGCGGGCCGTCAGCGCGTCATCGATGCGCTGGGACCTAGTCCCGTTCAGATAGACGAGATCATCCGCCATACCGGCCTGCCGCCATCGGCGGTACTGGAGGCTCTCATGGAACTGGAGCTGGCCGGTCGGCTGGCCCGGCATCCCGGACAGCGTGTGTCGCTGCTGTAGCCGGGATGCGGGCGCCTCGCCGGGTCACATAACCGAGCGGCGGCGTTGCTCCTCCACCTCTATCCTCGCCATCGTCAGCAGATAGGCCACCAGGTCCATGCCGGATCTCTCGGCGATCGCGGCCAGTTCCGGCAGCATGTCGATCAGATAGGTGGTGGCGTCGTCGCCTTGCGCGGCAGGCATCAATGCCGGTGGCGCGGGTGCGGCGTCGTCGACCGGATCCGCCTCTTCTAGGTCATCCCTGTAGCCTTGATCGTCTCTGGTGGCCATATGCGTTACCCCGGCTCATCCTCGCGACTGCAACTCTCGACTAGTGGAATCTAGCAAAATTCGACTGAAAGGCGAATAGCCTCGCGCAATACAACCATTGGTTGCTTAAAGATATCGTGAGAACCCGCTCGGTACCGGGACTTTCTCCGGGCGGCGACCCGATCCGCTGAGCGGAATGCCGCTGCCCGGTTGGGTTCGACGCCGATGGCGATGCCGTTTGACTTGTGCCCGTGTCTTGCCCATGTTCCGGGCCGAAGCGGCGCAAGGCCAGCGTATACGCCGCGTAACATCACGGATAATTGACCCATGGACGTCGTCATCGTCGAATCGCCTGCGAAGGCGAAGACGATCAACAAGTATCTCGGCAGCGGCTATCAGGTGCTGGCGTCCTACGGGCATGTCCGCGATCTGCCGTCCAAGGACGGCTCGGTGCGGCCCGACGAAGACTTCGCCATGAGTTGGGAAGTCGACGGCGACAAGCGCAAGCGAATCTCCGAGATCGAGAAGGCGGTGAAGACGGCCGACCGGGTGATCCTCGCCACCGACCCCGATCGTGAGGGAGAGGCTATCTCCTGGCACGTGATGGAGATTCTCAAACGCAAGGGAACGCTCAAGGGCAAGCAGGTCCAGCGCGTCGTCTTCAACGCCGTGACCAAGGACAGCGTCCTGGAAGCCATGGCGCATCCGCGCGACATCGACACGCCGCTTGTCGACGCCTATCTGGCCCGGCGCGCGCTCGACTATCTCGTCGGCTTCACGCTCTCGCCGGTCCTGTGGCGCAAGCTGCCCGGCGCCCGTTCGGCCGGCCGCGTGCAGTCGGTAGCGCTTCGGCTCGTCTGCGACCGGGAGTCGGAGATCGAGTCGTTCGTCGCCCAGGAGTACTGGTCGATCATCGCGGCGCTGTCGTCCGACGGCGGATCGTTCGAAGCGCGCCTCGTCGCCGACGGGGACGAGAAACTCGACCGACTTTCAATCGGGGACGCGGGCCGCGCCGACGCTCTGAAGGCGGCGCTGGAGGGATCGGCCTACCGGGTCGTGTCGGTCGAGCAGAAGCCTGTCCGCCGCAATCCCTACCCGCCCTTCTCAACGTCGACGCTGCAGCAGGAGGCCTCGCGCAAGCTGGGATTCTCGTCGAAGATGACGATGCAGGTCGCACAACGGCTCTACGAGGGCGTCACGATCGGTGGCGAGACCCAGGGTCTCATCACCTACATGCGTACCGATGGCGTCGAGATCGTGGCCGAGGCGATCGCCGAGATCCGTTCGCAGATCTCTCGCGACCATGGCGATCGCTACCTGCCGAAGAGCCCGCGCGTCTACCGCACCAAAGCAAAGAACGCGCAGGAGGCTCACGAGGCCATCCGCCCCGTGGATGTCGCCCGCCGTCCGCAGGACGTCGCGCGATATCTGGAGCCCGAGCAGGCCAAACTCTACGAACTCATCTGGAAGCGCACCGTCGCGAGCCAGATGGAGGCCGCCGAACTCGAGCGCACCACTGTCGAGATCGAAGCGAAAGGCAAGGACGGCCGGATATGCGGGCTTCGCGCCACGGGCACCGTTCAGCGCTTCGACGGCTATCTCACACTCTACCAGGAAGGCCGCGACGACGAGGAGGACGAGGACGACCGTCGTCTGCCTCCTCTCAAGGCAGGCGACCGCCCGTCCCTCGACCAGGTGAAGTCCACCCAGCACTTCACCGAGCCGCCTCCCCGCTTCACGGAGGCCACGCTGATCAAGCGGATGGAAGAGCTCGGCATCGGCCGCCCTTCCACCTACACCGCGACGCTCGGAGTTCTGCAGGACCGCGAATACGTACGGCTGGACAAGCGCCGGTTCGTGCCTGAGGCCAAGGGGCGGCTCGTAACGGCATTCCTGGAGAGCTTTTTCCAACGCTACGTCGAATACGACTTCACCGCGGACCTCGAGGAGAAGCTGGACCGCATCTCGGCCGGCGAGGTCGAGTGGAAGGATGTCCTGCGCGAGTTCTGGCGCGACTTCACCGTCAATGTGGAGCAGACGAGCGAACTGCGTGTCTCCGACGTGCTGGAGGCGCTTAACGAGATCCTCGGTCCCTACGTCTTCCCGCGCCGGGAGGATGGCGCCGATCCACGCACCTGCCCGGTCTGCGGCACCGGCCGGCTCAGTCTCAAGCCCAGCCGCAAGACCGGCTTCTTCATCGGCTGCTCCAACTACCCCGACTGCAGCTACACCCGGAACTTCGGCGACGGCAACGGACAGGCCGAAGCCGTCGACGGTCCGCAGGTGCTGGGTAGCGATCCCGATACCGGCAAGGAAGTCACCTTGCGCAGCGGCCGCTTCGGACCCTTCGTCCAGCTCGGAGAGGCCGACAACGGCGACAAGCCTCCCCGCTCCAGCATCCCCAAGGGCGTGGCGCTGGAGGATGTCGATCTCGAACTGGCGCTGAAGCTCCTGTCGCTGCCGCGCGAGGTCGGAATCCACCCCGAGACGGGCAAGCCCATTACGGCGAACATCGGCCGCTACGGCCCCTTCGTCCAGCACGACGGAACCTTCGCTAACCTCGACTCCGCCGACGAGGTGTTCACCGTTGGTGTCAACCGGGCGGTCACGCTGATTGCGGAGAAGAAGAACAAGGGTGCGCGCCGCGGCGGCGCGGCGACTTTGAAGGCTCTCGGCGAGCACGCCGATCTCGGCGGCCCCATCGAGGTGAAGGACGGGCGCTACGGGCCCTATGTGACCAACGGCAAGATCAACGCGACCCTGCCGAAGGGGTCGGACCCCGAGTCCGTAACGTTGGAGAAGGCCGTCGAACTTCTGTCGGCCAAGGCCGCGAGTGGCGGCGGCAAACGCAAGGGCGGTCGGGCCCGCAAGAGCAGCTGAGGACGGCTTGAGCCCGCGCCGCGCCCCCGACGACAGCACAGGCCTGCCGACCAGGGATCAGATCCTCGCCTTTATGCAGGATCATCCTGGCAAGGTCGGCAAGCGGGAGATCGCGCGGGCGTTCAACGTCAGGTCGGGCGACCGGATCGCGCTGAAGAAGCTGCTCAAGGAAATGACGGACGACGGCCTCCTGGAGCGCCGGCGCAAGCGTGTCGCCCGGCCCGGACACTTCGCGCCCGTCGAGGTACTGGAGATCGTCGGCCGCGACGACGACGGCGAGCTGATCGCAGCCCCCACCGACTGGGACGAGGAAGCCCACGGCGCGCCGCCGCGCGTGGTGGTGATGCCCGAACGCGGCAAGCGCGGCCTCCGCGCGCCCGGAGAGGGTGACCGCGTACTCATGCGCATCTCCGAGGCGGAGCACCCCGGCGACGGACCCGCCTTCGAGGGCCGCGTGATCCGGGTGCTGGAAAGCCGCCCCAAGCGCATGATCGGCGTCTTCGCCCGCCGCGCCGACGGCTCGGCCGTGGTGCATTCCGCCGACAAGAAGGACCGCCGCGACTACATCGTCGCCGCCGGGGACGAAGGCGGCGCGAAGGACGGCGACCTCGTCTCGGCGGATATCCAGCGCGGCTCGCGCTTCGGCCCCGCGAAGGTGAAGGTGCGCGAGCGCGTCGGCGACATGAAGAGCGAGAAGGCGGTCAGCATGATCGCCATCCTCACGCACGGCATCCCGCACGCTTTCCCCGATTCCGCGATCGAGGAAGCCGAGGCCGCCCAGCCCGCGACGCTCAAGGGACGCCTCGATCTCCGCAAGCTGCCGCTCATCACCATCGACCCGGCCGACGCCAAGGACCACGACGACGCCGTACACGCGGCACCCGACGCCGACCCGGAGAACCCCGGCGGCTTCGTCGTCACCGTGGCCATCGCCGACGTCGCCTTCTACGTCCGCCCCGGCGGCGCGCTCGACCGCGCGGCGCGCGAGCGCGGCAACTCGGTCTACTTCCCCGACCGCGTCGTGCCGATGCTGCCCGAGCGGCTGTCGACGGACCTCTGCTCGCTGAAGGCCGGCGAGGACAGGCCGGCCATGGTCGTCGAGATGAAGATCGCCGCCGACGGCCGCAAGCTGAAGCACCGCTTCTTCCGCGCCATGATGCGCTCGGCGGCGGGCCTCAGCTACAGCCGCGCACAGGCCGCCGCCGACGGCCGGCCCGACGATGAGGCACGCCCGCTCACCGACACCGTCATCCGGCCGCTTTGGGACGCCTACGCGGCGGTGGCCAAGGCGCGCGACGCGCGCGAACCGCTCGAACTCGACATTCCCGAGCGCAAGCTCGTCCTCGACGGCACCGGCCACGTCGAGAAGGTGCTCGTCCCCGAGCGCCTGGAGGCGCATCGCCTCATCGAGGCCTTCATGATCCTCGCCAACGTCGCCGCCGCCGAGACGCTGGAGGAGAAGCGCACGCCCCTGCTCTACCGGGTCCACGATTCCCCCTCACAGGAGAAGCTCGCCTCGCTGTCCGATTTCCTCCAGACCATCGACATGAAGATGCCGAAGGCCGGCATCACCCTGCCCCGGCATTTCAACGGCATCCTCGCGCAAGTCCGCGATACCGAAAACGAGCGCATACTCAACGAGGTGGTGCTCAGGAGCCAGGCGCAGGCGGAGTACTCGCCGGAGAATTTCGGCCATTTCGGTCTCAATCTCAGGCGCTACGCCCATTTCACCTCGCCGATCCGACGCTATTCGGACCTCGTCGTCCACCGCGCGCTGATCCGGGCCTTCGATCTCGGCAAGGACGGACTGGCCGACCGGCAGATCGAGGAACTCGAGGAAACGGCAGCCCATATCTCCGCGACCGAACGACGCGCCATGGCCGCCGAACGCGAGACCGTCGACCGCCTCATCGCCAATTTCCTCGCCGACCGCATCGGCGCGACGTTCCACGGCCGCGTCGCCGGCGTGACGCGCTCGGGCCTGTTCGTGAAGCTGGACGATACGGGAGCCGACGGTTTCGTTCCCGCCGCGACCATCGGCGACGACTATTTCCGGCATGACGAGGCCGGCCAGCAGCTCGTCGGCGACCGTACCGGGGAGGCCTACAGACTTGGAGACCCCGTCGAGGTCAAACTGGTCGAGGCGGTGCCGCTCGCCGGCGCGCTGAGGTTTGAGATCGTGAGCGAAGGTCGCTACATATCGGTGCGGAAGGCGGCGCGCACGCGTCGCCCCGCCCCCGCCAAGCGCGGCGGCAAGACACGCCGACAGGCCCGACGCAAATGACAGAGACTGCCCCGACCCGCTGGAGCCGCGACGACGGCGAATTGCCGCCGCGCCCGGTCATGCCCTCGCTGATGCGGGGCTTTCGCAGCCGTTGCCCCTCCTGCGGCGAGCGCACGCTGTTCCGCTCCTTCCTGAAGGTATCGGACGCCTGTCCGTCCTGTTCCGAGCAGCTGCACCACCATCGCGCCGACGACGCGCCGCCCTACTTCACGATCATGGTCGTCGGCCACGTCGTGATCCCGGCGATGCTGATCGTCGAGCGCGTCTATCACCCCGAGATGTGGGTTCACTCGCTGCTCTGGCCGGCGCTCGCCATCGTGCTCTCACTGCTGACGCTGCCCGCCGTGAAGGGGGCGCTCGTCGGCTATCAATGGGCACTCTACATGCACGGCTTCGATCCGCGTTCCGGCGGCGACGAGACGTGGGACGGCGTGGGGTTCGAGACTTCGCGGGCGGACCGGTGAACGACCTGTCCGCCAGCGTGACGGCGGCAGAACGCAGCAAGATCCATCCCAACATGCGGCCACGGGACGCCTCGTCCCTGATCCTCGTGGAGCGCCGCGCCGGGGTTCCTCACGTCCTGATGGGCCGACGCAGCCAGGCGCATGTGTTCTATCCCGGCGCCTTCGTCTTCCCGGGCGGGCGCGTGGACCGAACCGACGGAGACGTGCCGACCGCCGACGGCTTCGCCGGCGACTGCGAGGCGCGCCTCCTCGACCGCATGAAGGGCCGCCCCTCGGCCCGGCGTGCCCGGGCCTGCGCACTGGCGGCGATTCGGGAGACCTACGAGGAAACGGGGATTCTCCTGGGCACGACGGACCGGGAGGTCGCACCGCCCAAGGCGGCTGACTGGCAGGGGTTCTACGCACACGGAGTGGTGCCGGAGCTCGGAAGGCTCGCCTTCATCGCCCGCGCGATAACCCCGCCACGCCGGTCGCGGCGCTACGACACCCGTTTCTTCGCCGCCGACGTCGATGCCGTCGCCGTGACGCTGCCGCCCGAGGAGCGCCCGACGCAGGAACTGTCAGAGCTCGTCTGGGTGCCCCTGGAGGAAGCGAAGGCCCTGCCGATCCCCAACATCACCAAGACGATCCTGGGGGAGCTGGAAGCGCGCCTCGACCTGCCCGGCGGGCTTGCCGCCGAAGCGCCGGTGCCGTTCTACTACATGGTCAGGGGCAGCTTCGTCCGCGAGCTGCTCTGAGGCCTCACAAGCTGCCTCACGCCGCCGCGGCCGCCGCCGCCATCCAGGTCGCCGAGAATGCCCGTGGCGAACGACGTTCCATCCGCTGCCCCCAACCTCGCCGACGCGCTGGACCTGCGCCGGCGCTGGCGGGGCATAGCGGCGGCCATCGCCTGCATCTCGGTCGTCGGCTTCGGGCTCTCGCTGTCGACGCTGCTCCTGTCGCTGATGATGGAGGCGCGCGGGATATCGGGCACGCTGATCGGCCTCAACACTGCGGTCGCCGGCGCCGCCTCGCTCGTCGTCGCCCCCATGGTCACAGGCCTCGTCAGGATCGTCGGCACGACGCGGCTGATCTATCTGGCGCTGGCGACCTGCGTCGTTTCCTTCTCGCTGTTTCCGTTCATGCCGTTCTGGACGTGGTTTCCCCTGCGGTTCGTCTTCACCGGATCGCTGACGCTCCTGTTCGTGGTCTCCGAGTTCTGGATCAACGCCATCGCGCCGGACGGACGGCGCGGGTTCGTCATGGGCATTTACGCGACCGTGCTGTCGCTCGGATTCGCCGCCGGGCCGACCGTGCTCGCCGTGTACAGTTCAACCAGCCCCGTACCGTTCGTGGTCGTTGCCTGCGCCTTCCTGCTGGCCGCCGTTCCGGTCGCGCTGGGCGGGAGCATCGCCCCGAAGGTCGAATCGCGGCCGAGCCAGAGGATGCTGGCGCTCCTCCTCGTGGCCCCGGCGGCGACACTGGCCGCATTCGTCTTCGGCGCCGCCGAACAGACCATGTTCGCCTTCCTGCCGCTCTACGGGCTGAGGAGCGGACTGGAGGAGACCAGCGCCGCGCTGCTCGTCACCATGGCCGGCATCGGCAACCTCCTGTTCGCGATCCCCATCGGCCTCATCGCCGACCGGGTGAACCGGACGCTGATCCTCGCCGTGTGCGGGCTGGCCGGGTTCGCGGGCGCAGCGATCCTTCCCATGGTCATCGAGACGGTGGCCGCAGCCTATGCCGTGGTCTTCCTTTGGGGCGGACTGGCGGCGGGGCTCTACACCGTCGGGCTCACCCAGCTCGGCGCGCGCTTCTCCGGCGCCGACCTCGCCGCCGCAAACGCGCTCTTCGTGATGCTCTATTCCCTCGGCATGCTCGTCGGTCCCGCCGCGGCCGGAGCGGCGATGGACATGCACGACGACGGCCTCGCCATCGTCATCGCCGTATTGTTCGGCCTCTATGCGGGGGTCGCGGGCACGCGCTGGCTGCGCGGGCGGTAAGGCCGGCGGAGGCCCCGTTCATGAAGGGACAGGCCACGCCCGTGGCAGGGCTGGGTCCCCGCGTGCGCGGGGACGAACGGGTGGGTGGGGTTTGGGGGGGCGAGGCCGGCGCTGGACCCCTGTCGGCTCTCCCGCCTAGACTGGACCGGCCACGAATACGCACCGACGGGGAGAGGCCAGTGTCCTGGATCGAGAAGTCAATCATGTCCCGCCAGGGTGTCGCCGGCGGCAAGACAGGTGCGCGCCATGCGCTCACGCTGGAGAGGCAGGGACCGCTGCACTACGTCTACGGCCCCTACGCCGACCCGGTGATGGAGCATCAATCCGGGCGACCTCGTCGAGGTCGAGACGCACGACGCCTTCGAGGGCAAGATCAAGACCGAGGCGGACTTTCCCTCCAACGTCCTGACCATGCCCTACGTGAACCCGCAGAACGGGCCGATCTACGTCGACGGCGCCGAGAAGGGCGACGTGCTCGCGGTGCACATCCATTCGATCAAGCCGCGCGGGCCGCAGCCCGTCGGCACGACCTGCCTCATCCCCGAATTCGGCGGCCTCGTCTCAACGTCGAACACGGCGATGCTCAACCCGCCGCTACCCGAGCTGGTGAAGAAGGTCCGCGTCGACGAGAACGGCGTCTACTGGAACGACCGCATCACCCTGCCCTACGAGCCGTTCATCGGCACGCTCGGCGTATCGCCCGAGATCGAGGCGATCTCCTCGCTGCAGCCGGACTACTACGGCGGCAACATGGACCTGCCGGACGTGGCGCCGGGGGCCATCGTCTACCTGCCCGGTCCAGCACCGAGGGCGCCTATCTCTATCTCGGCGACTGCCACGCCGCGCAGGGCGACGGCGAACTGTGCGGCGTCGCCGTCGAGAGCCGACGCACACGACGGTCGAGGTCGACCTCGTGAAGGGCTGGACGATCGACTGGCCGCGGCTCGAGAACGAGCGCTTCATCATGTCGATCGGCTCCGGCCGGCCGCTCGAGGACGCCGCCCGCATCGCCTATCGCGACCTGGTGCGCTGGCTCGCCGCCGACCACGGCTTCGACGAGCTCGACGCCTACCTGTTCCTGACGCAAGCCGGCCGCGTGCGACTCGGCAACATGGTCGACCCGAAATACACGGTCGGCGCGTCCGTTCTCAAAGAGTATCTCGGCTGACAGGGGGACTTCGGATGGATCTCGGACTGAAGGGACTGAACGCCGTCGTGACCGGCGGCACCAAGGGAATCGGCCGCGCCATCGCCGACATCCTCGCCGACGAGGGCGCCAACGTCGCCGTCTGCTCGCGCAACGCCGGCGACGTGGAGGCGGCGGTCGCCGCGCTTTCGGCCAAGGGCGTGAAGGCGACCGGCCGGGCCGTGGACGTTGGCGACGGCGCGGCGCTCAAGGGCTGGATAAGCGACGCAGCCGAGGAACTGGGCGGTGTCGACATCGTCGTGGCCAATGTCAGCGCGCTCGCCATCCCCGACAACGAGGAAAACTGGGAGCGGTCCTTCCAGGTCGACATGATGCATACGGTCCGCGCCGTCGACGCGGCGATGCCGTATCTCGAAAAATCGAAGGCCGGATCGATCGTGACCATATCGAGCGTGTCGGGCCGCGAGATCGACTTCGCCGCCGGCCCCTACGGCACTTTCAAGGCGGCCATCGTCCACTACACGCAGGGGCTGGCCTACCAGAACGCCGCCAAGGGCATCCGCGCCAACACGGTCTCGCCCGGCAACACCTTCTTCGAGGGCGGCGTCTGGGACCAGATCAAGACCGGCAACCGCGAGCTGTACGACATGGCGCTCGGCCTTAACCCCACGGGCCGCATGGGCAGGCCCGAGGAGATGGCGCGCGCCGCGGTGTTCCTGGCGAGCCCCGCCGCGAGCTTCATCACGGGCACCAACCTGATCGTCGACGGCGCGCTGACACGCGGCGTGCAGCTCTAGGACCGGTCCGAGGTATCAATCTCCGCCCGCCGGCCGATCAGCCGGGCGAGCTGCTTGAGGCGCGTCAGGACGCGGTCGCCGGAGAGCCTGGCGAGGTCGCCCGGCAGGCGCAGCACCAGCGTGCGGTCCTCGACGGCGAGCGTCGCCTTGTCGATCACGCCGGGCATCGCGCCGCTGATGAGGTAGGCGACGCGCAGCGCCCCGCCGAGGATGCGGGCGCGGTCGAGCATGCGGGCGCTGACCAGTTCGCGGATGCGCGGGCTGAGGTGATCGTCGAGAAGCCCGGCGTGGCGGTAGAAGACCGAGAGCGCGAGGAAGGCGCGGCCCGGATGGTCGACGCCCGAGAAGGCGGCGTGGGCGATGATGTTGAGGCTCTGCTCGCCGCGATAGTCGGGATGGGCGCGCCAGCCGATGTCGGCGAGCAGGCAGGCGGCATGCCTGAGGCGCCGCTCCTCCTGCGTCTCCTCCAGGCCGCTTGAGGCCCTGAAGTGGTCGGTCCAGATGCACAGTTCGCGGGTATGGACGGGGGAGCGCGAGCGCAGGAAGGACAGCTCGGCGGCGGCGGCGAGCAGCGGGTCCTTGGAGCGCTCGGCCTCGTCGAGCAGCGTGTAGAGCAGCCCCTCGCGGATGCCGAGCGCGGACACGACGACGCGGGCGGGGCTGGCGCGGCGGATGATGTGCTCCAGCACCATCGCTCCGTACGGCAGCAGGTCGCGCCGGGCCGAGGTGACGGCCTCGATGGATTCGAGCGCGCTCGGCTTCACGCGGCGGACCAGGCGGCAGAAGTCCAGCGCCTCGTCGGCGGGCATCTGGTAGCCGTGCATCACGTGCAGCGGGTAGCCGGTCTGCGCCATGTGCAGCCGGGCCAGCGACCGGAATGTGCCGCCGATGGCGTAGAAGTCGCGACCGGCGCCGGCATCGAACAGGTCCGTTGCGGCGATGGTGTCGGCGACGATCTTCTCGGCGCGCTTCATCGAGCGCCCGGCCATGTCGCGCAGCCGCAGGCCGCCGAGCGGCAGCGTCACGCCGCCCGTACCCCTGGTGCCGCTGACGTTGACGAGTTCCAGGCTGCCGCCGCCCATGTCGCCGGCCAGTCCGTCGGGGTGATAGGTGCCGGCCATGACGCCGTTGGCCGTCAGCTCCGCCTCCTCCTCGCCGGACAACACGCAAATCGGTGCGCCGACGATCCTGCCGGCCGCCTCCACGAATTCGCCGCCGTTGGAGGCCTCCCGGACGGCGGCCGTGGCAACGACGTAAGGCGTACCGGCCCCGATCTGCTCGGACAGCGCACGGAACCGCGTCAGCGTCGCAAGTGCTTCCGCGACGGGCTCGTCGTCCAGCACGCCGAGCGTGGCGACGTGGCGACCCAGCCCGCAGAGCACCTTCTCGTTGAAGATCGGCGTCGCGCTGCGCGTCAGCCCCTCGTAGACCACGAGACGCACGGAGTTCGAGCCGATGTCGATCACCGACACCGGATCGAGGTGGCTCAGCCGGCCGGGCGCGACGTCGGTCGCAGCCGCCACGTCAGGCGCCAGGCGGTCGTCCAGCAAGTGGTCTGGGTGAATGCTGATCGAGGGATTTCCCACGGCCCGACAGGCTCGGGTTTGTCATGAAGTAGCGATGCACGTTGAAGGGCTCTTCCCCTTCGGCCGGCATGATGCGCATCGAACCCCCATCGGGCAAGAGCCGCCAGCTCTGCAGATTGTCGCGGAAGTTGGCGACCATGATCTGGTCGAGGACCTGTGCGTGCACCGTCGGGTTCATCAGCGGCGCCATCACTTCCACGCGACGCACGAGATTCCGCGGCATCCAGTCGGCGGAGCCGAGATAGACTCGCGCCTTGGGCGACGGAAGGCCATGACCGTTGCCAAAGCAGTAGATTCGCGAATGCTCCAGGAAGCGTCCGATGATGCTCTTGACGCGGATGTTCTCCGACAGCTCCGCAATTCCGGGCCGCAGGCAGCAGATTCCGCGCACCACCAGATCGATCTGCACGCCGGCCCGGCTCGCCCTGTATAGGGCATCGATCACGTCGGCATCGACCAGCGAATTGAGCTTCACCCAGATTGCCGCGGGCCGTCCGGCCGCCGCGTGGTCCGTCTCCTCGGCGATGTGTTCCAGAACGCGTTTCTTGAGCGTGTACGGGGACATGGCCATCGCCTCGAGTTCGGCCGGCTCGGCATACCCGGTGATGAAATTGAAGATTCGTCCCACGTCCCTCGTGATGACCGGATCGGTGGTGAAGTAGGAAAGGTCCGTATAGATGCGCGCCGTCACGGGATGGTAGTTGCCCGTGCCGATGTGAACGTAGGAGGCGAGCTGCCCCGCTTCGCGCCGCACCACCAGCGACAGCTTCGCGTGCGTCTTCAGCTCGACGAAGCCGAACACCACCTGCACGCCCGCCCGTTCGAGGTCGCGTGCCCACTTGATGTTGGCTTCCTCGTCAAAGCGCGCCTTCAGCTCGACGACCGCGGTCACCGACTTGCCGGCCTCCGCGGCATCGGCCAGCGCCCGCACGATCGGGGAGTCGCTCGATGTCCGGTACAGCGTCTGCTTGATCGCGACAACGTCAGGATCGGCGGCCGCCTGCCGAAGGAACTGCAGCACCACGTCGAAGGATTCGTAGGGGTGGTGGACGACGAGATCCTTCTGCCGGATCGCGGCGAAGCAGTCGCCACCAAGATCCCGGATGCGCTCCGGAAAACGCGGCGTGTATGGCGCGAACTTCAGCTCCGGCCGCTCGATGGAGACGAGTTGCGAGAAGTCGGCGAGCGCCAGGACTCCCTCGACGAGGTGGACTTCGTCCGGCCCCACGCCCAGTTCGTCGGCGACGAAGCTGCGCAGCGACGCCGGCATGACCGAGGCGACCTCCAGCCGGATGACCGAGCCGCGCCGGCGCCTCTTCAGCGCGCTCTCGAAGAAACGGACGAGATCCTCGGCCTCTTCCTCCACCTCGATGTCCGAATCCCGCACGACGCGAAACGCGCCGCCACCTTTCACCACATATCCCGGGAAAAGCCGGGATATGAACAGGGTCACGGCACTTTCAAGGCGGATAAACCGGGCGCAGGGGCGGCCGTCGTGCCCCGGACCGTCGGGCAACGGAACGAACCGGTCGATCTTCGCCGGAATACGCACCAGTGCCTTCATCGTCTTGCCGTCCTCAGGGCGCTGCAGCTCGAGCGCCAGCGTGAATCCGAGGTTGGGAATGAAAGGGAACGGATGCGCCGGATCGACGGCGAGCGGGGTCAGGATCGGAAATATGTGCGTCAGGAAATAGGCCTCGAGCCCATCACGGTCGCTGTCGCGCACATCCTCCGCCTCGACCAGCATGATGCCGGCTTCGGCGAGCTCGCCCTTCAGCGTCACCCAGACGCCCTGCTGATCGGCGGTCAGCACCGATACGGCATCGCCGATGCGCGCGAGTTGCTGGCGCGGCGTCAGTCCGTCCTGGCTGGGCGTCGTGATCCCTTCGCGCTCCTGGCCTTTCAGGCCGGCGACGCGCACCATGAAGAATTCGTCGAGATTGTTTGCCGAGATCGAAAGGAAGCGCAGGCGCTCCAGCAGCGGGTGGTCCACGTTCGCCGCCTCTTCCAGCACCCGCCTGTTGAAGCCGAGCCACGACAGCTCGCGGTTCACGAACCGCTCCGGGCTTGCCATCCAGTCGTCGAAGCTGCGCGCCGGCGTCCCGGCGACGGCCTCCGGCCGCATCTCGCGCCCCGCCTTGCGGCGCGGCTGACGCTCCTCGACTTCGACCGCCCTAGCCTGCTGATCCATGACCCGCTACCCGAACCCTTCCGTCATGAGATAGGGCACAGACATGAAGATTCATTGACAGCGCGCCTCAGTCGCCGTCGCCCTCTCCCGGACCGAGGATACGCGCGGCGAGCGCCCGGGTCACCGGCCGCTTTTCGGCGATTGCCAGCCGGTCGAGCCGATCGACCGCCGCACGCAAGGCATCGAAGCTGCGTTCGAGCCGCATCGCGAGATAGCGGACAACCGGAGGCTCGACCTCGATCTGCCGGTCGGCGAACAGCTTGACGAGTACCGCCTCCATCAGCCGGTCGTCGGGCGGCGCCAGCCGGACCACAGGCATACGGCGCAGGCGCGATGCGAGGTCCGGCAGCGCCGGGTGCCAGGCGTCGGCGCCCGCCGCGAGCGTCAGCATCATGTCGAGTTCGTTACGCCGCGCCTCGTTGAGGAGGTGAAACAGCGCAGCCTCGTCCATGCCGGGCCCGCAGTCCTCCACCGCCACGGCGGGCGCGGTCGCCAGTCCCGGCACCGCTGCGACGTTGAGTTCCCCCGCGGGGACGCGGACCGCGCCCGACCGCGCTCGCCACACCTCGACCAGATGCGACTTGCCGCTACCGGCAGGCCCCGAAAGCAGAAGCTCGGAATGCGACCACTCCGGCCATGCGTCGATCGCCGCGACCGCCTGTTCGTTCGACCGCGAGACTAGGAAGTCCGCCCGCCCCAGCGCCGGCCGGAGCGCGAGGTCGAGAACGAGCTGTCGCGGAGGTGTCATCGCGGTCCCGGACCGTGCCCGCCCGATCCCCGGTAATAGGCGCTTTCGAGATATTGCCGGATCGCAAATCTCGCCAGCACGCCAATCGCGGCGGCCAGGGGCACAGCGAGCAGGATGCCGACGAAGCCGAACAGGTAGCCGAATGCGAAGATGGCGAAGATCAGCCACACCGGATGCAGACCCACCCGGTCGCCCAGCAGCTTGGGCTGCAGCAGGTTTCCCTCGATGAAGTTGCCGGCCATGAACACCGCGGCGACCGCCACGACCCAGATCCAGTCCGGCCAGAACTGGACGAGGGCCACCGACACGCCGACGAAGAAGCCGAGGATCGAGCCAACGTAGGGAATGAAGCTGATCAGTCCCGCCCCGATGCCGATCAGGAGGCCGAAGTTCAGCCCGATGAGCGTCAGCCCGGCGGCGTAGAACACACTCAGGAAGATGCACAGGAGCCCCTGTCCGCGCACGAATCCGGCCAGTGCGTCGTCGATCTGTCGGGCGAGCATCCGCACCGTCTCGACATGGTCGCGCGGCACCCACGCGTCCACCCGGTCGACCATCCGGTCCCAGTCGTAGAGCAGATAGAAAGCGACCACCGGCGTGACGACGAGAAGCGCGATCAGATTGGCGACGGCGAGGCCGCCCGAGACCACCGACTGGAGCACCTGCCCCAGCCAGCCCGCGGCCTGCGAGGCCAACTCGTTGAACGCACCGCCGGCGCCCCCATTCTCTCCCGACAGCCCCAGGAGCTCGTTGAGCCAGACCGACTGAAGGATGCCCGCGCCGGCGTCCTGCACGAGATCGCGCAGGCGGCTGCTGTATTCCGGCACGTTCTGGGCGAACTGCCCGATCTGCTGCACGAGCACCGGCACGATGGCGATCACCACCATCGCGAAGACGAGCGCAAACAGGAGGAGGATAACGATGGTGGCGGCCATTCGGCCGAGCCCCAGACGCTCCAGCCGGTCGGCCAGCGGATCGAGCGCGTAAGCGAGCGCCATGCCTGCGACGAAGGGGAGAAGGATCGGCCCGAGAAGATAGAGGATGAGGATGAGCGCCAGGAAGGCCGCGCCCCAGAATACGACCTGGCGCTGGAGGCTCATGGCGCCTTGTCTCCCGAGTTCGGCGTTCCGGGAGAAATGCCGTTGCCACCCATATGCCGCACCCATTCCACCAGATACGCGGCCGCCGACAGCACCGTCAGCGCGGCCACTATGAAGAAGAGCGCGTTCCGGATCTCGTCGATCTGGAGTTCGAACCCGAGATTGGCGAGCACCACGGCGGCAAGCACGATCTGTCCTGTCGTATTGGCCTTGCTGATCATCAGCGGGTGGATGGTAACAGGATGCGAGAGCATCCACGACAGGATGACGGCGAGCAGGATGAACGCGTCGCGGCTCGCCACCATGATGACGAGCCAGAGCGGCATTTCGCCGAGGGTTCCCAGCGACAGGTATATCGAAACCAGGAGGGCCTTGTCCGCGACGGGATCGAGATAGGCTCCGAGCTCCGTCTCCGCCTTGAATTTCTTGGCGATGAACCCGTCCACACCGTCGGAAATGCCGGCGATGACGAACAGCCAGAACGCCCACAGAAACTCTCCGGTGACGATCAGATAGACCACCATCGGCACCATGAGGAGGCGGATTATGGTGATGATGTTGGGAAGGCTCACTCGGACCCCTGATCGTCCCCTGCCGCGCCCGCGTGAGGCCAATCCCCCCGCGTGGCGTCACCCCGCAGTTAATCGAGCGCCGCCGAAACCTCAATAGGCCTGAAGCAGCCAGGAGCCCCCCGCCCGGAACAGGTCCAGGTCGTGGGCGGCGAGCCTGGCGACCAGCTCGTCGGCCGGCTGGGCGTGCCAGATCACCACGTTGCCGGACATCGCCGACATCAACTCCACGGCGACGCCCGATATGGCGCCGCTTGCGTCGAGCCTGCGCCGGATGTCCTCCCAGGCCGCTTCGCCGCCGTTCAGGACGACGTGGACGGCCATCTGCCCGCCCTCGCGGCCGTCGGGCGACACGCCGGATAGCGCGGACTTCCATCGGTCGGACAGGCGTTCGGCGACCGCCTCCGCCGCGGCGTCGAGGCCGCCGCCGGCGACGTCGAAACTCTCCTCGAAGAGGCCCGCGGCGTCCTCCCCCGTCAGCGTCACCGTGACGCGGTCGCGTCCGGGATACGTCTCGGCCAGCGCCACCACAACGCTGTGGGCCTGGTAGCGCACGCGGAAGGTGTCGAGGGTGACCCGGTCGGCGGCGAGGATGCGCGCGGGCTGCTCGTCCCGGTCGCCACGGGAGTTGGCCGGGAACGCGACGGGTGTCAGCCCGTCCTCGAAACGCGGCCGCTCCAGCGCGGCGCGCCAGTCCGCCGCGGCTTCCCACCACAGCGGGATGCCGCTTTCGACCTGGACCGGGATAACGAGTATGCGCGGCGCGGGAATGTCGACCGCCTTCATCCCCCGCCGCGTGAGATACCCCCTGACAGCGACCTGCGAGAACACAACGTCGACGGCCGCGCGATAGCTCGTCGGCGCGATCGTCTCCCACTGGACGGAGTGGCGGTCGACCAGGGCTTCGGCGCCGCGCGCGTCCGGGGCGGGCAGCCGCGCCCGGTCGGCCGAGGTCGTCACCCGGGCCAGCACGCGCTCCATCGCCTCGCGCATCGCCCGAGAGATGGCGGCCTCCTTGGCCTTCACGCCGTCCTCGGCCTGCGCGGACACGACGTGCCCGCGCACGACATAGGGGTCGAAGTCGTCGGCCTGGGCATGCGAGGGAGCGGCCGCGAGCGCCAGCATCACGGCGGCGAGGCGCAACAAATCGGCGCAAATCCACATGTCTCGACTTCGACGCATCTTGCGCTCGACCGCAAGCCGGACCACAAAGCCACGACAGCCTCCAGGAGAGACCCGTGAGCGCCCGCCGCGATTCCACCGACCGACCGCTGACCTACGCCGACGCCGGCGTCGACATCGGCCGCGGCAACGCCTTCGTCGATGCGATCAAGCCGCTCGTGCGCTCCACGCGCCGGCCGGGCGCGGACGGCGAGATCGGAGGGTTCGGCGGACTGTTCGACCTGAAGGCCGCCGGCTTCCGCGATCCCCTGCTGGTCGCCGCCAACGACGGCGTCGGGACCAAGGTCAAGATCGCCATCGAGACCGGCATCCACGACACGATCGGCATCGACCTCGTCGCAATGTGCGTGAACGACCTCGTCGTCCAGGGGGCGGAGCCGCTGTTCTTCCTCGACTATTACGCCGCCGGCACGCTCGACCCGGAGGTGGGGACGGCGGTCGTCAAGGGTATCGCCGAGGGCTGCAGGCAGGCCGGCTGCGCGCTGATCGGCGGCGAGACCGCCGAGATGCCGGGGCTCTATGCCGCCGGCGACTACGACCTGGCGGGCTTCTCGGTCGGCGCGGTGGAGCGCGACGGGCTCCTGCCGCGCGCCGACATCGCGGCCGGCGACGTGCTCATCGCGCTGCCCTCGTCCGGGGTTCATTCGAACGGGTTCTCGCTGGTGCGTCGCCTCGTCGCCGAGCTCGGCCTCGACTGGCAGGCGCCCGCGCCCTTCGCGCCGGAGGCAGCGCTGGGCGCCGCGCTCCTGACGCCGACGCGGATCTATGTGAAGCCCGTACTCGCCGCGATGTCGCGGACCGGGGCGGTGAAGGCGCTCGCCCACATCACCGGCGGCGGCCTGACCGAGAACCTGCCGCGCGTCCTTCCCAAGGGCGTCGCCGCCGAGATCGACCTGTCGGCGATCCGCCCCCTGCCCGTGTTCGACTGGCTGCGCCGGGGCGCCCGGCTCGACGAGGCCGAACTGTTGCGTACCTTCAACTGCGGCGTCGGCATGGTCGTCGTCGCGGGCGCCGATGCCGCCGGCAACGTCGTCGCCGCGTTCGAGGAGGCGGGCGAAACGGCATATCGGATCGGCTCGCTGGTCGCAGCCGAGGGCGAACAGGTCCGCTACTCGGGGCGGCTCGCCTGATGGCGCGGCAGCCGGTCGCCGTCCTGATCTCGGGCCGCGGCAGCAACATGGCAGCGCTGATCGAGGCCGCGCGGGCGCCCGACTATCCCGCCGAAATCCGCCTCGTCCTGTCCAACCGGCCAGACGCCGCCGGCCTCAAGACCGCAGCCGATGCCGGCATCGCGACCCGGGTGGTCGATCATAAGGCGTTCCCGGACCGCGAGACATTCGACGCGGCCCTGACTGCAGCGCCATCGAGGAGACGGGCGCGCGCCTCGTCTGCCTCGCGGGCTTCATGCGGCTCCTGACGGAAGGCTTCGTCGGGCACTGGAAGGACCGGATGATCAACATCCATCCCTCACTCCTGCCGAGCTTTCCGGGCCTCGATACGCACGGCCGCGCGCTCGCCTCGGGCGTGCGCATCTCCGGCTGCACGGTGCATTTCGTCCGGCACGAGATGGATACCGGCCCGATCATCGCCCAGGCAGCGGTTCCGGTCGCCGGCGACGATACGCCCGAGACGCTCGCCGCCCGCGTGCTTCGGGCCGAGCACGGCCTCTACCCGCAGGCGCTCGCCTACGTCGCCGCCGGCCGCACGCGCATCGAGGGGGACCGCGTCTTCATCGACGGCGAGGCAGAGCTGCCGCCCACGCTCGTCGTGCCGGGGCGCTAGCGCGCCGGCTTCACCCACACCCGATTGTCGTGGAACGCCGCGCCGCCATATGGCGCAACCGGATCGGCGCCCGTCAGGGTGTTGATGCCCTGCCCGTCCTCGAAGGCATCGTTCGGCCACACGCCCTCCGAGACCAGCACGCCGCGCCGGACGCCATCGAACAGGCGCGCATGAACGATGACCTGCCCGCGCGCATTGCCGAGGACGACGCGTACGCCGTCCCCGATGCCGGACCGCGCCGCGTCGTCGGGATGGATCAGCACTTCGGGCCGCCCCTCGCGCCTTCGCGATGTCGGGGTCTCGCTGAACGACGAATTCAGGAAGCCGCGCGCGGGAGACGTCGCCAGCCGGAAGGGATGGGTCTCGTCCGCCTCCTCGATGATCTCCCAGTGGTCCGGGAGTTCGGGCAGGTCCCGCCAAGGCCCCATCGGACCGTCGTTCGGCGCGACAACCTTGGTCCAGTCAGGGCTGAAGCGGAACTTGCCGTCCGGGTAAGCGAAGCCCTTCAGGTAGTGGGCCGTCTCGAAATCCGGTTGCAGGTCGATCCAGCGGTTCGCCTCGAGGTCGGCGAGCGTGCCGTAGCCGGACGCCTGCAGCATCCAGTCTATATGCTCGCGCGGCGTCATGGCGAAGCCCGGATGCTCGGCGCCGACGCGTTTCGCCAGCTCGACCTGGACGTCGTGATTCTCCCGCGCCTCGCCGGGCGCATCGACAAGCTTCGGGCCCAGCATCAGGTACTGGTGCCCGCCGCCCTTGTAGATGTCGTCGTGCTCCAGGAACATCGTCGCAGGAAGCACGATGTCGGCGGCGCGCGCCGTATCGGTCATGAATTGCTCGTGGACGCAAACGAACAGGTCGTCGCGGGCGAATCCCCGCCTGACCAGCGTCTGATCCGGCGCCACCGAGGCGGGGTTGGTGTTCTGCACGATCATCGCCGTTACCGGCGGCCCGCCGCGCAGCGCGTCGCGGTCGCCGGTCAGGACCGCGCCGATCCGCGACTGGTCGAGCATCCGCACCGACCGGTCGCGCATATCCGAGCCCTCGATCATCGACTTGTCGAGCCGGCAGATCGCGCCGTTGTTGTGGAACGCCCCGCCGCCCTCGTACTGCCAGCAGCCCGTGACGCAGGCGAGCGACGCCGCCGCGTGCATGTTGGCGACACCGTTGCGGCTACGGGTGAAGCCGTAGCCGAGCCGGAAGAACGTCCGCTTCGTCTCGCCGATCAACCGGGCGAAGGCTTCGATCTCAGCGACGGGCAGCCCCGTGATCGCGGAAGCCCATTCCGGCGTGCGGCTTCGCACATGGGCCTCGAGGTCGGCCGGGCGGTCGGTATAGCGGGCGAGATAGTCGCGGTCGGCCAGCCCGTCGCGGAACAGGACGTGCATCGCCGCGCAGGCGAGCGCTGCGTCGGTGCCCGGCCGCAGGAGCAGCGCCATGTCGGCCTGCCGCATCGTCTCGGTCATGTAGACGTCGATGGCGACGATCCTGGCCCCACGCGTCTTCCGCGCGGCGACCGCGTGCGTCATCACGTTGACCTGGGTCGCGACGGCGTTCGTCCCCCAGATCACGACGCAGTCGGACCTGGCGATCTCGCGCGGATCGGGGCCCGCCAGGAGGCCGGTCCCGGCGATGTAGCCGGTCCAGGCCATGTTGGTGCAGATCGTGTCGAACTGTCCGGAATACCGCTTGGGATGCCGAAGCCGGTGGATGCCGTCGCGCTGCACCAGCCCCATCGTGCCGGCGTAGTAGTACGGCCAGACGGCCTCCGGGCCGTGGGCCGCCTCCGCCTTCAGAAAGGCCTCGGCGACGATGTCCAGCGCATCCTCCCAGCCGATCCGCTCGAACCCGCCCGACGCGTTGCGCCGCAGCGGATGTGTCAGCCGGTCGGGATGGTGGATGCGCTCGGCATAGCGCGCGACCTTCTCGCAGATGACGCCGGCCGTATAGGCGTTGTCACGCGCCCCCCGTACCCGGCCGATCGTCCGCGCGTCGATCAGCTCTACATCGAGCGCGCAGGTGGACGGGCAGTCGTGCGGACAGGCCGAATGGCCGATCTTCGGGGACAGGGGCTTGTTCATGGCCGAACGTTAGGCCGGGCAAGGGCCTGTGAAAAGCCGAACATTGTGGCGGTGACAGTTCCCAAGAAAAAAGGCCGCCCGCATGCGCGGAGCGGCCCCTGTTCCGGCAATGCGCGGGATTTCAGCCGACGATCTCGTCCGGCTTGAAGCAGAGCGCGATCTCGTTGGCGGCGTTCTCGACGCTGTCGGAGCCGTGAACCGAGTTGCGCTCGATGTTCTCGGCGAAGTCGGCGCGGATCGTGCCCTTGGCCGCTTCCTTCGGGTTCGTCGCACCCATCACCTCGCGATACTTCGCGACCGCGCCCTCACCTTCCAGCACCTGGATGACGATCGGCCCCGACGTTATGAACGAGACGAGATCGCCGAAGAACGGCCGCTCGCGGTGTACGGCGTAAAACGCCTCGGCGTCGGCGGTCGACCATTTGGCGCGCTTCTGCGCGATCACGCGCAGGCCGGCGCTCTCCAGCCGGTCGATGATCTTGCCGGTAATGTTGCGGTGCGTCGCGTCGGGCTTGATGATGGAAAGGGTGCGTTCGATCGCCATGTCGGATCGGCCTCGTGCTCGGTTGTTCGGGGATGCCTGGTCGGCCTTGATGGGCCGGGCTTATAGCGGGCACGCGGAAGCGGAGCAAGCATGCGCCCGCCTCGGACCGTATGCGATCCAAAGAGCCTCAGCGGTTGGACGTACTGACAGCCACGCGCTCGGCCGACAGCGGACGGCCGTCGGTCGACACGAAGCGCAGGTCGAGCACGTCGACGGCACCGGCGCCCGTCACCACGAAGTCGACCCAGCCGTCCTTCCAGCCGCCGAGGCACGGACGCGGTTCCAGCACGACCGTGACCGGCGCGGCCACGAGCGGATCGACCAGCGCCGGCCCGACGGGCACATGCACCGCGCGCGCCGCCACCGCCACCTGGCACCCGAGTGCGTCGGGCAGGCGCGCGCCGACGCGGATCGGACCCTTGGCACGGTCGAGCGTCGTGTCTCCCTGCCCGACCTCCTGGGCAAAGGTCGTGCCCCAAAGCGCGATCTCGGCAACCGCGCCGGGCGCAGCGACGATCGACATGGCGACCGCGGCGGCCAGCGTCCTCAGGCTTCGATCCATCATTGTCCACCTCGTCCTTCAGGCATCATCCGTTGGCGATCGCCACCTTCTCGGTCTTCAGGATACGGCCATCGGGAGACACGAAGAAGATCTCGACCAGATCATGAAAGGTGGTTCCGCCGACCGAGAACACCCGGCGCACCACCCGGTTGCCCGAGCAGCCGGCCGGATCAGGCCCCACCACGACCGTGACCGGCCTCACGAATGCGGAGGGAGGCAAGGGCACGGGGCTGCCTCCGCCGACGGCGAGTATCGTCTGGCAACCGTCCGACGCGACCATGGCCGCGTCGACCTGGATTCCGGGCGAGAACAACCTGCGCTCGGCGAAGCTGCCCGGCCCCTGGGCGGACGCGGCCGTCACGGACATGACGAGCAGTCCGGCTGCCGCCGCGATCATGGAAGCGCGCATGATACCAACCTCCTTGAGGTGTAACGATCAGACATCGTCAAACGTTTCCGACGTCTTACGCAGATATTGGCGCAACGGACCGGCCGCGCGACAGCGACCGACGCTCAATCCTTCGTGACACATTCCGGCCCCGGCAATCCCGACAAGCGTCGAGAGACCTTGTCAGTAGCGTCGCGCACCGGCAAAAGGGCGGCCATGCTGCAGATCAACGACATCGTCTACCGCATCGCGGGCAGGACGCTCCTCGACGGCGCCACCGTAACGCTTCCCGAAGGCTCGCGCGCCGGCCTGGTGGGGCGCAACGGCAGCGGCAAGACGACATTGTTCCGACTGATCCAGGGGCAGATCGCGCCGGAGAGCGGGTCCATCTCGCTGCCCCGCCGCGCCCGCATGGGCGGCGTGTCCCAGGAGGCGCCGGCCGGACCGGAGCGGCTGATCGACTTCGTGCTGGCCGCCGACCGGGAGCGGACGGAGCTTCTCGCCGAGGCCGAGACGGCGAGCGACGGCGGCAGGATCGGCGAGATCCACACCCGCCTCGCCGACATAGACGCCTACGGCGCGGAGGCACGGGCCGCACGCATTCTCGCCGGCCTCGGCTTCGATGCCGAGGCGCAGACGCGGCCGCTCGAATCCTTCTCCGGCGGCTGGCGCATGCGCGTCGCGCTCGCGGCGGTCCTGTTCTCCGAGCCGGACCTCCTGATGCTCGACGAACCGACCAACTACCTCGATCTCGAAGGCACGATGTGGCTCGAGAGCTATCTCGCGCGCTATCCGCACACGATGATCGTCATCAGCCACGACCGCGACCTGCTCAACAAGGCTGTCGACACGATCGTGCATCTCGACCAGGGCAAGCTGACGGCCTGGCGCGGCGGCTACGACCAGTTCGAGCGACAGCGGGCCGAAAGGCAGGTGCTCCAGGAGAAGATGCGCAAGAAGCAGCTCGACCAGCGCCGCCACATGGAGGCCTTCGTCGACCGCTTCCGATACAAGGCCTCGAAGGCGCGGCAGGCGCAGAGCCGCCTCAAGGCGCTGTCGAAGCTGGAGCCGATCGCCGCGCTGACCGATGAGACGGTGCGGCCCTTCATGCTTCCGTCGCCCGACCGCCCCCTCGCCTCGCCGCTCGTCGTGCTCGACCGCGCCTCCGTGGGATACGGCGGCCCGCCCGTGTTGTGCGATCTGGAACTGCGGATCGACCACGACGACCGCATCGGCCTTCTCGGGGCCAACGGCAACGGCAAGAGCACGCTCGCGAAGCTCCTTTCGGCGCGGCTGAAGCCGTCAGGGGGGCGCATCGTCGCCTCGCACAAGATGGAGGTCGGGTTCTTCGCCCAGCACCAGCTCGACGAGCTGTCGCCGCAGAAATCGCCGGTCGAGCAGGTCCGCGCCATGATGTCGCCCGAGGCGACCGAGGCGCAGGTCAGGAGCCGCACCGCCCAGCTCGGCTTTTCGGCCGACAAGGCCGACGTCGCGGCGAAGAACCTGTCGGGCGGCGAGAAGGCCCGCCTCCTGCTGGGGCTCGCCTCCTTCGCCTCGCCCCATCTCCTGATCCTGGACGAGCCAACGAACCATCTCGACGTTGATTCCCGCGAGGCGCTGGTGCGGGCACTGGCGGACTACGAGGGCGCGGTCATCCTGATCAGCCACGACCGGCACCTGATCGAAACGTCCGTCGACCGGCTCTGGCTCGTCTCCGGCGGCATGGTGAAGCCGTTCGACGGCGACATGGACGACTACCGCCGCTTCGTGCTGAAGGGCGAGGCGTCCGACAAGTCGGACCTCCCGCCTTCAAGGCCCGGGGAGCAGATGTCGAAGGCCGACCAGCGCCGCGCCGCCGCCGAGCGCCGGGCGGAGCTCCAGCCGCTGCGCGACCGCATGAAGGCGCAGGAGAAGCAGATGGGCGACATCGGCCGGCTGATCGAGAAGCTCGACACCGAGATGGCCGACCCCGCGCTGTTCACGCGCGACCCCGCCAAGGGCGCAGACCTCGCGAGGCGCCGGGCGCGCTTCGTGGAGCAACTGGCAAAGGCCGAGGAGGAATGGCTGGCCGCGGGCGAGGAACTCGAGGCGGCACAGGCGGACGGGTGACGGAAGCCGGGGCCTGACGCCTGGTCTACCCCTTCTGCACCCAGCGGCCGTTATCGTCCTGCTGCCAGTAGGTGACGTTGTTGCCGGCTGCGCGGGCCTCCTTCCACTGATCGCGCGCCGCCACGAGGCTGTCCTCGTCGCGGCCGTCGAACATGAACACGACGCGCTCGTAGCCGGCGAGGTCGCCCGGCTCGGCGCGGTCGACCAGGAAGCGGATCATCGCGGCATTGGGATTGTCGTCGCCGGTCGTCAGGTAGACCGGCTGCAGGTTCGCGTCCCCGTCGCCGGTCGAGCCGTGCGGCAGGAAGGAGTTGTCCCGGTAGGTCCAGAGCTGACCGTCGAGCGCCTGCAGCCGCTCGTCGGAGCCGCATTGCACCACGGCCCGCCATCCGCGTTCCAGGCTCTTTTCGAGCAGCAGCGGCAGCACCGCTTCGAGCGGACGCTGGTCGAGTTGATAGAACAGCACCTCGGTCATCGGACCACCTGAAACGCGGGAGCCGGCGCCCGTGGACGCCGGCTCCTCATTGTCGCGCCGTGCGGCCGTGAAGCCAAGCCCGCTAGCGGGGCTCGGACATCAGGCCCTTGACCAGCGCATAGCACGCGCCGAGCAGGATGAACGCGAACGGCAAGCCGGTCGGATGACCGATGCCGCCTGCAGCGCCAGCCAGCCCGCCGCCCAGCAGGAGCGCGATCGCGACCAGCCCCTCGATGACGCCCAGAAGATGCGCTGCGCCACCGGGGCGTCCATCTTGCCGCCGGCGGTGATCGTGTCGATCACCAGCGAGCCGGAGTCCGACGAGGTGACGAAGAACACGATCACCAGCACGATGCCGATGAACGAGGTGATCGCGGCCAGCGGCAGCGGCGTCGAGCATGACGAACAGCTTCAGCTCCAGCGGAGCGTCGGCGAGCGCCTGGAGCCGCTCGACGATCTGCGTGATCGCCGGTGCCGCCGAACGCGGTCATCCAGAGCACGGAGACGATCGACGGGATGATCAAGACGCAGGTGATGAACTCGCGCACCGTGCGCCCCCGGCGAGACGCGGGCGATGAACATGCCGACGAACGGCGACCAGGAGATCCACCACGCCCAGTAGAACGCCGTCCAGCCCTGCCGGAAGTTGTCGTCCTCGCGACCGAACGGGTTGGACAGCGCCGGCAGATACTCGGCATAGGCCACGAGATTGCGGAAGAAGCCGGTGACGATGGCGAGCGTCGGCCCGGCGACCACGACGAACAGGAGCAGCAGGATCGCGAGGACCATGTTGATCTCCGACAGCCGCTTGACGCCCGCCTCGAGGCCGGCAACCACCGAGATCAGCGCAATGGCCGTGATGCCGATGATGAGCAGCACCTTCGAGGTGTCGGTCTCCGACAGGCCGAAGAGAAGCTCGAGGCCGGCATTGGCCTGCTCCGCGCCGATGCCGAGCGACGTGGCGAGCCCGAAGAGCGTCGCGAACACGGCAAGGATGTCGATGACGTGGCCGCGCCAGCCCCAAATGCGCTCGCCGAAGATCGGATAGAAGATCGAGCGGATGCGTCAGCGGCAGGCCCTTGTTGTAGGCGAACAGGGCCAGCGACAGGGCGACGATGGCGTAGATCGCCCACGGGTGCAGCGCCCAGTGGAAGATCGTGGCGGCCATTCCGAGCCGGCGCGCGGCTTCCACGTCGCCGACCGCGCCGGCGAGCGGCGCCCAGCTATCGGGCGTGCCGGCGCCTTCCGCCAGCGCCGCCTCGAAATGCGAGATCGGCTCGGAGACGCCGTAGAACATCAGCCCGATGCCCATGCCGGCCGCGAACAGCATCGCGAACCAGCCAGTATAGGAATAATCGGGCGTCGCCTCCTTCCCGCCGATGCGGACGCGGCCCAGCGGGGAGACGACCAGGAAAAGGCACAAGAGCACGAAGATGTTGCCGGCGAGCAGGAAGAACCAGTCGAACGTCGCGGTGATCGACTCCCTCAGCCAACCGAAGAACTCCTCCGCCGGGCCAGGCAGCGCCATCGTCAGGAAGACGAACGCAAGCACTGTAAGGCCCGATACGACGAAGACGGGATTGTGGATGTCGAGACCGAATGGCCCGATCGACGGCTGGATGTTGTCCTGACCGATCTCGTACGAGGTATCGATCAGATCGGCGTCGCCTTCCGGCGCACGCAGCTCCGTTTCGCTCATAAGGCCCCCTTCAGGTTCCGGCTCGTCCGCGGACGCCTGCGCGATTGCGCTGGAGGCGGTGGTCTCCTCCAACCCCGGAAGGAGAGATATGCCGACGAGCGACAGTGCCGACCGAAGTCCGGCGCGGCGATGGCCGCGCACGACCGGAACTTCAGCCCGGCGACCGCCTAGGCGACGGTCCGGATGGCGACACGCGAGGTCGCCACTGAACAAAAATCAGGCAGGGATGTCCACCCGGGGCTGTGGACAGGGGGCGCGCTACGCTTCGTAGTTGTCGCGCACGAGGCGGTCGAGCAGGCGCACGCCGAAGCCCGAGCCCCAGCTCTTGTTGATCTCGTTCTGAGGCGACTTGAAGCCCGTTCCGGCTATGTCGAGATGCGCCCAGGGCGTATCCTCGACGAACCGCTGCAGGAACTGCGCCGCCGTGATCGAGCCGGCCCAGCGGCCGCCGGTGTTCTTCATGTCGGCGAACTTGGAGTTGATCAGCTTGTCGTATTCCTTGGACAACGGCATCCGCCACACCTTCTCGCCGGTGGCCTCGCCCGCCGCCGTCAGTCGCGCGGAGAGCTCGTCGTCGTTCGAGAACATGCCGGCGTGCTGGTGTCCGAGCGCCACGATGATCGCGCCGGTCAGGGTGGCCAGGTCGACGATCAGGGCCGGCTTGTACTTCTGCTGCACGTAGGTCAGCGCGTCCGCGAGCACGAGCCTGCCTTCGGCGTCGGTGTTGATCACCTCGATGGTCTGGCCCGACATGGAGGTCACAATGTCTCCGGGGCGCTGGGCCAGGCCGTCCGGCATGTTCTCCACAAGCCCGATCATGCCGACGACGTTCACCCTGGCCTTACGTGCCGCGAGCGCGTGCATGAGACCGACGACGGTGGCGGCGCCCGCCATGTCGCCCTTCATGTCCTCCATTCCGGAGGCCGGCTTGATGGAGACGCCGCCGGTGTCGAACACCACGCCCTTGCCGATGAAGGCCAACGGACGCTCCTTCGCCGCGCCGCCGTTCCAGCGCATGATCGCCAGCCGGCTGCCGCGGGGGCTGCCCTGCCCGACGGCCAGCAGGGCATTCATCTTCAACCGCCGCATCGCCTTCTCGTCGAGGACCTCGACCTCGACGCCGAGGCTCTCCAGTTCCCGCGCCCTGTCGGCGAATTCCTGCGGGCCCAGCACGTTGGCCGGCTCGTTCACGAGATCGCGCGCGATGACAGTGCCCTCGCTCACCGCGTCGAGCGGGGCGAACGCCCGCTTGGCGGCGGCATGGCCGTCGACCGCAAAAGAGATTTCTTGGGAGCGCCCTTGGGTTCGTTGTCCTTCGACCTGGTCTTGTAGCGATCGAACCGATAAGCGCCGAGCCTGGCTCCGAGTGCCGCCATCGCGACCGACTCCGCCCCGACGTTGCTCTTGGGCAACTCGCAGACCACAGTGGCCTGCTCGGTCTCGCCGCCCAGCTTGCCGACGATGTAGCCACCGATCGTCGACCACGCCTCGTCATCGAGCTTCGCCGGATCTCCGACGCCCACCACCAGAACCCGATCCACGGAAAGTTTTTCCGGTGCAAGGAGTTCAATGGATGTCTTAAGCTTACCTGTGAATTTCGAGACCGCTGCAGCGCGCATCACGGCGCCGCCAGACGTTTCTGTCGATCTCGCGCCCTGTCGCACCCAGCGCGGGACCTTCGCCAGCCAGCAGGACGACGGCACCTTTCTTCGGGGCCGCGAGTTTCTCGAAACCGAATTTCATTGCGGGCGTCATGGGCAGCACGTCGCTTCTGTGTGATGGAGAGGCCCGGCCAGCAGCCGGGCGCTTGATCGGCGGGAGGACTCCAAATACACCATCCGGGGCGGTGACGCGAGGGGGTGGCGACGGCGTTACTTGCGCCGGCGAATTCCCGTCGCAATTTCGGATATCATGGCTCGACCCTCGGGCCTCAAAGGTCAGCGCCGCCGCCTGATGAACACCATTGAAAGATATATCTTTCGTTCGGCGGCCATCGCGTTCGTGGTGACGCTGTGCGTGCTGACGGCCGTCGTCTGGGTCACGCAGGCCCTGCGCGAGGTAGACCTCCTGACGACGCAGGGACAGACGTTCCTCCTGTTCCTGTACCTTACGGTACTCGCCCTGCCCGCTCTCGTCATGGTGATCGGACCGATCGCGCTGTTCATCGCGTGCCTGTACGTGTTGAACAAACTCAACGCCGACAGCGAACTCGTCGTCATAAATGCGGCCGGCGCGAGCCAGTGGCACGTCATCAAGCCCTTCTTCGTCCTCGCCGTCGCGGTCTCGCTGCTCATCGCCTCGATAAGCGTCGTCCTGATGCCCGAGAGCGCACGTACCCTGCGTAATCTCCTGACGCAGATCCGGCGGACGTCCTCACCTTCATCGTCGTCGAGGGACGCTTCACCACCGTGGAGCGGGGCCTGACCTTCCACATCCGAGAGCGACGTCCCGACGGAACGCTGCAAGGTCTCCTGGTCCACGACGAACGCGAGCCGACGCGGATCGTCACCTATCTCGCAGAGGTCGGACAGATCGTCCGCAACGAGGACAACGCCTACCTGGTGATGGAGTCCGGAAGCCTGCACCAGAAGGGCGAGCGGGAAGAGGAGATGTCGATCGTCAATTTCGACCGCTATGTCTTTGATCTGTCGAGCCTCACCGGCCGCACGGGTCGGGTGAACTACCATCCGCGCGAGATGCGCATCAGCGAGCTGCTGAACCCGGATCCGGATAATTCGTATTTCCAGCGAACGCCCGGCCGTTTCCGGTCCGAGCTGCACGAGCGCCTGTCGAGCATCCTCTATCCGCTCGCCTTCGTGTTCGTCGCGCTGGCCGCGCTGGGCGATCCCAGGACGAATTGCCAGGGCCGCGGCAACTCGCTGCTGCTTGCCATCGCCGTCGTCGCCGGCCTGCGCACGATCGGCTTCGCGGCCACCAACCTGTCCACGAGCCAGGCCTGGGCCGTCATACCGATGTACACGACTTCCCTGACGGGCATCGTCGGCGGCGCGTGGCTGGCCTTCAGCCAGGAGCGGTACATGTCGCGACTCACCGAGGCGCTGCCGACCCCGGCCCAGCTCCTCAAACGGTTCACGCCCTCAGGCGGCCTGGCGCGCCTGCAGTCGGCCTTCGGCAGCCGCCGGAGGTAGCGGAGATGGTCCCGTTCACGATCGCCCGGTACTTCGGAAAGCGCTTCCTGATCAACCTTCTCGGGGTGTTCGCCACCTGCCTGGTGCTGATCTTCGTGATCGATTCCGTCGAGAACCTGCGCCGGGCCAGCAACCACGATATCGGCTTCGGCACGGTGCTGCTGCTGTCGCTGTACCGGCTTCCGTCGCTGTCGGAACTCGTGCTGCCGTTCGCCGTGCTGTTCGCGGCGATGATGACGTTCCTGATGCTGAGCCGCTCGCTGGAGCTCGTCGTCGCCCGTTCGGCCGGAATATCGGCCTGGCAGTTCATCACGCCGGCGGTCGTGGTGGCTCTCGTCGTCGGGGTGGCCGCGACGACGCTCTACAACCCGCTCGCCGCGCAGTTCAAGGCACGCCACGAAGCGCTGTTCGCGCAATCCTTCGACGGCGGCGCCGTGCCCCTGGGTGGCAGCCAGCGTTCCGTCTGGCTCCGCCAGAACGGGACCGACGGCCCCTCGGTCCTCCATGCCCGCTCGAGTTTCGCCAGCGGCCTGCGTCTGCGGGGCGTGACGGCCGTGGTGTACGATTCCGACTTCACCTTTCGCGAGCGCATCGAGGCGACGTTGGCGCGCCTCGAGGACGGCCGCTGGCAACTGGCCAACGCCTGGATCTTCGCGCCCAACCAGGACGCGGAGTTCCACCGATCGTACCTGCTCAGCACCTACCTGACGCGGACACAGGTCCAGGAGACGATCGCATCGGCCGAAACCATCTCGTTCTGGGACCTGCCGGGACAGATCGAGACAGCCGAGCGAGCCGGCCTTCCGGCCGTGCAATATCGCCTCCAGCACCAGAGCCTCTTAGCCCGACCTTTACTTCTTTGCGCCATGGTGCTGATCGCCGCCTCGGTCTCGCTGCGGCTGTTCAGGTTTGGCAATATAGGCCGCATGATTTTAGGTGGAATTGTCGCCGGCTTCGTGCTTTATGTGGTTTCGAAGTTGGCGATCGACCTGGGCAGGGCGGGGGCTGTAACGCCGTTCACAGCGGCTTGGGGACCTGCCTTGATTTCCGTGCTGCTCGGAATGACGGTACTGCTTTTCCAGGAAGACGGCTGAGCGCATGGTTTCGGGGGAACGAAGGCCGCTGCAGGGGACGGGAATCATAGCGCCTGGCTTCAGGGCCGCGATGACCGGCTGCGCGATCGTTCTGGCCGCGCTCGCCGCCGGCGATGCCCATGCGCAGTCCCCGGCCCTGACACCCATGCAGGAGTTCGCGGCCGACGACCCGGACGCGCGGATGCTGCTCGAGGCCAACGAGCTCGTCTACGACTTCGACCGCGCCGTCGTGACCGCCCAGGGCGGCGTCCAGATCTACTATCGCGGATATACCGTCGAAGCCGACAGCATCGTCTACGACCAGAACAGCGCGAGGGTCTTCGCGCGCGGCGACGTCAAGGTCACCGAGCCTGACGGCAACGAGCTCTACGCCGACTCGGTCGAACTCACCGACGACTTCCGCGAGGGCTTCATCGAAGAGCTCACGCTGGTCACGCCCGAGCGGGCGCGCTTTGCCGCGGTCTCGGCGGAACGCATGGAAGACAACATCACGGTCTTCAACCGCGGCGTCTACACGGCCTGCGAGCCCTGCAAGGACGGGACCGACCGCCCGCCGATCTGGCAAATCAAGGCCGCCCGGATCATCCACAATCAGGAAGAACAGGTCGTCTACTACGAGAACGCGAGCTTCGAGCTCCTCGGCGTTCCGATCGCCTACGTCCCGTTCTTCAGCCATCCGGATCCAACGGTCACGCGACAGTCCGGCTTCCTGCCGCCGGAGGCATTCAACGACTCGACACTCGGCGCCGGCCTCAAGGTGCCCTACTTCTTCGCCCTCGCGCCGAACTACGACCTCACCGTCGCAGCCACGGGCTTCACCAAGCAGGGCGTCCTGGGCGAGTTCCAGTGGCGGCACCGCCTGGTCAACGGCTCCTATACGATCGAAGGCGCGGGCATCCAGCAGCAGGCTCCCGAGGAGTTCGATCCCGGCACGCCGGGCGATCGCGAGTGGCGCGGGTACCTCCGCACCGCCGGCGCGTTCCGGATCAACGAGTTCTGGCGGTGGGGCTTCGACGGCCGGGTCACCTCGGACCGGACCTTCCAGCGGCGCTATCGTTTCGACCAGGGCACGGAATACCGGAACCAGGTATTCCTCACCGGCCAGAGCGCGAACAACTGGTTCGACGCCCGTGTCCTCGACTACCAGACCATGTCGACGCTGGACCAGCAGGACGCGCTGCCGGTCATCCACCCCGTCATCGACTACAACTACATCTTCGGCCAGCCGGTCCTGGGCGGCCGCCTGAGCGTGGACGTCAACGTACTCAGCCTTAGCCGCGAGAGCGCCGAGTTCTCCAGCGGCCTGGCCGGCGCCAACTGCAACGATTCCTATGCGCGCATCGCAGGCCTGACACCCGAGCAGCGCCAGACATTCCTGGATGAATGCAACCTGATCGGGGCGCCCGGAAACTACAACCGGCTGGTGACGCAGGTCTCGTGGGAAGCGAGCCTGACCGATTCACTGGGCCAGGTGTTCACCCCGTTCATGTCGCTGCGCGGCGACGCCTACGCGCTCGATATCGAGGACCCGTTCCTGGAGGCGACGGGAACGCCGCTGGTCGCCGACTACCTGCCGACCGGAGACAGCACCGTCGTTCGCGGCATGCCCGCGCTCGGCCTCGAGTACCGGTGGCCGTTCCTGATCTCGACGGGATGGGGATACCAGATCATCGAGCCGATGGCGCAGGTCATCACCCGCCCCGACGAGCAGAAGGCGTTCGACATTCCCAACGAGGACGCCCAGAGCCTCGTCTACGACGACACCACGCTGTTCGCGCGCGACAAGTTCTCGGGCTATGACCGGGTCGAGGGCGGCACCCGCGCCAATGTCGGCGTGCGCTACAACCTGCAGGCCCACAACGGCGTCTCGGCCGGCGCCGTGTTCGGACAGTCCTATCAACTCGCCGGGGAGAACCCGTTCCCCGATGGCAGCGGTCTCGAGACCGACCGCGCCGACTATGTCGCGGCCGCGTATGTCTCGCCGTTCGAAAGCATCGAGTTCGCGAGCCGCGTCCGTCTCGACGAGAGCGACTTCGACCTCAAGCGGCACGATCTCCAGGTTCGCGGCACCACCGGCCCCCTCACCGCGTCGCTCACCTATTCCGATATCGCCGCCGAACCTGCCGCCAACATCGACTACGACCGCAGCGAGATACTGGGCTCGGGCACGCTGAGGCTCGACGAGAACTGGCGCGTGTTCGGGTCCGGGCGGCTCGAACTGGAAGGTCCCAGCGAGGGTTCGCAGTGGATCTCGCATTCCTTCGGGTTCGGCTACATCGACGAATGCATCGCGCTCGCCATCGCCTATGAGCGGACCTATGTGCGCGACGGCGACATCGAGCCCGACGAGCGCATCACGTTCCGGGTGAACCTGAGGACGGTCGCGCAGAGCGAGGCCAGCGTATCCCTGGCCGGGGCAGACCGGACCAACTGACCGCCCCCCGCGAATAGCGGCGCGCCGGCGCAGCGGCTTGGGTCATACCCCTGCCATATTGCTGCATGACGAGAGAGTTTCGCACTGTAGGATTGGGATGATGTTCAGGTCGACAGCAATCACCGTTCCGGGACGAAGCGGCGGGCTCCGCCGCTTCGCGCTTGCCGGCATACTGGCGGCCGGGTTCATGGCGCTTTCCGCCCTACATCCCGCCACCGTATCGGTCGCGACCAACATCGCCGTCCTGGTCAACGACGAGCCCATCACCGAATACGACATCTCCCAGCGCACCCGCCTCCTCCAGGCCACCGGTGGCGGTGGGCGCGAGGCCGCGCTCAACGAGCTGATCGACGAGCGCCTGAAGCTACAGGCCGCTCGCCGGCTCAGCGTCAGCGTTTCGGAGAGCGAGGTGGAACGCGCCTTTTCCAACATCGCGAGCCGCGTCAACCTGAGTTCCTCCCAGTTCGTGCAGGCGATGACGAGCCAGCTCGGCGTATCTCCCGAAACCCTGAAGCAGCGCCTTCGCGCCGATCTCGCCTGGCGCGATGTCGTCCGCAACCAGCTTCGGCAGGAAATCCAGGTGCGCGAGCGCGACGTCGAGTCCGCGCTCGCCGCCCGCGGCGCGGATGCCACCAGCACCTCAATCGAGCTGATCGTGCGCCAGGTGCTGTTCGTCGTACCGGAGGGGTCGTCGGCCGAGTATGTCAGGCAGCGGGAGCGGGACGCGGAGTTCTTCCGCCGGCAGTTCACCGGTTGCGAGACCGCCCGCGACATCGCGAACAACTACCGCGATACCGTCGTGAACCAGGAGACGCGCCGCAATACCGCGGAGCTTCCGCCTGACTTGCGCGACCAGATGTCCTCGCTGCAGCCCGGCCAGTCGACGACCCCGCGCCGTGCCGATCGCGCCGTCGAGGTGATCGCCGTCTGCGAGCGCCGCGAGGTGCAGGACACGTCGATGGCCCGCGCGGAGCTTCAGGACTCGATGATCAACGAGCAGGGCGAGCGTCTCGCCCGCCGGCTGCTCATCGACCTGAAGCAGGCGGCCGTCATCGACTACCGCTGACGCACAGCCGTAATCCCGTGGCGCAGGACGCCCCTCTCGCGCTGACGATGGGTGAGCCGTCCGGTATAGGGCCGGAGCTCGTCGCGATGGCGTGGCTGCGCCGGGCCTCGGCCGGGCTGCCCCCGTTCTATTGCATCGCCGATCCGGATTTCCTCGCCGCCCGACTGAAGGACGCCGGCCTCTCTCCCGCGATGGAGGTGATCTCCGACCCCGACGAAACGCACGCCGTATTCGGGTCCGCCCTGCCCGTCCTTCCCGTGCGGGCGCCGGTCTCCTCCGGGGTCGCGGGGCATCCTTCGCAGCGCGACGCCGCGTCCGTCATCGAGGCGATCGAACGTGCGGTCGCCGACATCAAGGACGGCAAGGCGCGCGCGGTCGTTACGGCGCCCGTCCAGAAGGAGGCCCTCTACAAGTCCGGCTTCCCCTTTCCCGGGCACACCGAGTTCCTCGGCGAACTCACCAGCACCTGGCCGGGCGCGCGGGAGCCGGTGATGATGCTCGCCTCCGAGACGCTGCGCGTCGTTCCGCTGACGATTCATGTGCCGCTCGCCGAGGTCCCGCGCCTGCTGAGCGTCGACCTTATCGTGCGGACAGGCCGGATCGTCGCCGACGAGCTGGCCGCGAAGTTCGACATCCCCGCGCCCCGAATCGCCGTGTCGGGCCTCAATCCCCATGCCGGCGAGGGCGGACGGATCGGAACCGAGGAGCGCAACGTCATCGCGCCGGCGATCGAGGAACTGCGCGCGCTCGGGATCGACGCCGCCGGGCCCCATGCAGCCGATTCCATGTTCCACGAGACCGCGCGCGCCAAATACGATGCGGCACTGATGATGTATCACGACCAGGCGCTGATCCCGATCAAGACCATCGCCTTCGACGACGCCGTCAACGTGACGCTGGGCCTGCCCCTCGTACGGACCTCGCCCGACCACGGCACCGCGCTCGCGATCGCCGGCACGGGCAAGGCGAACCCGTCGAGCTTCATCGCGGCGACCCGCATGGCCGACCGCATGTCGCGCGCCGGATGAGCACCGAGGCCGGTCTGCCGCCGCTGCGCGAGGTCATCGCCCGCCACCAACTCGGCGCCCGGAAGTCACTGGGGCAGAACTTCCTCCTCGACATCAACCTCACCCGCCGCATCGCCCGCGCCTCCGGGCCTTTGGACGGCGTTACCGTGCTCGAGGTCGGCCCGGGGCCCGGCGGCCTTACGCGGGCGCTCCTCCTGGAGGGCGCCAGGAAGGTGATCGCCATCGAGAAGGACCGCCGCTGCATCGCGGCGCTAGCCGAACTCCAGGACGCGTTTCCCGGCCGTCTGGAGATCATCGAGGCCGATGCCACGCGGCTGGACGCGACGTCTCTGATCGAAGGTCAGGGGCGCATCGTCGCCAACCTGCCCTACAACGTCGCGACCGTCCTGCTAGCGGGCTGGCTCGGCCCGGACCGCTGGCCGCCGTGGTGGGACTCGCTGACGCTCATGTTCCAGCGCGAGGTCGCCGAACGCATCGTCGCCCGCATGGGGTCGAAACAGTACGGGCGCCTCTCGGTGCTCGCGCAGTGGCGTGCAACTCCCCGCATCCTCTTCGACGTGGACCGGCGCGCCTTCACGCCGCCGCCCAAGGTCACGTCGTCGATCATACATATCGTTCCCGCGCAAACGCCGGCGAACGTGAAACCGGCCGTGCTGGAACGCGTTACCGCGGCAGCCTTCGGCCAGCGCCGCAAGATGCTGCGGTCCAGCCTGAAGGCGCTGGGCATGGATACCGAGGCCTTGCTGGCCGAAGCGGGAATAGACCCGACGGAACGCGCCGAGGACGTGCCCGTGGCCGGCTTCGTCGAGCTGGCGAGGATCGTCGGCGCTAGAGGCCCGCAATCAGCGACTTGACCAGCCCGTCCAAGCCGATCTGGCGCTCGCGCCGGCGCCGCTCGGCATGGAGTATCGACCGCACGTCCGAGACGCACGTCTCCAGCTCGTGGTTCACCAGGACATAGCGATAGTCGGACCAGTGGGCGATCTCGTCCTTCGCGGCCGCAAGCCGGCGGGCGATGACGTCGTCGCTGTCCTCGGCGCGCCGTTCCAGTCGGGCTTTCAGCTCCCCGGCGGAGGGCGGCAGGATGAAGACCGGCACCACGTCGTCGGGCATCGACTTGACGACCTGTTCGGTCCCCTGCCAGTCGATGTCGAACAGGATGTCGCGACCATCCGCCAGCGCCTGCTCCACCGGCTCGCGCGGGGTGCCGTAGCAATTGCCGTGCACCTCCGCCCATTCGAGCAGGTCGCCCCCGTCGCGCATCTGGTCGAACTTGCGCTGGCTGACGAAGTGGTAGTGGACCCCTTCGACCTCGCTCGGCCGCTTGGGGCGCGTCGTCACCGAAATCGACAGCGAGATGGGGTCGCCGGCCTGGTGCTCCTGCTCGAGGAGCGCACGGGAAATGCTGGTCTTGCCGGCGCCGGAGGGCGACGACAGGACCAGAATCAGCCCCCGCCGGCGCTCGGTATCCCGCGCCGCCTCACTCGACATTCTGGACCTGCTCGCGAAGCTGGTCGACGACGGCCTTCAGCTCGAGGCCGATCCGCGTGAGGGCGACGTCGTTCGACTTCGAGCACAGCGTATTGGCTTCGCGGTTGAATTCCTGCGTCAGGAAATCGAGCCTGCGACCAACGGCCCCTTTGGCGGCAAGCAGTTCCCGCGCCCCGTCGACATGCGCCCGAAGGCGGTCGAGTTCCTCGGCGATGTCGGCCTTGGTCGCGAGCAGCATCGCCTCCTGATGAAGCCGCTGCGGATCGAGCGCGGGCACGGCCGAGGTGAACTGCTCGAATTGCGCCTTGAGACGCGCCGTTATCGCGTCGGGCGTGCGGGAGGGCGACGCGGCCGCTTCCTCCGTCAGCCTGGCGATCCGCTCCAGACGCTCCTCGAGGACGGGACGCAGGCGCGTGCCCTCACCCCGTCGCATCTCCATGAGGCGGTCCAGGCCTTCGCCCAAGGTCGACAGGACCGAGGCATCGAGCGCCTCGCGCTCGTCCTCGTCCGGCTCTTCGTCGTCGACCTCGAGAATGCCCTTCAGCGCGAGAATACCGTCCGCCGTCGGCGGGGCCACTCCGCGCGCGCCGAGTGCGGCCGATGCGGCGAGCGCCACCTCCAGCGCGGCCTCGTTGATGCGCAGCGACGCGGCGGCGGCTTCCCGCTGCACGGAGAGGTTGATCGTCAGGGAGCCACGCTCGAACCGCTTCTGGGCGGCCTGCCGTATCGTCGGCTCCAGCCGCTCGAAGCCCGAAGGAACGCGCGTGCGCAAATCCAGCCCCCGCGCGTTGACCGAGCGGATCTCCCAGTGCCAGCGCACGCCGCCTCTGGCACCGTCGGCGCGGGCGAAACCGGTCATGCTTGCGAGTGTCATGGGAGGTTCTGGCCGGGCTGGAGGCGCCGAATCCGGCGGGATGGCGCGGACATTAGCCCGCAGCCGAAGACCGGGCAAGCAGGCGGCCGGTGCTTACTGGACGCGGAGGTTGAGGCCCCGGAGCGATCCGGTCTCGGTCGAGGCCGCGCCGTCGTCGGCCGCCGCACCCTCCTGCTCCTCGGCTTCCTCGGCCTCGCCCTCGTCCGCCGCGCGTTCCCGGCGTTCGCGCTCGACCTGCCGCCAGCGGGCGACGTTGCGGTTGTGCTCGTCGAGCGTCGTGCCGAAGGCATGGCCGCCGGTGCCGTCCGCGACGAAGTAGAGATCGTTGGTTCGGGAGGGGTTCGCGACGGCCTCCATGGCCGCGCGCCCGGGATTGGCGATCGGCGTCGGCGGCAGGCCGTTGATCTGGTACGTGCTGTATTCGTTCGGAGCGTCAAGCTCGCTGCGCGTGATGGTGCGCGGCTGCATGAAGGCCTCGCCGCCATAGAGGCCATAGAGAATCGTCGGGTCCGACTGCAGCCGCATGCCGCGGTTGATGCGGTTGATGAAGACGCTGGCCACGCGCGGCCGCTCGTCGGCGCGACCGGTCTCCTTCTCGACGATCGAGGCGAGCTTGACCAGGTCCTCCGGCGATTCGAGAGGCAGGTCGTCGATCCTGCGCTCCCAGATTTCCTGGAGCGCCCTCTCCTGCGCACGCATCATCCGGTCGAGTACCTGCTGGCGGGACGTGCCTCGGGTGAAGGTGTAGGTGTCCGGCAGCAGGCTGCCTTCCGGCGGGATATCCTCGATCTCGCCGCTGAGCACCTCGTCGCTCATCAGCCGCGCCACGATCTGCGCGCTCGTGTGTCCCTCGGGGAATGTCACGCGATGCAGGATGGCCCGACCCTCGACGAGAAGGTCCATCACGTCGGCCATGCTGGCATGCTCGGGGAACAGGTATTCGCCGGCCTTGAGCTGATGGCGCGCCTTGTTGAGCGCAACGCCGCCGACGAACGTCCAGGCGTGGTCGATCACGCCCTCGCGCTCGAGAAGATTGGCGATGGCGATGGTGCCCTGTCCGCTGGGGACGTTCACGATCCGCGCCTGGTCGAGCGGTCCCGGCCGCTCGAACTGCATCTTGCCGACATAGAGCCCGGACCCGGCCGCGATCACGACGAGAACGAGGAAGGTCAGCAAACCGCTCAGCGCCACGACGAACGGGTTGCGCGCGCGCCGCGACGGGACGGGTGGCCCGGGGGCCGGTTCCGGCTGAATGGCCTCGTTCGGACTTCGCGGCGCGACCCTGTTCGCCTCGGGCACATGGTCCGGGGTGTTATGGTCGCTCACGGAGTTCTCCAGGTCACGTCGCCAGCCATCGCCATACTATAGTCGAATACGGCAAAAGGGTGTTGCGGCGCGCCTTGGAAATCACGCGTCGGCGCGGCGCAAAATCAGGGATGCGTTGGTGCCGCCAAAGCCGAAGGAATTGGTCAGCACCGTGTTGATCTCACGCTCGCGCGCCTTGTGCGGAACGAGGTCGATCGCGGTCTCGACGGACGGATTGTCGAGGTTCAGCGTCGGCGGCGCGACGTTGTCGCGAATCGCCAGCGCCGAGAAGATCGCCTCCACCGCCCCGGCCGCGCCGAGGAGGTGACCGATCGCCGACTTCGTCGACGACATCGAGATATCCGCCGCCGCGTCGCCGACGACGCGCGACACCGCGCCGAGCTCGATCTCGTCGCCGAGCGGCGTCGACGTGCCGTGCGCGTTGACGTAGTCGATCTCGGAGACGTCGATTCCCGCACGCTTCACCGCCATCGACATGCAGCGATAGGCGCCGTCCCCGTCCATTGAGGGAGCGGTGATGTGATAGGCGTCGCCCGACAGACCGTAGCCGATGACTTCGGCATAGATGTGCGCGCCACGGGCCTTGGCGTGCTCATACTCCTCGAGCACAACGACGCCGGCGCCCTCGCCCATGACAAAACCGTCGCGGTCGCGGTCGTAGGGACGCGAGGCGCGGGTTGGATCGTCGTTGAAGGCCGTCGACAGCGCGCGGCACTGGGAGAACCCGGCGAGAGCGAGACGGCAGACGCCGCCCTCGGTGCCGCCGGCGACCATCACGTCGGCATCGCCCAGCGCGATCATGCGCGAGGCGTCGCCGATGGCATGCGCGCCCGTCGAGCAGGCGGTCACGACGGCGTGGTTCGGTCCCTTGAGGCCGTGCCGGATCGAAATGTAGCCGGATGCGAGGTTGATCAGCCGGCCGGGAATGAAGAACGGGCTGAGACGGCGCGCGCCCTTGTCGCGCACGATCATCGCCCCCTCCTCGATGCCCTGCAGGCCGCCGATGCCGGAACCGACCAGGACGCCTGTCTTGATCTGGTCCTCGTAGGCCTCGGGCTTCCAGCCGGAATCGGCGAGCGCCTGGTCCGCGGCGGCAATGGCGAAGACGATGAAGTCGTCGACCTTGCGCTGCTCCTTGGGCTCCATCCAATCGTCAGGATTGTAGGTCCCGTCCGACCCGTCGCCACGCGGAATCCGGCAGGCGATCTTGCACGCGATGTCGGACACGTCGAAGTCCTCGACGCGCACGGCTCCGCTCTCGCCGGCCAGAAGCCGCTTCCACGTCGGTTCGACCCCACACCCCAGCGGCGTAACCATGCCGAGGCCGGTGATGACGACACGCCTCATCAGAATTCGTCCGGATGGCTGCTCGTATTCGGGACGGCGCCGATCCGGCCGCCCCGCGATTCCAGTTTCACCGCGTCAGGCGGCGTTCTTTTCGAGGAACTTGATCGCGTCGCCCACGGTCAGGATGGTCTCCGCGGCATCGTCCGGGAATCTCGCAGCCGAACTCTTCCTCGAAGGCCATGACCAGTTCGACGGTGTCCAGGCTGTCCGCGCCCAGATCGTCGATGAAGCTGGCGTTCTCGGTAACCTTGTCCGCCTCGACACCGAGATGCTCGACGACGATCTTCTTCACCCGTTCAGCAATGTCGCTCATTCTGTCTTCCCCAGATAACGCTAAGTCGTTCAGTTTGACCTTGGGTATTGCCGGGAGGGCGCGAAGGCGGGCAGAGCCTCCTTGGGATGCCGCGTTCCTCGTTATTCCCGGCGCGAAAGCTGGCGGCGGAACGCACCGGGTTGGCGGCTAGTAACACACTTTCCAGCCATTGACCAGAAAGCCGTCCGCACCCACCCGGGCCGTCGAATCCGACGCCCGAACGCCCTCAGATCATGGCCATTCCTCCGTTGACGTGGAGGGTCTGGCCGGTCACGTACGACGCTTCTTCACTCGCCAGATACACTACCGCCGCGGCCACGTCATCAGGCGTTCCGAGACGGCCGGCGGGAACGCGCGAAAGAATGGTCTCGCGCTGCTTGTCGTTCAGCGCACCCGTCATCGCAGTCTCGATGAATCCTGGCGCCACGCAGTTGACCGTCACGCCGCGCGAGGCGACTTCCTGAGCCAGCGACTTCGACATGCCGATCATGCCGGCCTTGGCCGCGGCGTAGTTGCCCTGACCCGGATTGCCGGTCACGCCGACGATCGATGTGATGCCGATGATGCGGCCCGAGCGCTTGCGCATCATGCCCTTCACGGCGGCACGCATGAGCCGGAACGTCGCCGTCAGGTTGACGGCCAGCACCTGTTCCCACTCCTCATCCTTCATCCGCATGAAGAGGTTGTCGCGGGTGATCCCGGCGTTGTTGACCAGGATGTCGAGCCCACCCATGGCCTCCTCGGCCTTCTCCGGCAGCGCATCCACTTCGGCCGCGTCGGAGAGATTGCAGGCAATGGCAAACGCGCGTTCGCCCAATTCGCCCTTTAGCCCGTCGAGCGCATCGGCGCGGGTGCCCGACAGTGTCACGGTGGCGCCGGCCGCATGAAGGCCGCGCGCGATCGCGCCGCCGATGCCTCCGGTGGCGCCGGTCACCAGCGCGGTCTTGCCGCTGAGATCGAACATGGCCTGGGTCCCCCTGCCAGTTATCGCACGGCAGCGGCAAAGGCCGCCACGTCTTCGGGCGCGCCGACCGGCGTCGCCGTCACGCTCCGGTCGATCCGCTTGGTCAGACCCGACAACACCCGTCCCGCACCTATTTCCCGGAGCTCGGTGACACCGTTCGCCGCCATCCACATGATCAACTCCCGCCAACGCACCGTGCCGGTCACCTGTTCCACCAGCCTGCGGCGAATCTCGTCCGGGTCCGTCACGGGTCCGGCGACGACATTGGCCACGAGGGGCACGACGGGGGCCGTCACCTCGACTTCCGCGAGCGCCGTGCGCATCACCTCGGCGGCCGGCGACATGAGCGCGCTGTGGAACGGCGCGCTGACCGGAAGCAGCACCACCTTCATGGCGCCCCTGGCCTTCGCGATCTCCATGGCGCGCTCGACGGCCGCCCGGGAGCCACTGACCACGACCTGACCCGGCGCGTTATCGTTGGCGGCCTGGCAGACCTGACCATCGGCTGCCTCCGCCGCCACCTCGACGGCCACGTCGAGGTCGAGCCCGAGCAGGGCCGCCATCGCGCCCTCGCCCACCGGCACCGCCTGCTGCATTGCCTTGCCGCGCGTCCGCAGGAGCCTCGCCGCATCGGCGACCGCCAGGGAACCGGCAGCGGCAAGCGCGGAATATTCGCCCAGCGAGTGCCCGGCGACATAGCTCGCGCTCCCGGCGACCGTCACTCCTTCGCTCTCGAGCGCGCGAATCGTCGCCATGCTCACGGCCATGAGCGCGGGCTGGGCGTTCTCGGTCAGCGTCAACCGGTCTTCCGGCCCTTCCCAGATGACCGCCGACAGCTTCTCGCCGAGAGCCTCGTCGACCTCGTCGAAGACCGCCCGCGCCGCCGGATAGGCGTCCGCCAGCGCGCGACCCATTCCGACGGTCTGGCTGCCCTGGCCGGGGAATACGAATGCGACGGTCATGGGGTTGTTCAGGTCCGGTCTTGTGGCGCCGTTCGTTAAAATCGCCCGTGACAGACACCGCGCCGCCCGGGCTGTCAAGGCTGGCCGGGCAACTTACCCATGCGACCTCCGGTATGGACCGAGCGCGACGGCCCCCTTACAAACCGGCTGAGCGAGCCGCCGGACGGCCAAGAAGCGCACCCGAGGAGCCCCGATGACCGACGCCCCGAATTTCGCCTATCCGCAGGCTTTCCGCCCGGGCCTGCCCGACCCCGCACCGCGCTTCACCGGCCTGCCTCGCTATAATTTCGTCTATGGTCACAACGCACCCGAAATGGTGCCCGCCGAAGCGCTCGCGGAGATCGCTGACCGGCGCATCCGCGAACACGGCCCGCTCTTCGCGCTCTACAACATGGGCCAGGGCCCGCAGGGCTTCGAGGGCCTGCGCGACTTCATCGCCAGCAAGGCGAAGCGCCTGCGCGGGATCGAATGCACGCGCGACGATATAGTGATCACCTCCGGCTCGCTCCAGGCGCTCGACCTCATCAACAACGTGATGATCGCGCCGGGCGACACGGTGATCATCGAGGACTTCACCTATGGCGGCGCCGTCTCGAAGGTGAAGGCCAGGGGCGCGAAAGTCGTCGGCGCGCCGCTCGACGCGGACGGCATCGACATGGCGGCGCTGGAGACGATCCTCTCCGACCTCAAGTCGAAGGGCGTCACGCCGAAATACATCTACACGATCCCCACCGTGCAGAACCCGACCGGCTCAATCATGCCGCTCGAGCGGCGTCAAAAGCTGCTCGAACTGTCACGCGAGTACGACGTGCCGATCTTCGAGGACGAGTGCTACACCGACATCATCTGGACCGAGACGCCGCCGGCGGCCCTTTATGCCCTCGATCCCTCCCGGGTCATCCACGTCGGCTCGTTCTCGAAGTCGCTCGCCCCTGCCCTGCGCGTCGGCTACATCATCGCCGACTGGGCGGTGTTGAGCCGCGTCCTCGCCTGCAAGGGCGACGGCGGCACCGGAGCCCTGCAGCAGATCCTGATAGCCGACTACTTCGGCGAGCATTTCGACCGGCACATCGAGGATCTGACGTCGGCGCTAGGCGGCAAGCTCGACACGATCGTCGAGAGCCTGGAGCAGGAATTCGGCACCTCGGTGGAGATCTTCCGCCCCAAGGGCGGCATCTTCGTTTGGATCAAGCTGCCCGACGAGGTGGACGTCCGCAGCTTCGCCGCCGCGGCGCTGGAGAAGGGCGTCGCGTTCAATCCCGGCCCTGAATGGGCGTGCGACCCCGAGAGCGCGAAGAGCTACATGCGGCTCTGCTTCGCCCTGCCCACCCACGAAGACATCCGCGACGGCATCGCGCGCCTCGCCCAGATCTGCTTCGAGCACACCGGCATCCCGCCACGCGGCGGCAACATCGCCCGCTCGTAACGAAAACGGCCCGGCGTGATGCCGGGCCGTCTCCAGATTTTGCCGGACCGATCAGCGGCAGGGATGCCTGCGGCCGTCATATCCGAGGAAGGTGCCGCTGCGCGGATCGTAGCTGCGGTACTTGCTGGCGCAGTAGGCATGCCAGTCCGAACCGCGCGACGCCGAACCGGCGATCATCGCTCCGGCTGCGAGGCCCAGAACCCCAGCTGCGACAGCGGCGCCGGCATTACTGCGTCGGTGGTTGCGGTAGTAGTTGCGCGAGTAGTTCCGCCCGCCACGATAATGGCGGCCGCCGCGATAATGACGCCCACCGCGATAATGGTTGCCGCCGCGATAGTGCCGGCGCTGGCCCCGCCACTGGACCTTCTCGACGCCCGGGTTGGCACGATCGGCGGCCGCTCCGGCAGACGATGCGACCGATGCCATGTTGGCAGACGCGGGCCCGACGCCCGTCAGTGCGCCGCTGACGGCGACGGCCGCGGCGACCAGGAATACCAGGGGTTTGCGCATGGGGGCCTCCTTTGCTTTTTCATGCCGCACGGACTTCGCTCCCCACGGCTTCCAGTTGGTAAACGTTTCGGAAACGCGATTCCGTCGCCCCTGACGCAATTTTTTTTGGATCCGGCTCCGCGGACGCCGGCGCTTGACTTCGGCAACCGCCGGTGGAACCTCGGCACATGCCCTGGTCCCAAGACATCGTTTCACCCGAGCCGATCGCCACCGAGCCCTTCACCGATGCGGCCGCGGCGGTGGCGCGCATAACCGAGATCTACGACCGCAACACCGATTTCCTGCGCCGACGGTTCGAGGCCCATGTGCGCGGCGAGCCGCTGACGGCGCGCGCCCGCGCGACCTATCCCCTGGTGCGCATCACGACGGCGACTTACGCGCGCCTCGATTCGCGGCTGTCCTACGGCTTCGTCGCCGGTCCCGGCGTCCACGAGACGACGGTGACGCGCCCCGATCTCTATCGCAAGTACCTGACCGAGCAGATCGAACTCCTGCTGGAGAACCACGGCGTTCCGGTCGAGGTAGGGGAATCGGACGAGCCGATCCCGATCCATTTCGCCTATCCGCGCGACATCAACATCGAGACGACCTTCGGCACCGGCGACCGCCCCCTCCGCGACGTCTTCGACACGCCCGACCTCGCCAGCATGGACGACGCCATCGTCAACGGCACGTGGCTGCCATCGCCGGGCAAGCCGGAACCGCTGGCGCTGTTCACCGCCTCGCGCGTCGACTATTCGCTGCACCGCCTCGCCCACTACACGGGCACCGGACCGGAGCACTTCCAGAACTTCGTGATCTTCACAAACTACGCCTTCTACATCGACGCGTTCGTAAGGCTGGCCCGGGAGCGGATGGTGGCCGGCGACCCGACCTACGACGCCTTCGTCGAGCCCGGAGACGTGGTCACGGCGAACAGCCGCCTGGGAATAGCGGAGCCGACCGGCACGCCGCCCGAACGCCTGCCCCAGATGCCGGCCTACCACCTCGTGGCGCCGGACTCGTCCGGCATCACGATGATCAACATCGGCGTCGGCCCCTCCAACGCCCGCAACATCACCGACCACGTCGCTGTCATCCGCCCCCATGCCTGGCTGATGCTCGGACACTGTGCGGGCCTCAGGAACACCCAGCGGCTCGGCGACTACGTTCTGGCTCACGGCTATGTCCGCGAGGACCACGTCCTCGACGAGGAGCTGCCGCTGTGGGTTCCGGTCCCGGCGCTGGCCGAGATGCAGGTGGCGCTTCAGCAGGCGGTCGCGGAGGTGACGGGGCTGTCGGACTACGAGCTCAAGCGCGTCATGCGCACCGGCACCGTGGCGAGCGTCGACAACCGGAACTGGGAACTGAGCGACCACGCGGCGATCATCCGGCGGCTCTCGCAATCCCGCGCCGTCGCGCTCGACATGGAATCGGCCGCCATCGCGGCCAACGGATTCCGCTTCCGCGTCCCCTACGGCACGCTCCTGTGCATTTCGGACAAGCCGCTGCAGGGCGAGATCAAGCTCGCAGGGATGGCCGGCGACTTCTACCGCCAGCGTATCGGCCAGCATCTGGAGATCGGGCTGCGCGCGCTCGAAAAGCTCAAGGCGCAAGAACGCGAGCGGCTGCATTCGCGCAAGCTCCGCAGCTTCGCTGAAGTCGCGTTTCAATAGGCGCGGGACGAGCGAAAGCGGCCGGGCCTTGCCGCGCCGGCCGCTTTCGTCTGCCTCTGGAGGGGCATGGGACGCAGGCCGAGGGGCTGAGCCTTGCGTCAACTTCTCGAGAAATCAGCAGCGGTAGGTGTAGGGGCGACCGTACCGGTCATAGCCTTCGCAGTAGCGCGGCTGGGCGGTGGCTGCGCCGACGAGCGCGCCGGTTCCCGCGCCGATGATGCCGCCGGCGACCGCACCGCCTGTCGAGCCGCCGGTCGCTGCCGCGCCGATGCCGGCACCAGCCGCGCCACCCACGATCGCGCCACCGGCGACGCGCTCCTCAGGCGTGCAAGCAGCCAGCGCAAGGCCGGCGGCGGCGAGGATCAGAACCCTTTTCATCAATGCCTCCATTGAGCTTCCTGTCGACGCCGGCCAGCCCGTGGCAGCCGGGTTCGTGTCTTAGAACGCACTTCGAGCGCTTTGGTTCACTCGTGCATTCGTTGGAGCACGAAAATTTCTGCATGCCCCCTCTGCGCGCGATGCCGTGCGCTTGAATGCCCCACCCCTGCCCGCTAGGGTCGCGGTCCCAGCCAGACATCGACCGGAGAGACTTCCGATGGACATCCGAAACGGCATCGTCGAGACGATCGGCAACACGCCGCTGATCCGACTTCGCCGCGCCTCGGACGAGACCGGCTGCGAGATCTACGGCAAGGCCGAGTTCATGAATCCCGGCCAGTCGGTGAAGGACCGGCCGGCCCGGCAGATGATCCTGGAGGCCGAGAAGCGCGGCGACCTGAAACCGGGTGGTCTCGTCGTCGAGGGCACCGCCGGCAACACCGGCATCGGCCTCGCCCTGGTCGCGAACGCGCGCGGCTATCGCACGATCATCGTGATTCCCGAGACGCAGAGCCAGGAGAAGAAGGACATGCTGCGGCTCGCCGGCGCGCAGCTCGTCGAGGTCCCGGCGCTGCCCTACAAGGATCCCAACAACTATCAGCACGTCGCCCGCCGCCTCGCCGATCGGCTGAAGGAGAGCGAGCCCAACGGCGTCCTCTATGCGGACCAGTGGAACAACCTCGACAACCGCAAGGCGCACTACCTGTCCACCGGCCCGGAGATATGGGCGCAGACGGAGGGCAAGGTCGACGCGTTCATCTGCTCGATCGGCACCGGCGGCACGATCGCCGGCACGTCCGCCTTCCTGCGCGAGAAGAAGAGCGACATCGTCATCGGCTGCGCCGACCCGCGCGGGGCCGCGATGTACCACCTCTTCAGGGACGGCGAGGCGACGGCGACCGAGGGCGGATCGATCTCGGAAGGCATCGGCCTGGGCCGTGTGACCCCGATGATCGAGGATATTCGGGTCGACCATGCCTACCTCGTCGAGGACAGCGAGGCACTCCCGGTCATCTTCTCCCTCGTGCGCGAGGAAGGACTGGTTCTCGGCGGATCGAGCGGTATCAACGTCGCCGGCGCGATCCGCCTGGCGAAGGAGATGGGGCCGGGACACACCATCGTCACCGTTCTTTGCGATTACGGCACCCGATATCAGTCGAAGCTCTTCAATCCCTCCTTCCTCCGCGAAAAGGGCTTGCCGGTCCCCGAGTGGCTGACCGAAGAGGTCGACATCGACATTCCCTTCGAGACGTGAGGAGTGGGCCCGTGCCGACCGAACCGCTGTTCCGCGACGACGCCTACCTGACCGCCTGTGATGCGACGGTTCTCGGCATCAACGACCGGGGCGGCATCGTGCTGGACCGGACCGTGTTCTATGCGGCCGGTGGCGGGCAACCGGGCGATTCCGGCGCCCTGAGGCTGTCCGGAGGACAGGAAATCCCGATCGCGACGACCGTCAAGGGCGACAATCCCGGCGAGATCGTCCACGTGCCCGCCACCCTCGACGTGCTGGCCAGGCCGTCGAACACCGTCGAGGCGGCGATCGACTGGGACCGGCGACATCGCCTGATGCGGATCCACACCTGCCTCCACCTGCTCTCCGTCGCGGTGCCGCATCCGGTTACCGGCGGACAGATCTCCGACGAGTACGGGCGGCTCGACTTCGATGTCCGCGACGCGACGCTCGACAAGGAGGAGTTGACCGGCCGCATCAACGACATGATCGCCGCCGACCATCCCGTCTCGACCGAATGGATCACCGACGAGGAGCTGGCCGCGCGTCCGGAGATGGTGAAGACCATGAAGGTGAAGCCGCCGGTGGGCACGGGCCGGGTGCGTCTCGTGCGTATCGGCGACATCGACCTCCAGCCATGCGGCGGCACACATGTCCGGTCGACGGGCGAGATCGGTCCCGTCATCGTGACGAAGATAGAGTCCAAGGGCGCCCAGAACCGACGCATCCGGGTCGCCTTCGCGGAGGGATGAACGATGCTGCTGGAAGGCTCCTGCCACTGCGGCGCGGTGACCTTCTCCGTGGAGTTCCTCGACGCCATATCCGTATATGCGCTGCTACTGTTCCATCTGCCGCAAGACGGCGGGCGGGGGTGGCTACGCGATCAACATCATGGGCCGCGCAGATACCCTGAAGGTGAAGGGCAAGAAGGACATCACGGTCTTTCACGCGAAGGTCGACGGCCGCGAGAGTTCGGGCGAACGGCGCTTCTGCCGGAAGTGCGGCACCGCGCTGTGGGTCCATGACGATGCCTGGCCGGACCTCGTCCATCCCTTCGCTTCAGCGATCGACACGCCCCTGCCCGTTCCGCCCTCGCGCGTTCACCTGATGCTCGCCTATGCTCCGGACTGGTGCCAGCCCGACATCCGCAAGGGCGACGACACCTTCGACGAATACCCAGCGGAATCCATTGCAGGCTGGCACGAAAGCCGCGGCCTGACCCTCGACAACGAAGAGAAGAAAGACTGATGGCCGAGACCGGTTCGCCTTACCTCATCTCCACGGAGCAACTCGCCGCGGAACTATCGGCACCCGATCTCGTCGTCGTCGACGCGTCATGGTATCTGCCGACCCAGCAGCGCGACGCCCACGCCGAATATCTCGGCGAGCACATCCCCGGCGCCGTCTTCTTCGACATCGACGCGATCTCCGACATGTCGACCGACCTGCCCCACATGCTGGCGCGGCCGGAGCAGTTCTCCTCCGCTATGCGCAAGCTCGGCATCGGCGACGGCCAGCGCGTCGTCGTCTACGACGGCGCCGGCCTGTTCTCGGCGGCGCGCGTCTGGTGGACCTTCCGCACAATGGGCACGCGGGACGTGGCCGTGCTGGACGGCGGGCTGCCGAAGTGGAAGGCCGAGGGCCGCCCGCTCGAGGAAGGCCCGGTGCGGCGGCAGGAGCGCCATTATACGGCACGGCTCGACAATGGAGCAGTACGCGATTTCACGGCCGTGCGGGCGGCCCTTCAAGCCGGCTCCGAGCAGGTCGTCGACGCCCGGTCAGCCGAGCGTTTCTCCGGCACCACCCCGGAGCCCCGTCCCGGACTGCGCGCCGGCCATGCCCCCGGAAGTTTCAACGTTCCATTCGGCAAGGTGCTGAACACGGACGGAACGTTGAAGGACCCGGCGGCCATCAGGGCCGAGTTCGAGGCCGCCGGTGTCGATCTCTCGCGGCCCGTCGTGACCTCGTGCGGATCGGGCGTAACGGCGGCGGTGCTGAGCCTGGCGCTCGCGGTCGCGGGCCATCGACACAGCGCCCTCTACGACGGCTCCTGGGCCGAATGGGGCGGGCGGGACGACGCTCCGGTCGAGACCGGTTGAGATCGCTTCCGGCGCGGGATTCCCCAACCCTCGCTGAACCGTCGGTTCAGTCGGCATTCAGGCTGCTCGGTCCACCCTTCGCACTGGTCGAATGGCCGGCCTCGTCCGCCATCGCTTCGCCTTTCCGCGGACAAACTGCGGTCCTGCTTGCGTTGCGAGGATGGGCCCCGGCCGACGTTCGGAACGATAGAGGAAAGGGTGCGTTCCCCGACATCCGTGGGGCACCAAGGAGCAGAACTGATCATGACCAGGTTGAAGAAGATACTGATGGCGGGCGCGGCCGCGCCATTCGTCGTCGCGGCGTACGGGCCCGGGACGCCCGCGGCGGCCGAGCCCCTTCCAGGCATCGTCGTGGCGCAGGCCGATCAGGAGGAACTGCTGCGGCGCCAGCAGGAGCAGGAGGCTCAGGAAGCCCAGGAAGAGCAGCGCGAGCCGCAGGAGCCACCGGCCGAGGAGCCGCCTGTCGAGGAGCCTCCCGCGCCCGAGCCTCCGGCCGAACAGCCCCCGGTCGAGGAGCCGCCTGCCGAAGAGCCCCCGGCTGAAGCACCCCCCGCCGAGGAACCGCCGGCAGAACAGCCTCCCGCCGAGGCGCCGCCCGCACCGGAACCGCGGGCCCAGGAGCCGGCGCCGGAACCCCAGCCAGAGCCGGAAGCCCGGCCTCAGGAGAGCGCCCCGGAAAAGGAGACCGCTCCCGCCGAGGAACGTGGCGAACGCGGGGAGCGTGGCGAGCGTGGCGAGCGCGGTCTGCGCGAGCGGTTGCGCGACGGAGACGGCGAGCGCGATCGTCAGCGCCGCGAGGAGCCGACCGAGACCCGCGAGCAGGCCCCCGCCGAAACCGAGGAGGCTCCGGCCGAGACGGAGGAAGCCGAGGAGCCCGGCATGCTCGACCGGCTTCAGCGCAGCCTCGGAATTGGCGGCGCAGACCGTGACCGCGAGCGGTCGGAGGAGCGCGAGCAAACCGGCGAGCGGGACCGCGACCGCGAGCGAGCCGGCGACAGGGACCGTGAGCGCGGTGATCTGCGCGAGCGCGTCCGCGAGCGTCGTGACCGCGACCGGCAGGACCAGGGTCCGGAGGTCCGCGAGGAGCTCGACGCCATCGTCACCGACAACGAGGAGCTCCGCGAGGAGGTCGAGGCCCTGCGCGGCCAGCGCGAATCAGAACTGGACGCGTTGCGCGAGGAAATCCGTCGCGAGGGTTCCAACGTCATCGAGCGTACCGGCGACCGGATGATCATCCGCAACGAGAACAACTACTATATCCAGAACAACGACGCCCGCCGCTTCGTCCGCGACGCGGAGGACTTCGAGACCCGCCGCCTGCGCGACGGCAGCACGGAGACCATCGTCTACCGCCCCGGCGGGGTTCAGATCGTCACCGTGCGCGACCGTTACGGCGATATCGTCAGCCGGACCCGCGTTACCCGAGACGGCCGCGAGTTCGTACTGATCGACAACGCCCCGCGCTGGCGTGAGCGCGGCCGCGATCGCGGGCGCCGCGACTTCCGCGTCGACTACTATTCGGAGGTGCTGCCGCCGATCGTCATCGGCATTCCCGAGGAACGCTACATCGTCGAGGCCCGCCGTGCGACGCCCGTGCAGATCCGCGAGGCGCTCGTCGCCCCGCCGGTCGAGCAGCTGCAGGAGCACTATTCGCTCGACGAGGTGCTCTACAACCAGCGCATTCGCGACATGGTCCCGCGCATCGATCTCGACACGATCACCTTCGAGTTCAATTCCGCGGAGGTGGCCGACGACCAGATTGATGCGCTGGAGGAACTCGGCTACGCGCTCGAGGAGATTCTCACGGACAACCCCGAGGAAATCTACCTGATCGAGGGGCATACCGACGCCCCCGGCTCGAACGCCTACAATCTGGCGCTGTCTGATCGTCGTGCCGAGAACGTGGCGATGATCCTGACCGAGTACTTCGAGATCCCGCCGGAGAACCTGGTGACCCAGGGCTATGGCGAGGAGTACCTCAAGATCGCCACTGAGGCCGAGGAACGCGAGAACCGCCGAGTCACTGTCCGCCGCATCACGCCCCTCATGGCGCAGGCGCAGTAACTCTCGGAAAAATATACGCAAATAAGGCCGGGGCTTGTCTAAAGCCCCGGCCTTTCTTTTTAGGCGGCCTTCATGCGCGCGATCGCACCTTGTGCGGCGCAGGAGCTGCGACATGACAACCCGCGTCACCGGCTACGCCCTCGATGGGCTGTTTCGCAACGAGATCGTCAGGTCCCCCGACTTCCGCGACTGGCTACTCGGCCGCACCAAGTTCGCCGGGCTCGACGCCGAACTGATCGACGAGCCGTGGCTGTCGCGGCGTGGCGACCGCGGCGATTCCGCACCCGCTACCGGGATATTCCTCGTCTTCCGGCAATGGGGTCTCGACCGCCGTTTCGCCCTGCACGTAGAGAACCGAAGGCGCGGTGATCGCCTCGAGCCCGGTGATGCCGCGCGTTGCCTCGTCCAGGCGAGCCGCTGGCATACCTGCCGGCAGTGCGACGACTACGAGACGCTGCTGATGGCGCCGAGCGCGCTCTATGAGCGCCACAGGCCGGAGGCCGACAGGTACCAACGCTACATCGCTTACGAGGACGTGGCGGAGTTCATTCCCGAGTTCGCGTGAGGGCCGGCGTCAGGCCGCCTTTGCCGGTGGCGCGGTCTCTTCCGGTTCTTCCGCGACGTAGCGCGCGCCGAGGAACTCACCCAGCGCCTGCAGCGAGTCCACGTGATCGCAGAACACCTTGACGGTCACCAGCAGCGGTACCGCGATGAGCGCCCCGACGATCCCCCACAGCCACCCCCAGAACGCCACCGCCAGGAACACCGCGACAGAGTTCATCTCCAGTCGCCGGCCGACGACCGTCGGCGTCACGATCTGGCTTTCGAGCACGTTGCAGAGGAAGTAGGCGAGCGGCGGAAGCAGCGCGTAGCTCAGCGTATCGAAAGAGACCAGGGCCACCGCGCCGACCAGCGCGATACCGATCAGCGCCCCGAGATACGGGATGTAGTTCAGGAGCGCCGCCACGACGCCCCAGAGCACCGGATTCGGCATTCCCAGCACCCACATCGAGGCACCAACGGCGATGCCGAGCCCCGCGTTGATGAGCGTGATCGTGAACAGATACCGCGACACCTCCCGTTCGACGGTGCGCGCGATGCGCAGCCCCCTCTTCTTGTCCGACATCGTCGGCAGGGCCCGCACCAGCTTCTCGTAGAACATGTCGCCAGAGGCGAGGAGAAACAGCAGCAGGATCAGCGTCAGACCTATCTTGGCCGCGACCTCCGGCGCCCCGGTCGCCGCGCGGCTCAGGAGGCCGGGCTCGCTGACCACGACCCGTTGGACCGTCGGGTCGTCGGTCGCGGTCAATTCGTCTACCTGCGCGGTCGCTTCCGCCACCGCCTCCACCGGTTGTCGGACGACGGCGATCTTGGTGCGAAGTTCATTGGCGATCTGCGGCGCGTCCGCCACCCACTGGGCGATCGGTCCGGTCAGGAAGTAGGAGCCGAGCCCGAGCCCGCCGACGACACCGATCACCAGAACAATCGCCGTCAGCGGTTCCGGCACCCCGGCCTTGCGCCGCAGCGTTCGCACGATGGGGCTGAGGATGAGTGCGAACAGGAAGGCCAGCGAGACCGGCAACAGGAAGTCGCGTGCGAAAAACAGCGCCGTGCCGAGCAGGATGAGAAAACTGCCTATGGCGATCATCCGCATGGTCGTGTCGACCACGACGACAGGCTGCACCGGCGGCTTGTCGGCCTCCGGAGCGTTACCCTCCACCAGAATCGGCCCCTGGGCCATGCGTCCTCACCCCGCAGCGAAGCTCGCGTCCGCCCCTCAACGCGCCGGAAGACCCGCGGTTCCGCAGGGTGAGCGCCCTCAGTGGAGAATCTGGCTGAGGAACAGCTTCGTGCGCTCGTGCTGCGGGTGCTCGAAGAACTCGTCCGGCTCGTTCTGCTCGATGATCTGGCCCGCGTCCATGAAGATGACGCGGTTGGCGACCTGCCGCGCGAAGCCCATCTCGTGCGTCACGCACGATCATGGTCATGCCGTCCTCGGCGAGCTCGACCATGACGTCCAGCACTTCCTTGATCATCTCCGGATCGAGCGCCGAGGTCGGCTCGTCGAACAGCATGATCTTCGGGTTCATGCAAAGCGCGCGCGCGATGGCCACGCGCTGCTGCTGGCCGCCCGAAAGCTGGCCCGGATATTTGTTGGCCTGCTCGGGAATCTTCACCCGCTCGAGATAGCGCATCGCCATCTCCTCGGCCTCCTTCTTGGGCATCTTGCGCACCCAGATCGGCGCCAGCGTGCAGTTCTCCAGGATCGTCAGGTGCGGGAACAGGTTGAAGTGCTGGAACACCATGCCGACCTCGCGCCGGATCTCGTCGATCTTCTTCAGGTCGTCGGTGAGTTCGATGCCGTCGACGACGATGCGCCCGCGCTGGTGCTCCTCCAGCCGGTTGATGCAGCGGATCAGCGTGGACTTGCCCGAGCCCGAGGGCCCGCAGATGACGATCCGCTCGCCCTTGCAGACCTTCAAGTTGATGTCCTTCAGCACGTGGAACTCGCCGAACCATTTGTGCACGTCGACCATCTCGATGGCGAGTTCGTCGGAACTCGCATCTTGGAGTGATCGAACTCGATCTCCTCGATCGGGTCGTCGGCCGGGATCGGCGGCACGGTCTGAGCCTTGGCCTTCGGCTTGGTGGTCCTTGCCATTCGTGCGCTCCTAGCGTCGCTGCGCGGCGTTCAGCCGGTTTTCCATGTAGATCGAGTAGCGCGACATGCCGAAGCAGAAGAGGAAGTACACCGTCCCGGCGAACGCGAATGCCGTGTAGACGCGTGACCGGCGTCGATCCAGTTGGGGTCGGTCGAGCGCCGCTTCGGATCTGGCCGAGCAGGTCGAAGATCGCCGACGATCAGCACCAGCGTCGTGTCCTTGAACAGCCCGATGAAGGTGTTGACGATGCCCGGGATCACGAGCCGCAGCGCCTGCGGCAGGATGACCAGGCCCATCATCTGCCAGTAGCCGAGCCCCATCGCCATGGCCGCCTCGTACTGGCCCTTGGGGATCGCCTGCAGCCCGCCGCGCACCACCTCCGCCATGTAGGCCGCCGCGAACAGCGCGACGCCGACCAGCGCGCGCAGCAGCCCGTCGAACTCGACGCCCCGCGGCAGGAACAGCGGCAGCATGTAGGTCGCGAAGAACAGCACCGTGATAAGCGGCACTCCGCGCCAGAACTCGATGAAGACGATCGACAGGAGCCGCACCGCCGGCAGCTTCGATCGCCGCCCCAGCGCCAGCATGATGCCGAGCGGCAGCGACGCGACGATGCCGGTGACCGCCACGACCAGCGTCACGAGAAGACCGCCCCACTGGCGCGTCATGACAACCGGCATCCCGAACGAACCGCCGACCAGCAGGAAGAACGAGACGACCGGGTAGACGCCGAAGAACAGGATTGCGTTGAGGCGCTTGTAGGGCACCGACGGGATCATGAGCGGGATGAGCAGCGCCGCGCCCATGAAGAACACGAGGTCCGGCCGCCAGCGCTGCGAGGCCGGATAGAAGCCGTAGATGAACTGGTTCATCTTCGCCCAGATGAACGGCCAGCAGGCGCCCACATCGGGACCGAGGCAATCCTCCCGGTTGGTGCCTTCCCAGACCGCGCGGATGAACATGAAGTCGACGAGGTGCCAGATCGTCCAGATGGCGGCATACCCGCCGACCAGCGTCAGCACGGTATGCAGGACGCTGCCGAAGAGATTGCTCCGCGCCCAGCTCGACCGGGCCGACGGTCGAGGTCGGCGGCGGCTCGTCGGGCGAAAGTTCCTGGCGGACGTAGCGCAGTTCGGACATGGCTTAGCGCTCCACCAGCGCAATGCGGCGATTATACCAGTTCATGAATGCCGACGTCAGAAGGCTCAGCATCAGGTAGACGGTCATGGTGACCGCGATGATCTCGATCGCCTGGCCGGTCTGGTTCAGCGTCGTGCCGGCAAACACCGCGACGAGGTCGGGATAGCCGATCGCGACGGCCAGCGAGGAGTTCTTCGTCAGGTTCAGGTACTGGCTCGTCAGCGGCGGGATGATGACGCGCAGCGCCTGGGGGATCACCACGAGGCGTAGGCGGTAGCTGTTCTTGAGGCCCAGGGCGGAGGATGCCTCCGACTGGCCCCGGCTGACCGCCAGCACGCCCGCCCGCACGATCTCCGCGATGAAGCCGCCGGTGTAGATCGACAGCCCGAGGAAAAGCGCGAGGAACTCCGGGAAGACGCGGGTACCGCCCCGGAAGTTGAACCCGCCGAGCTCGGGCACGTCGACGACCACCGCGGCTCCGGAGATCAGGTAGGCCAGGGTCGCGATACCGAAAAAGGCCGCGAGGGACATCCGGTAGACCGCCGGCCGCACGCCCGTCGCTTCCTGGCGCGCCTTGCCCCACCGGAAGATGGCGATCACGGCCGCCACGGCGACGGCCATGCCGATCATGAAGATCGTCGATCCTTCCTCGAACACGAGCTTGGGCATGTAGAGCCCGCGCACGTTCAGATGGAACATGCCGAACAGCGAATAGCTGTCGCGCGGCCCCGGCAGTGCCGCGAGCACGGCCATGTACCAGAAGAAGAGCTGGAACAGCAGCGGCAGGTTGCGCGTGACCTCTACGTAGACGGTAGCGATACGCGCCAGCACCCAGTTCGAGGAGAGCCGGGCAATGCCTGCGAGAAATCCGATTATCGTGGCCGCCACGATGCCGGTGATGGCGACCAGAAGCGTATTGAGAAGGCCGACGAAGAAAACGCGACCGTAGGACGAGGTCGGCCCGTAGGCGATCAGCGTCTGGCTGATGTCGAACCCGGCGCTCTGACCCAGGAACCCAAAGCCCGAATTCTGGCCCAGCGCCCGGAGATTGGTCCGGGCGTTCGAATAGACTTCATAGGCAAGTAGAGCGACGACGGCGACGAGAACGACCTGAATGACACGGCCGCGCCACTTGGCGTCGTAGAAAATCGCCGGCAGACGCCACGCCGGTCGCTCGCTATGGTCCTGGACAGCCATTGCTCCCCCTCGTCCGGTCCCCAGCATGACCCGTCAACCCGCGCATCCCTCCCTGCTGCGGGGCCGAGCCGATTTGCAGAACGGGCGCGGCTCTTCCGGCCGCGCCCGTTCGCTCTGGATTACCGAACCGGCGGAGCGTACTGGATGCCGCCCTCGGTCCACAGCGCGTTCAGGCCGCGCGCGATGGCGAGCGGCGAGCCCTCGCCGACATTGCGGTCGAACGATTCGCCGTAATTGCCGACATGCTTGATGACCTTGTAGGCCCAGTCGTTCTCGAGCCCGATCATCGTGCCGAAGGTGCCCTCACGGCCGAGCAGGCGCTGGATCTCGACGTTGTCGGATTCCAGCATCTCGTCGACGTTCTCCTGAGTGACGCCGAGTTCCTCGGCGTTGAGCATCGCGTTGTGCACCCACTTCACGATGTCGAACCACTGGTCGTCGCCATGGCGCACGGCAGGGCCAAGCGGCTCCTTGGAGATGATCTCCGGCAGGACCATGTGCTCCTCGGGGTTGGCAAGCGTCAGTCGAAGCGAGTAGAGGCCCGAGGCGTCCGTCGTGTAGACCTCGCAGCGGCCTGCCTCGTAAGCGGCGACGCTCTCGTCCAGCCCCTGGAAGACCACCGGGTCGTAGCTGATGCCGTTGACGCGGAAGAAGTCGGTCAGGTTGAGCTCGGTCGTCGTGCCGGTCTGAACGCAGACCGAGGCGCCGTCGAGTTCGAGGGCGGAGGTGACGCCGAGATCCTCACGGATCATGAAGCCCTGGCCGTCATAGTAGTTGACGCCGGCGAAATTGAAGCCGAGTTCGGTGTCGCGGCTCATCGTCCAGGTGGTGTTGCGTACGAGGACGTCGATCTCGCCCGAACGCAGCGCCTCGAACCGCGCCTGTGCCGACGTCGGAACGAACTGGACCGCATCCGGATCGTCGAAGATCGCCGCCGCGATCGCGCGGCACAGGTCGACGTCGAGGCCGGTCCACTCGCCAGCATCGTTGGCGTTGGAAAATCCCGCGAGACCCGTATTGACGCCGCACGAAAGTGCGCCGCGTTGCGTTACGGTGTCGAGCGTCTGAGCCGAGGCGGCCCCCGCCGCCGCCGCGAATGCTGCCCCGATCACAACCGGGAGAACTCTGGTTTTCATGTTGCTGCCTTCTCTGTTACCCGATGGATGGAGTGTGGTTCCCGCATCGCCCCGAACGCGCCGTCGATCTGGCGCACAGCCGATCGGTCCACACCTTCTTGAACCACCACATCCGTTCGAAACATGATACGGACGCGGCGAGTGAAAATTATCACAGGCGATAAACACCGGCAGGTCAAGCTGTTTGCACCGGATTCGCCGAAAGGACATCCGAGGGTAAATGTCGAAGAAGAAAACAGATTTCAGTGCAACCGCTGGTAATCCGGCGCGGCGCACCCGTCACGTCGACACTGAAATTGTCGTTTCAGGACGAGACCCCGACAGTTACCTTGGCTTCGTCAATCCGCCCGTTTATCGCGGCTCGACCATTCTGTTCCCAACGGTGGAGCGGCTCGAGCAGCGGGATCGGCCGTACACCTACGGCAGGCGCGGCAGCCCGACTACCGACGCACTCGAGATCGCCCTGACCGGGCTGGAGGGCGGCGCCGGAACGGTGCTCGTCCCCTCGGGACTGGCGGCCATCGCGATCGCCCTCCAGGCCGCCACCCGCTCCGGCTCCCATGTCCTTGTGGCCGACAGCTGCTACCAGCCCACCCGTAACTTCTGCGACACGTGGCTCACCCGGTTCGGCATCGCGGTGGAGTATTACGACCCTTGCATCGGCAAGGGTATCACCGGGCTGTTTCGGGAGAACACGGCCGCGCTCTTTCTGGAGTCACCCGGGTCCCAGACCTTCGAGATGCAGGACATCCCGGCCATGGCGGCAGCCGCGCGCGCGGCCGGCGTCACCTCGATCATGGACAACACCTGGGCGACCGCCGTCTTCTTCCGCCCCATCGAGCACGGCGTGGACATGTCCCTGCAGGCCGGCACCAAGTATGTCGGCGGCCATTCCGACATCATGCTCGGCGCGGTCACGGCGAACGAGCGGCTCTGGCCGGAGCTGAGGCACACCTGGGAGCTCACGGGGAACTGCGTCGGCCCGGACGTCGCCTATCTCGGCCACCGTGGGCTTCGCACGCTGGCCGTGCGGTTGGAGCGCCACATGGCGTCGGGTCTGACCGTCGCCCGGTGGCTGGAGGCCCGTCCCGAAATCGCTCGCGTCCTGCATCCCGGTCTCGAGAGCCACCCCGGCCACGCGGTATGGAAGCGGGATTTCGATGGCGCGAGCGGCCTCTTCTCGGTGGTGATGCAGCCAGGCCCCAAGGCGGCGGTGGCCGCGTTCCTCGACAACCTGGAGTATTTCGGCCTCGGCTACTCCTGGGGCGGTTTCGAGAGCCTGGCCGTCCCCTTCGATCCGCGTGGCCATCGCACGGCGACAACCTGGGACGCCGAGGGTCCGGCCATCCGCTTCCATATCGGGCTGGAGGATCCGCAAGACCTGATCGCGGATATCGAGGCTGGCCTCGACCGTTGGCGCGCGGCCGGCGGCGGCGCCTGACGGTCAGTCGCGGCCCAGCGGCATCTCCAACCTCACCTTGAGACCGGCGTCTGTGAAGTCGGTCTGGATGGAGCCGTCGAGCTGCCGCTCGACGACAGCCGCGACCAGCTTGGAGCCGAAGCCCCGTCGCGTCGGCGGCACGGCCTTCGGCCCACCCTGCTCCACCCAGTCCATGACCAGTGTCGACTGGTCCTCGCGCCGACCGACCGTCCAGCTGAGCGACAACCGGCCGGTCGGGACCGAGAGCGCGCCGTATTTCGATGCGTTGGTGGCCAATTCGTGCAGCGCCATCGAAAGCGCGAACGCACCGTCGGCGCCCACACTCACGTCGCGCCCCTCAATGTCCACGCGGTCAAGATACGGCTCCAGCACCGCCCGCACGAGTTCCATCGAGCGACGCCGTCTTCCAGCCGCCCTCCGAGATCAGCGAGTGCGCACGCGACAGCGAGATGACGCGCGCGAGGAACTTCTCCTCGACCTCCGCGACGGTCTCCGATCCGGCGGCCGAGTTATTGAACAGCGATATGATCAGAGACAGGAGGTTGCCGACCCGGTGACGCAGTTCGCGGATGAGCAGCATCTGCCGTTCGCGCGCCCGGAACCGCTGCATCGCGTTGGCGACGATGTTGGCGCTGGCCAGCATGAAGTCGATGTCGGGCTGGGTGAACTGCCGCCGGTAGGGCGTATGGGCACCGAGGACGCCATAGGCCCGCCCGTCATCCCCGGCGATGATGACGCTCAGCCCGCTGACGATGGCGTGGTCGTGCAGCAGCGTCGGGCTGCTGAACCGCGTCTCCTCGTTCAGGTCGGCGACGACAACCGGAGCTCCGCTCCGCAGCGTGAAGCCGGCCTGCGACCCCGCTTCGAAGCCGACGCGTGTGGTACCGACGAGGCCTGGCTTCCACCCCGTTCCGGCCCTCAGCAGGAGGTCCTCCCCACCGGGCGTCAGTTCCAGGATCTTGCAGTACCCGACATCGAGCGCTTCGGCGATCGTCTCGCACGCCGCGTCCAGCAGCCCCTGCTCGGTGATGTCTCCCATCGCGAGCTGGCCGAGACCGGCAATGCACTCCTGCTGGTGGACCCTGCGGCGAAGCTCCATCTCGCTTGCCACGCGCTCCGTCACGTCCTGGCAGATGCCGGCCATGCCGGTCACCATTCCGTCTTGCATCAATACCCGGCCGCGCGCCTCCAGCCACCGCTCCTCCAGCGTCCCGTTTGCCGGTAGCCGGTACTGCACGTAATAGTCGCCGCCTTCGCGCAGGGCGGCTTGTATCGCGGACATCACCCGCTCGCGGTCGTCGGGATGAATGTCGCTCTCGAAAAAGGAGAAAGTGCCGTCGAAGCCACCGGGAGGCAGCCGATGAATCTCTTCCAGATTCGGGCTCCAGTAGAGCCGGTCGGACGCCGTGTCCCAACTCCAGGCGCCCACCCGGCCCGCTTCCAGAGCGACGCGCAATTCTTCCACTGCATGCCAGTCCGCGGCCTGCGACGCCGCAGCTTGCAGCTCCCCGCTCGTCATACCCTCGCCCGCTCCACCTCGAACCCGCCGTCCGCGGGCCTTCCGGAACGGGATCATAGCCATGTCGCGGGCTTTGACTATGCACTACGACACAGTGCGACCACCCGTACCCATGCGAAATCGCCGCCCCGGCCGGTGCGCGCCGGCAGGCGGCGCGACATGCTTGCACCACCGCCTTCTCGCCGGTATAGCCAGCATGACGCCGCGGCCTCGGGGTATAGCTCAGCCTGGTAGAGCACCGGCTTTGGGAGCCGGGGGTCGCAAGTTCAAATCTTGCTGCCCCGACCATGCATGACGCGGCCGGCAGGAGTGACAGGGAGCCCGACGGAAGTGCCCGCGCAAATCTATCGACCGTCTCGCACCGCCATGCAGTCGGGCAAGGCCAAGACCCGCCGCTGGGTTTTGGAGTTCGAGCCCGAACTGCCCCGCGAGATCGAACCGCTGATGGGCTACACGAGTTCCGCCGACATGCGTCAGCAGCTTCGGCTCTACTTCGATACCAGTGAAGAGGCGGTCGCCTACGCCGAACGCAAGGGAATCCCCTTCACGATCTTCGAGCCGCACGAGCCGAAGCGCCGTGCAATCGCCTACGCCGACAATTTCCGCTACAACCGTGTCGGCCAGTGGTCGCATTGACCACGTCGCCGGTCCGGACGCGCACGGCCCCGTAGCTCAGCTGGATAGAGCGACAGCCTTCTAAGCTGTTGGTCGCAGGTTCGAATCCTGCCGGGGTCACCAGCGCGACCCGGATGCCGGGACGCCAATCCCCTACAGCCCGACCCAGCGCTGCCCGGTCAGCTTCCACTGAAACGCGTAGTACTTCACCTGGTTGGTGAACTGGTACGTCAGGTGGCCATCAAGAAGAAGCAGATCGGCCCCGACGAACACTACGAACACCAGACCGCCGATGATGAACGGCTTCATGCGCTCATCGTAGGCGCGAATCATTTACTGCCGCTGAACGCAGTCGATCCATTTTCTCGACATGTCGGCACGCTGTAGTCTCAAAGTGAACAGTTCAAAACCGCCCCGAAGCGCATTAAATTTCTCACGAACCGGCAATTTTTCGCGGGTTTGACCGGTCCTGGCTAGCGGATATCGATAAATCCCGCTGCGTCAACCGCGCCACGGAACGGCGTCGCTCAAAGAAATTCCTCTACGTCACGCGCCTGTGAAGTGTCGAGGAGAAGACTCGGGCTATATGACCCGAGTCAGAGGTGCGGCAGCCATGACTCGATGAAGCTGGAGTTGTAGCAGTGCCGAAGGAAGCGGAAAAGGCCAAGGGGATCATCGCCGCGGCCTACCTCCAGGCTTGCGAGGACCATCTCGCGGTTTGCCGGGCTCGAGGCGCTAACGAGATCACGCCGTACTTCGAGGTCGCGATCGCCTTGGAAAATGCGTACACCGAGACGATCGCCGCTTTGAGGCGGGATGCCGGAATGCCGCCCACGCATGGCGCGGGCGAGCCGACTAACGGGCGTTGAGGCGCCGCGCGATCGCTTCGGCGAGAACTTCCGCGACGCACGCATATCCCTGGTCGTTCAGATGGAAATCGTCTGCCGCCAGCATGTTCGCGCGGCTCTCCGCCGGCGCTGACGCCCAATGTCGCATCGCCTCGAATCTCCGCATCACACCGACGCCACCCCGGGTGGCCGCATTGGCCACGTCATCGACGAACCGGCGATAGCGGTCCTGCTCGGCTATCCTGGGAAAATACTGCGGATCCATGAGGATGACGTCCACGCCACGCTCGGATAGCCACTCGAGTTCGCGGTCGAGCAGAACGTGGAACGCCTCCGGTTCGATGTCGCGAAGGGCGTCGTTGGTGCCGACCTGCCAGATAACGATGTCGGGGCGAGCGTCCACAACCTCGCTGCGCAGCCGATCGGCGGTCTGAACGGCCACCTCGCCGCCGATCCCCCGGTTGAGAACCTCGAAGGACGACTGCCCGAATCGCCTTGTGAGTTCCGCCTTCAGCCGCGCCGGATAGGCGGCGTCGGGCGAACTCGCCCCGACGCCCTGCGTCGAGGACGATCCGATCGCAAGGACGGTCACAACCTTCCCCTCGGCCAACCGCTGACCGGTCGTCCGCAATTCCAGCGGCAATCCGAGAAGCGGATCGGGAACCGCGCAGGCCGCCGAGAGGGGCGTGGGTATTCCGACTGCCCCAGCGGGAACTGGCGCGAGCGCCAGCAACGAGGCAGCAACCATCATGCAGCGCGCGCGCCAGCGGGCACCTCGCCCGGCCGCCGACTGTCGACCTTCTTCGTTGTCCGAATTCGATACCATTCAAGTGCGCTCGCCAGAACGACATGGATCGTCAAACCAGCAGCGACGACTAGCAGGTCGATGATTAACGCACCATTGTACACGTGCCGCACAATCTGGCCAAATACGGCCAGCAGCGACCCCACACAGAAGATTATCAGGGAGTGTCGCCCGATAAGCACAAGGGGGTTCTTCGACGACACCGCCTCCCGCATCCAGCGCGAGAGAGGCGAATGCGCCACGACATAGACAAGCGCCAGGACGTGCAGCAGGCGCGGCAGGCCGAGGTGGTTCTTGTTGAAATTGATGAGGAGGTCAGGGACCGGCAGGTCGTAGTTCGCGATGCTGAACCCGCTGATCCGCCACACGAAGGCGACGACGACATAGCCGAGCGCGATCCGCCAGGCGAGCCGATTATAAGGAATTCCGACATCGGTCCGGCTTACGAGGATCCCGCAGGCGAGCCCGATCGTGAACAGGAACTGCCAGGCGAACGGATTGAAGAACCAGCCGCCTTCGCCGGGCCAGTTGGGTATGGTGAGCCCTGTCAACTGGACGACGAGCCACAGTCCGCCCGACGCTGCGACGGCGAGCAGGAGGTCGCGGCGCGCCAGCCACATGATGGCCGGCAACAGGGTCAGGAACACGATGTACATCGGGAGGATGTTGAAGTAGCCGATCTGGTGGCCCATCGTGACAAGCCCGATCAGCCCGCGGACGGGATCGGTCAGGATCCGGCTGATGCCGTGGCGAGTCAGAAATTCAGGATCCGCGGTATAGAGCGCAGCCACGCAAAACAGCGCCACGGCGATGACGACCGTGACGATATGGGCGACGTACAGCTTGGCGGCCCTCGACCACGACTTGACCGTGGTCGTCAGTTCCTCGCCATCGGCGAACTTCCGGAAGTAGGCCAGAGCGGCGGCGAAACCGGCCAGGAACACGAACAGTTCGGCCGCGTCCGAGAAGCCGAAATTGCGCGTCGTCAAATTCTCGAAGACGTTGCCCGGGACATGATTCACGAAGATCGTGAGCAGCGCGAACCCACGCCAGAAATCGATACGATAGTCCCGCGTTGGTCGCGCAGCCTGCATGGCTTCGGCCTCGATCCGGCTTTGTTTTCAGCGAGAATCCGGCCGCAGAGAACTCACGACCACAGAACCATAGAACGCAGCTATCGCGGCGTTGTTCCGGTCCAAAAAAGGCGATTTGTAGATATTTGACCGTCGCCCGCCCACAACACCTAGTCGGCGTTGGAAAACATCGGGTGTCGCACCGTGTCGCCCCGCTTCAGGCCGATACGCTCCGCCCCGCCAGCGGCAATCTCGAGCACGGCGCGAACAGGACCTCGCGAGGAGACCGTTTCGGTCGAGAACGGCGTCGTGTCGCGCGCAACACGGTGAACGCGTCCGTCGGCGAGGATGAAGATCATGTCGAGCGGGATGTAGGTGTTCTGCATCCACATCCCGACCTCCTGGTCCCGGCCGAAGTCGAACAGCATACCGTGATCGTCCGCCAGCGATTGCCGGTACATCAGGCCCTGCGCGCGCTCGGCAGGCGTCGCCGCCATCTCTACGGAAAAGGTGTGCCTGCCGGACTCCGTCTCGATGACGGCCACCGTCTCGTCAGCGGAACCCGCGGCCGGCAGAAAAAGCAGGAGCGCCAGGAAAGCGACGAACCGGACCAGCCCCCCTGCCCGGCTCTGAACCGACCGTGGCGCACCCGTCAGTGCGACGACGGGCCGCCGCCGCCGTCGGGCCGGATCTCCGCGGCCATCAAGCCCTTCGGTCCGTTCCCGAAACGCACCATGACGATCTGGCCCGGACGCAGTTCCGCGAACCCGAATCGCCGCAGCGTCTCCATGTGAATGAAGATGTCGGGCGTACCGTCTCCGCGGGTCAGGAACCCGTATCCGCGCACTCGGTTGAACCATTTCACCTCGGCCGGCTCGAACTCGCCTTCCGGCGTCACATTGACATGGGTACGCGAAGGCACCTGTGCCGGATGCACCGCCGTGGATTCGTCCATCGACAGGATCCGGAACGCCTGCATGCCCTTCGGGCGGTCGAGCGCCTCGCAAACGATGCGCGAGCCCTCATAAGCGGTCTGATAACCGTCGCGGCGGAGGCACGTCACATGCAGCAAGACATCCGGCGCACCGTCGTCCGGAACGATGAATCCGTAGCCTTTCCCGGCATCGAACCACTTGATCGTTCCCACCACCTCGATCACGTCGACCGAGGCGTCCTCCACGAGGTCAAGATCGCTCTCGGCGCCCGTGGTCGGAGTAATTTTGGCCCCCATCCCCAACTCCAACTCTGGAATTCGACGACCGGCCCCAACAGGCCCCCCGCCCGAGTCGCGATCGACAATAACATCCCATCCAAAGCGGGGAATGCCAAATATGCAACAGTGGTGCAAACAGTGCACACATCATCCGCTTATTTCTTCCATCGGCGCCAGAACCGACCCGATATCGGCCCGGATCACGACGTCCGCGACATCGTCGAATGGCGTCTCCTCGCGATTGAGAATGACGAGTTGCGCGCCGTTTCGCTTGGCCAGAAGCGGAAAGCCGGCGGCCGGATAGACGACCAGCGACGACCCGATCGCCAGGAACAAGTCGCATGCGAGCGCGGCTTCCTCGGCCCTCGCCATGGCGGCCGCGGGCATGGACTGGCCGAACGAGATCGTCGCGGTCTTCACGAGCCCGCCGCAGGCCCGGCAGTCCGGCGGCACCCCGCTCGCCTCGAACGCGGTCCGAACATCGTCGAGTTCGTGGCGCTCGCCGCAATCGAGGCAGTGCGCATACGAGCCGTTGCCGTGCAACTCGATCACCCGGTCCGGCGGCACACCGGACGCCTGGTGCAGGTTGTCGATGTTCTGGGTGATCACGCAGTCGGCCTTCCCGATCCGGACCAGTCGGGCGATCGCCCTGTGCCCCCTGCCCGGCCTGGCTGACCTGAACGTGTCCTCGATCGCGAACTTCCTGCGCCAGGCCTCGATTCTCATCTCCTGCGACGACACGAAATCGCGAAAATCGATCGGCATGTTCTTCGTCCAGAGCCCGCCCGGGCTGCGGAAGTCGGGAATGCCCGATTCCGTCGAGATTCCCGCCCCCGTGAACGCCACCACGCGGTGCGCCTCGTCGACCATGGACAGGAGCGTCCGGGCTGCTTCCCATGTCCCTTCCATGTCGCGCCTGCTCCCGTGACCTTGGCGATGGGTCTCCATCCCCCTACCTTGCACCGCGAACGCGGGTTCGCGAAACCGAGATGGTGTGCAAGGAGGCGACAGGCATGAAATATCTCCACACAATGGTCCGCATCAGCGACGTCGACGCCTCGCTCGACTTCTACTGCGACAAGCTGGGCATGAAGGAGGTCCGCCGCATCGACAACGAGGCCGGCCGCTTCACCCTCATTTTCCTCGCTGCCCCCGAGGATGTGGGCCGCGCGGAGGCCGAGCGCGCGCCGCTGCTGGAGCTGACCTACAACTGGGATCCCGAGAACTACGGCGAGGGCCGCAATTTCGGCCATTTGGCCTTCGTCGTCGACGACATCTACGACACCTGCCAGCGCCTGATGAACTCCGGCGTCACCATCAACCGCCCTCCCCGCGACGGCCGCATGGCCTTCATCCGCTCGCCCGACAACATCTCCGTAGAGCTTCTCCAGAAGGGGGACGCGCTTCCCGCCCAGGAGCCGTGGGCCTCAATGGGCAACACCGGTCACTGGTGATCGGCCGCACGCCTGTTGCCCGCCGCCCGATTCCCTTCTATATCGACGCGGCCAGCGGGCCCTTCGTCTATCGGTTAGGACGCCAGATTTTCAATCTGGAAAGACGGGTTCGATTCCCGTAGGGCCCGCCAGCGATCTCCCGCAGCGCACGAGACTGCCGGGCAGGTCGCGAGGGGGGCGGGCATGAGCTACGTGGGGAATGTCCTGCGCGAGGGCGAGACGGTCATCGCGACGGGCGAGGTGCACTGGTCGGTCTATCTCCAGCCCTTCGTGTGGCTCGCCATGGCGATCGCCGCCTTTGCGGTTCCCCTCGGCCAAGAGCACGCCGAGACAGTGGACATGGTCTCGAAGCTTCTCCTCCTGATGTTCGTCGTCAGCTTCATCCGCGCCTTCATCGAGCGGAAGACGACAGAGATCGCCGTCACCGATCAGCGCGTGATCTACAAGCGCGGCCTCGTCAGCCGCGACGTAAAGGAAATCCACTTCAACAAGATCGAGAGCGTGAACCTGACCCAGTCGGTGCTCGGGCGTTTACTCGACTTCGGCACGGTGAGCGTACAGGGAACCGGCGTGAATGCCGCGGACATCGCCCGCGTCGCCCGGCCACTCCGGTTCCGGGAACTCCATCCTGGCCCACTGAACGCGCCGTCCCGCTGGAACCGAACATCCCGGCCCCACGTTCTTTATGCCTCTAGTCAGTCGAGGAGGCGCGACAATGGCCGACACCCCCACCGCATCGGAAATCCAGGACGCCGTCGAGAAGCAGATGGCCGAGCTTCGTAAGGAAGTCGCGGCCATCAGCCGCGCCTTGTCGAAGCGAGGATCGGCGGCGTTCGAAGAGGCGCGGGACCGCGCAGAGGGCGCTTACGACGATGCCTCCGGACGCGCCCGCGCGGCTGCCCGGCACGTTCAGGAACAGGCGCATGCCGTAACGGAGGCGGCAAGGGAGAATCCCGGCACCGCAGCCACCCTCCTCACCGCCGTCGGAGTTCTGGGGTTTCTCCTCGGCTTCGTCGCCGGACATTCCGCGTCGGACGATCGGCGCCGCCGCTGAGCAGGGTCGGCCCGCCGGCAGAGTAGCGAATACGCAGAGACGCTGGTGTTCCACCCCTGGCCTCGGACACGTCGACATGTCCCGACGTGGATTCACGCGACGAAGCAAAAGCCTCGTTCACCGGCACCCTGGAATTCATGGACGATAACGACTGCCCCTGAGGAACCGACGCTACTCGAAGGCGGCTCAGCCGGCGAGCCGGCCCGCCATGATCGAGATCGTCTGCACATAGACGCTCGCCCGGTTCCAGAGCCTCAGCACCTCGTAATTGTGCGTGCCGGGCCCGTAGCCCGCGCCCGGCTGCCAGCCGTGGGCGCGCAGGTAGTTGGCGGTCGAGACGAGAACATCGGGCACACTGCGCACCAGGTCTATCCGCCCGTCTCCGTCTCCGTCGGCACCCCATTTCACGAATGACGATGCGAGGAACTGCGTCTGGCCGATCTCACCGGCCCAGGCGCCGATCATCTGGTCGGGCCGCATGTGCCCGCGGTCGACGATCTGCAGCGCGCTGAACAATTCGTTGGAAAAGAACTCGGAGCGCCGGCAGTCGTAGGCCAGCGTCGCCAGCGAGCTTAGCACCGACATGTTGCCGCTGTCGCGCCCGTATCCCGTCTCCAGCCCCCAGATCGCGACGATGATCTCCGGCGGGACGCCGTATCGCTGCTGGATGGAGGACAACAGCGCCGCGTATTGCGCCATCCGCTGCTTGCCCTGACTGATCAGCGCGTTGTTGACGCGCCGCGCGTAGAACTCCTCGAAGGACAGCCGCATGGAGCGCTGGTTGCGGTCGAGCTGGACCACGCGGGAATTGTAAGTCAGCCCGTCGAGCGCGTTGGCCGCCTGGGGGCGGATCCCGCCTGCGATGGCGCGTTGCTTGAACCCTTGCAGCCAGGAACTGAACCCCGACCCGTCGTTGCCGCACTGTTGCGCGAGCGCTGGACCGGCCAGGACGATGACGGCGGAGACGACGGCGCAGCGCGCCACCACGAGCGAGAACTTCCACATCAGCGCGCTCCTCGCCCCCGAGGTGCCCCGGTAATGACAGCCGGAGGTCGTGCCGTTGTCAACGGGGACAACCGGCTCCATTTGGACAGGGGCAAGGTCGAAAAAGTGGGAAATCGGCCGAGGAGCACTACAATCCCGGCATGGATTCGCGGGACGGACGGTGGACTGACAATTTGGGACACTCGGTGCGGGCGCTGCTCGCGCTCGCCCTGGTGTGCCTGGGAGCGGCCGGGCTGGCGGGATCGGTGAGTGGCCAGACCTCCGGCGGCATCGTCGTCGTCCTCGATATCGATGGCGCGATCGGTCCGGCCACGGCGGACTATCTCGCGCGCGGGCTCGATGCGGCCGCCGATGACAACGCGGCCCTCGTGGTTGTCCGCATGGATACGCCCGGCGGCCTCGACACATCGATGCGTGACATGATCCGCGACATCCTCGCGTCGCCGGTCCCGGTGGCGACCTACGTCACCCCCGGCGGCGCCCGTGCCGCCAGCGCCGGGACATACATCCTCTATGCGAGCCACGTCGCCGCGATGACACCCGGCACCAATCTCGGCGCCGCGACGCCCGTCCAGGTAGGCGGCGGTGGCTTGCCTTTCGGCGGTGGCAACGACGGCGACGATGCCGAGAACGGCGACGGCGAACGCGCCGGCCCGCGTAATGCGATGGAGGCCAAGGCCGTCAACGATGCCGGCGCCTATATCCGCGGCCTGGCGGAGATGCGCGGACGCAACGCCGACTGGGCCGAACGCGCTGTCCGCGAGGCGGCCAGCCTGTCGGCGACCGAGGCGCTGGCCGACGGCGTCGTCGACATCGTCGCCCGGGATCTCGACGACCTGATTGCCCAGGCCGAAGGCCGCACCGTCGATGTCGGCGGCTCCGAACGGCGGCTCGAACTCGCCGGCCTGGAGATCGAGTCGCGCGAGCCGGACTGGCGTACGCAGCTGCTCGCCGTCATCACCAATCCCAACGTCGCGCTCATTTTCATGATGATCGGCATCTACGGCCTGATCTTCGAGTTTATGAACCCCGGCGCGCTCGTTCCCGGCACGATCGGCGCCATCTGCCTCCTGGTCGGGCTATATTCACTGGCGGTCTTGCCGGTCAGCTACGCCGGCGCCGCACTGATGCTGCTCGGGATGGCCCTGCTCGTCGCAGAGGCCTTCGCACCGTCCTTCGGCATCATGGGGATCGGCGGCGCCGTGGCCTTCGTGCTCGGCGGCGCGATCCTGTTCGATCCGGAAATTCCGGGGATGGAGGTCGGCTGGTCGATGCTCGCCGGTCTTGGCGCCACGAGCCTGGCGCTCAGCCTGCTGGTGGCCTACCTGGCGGCAGCATCCCACCGTCGCCGCATCGTCTCGGGCCGCGAGGAGATGATCGGCGCCACCGGCCGCGTCACCGACTGGAAGGGCGGCGCGGGCCACGTGTTCGTCCATGGCGAGCGCTGGCAGGCGTCGTCTGGGGCTCCTCTGAAGAAGGGGCAACCCGTCACTGTCACGGGCATGAACGGGCTGACTCTCGATGTCGCGCCCGACACCAACGAACGAAGCTGATAAGGAACGCCACGATGCCCTTCGAATTCGCCTTCTACATTCTCGCGATCGTCCTGGTCGTCCTGTTCCTGTCCTCGGCGATCAAGATCCTGCGCGAATACGAGCGTGGCGTGATCTTCACGCTGGGCCGGTTCACCGGCGTCAAGGGTCCGGGCCTGATCCTGCTGATCCCGTATATCCAGCAGATGGTCCGCACCGACCTCAGGACGCTGGTGCTCGACGTGCCCAGCCAGGACGTGATCTCGCAGGACAACGTCTCGGTGCGTGTCTCCGCCGTGATCTACTTCCGCATCGTCGATCCCGAGCGGGCGACGATCCAGGTCGAGAACTTCATGCAGGCGACCTCCGAACTGTCGCAGACCACCCTGCGGTCGGTGCTGGGCAAGCACGAGCTCGACGAGATGCTTTCGGAGCGCGACAAGCTGAACAGCGACATCCAGGAGATTCTCGACAGCCATACCGATGCCTGGGGCATCAAGGTCGCCAACGTGGAGATCAAGCATATCGACATCGACCAGTCGATGATCCGTGCGATCGCCCGGCAGGCCGAGGCCGAGCGCGAGCGCCGTGCCAAGATCATCAACGCCGAGGGCGAGGAACAGGCCGCCCAGAAGCTGCTCGAGGCCGCTGAAATCCTCGGCCGCGCGCCGGAAGCAATGCAGCTTCGCTACCTCTCCACGCTGGGCTTCATCGCCGGGGAGAAGAACTCGACCATTGTTTTCCCCTTCCCCGTCGAGTTCGGCGAGTTCCTCAAGAGCGTCACGAACAAGTAGCCGGGGCTCAGGCGCGCCGGATCAGGCCCGCGTCGTAGAGGTCGGACATGACCTCCGCGACGTTGTGGGCGATGGCCGTCCGGTCGACGTTCGGAAACGCGACGCCGAGCACGTCGACCGCCTCCGCGTGAGAGGCCGCGTTCTCCAGCAGATTCCAGATGCCGGCGCCCGTCGTGTTGAGGTGGAATACGGCGCGATCCTCGGCGTCGGCGAGGAACAGGTGTCCGTCGACCACCCGCAGTTGGACGCCCGCTGTTTGGGAGTATCTTGCCCCGTCTATCGCCACCGAGCGCGGCCCCTCCATCCGCGCGGGGAGATGCTCGTCGGCGATGGCCGGGGGTGCGGGATGGGGTGCCTCGCCCGCCTCTTCATCGCTCAACGCCTCCCAGTCGGCGAACCGGGACTTCAGAAGCTCCGCCGCCTCGTCGAGGTCGGAATAGCGCAAGGTGAAGCACGGCAGCGCCGAGACGATCGCATGAAGCCGGTCGATCATCGCCGTCGCGGCGCCGTCGCGGGCCAGGTTCTGGACGATGAGATGCTTGAGGCTCTGCCCGGTCGCCGCCGGCAGGAGCTCGGCCCTCGCGCCGGCCTCGCGCTGCAGCAGCACCACGGCGCCCAGAGGCGCGGTCTCCCCGTGCGTGGCGTGAACCTCCGTCGGCAGGTCGAGATAGAGATAGTCGGGATCGTCGGGTCCGGCATGATCCACGACGAAGCGCCGGAAGGGCTCGCTCGCGATCTCCGGAAGCGGCAGCCTAAGGCGCGGCGCGATGCCGAGGCCCATGCCGCGGTCGTCCGGCGTTATAGGCAGCAGGTCGTCGGTGAATACCCGGACGCCCGCGCCCGAGAGCCGCGAGATGAGCGTGCTCTTCCCTGCCCTTGTCGCGCTCGGGAAGACGACCAGTCGCCCGGCGATCTCGGCCGCCCCGCAGTGCAGGCAGAGGAGGTCGGGGTTGTCGAGGATGTAGCTGTGCACGAAGTCGACGATGAAGCTGCAGACAGCACTGACGCCGGTATCCTCGTAGAACGGATCGTCCACCGGGCCGTCGATCAGATATTCCGGGCCGTCGGCCGTGATCGTTATGACCGGCTCGCCGGCATCGGCGGACGCCGGGACATGTCGCCATCCCTTCACGACGGCGTCGAAGATCTCCAGGAGTTCGTCGCACCCGACGAGGGCGACCGGCCTGGACAGTCCGTCGAACGAGATGAGGGTCCGGTCCATCGCGGGAAGTGGCTCTTCGGGCTTAAGCATATCTCGCCTCGTCGTGGTCGGCCAGGGAACGGACGCCGTGCCCGGCACGGCGCCCGCCCACTGCGCGCTGGTCAGGTTCAGAGGTTTCCGAGTACGCCCCGGATGACCCGTTCCGGGCTCACCTGCCTGCGTCCCCCGCTGCCGTAGCTGTAGCGAGCGCGGGTCCGTCGACGTCCGCCGCTGGCGTAGCTGTAGCGCCGCCGACGTCCGCTTCCACGGCTGCCCCAGCTCCCGCCCGAGGCCTTGGCCTCGTTGAGCTGAAGCAGGACCGGCGCCGTGTAGATGGCGGTCGCCGCGAGGCCGAGCTTCATCAGCATGCCCCGGCGGGTCATCACCGGCTCGTCGGAGTTGTCGTTTCTCTCGGTCATCGCTGTTCTCCCGTCATTTGGGTTCAAGGACGCCGGGTGCGGCCTGGGCAGCTCCCGGCGAAGAGGGCCTTACCGCCCGAAAGCATCGCGCAGGTCGCGCATCAGCCCCTGGCTGAGCGTCGTATTCCCGCGGTTGCCGCCGCGGCGTGCGCCGCTGCCCCAGCTTCCCCGGTGTCCGCCGAATCCGCGGGCAGCCTGCCCGCCGCGACCGCGACCGCTGCCCCGGCCACCGCTGCCCCGGCCGCCGCTTCCGCGACCGCCACGCCCGCCGCTGCCGCCGCCCCGGCCGCCGCCGCTGCCGCCCCGGCCGCCGCCGCTGCCGCCCGAGGCATGGGCCTCGTTCAGCTGAAGCAGCACGGGCGCGGAGTAGATCGCGGTCGCCGCCAGCCCGAGGCGCATCAGCATCCGGCGCCGGTCTAGGTTCGGCGCGTCTTCCGCAGTGTTCGCGTCATTCGAATGATCGCTCATGTCCTGTCTCCGTTCTGCCGGCGGGCTGAGGCGCCGTGAAGTCAGCGCCGGTCCGACCGGCTATTCCGCTCGATGTCCAGCGAGGTGGAGGGTCGCGGCTGGACGGGGGCGAAAGGTCTCGTCCGATGAACTCGCCCTGGCCTCCACCTCTGCATACGAGAACGGAGGCGCCGGGCGTTTATTCCGCGGCATAGGGAAAATTCGGGAGGGACCGGGCTTCAGCGGGCCTTGGCGAGCGCGAGATCGCGCAGGTGCAGGCAGACCTCTTCGCGTCCGCCCCAACGGTCGATCCGCAGCACGCCCGCGGCGTGAACGGAATCTCCGCGTCCGTTGAGAAGAGCCGCACCGAGCGGATCGTCGGCGGCCCGGAAGGCGATTGCCTTGATCCGCCCGCCGTCAGAGGTCGAGAACGCGCAACGCACATGACCCTGCGCGGTCGCCTCAGCGAAAGCGATTCGGTGCGCCGGCAGGGCGAAGACGGGCTCCGGGTTGCCCGATCCGAACGGACCCGCGGCTTCCAGCGCCGTGACCAGTTCGACGCGCGCCGCAGTGGCCGTGAGCGCGCCGTCGATCTCGAGAACCGACGGATCGCCGGTGCCCGCGAACGCGGCCAGCCGCTCGCCGAGGAAGGCCTGAAGATCGGCCAGACGATCCCGGTGCACGGTCAGACCGGCGGCCATGGCATGGCCTCCCCCCTTGAGGGCGATGCCGGACTCGACGGCGGCACGCACCGCCGAACCGATGTCGATACCCCTGATGGACCTGGCGGAGCCGGTACCGACGCCGTCCGGCCGGAACGCGATCGCAAACGCGGGACGCGCGTATCGCTCCTTCAGCCGCGAGGCGACCAGACCGACGACGCCGGGATGCCAGTCCGCATCGGAATGGGCGATCACGACGCTGCCCGCCGTCGGGTCCCCGGCGGCCTCTACAGCCAATATGGCCTCGTCCACGATCGCCTGCTCGATCGCCTGCCGCTCGCCGTTCAGGCGGTCCAGTTCGGCCGCGATCTGCGCGGCGTCGTCGCGATCCTCGCAGAGGAGGAGCCGCACTCCCAGTCCCGCATCGCCGATGCGTCCGCCGGCGTTGATCCGGGGGCCGAGCAGGAATCCCAGATGGTAGCAGTCGACCGGCCCCGTGAGCCGCGCGACATCGCCCAGCGCGGCCAGGCCAACCGACCCTCGCCGCTGCATGATCGTCAGGCCCTTGCGGACATAGGCCCGATTGAGGCCGGTCAGCGGCACGACATCGGCCACCGTCCCCAAAGCGACGAGATCGAGCCAGACCAGGAGATCCGGTTCGTGCCGCCCGTCCGCGTACCAGCCCGACTGCCGCAGCGCGCGGTTGACGGCTACCACGGTAAGGAACACGACACCGACGGCTGCGAGGTGGCCCTGCCCGCTCAGGTCGTCCTGGCGGTTGGGATTGACGATCGCCAGCGCCGGCGGCAAGACCTCGCCCACCTGGTGGTGGTCGATCACCACGACGTCCAGGCCGAGTTTCGCGGCGTGCGTGAATGCCTCGGACTGGTCGAGCCGCAGTCGACCGTCACCAGAAGAGTCGCGCCGGCGGCGGCGAGCCGCGAGATCGCGTCTTCGTTGGGCCCATACCCTTCGGTGATGCGATCGGGAATGTGGATCGCCGGCCGGAGCCCATTCCAGTTCAGAAATCGCGCGAGCAACGCAGACGAAGTGGCTCCGTCAACGTCATAATCGCCAAATATGGCGATCTGCTCTCTACGGCGCACCGCAGAGGCCAGCCGCTCCGTCGCCGCGTCCATCCCCGCCAGTAGCGACGGGTCGGGCATCAGATCGCGGAGGCTTGGGTCGAGAAACCGGCCGATTTCGTCCGGGCCGGCTCCACGCCCGGCGGCGACGCGCGCGACGAGTTCCGGCAGGTCCGCCCGCTGCGCGATGGCGAGCGCGGTCTGGTGGGTGGCCGGATCGAGCCGATCCACCCAGCGGCGGCCCGACACCGAACGCTCCACCCCCAGATAGGCCCGTGCCGGGGCCGCAAGGTCAGGATGATCGGCCGGTGCCAGCTGCGCCATCGCGAGAAAGCGGCGCTATTCGAACTTGGCGAGCGCGCGGTGCTCGGCCTTGATCCAGCGGACGGTCTGGGTGGAGGACCGCATGACTACGGTATCCGTCATCACCGTCTCCTTGCCGAACTTCACACCGGACAGGAGGTTTCCGTCGGTGACGCCGGTCGCGGCGAAAATCACGTCGCCGCGCGCCATCTCCTCGATCGTCGTACTTCTTGTCCGGGTCCTTGATGCCCATCGCCAGACGCGCGCTTGCGCTTCTCCTCGGTGTCGAGGATCAGGCGGCCCTGCATCTGGCCGCCGATGCAGCGCAGAGCGGCTGCCGCCAGCACGCCCTCGGGCGCGCCGCCGATGCCGATATAGATGTCGATCCCGGTCTCGTCGGTGTCCGTCGTGTGGATGATGCCGGCGATATCGCCGTCGCCGATCAGGCTGATCGCGGCGCCGGCCGCGCGCACCTCCTCGATCAGCTTCGCGTGGCGCGGGCGGTCGAGGATGCAGGCGGTGATCTCGCTCATCGGCACGCCCTTGGCCTTGGCCAGCGCCGCGCAGGTTCTCCGCCGGCGACTTGTCGAGATCGACCGTGCCGGCCGGATAGCCGGGTCCGATGGCGATCTTGTCCATGTAGATGTCCGGCGCATTGAGCAGGCTGCCCGCCTTCCGCGATGGCGAGCACGGCCAGCGAATTGGGCTGGTCCTTGGCGCAGAGCGTCGTCCCCTCGAGCGGATCGACCGCGATGTCGACTTCGGGCCCTCGCCCGTCCCGACTTCCTCGCCGATGTAGAGCATCGGCGCCTCGTCGCGCTCGCCCTCGCCGATGACGACGGTGCCGCTTGATCGGAAGCTGATTGAGTTCGCGCGCGCATGGCGTCGACGGCGGCCTGGTCGGCGGCCTTCTCGTTGCCGCGCCCGCGCAGCCTGGCGGCGGCGATGGCGGCGCGCTCGGTCACCCGCACCACCTCGAGCGTCAGGATCCGGTCGAGCCGACGGATGCTGCGGTCTTGTCCTTACCCGACATGTCGGTCGATACTAGCCGCCCTGGGCATTCGTTCGTCACGGCGTGCTCGATAGCGGATCATTTGCGGCGGTCCGTGATGTGACCGTCCTCTTCGATGGCCTCGAGCGCCTTCGCGGATGTGCGCCTCGGTCGTCTCGTGGGTGATGAGCACCGACGCGGCGCGCGCTATCGGTCGCTGGCCGCGGCACGCGGTCGCTTCTGCACGATGCTCTCCAGCGAGATGCTCCTGCTCGGCCATGCGCGCGGCGATCGCCGCGAAGGCGCCCGGCCGATCGTAGACCGACAGCCGGATGTAGTAGCCGCCTTCGTGCGCCCGCATCCGCGCGCGCTCGTATGGCTGCAGGCGCGCGGCGGGCATGCCGAACGACGGCAGGCGCCATGCCGCGCGCGATGTCGAGCGATGTCGCCCACCACCGACGAGGCTGTCGCCGGCCCGCCCGCGCCGGGCCCGACCAGCATGATCTCGCCCACGAAGTCGCCGTCGACGGCGACCGCGTTGAGCACGCCGTCGACCCCGGCGATGGCGGTATCGTGCGGCACCATGGTCGGGTGTACGCGCTGCTCGATGCCGCTCTCGGTGCGCCGCGCGACGCCAAGCAGCTTGATCTTGTAGCCGAGTTCGTCGGCCGCCTCGATGTCGGCCTGGGTGATCGAGGAGATGCCCTCGAGATAGATCGAATCGACGTCGATCTCGGTGCCGAAGGCAGGCGCGTCAGGATGCGCGAGCTTGTGCGCGGTGTCGATGGCCCTCGATGTCGAAGGTCGGGTCGGCTTCGGCATAGCCGAGCCGCTGGGCCTCGGCCAGGCACTCGTCGAAGGCCGAGCCCTCATCCTCCATCCGCGTCAGGATGTAGTTGCAGGTGCCGTTGAGGATGCCGTAGACGCGGCTCATGCGGTTGCCGCGCAAGGCCTCGCGCAAGGTCTTGACGATGGGGATGCCGCCGGCGACCGCCGCCTCGAAGCCGATCAGCGGCGCGCCTTTGCCTCGGCGCGCCTGGCGAGTTGCGACGCCGTGCGCGGCCAGCAGCGCCTTGTTGGCCGTGACGACGTGCTTGCCCGCCTAAGCGCGGCGTCGACGGCCGCTTTGGCCGGCGCCGCCTTCGCCGCCGATCAGTTCGACGAAGACGTCGATTTCCGGCGACTTGCGCGAGCTCGACCGGGTCGTCGAACCATGTCATGCCCGAGAGATCGATGCCGCGCTTGCGCTTCGAGCGCGCCGAGACGGCCACCGACCCGCACGGCCGACCGCGCCCGGTCCGCGACGGATCGCCTTCTCGGCAAGCAGTCGAGTACGGCCGACGCCGACCGTGCCGAGCCCGGCGAGCCCGATGCGCAGAGTGTTCCGAGCATCGCCCGCCGAGGACCTGAACCAGCCAGCGCTTGACGGCACGGCCGACTCCGGCGGCGTCAGCCGCGCAGTCGCCCCGAGCAGGGATGACGTTGTGCATCGTTTCGTCGGCCGTTCGCAAGGAATCGCTTGACGTTGCGGGCGGCCTGGCGGATGCGCTGCTCGTTCTCCACGAGGCGCGATGCGCACGTAGCCCTCGCCATATTCGCCGAAGCCGACGCCCGGCGCCACCGCGACGCCGGCCTTCTCGACCAGCAGCTTGGAGAACTCCAGCGAGCCCAGCTGCCGGAACTGCTCGGGGATCGGCGCCCAGGCGAACATCGTCGCGGGCGGCGCCGGGATGTCCCAGCCGGCGCGCGCGAAGCTGTCGACCAGACATCGCGGCGGCTGCTGGTAGATCGTCGCGCATCTCCTCGATGCATGTCCTCCGGCCCGTTGAGCGCGGCGGCGGCGGCCACCTGGATCGGCGTGAAGGCGCCGTAGTCGAGATAGGACTTCACCCGCGCCAGCGCGGCGATCAGCCGCTCGTTGCCGACCGCGAAGCCCATGCGCCAGCCGGGCATCGAATAGGTCTTCGACATCGAGGTGAACTCGACCGCCACGTCCATCGCGCCCTTCACCTGCAGGATCGAAGGCGGCGGCGTGCTCGTCGAAATAGATCTCGGCATAGGCGAGATCGGACAGGATGAAGAGGTCGTTCTTGCGCGCGAAGGCCACCACCTCCTTGTAGAAATCGAGGTCGGCGACGTAGCGCGGTCGGGTTCGCCGGGTAGTTGAGCACCAGCGCGATGCGGCTTCGGGATCGAATGGCGCACCGCCCGGTCGAGCGCGGCGGATGAAACTCGTCGTCCGGCTCGGCGGGCAGCTGCCGGATCGACGCCGCCCGACATGATGAAGCCGAATGCGTGGATCGGATAGGTCGGGTCGGGCACCAGCACGACGTCGCCGGGCGCGGTGATCGCCTGCGCCATATTGGCGAAGCCTTCCTTGGAGCCGAGCGTCGCGACGACCTGCGTGTCCGGGTTGAGCTTCACGCCGAAGCGGCGGTCGTAATAGGCGGCCTGCGCCCTGCGCAGGCCCGGGAATGCCCTTGCGAGGCCGAATAGCGGTGGGTGCGCGGCTTGGCGACCGTCTCGACCAGCTTCTCGACGATGTGCTGCGGCGTCGGCAGGTCCGGATTGCCCATGCCGAGGTCGATGATGTCGGCGCCGCCAGCGCGGGCCTGCGCCTTCAGCCTGTTGACCTGCTCGAAGACGTAGGGCGGCAGGCGCTTGATGCGATGGAAGTCCGACATCTCTGCATACTGCTCCCTGGGCGGGGCGCCGGTCAGACGAGCCGCCGCTCGCCGGCCTAATGCTCGCTGGGCGCCACTCGACGTGGCGACGTGCCGAGCCGCTCCAGCTCTTCCTCGGCAGCCTGAGGCTCTTCGGCCGTCTTCGATCGGCCGGCGGTTCCGGCATGGTTGTTGATGTTCGGATAGACGCCGGGCGGCGGCGCCGCTCTCGTGTCTCGGGAACGTCAGCGATGAACGGCAGTCCGCGGATTTTCCGTGCAGCCGCGCAACGCCGAGCGCGAGCAACACCGTCGCAACGGCTGCCGCGCCACGCCTCGTCTGTCCGGACATTCTCATGACAACCTGCTCCCCCGGAACCCGACCGGGGATCGCTTCACAGGGTCTGCGTTCATGGTAAAGCATTCCCTAACGACCCGGCGTTCCCAATCGCCGTCTTGGCTCTCGATTTCCAGTTTGTCAAAAGCAGCGGCATGATAATGCCTGAGAAACCCGGCCCACGGCAGGCCACGGGACAATGAAAAGACAGTCTGGGGAACTGATGACCGAACGGGTCGAACACCGGGACGAGGCTACCCAGATCCGAGATCCTGAGGCATTCGCGCAGAATATCTCCCGCCTCGCGGAGGAAGGCGGCAGAGGCGCTCGCCGCCGTCATGGAGGCGCGCGACGACGGCGAGGCGAAGCTGGTATTCGCCCAGGAAATGGGCCAGGCCGCCAAGACGCTCGGCCAAATTGCGGAGAAATGGCTCTCCGACCCCGGCAAGGCCTTCGAGGCGCAGACCAGGCTTTGGGTCGGCTATCTCGACCTCTGGACGACGATGCTGCGTCGCATGGGGGGGAATCCACCCGCCGGTCGCAAAGCCTGACAAAGGCGACCGGCGCTTCGCCGACCATGCCTGGGCCGAGAATCCGTGTCTTCGACTTCCTCAAGCAGGCCTATCTGCTGACCACGCGCTGGGCCGAGGATCTCGTCGAGAAGACCGAGGACATCGACGACCACACCCGCCACAAGGCGCGCTTCTACGTCCGGCAGATCGCCAACGCGCTGTCGCCGTCGAACTTCGTGATGACCAACCCGGAGCTCCTGCGCGAGACGCTGGCATCGAACGGCGAGAACCTCGTCCGCGGCATGCAGCTCCTCGCCGAGGACATCAAGCTCGGCAAGGGCGAACTGAAGATCCGCCAGTCCGACCCGACCCTGTTCGAGGTCGGACGCAACCTCGCGCTCACCCCCGGCAAGGTCGTCTGGCAGAACGAGCTCATCCAGCTCATCCAGTACGAGCCGGCGACCGAGAACGTCTGCAAGCGTCCGCTCCTCATCGTCCCGCCGTGGATCAACAAGTTCTACATCCTCGACCTCAACCCGCGATAAGTCCTTCATCCGCTGGGCCGTCGAGCAGGGCCATACGGTCTTCGTCATCTCCTGGGTCAATCCGGACGAGCGGCTCGCGAGGAAGTCCTTCGAGGACTACATGCGCGAGGGCATCCTCGAAGCGCTCGACGTCATCGAGAAGGCGACCGGCGAACGAAAGGTCAACGCGGTCGGCTATTGCGTCGGCGGCACGCTGCTCTCCGTCACGCTGGCCTGGATGGCGGCGAAGGGCGACGACCGCATCGCCAGCGCCACGCTCCTGACGACCCAGGTGGACTTCACCTTCGCCGGCGACCTGAAGGTCTTCGTCGACGAGGAGCAGATCGCGCGCCGTCGAGGAGGACATGGCTCGGCGCGGCTATCTGGAAGGCCGCCGCATGGCGACCGCCTTCAACCTGCTGCGCTCCAACGACCTGATCTGGCCCTATGTGGTGAACAACTACCTCAGGGGCCGCGCGCCGTTTCCCTTCGACCTGCTCTACTGGAATTCCGATTCCACGCGCATGCCGGCCGCCAACCACTCCTTCTACCTGCGCAGCTGCTATCTCGAGAACCGGCTGACCAGGGGCGAGATGGAGGTCGGCGGCGTGAGGCTCGACCTCGGGAAGGTCACCATCCCCGTCTACAATCTGGCCACCCGCGAAGACCACATCGCGCCGGCGAAGTCGGCCTTTCTCGGTTCGAAGTTCTTCGGCGGGAAAGTCCGGTTCGTCCTCGCCGCCTCCGGCCACATCGCCGGCGTCGTCAATCCACCGGCCAAGCAGAAGTACCAGTTCTGGACCGGCGGCAAGCCGGTCGGCGACCTCGACAAGTGGATTTCGAAAGCCAAGGAGAACCCCGGCTCCTGGTGGCCCGACTGGAATGCCTGGCTCGATAAGCAGGACGGGACGCGCGTTCCCGCCCGCACGCCCGGCGGCGGCAAGCTCAAGCCCATCGAGGACGCGCCCGGCAGCTACGTGAAGATGACGGACTGAGGGGCGGCACAAGAGTGGCCCCGATCCTTCGAGACGGCCGCTCCGTGACCTCCTCAGGATGAGGGGTTATGTCAGGGCTCGAATCCTCATCCTGAGAAGCGTCCAGCGCACGCATCTCGGAGGACGGGGCCGCGAAGTTCACACCCCCACCCCATTGCGACACTGCGATGACGGCGCTATGCCGGGCGCCTGCCCCACCGAGCGTCCTGCCTCATGACCCTCGCCGTCGCCTCAGCCGTCCTGTTCTCGGCGCTCCTGCATGCGAGCTGGAACGCGCTGATACGGCTGAAGGGCGACCGGCTGGCGATGATGACGCTGCTGGCGACCTTCGCCGCGGTGTTCGCCCTGCCGGGGTTGCTGCTCGTCAGCCCGCCGCATCCCAATTCCTGGCCCTGGCTGGCGGCGTCCGTCGTCCTGCATCTCGGCTACAACGTCTTCCTCGCCAACGCCTACATGCACGGCGAGTTGGGCAAGGTGTATCCGCTGGCGCGGGGCTCCGCGCCGCTGTTGACACTTCTCGCGAGCTTCCTGATCGTCGGCGAACCGCTGCCTGCGCTCACCGTACTCGGCATCGTTACGCTCGGCGTCGGCATCCTCGCGCTCACCTTCGAGCAGGGCCTCAAGGTCATTCGCGAGGCGCCGAAGGGCGTCGCATTCGCACTGGGCACGTCGGTTTTCATCGCGGGCTACACGATCGCAGACGGGATGGGAGCCCGCGCGGCAGGCAGCGCCCATTCCTACATTCTCTGGCTCTTCGTACTCGACGGCTTCCCGCTGCTGCTCTACGCGCTCTGGGCACGCGGCCGCGCGACGAGCGAGATGATCTCGGAGAACTGGAAGGCAGGCCTCGTCGGCGGAGCGCTGTCGCTAATCGCCTACTGGATCGCGATCTGGGCCATGACGGTCGCGCCGATCGCCCTCGTCGCCGCCCTGCGCGAGACGAGTGTCGTGTTCGCCGTGGTCATCGGCGTCCTCTTCCTCGGTGAGAAGCTGACGGCCGCGCGCGCCGTTTCGGTCGCGGTCGTCATCCTCGGATTGGTCCTCATGCGTCTGCCTTGACGCACGCGCCGGTCTCTGAATGCTACGCCTTGCGCTAACGGGAGCAGACCATGGCCGATTACGACGACGACAACATCTTCGCGAAGATCCTGCGCGGCGAACTGCCGGCGCATAAGGTCCATGAGGACGATCGGACGTTCGCATTCATGGATATCATGCCGCGCGCCGACGGCCATGCCCTGGTGATCCCAAAGGCGCCTTCCCGCAACCTGCTCGACATCGAGCTGGACGATCTTGCCGCAGTGATCGAGACCGTGCGCAAGCTCGCCCGTGCCGGACGCCGGGCGTTCGGGGCCGACGGCGTGACGATCCACCAGTTCAACGAGCCGGCCGGCGGCCAGGTCGTGTTCCATACGCACTTTCATGTCATCCCGCGCCACGCCGGCGTCGACCTGCGCCCCGCGGCCTCGTTCAAGGAGACGAACGAGGTTCTCGCGGCGAACGCGGAGAAGCTGAAGGCGGCGCTGTAAGGCTAGGCGCGCGCGCCGCAAGGCGCGGCTCGACGGATCGAGGCCCCGATGCCTCGAGAAGTTACAGTCCCCCGGTCGCCCAGATCGTCGCCCCGATCAGCACCGCCTCGGCGGCGAGGATGCCGAGGAAGACGTTCTTCCTGAGTGCGACGTAGACGATCAGTCCGACCACGACCGCGCCCACCCGGCCACTGAGTGGCGTCAGGGCCATGGCGCCGATGGGGAAGATGACGATGCGCGCCACAAGGCCAGCGACCAGGGCCGTCGAGACGGCCCGCACCCAGCGAAGGATCTCGCTGTTCTCATCAAGCCGCGCGGCCGTAAGTACGCCGAGCCACCGCCAGAAATCCGTCGCGAGAATACCGGCGATCGTGACGAACACGTAGGGCCAGATGCCCCCTGCCGCCATCATGGCCGCCGTCTCCAGCGCGCGACCGCATAGGCCAGGGTCCCGGCGACGAGGCCGGTCACCAGCAAATCGAGACCCGGCACGAGCGCATAGAAGATCGGGCCGAACACGAGGCCTATGCCGATCGCCAGCACGTCCATCTGCTCCCTCGACGCCGACAGCATCGACAGCAGGAAATAGATCGGCGTCAGGAACATGAGGCCGGCCGCCAGCGGCGGCGGCAGCACGCCGGCGGCGATGAAGCCGAGCAGCGTGCCGACGATGACGCTCGGCAGGAGCACCACCGAGACGCCGGAGTAGAACGAGATGCGTACGTCGCGGGGCAGTTCGTGCAGCCGCCGCATCGTCTCCACCCACACCGTGACGGCGACGAAGTGAGACAGCGCGAGCTGCTGCGCGAGCGGCGTATCGGGCCGCCTGAGATGCGGCATCAGCGCGACGGTGAGCGGCAAAAGCCGCACCGCCGTCAGCGTCACCGCCAGCGTGGCGCCGGCGAGCCCCGCCCCGTTGGCGACGGAATCGACCAGCACCACCTGTCCGGGAAGCGCGAATACGAGCGCGGTGAAAAGCGCGAGGCCGAGGTCGAAGTTCGACCCCTGTGCGAAGGCCCCGAAGCCGAACGCGGACGCAAACAACACCGCGCCCGGCACCGAAAGCGCCACGCGCGCGCCCAGACGAAAGCCGCCGCGCCGATCCAGTTCGCTACCCGGCGTCACGTCGTCCGGCCGCGCTCTCGCAAGCATCGGGCATCTGCGGCCTGATCGGCCGCGTTCGCCGACACCTTACTGGCTCGGCAGCGGGATCTTCGGGACGGTCGCACCGCCCGTCCCGTTTCCGCCACCGCCGGACTTCGGCTTCGCCGGACGCTTCGGCTTGGGACGCGCCGTCTTGGGCTTCGGCGTACGCTTCGGCTTCGCCTTCGGCGGCGGCGCCTTGGCCTGGCGCCCCTCCTCGACATAGTCGAAGCCGAGCGTGGAGGTCGGTCCCTTGCCTTGCACCAGGACGCGCACCACGCCGCCATCCTTGAGCTTGCCGAACAGCACCTCGTCGGCCAGCGGCTTCTTGATGTGCTCCTGGATGACACGGGCCAGCGGCCGCGCGCCCATCTGCTCGTCGTAGCCGCGCTCGGCGATCCACTTGTTGGCGTCTTCCGTCAGTTCGATCGTCACCCCGCGGTCGGCGAGCTGCGCCTCGAGCTGGAGGACGAACTTGTCGACCACCATCGCCACCACTTCCGTCGGCAGGTTGCCGAAGGAGATGATCGCGTCGAGCCGGTTGCGGAACTCCGGTGCGAACATCCGGTTGATCGCCTCCTGGTCGTCGCCCTCCCGCTTCGTGCGCCCGAAGCCGATAGCCGGCTTGGCGAGATCGGCGGCGCCCGCGTTTGTGGTCATGATCAGGATCACGTTGCGGAAATCGACCTGCTTGCCGTTGTGGTCGGTCAGCTTCCCGTGATCCATGATCTGGAGGAGGATGTTGAACAGGTCGGGATGCGCCTTCTCGATCTCGTCGAGCAGGAGCACGCAATGCGGGTGCTGGTCGACGCCGTCGGTCAGGAGTCCGCCCTGGTCGAACCCGACATAGCCTGGAGGTGCGCCGATCAGCCGCGAGACGGTGTGCCGCTCCATGTACTCCGACATGTCGAAGCGCAGCAGCTCGACGCCGAGGAGCTGGGCGAGTTGCTTGGCGACTTCCGTCTTGCCGACGCCGGTCGGGCCGGAGAACAGGTAGTTGCCGATCGGCTTCTCCGGCTCGCGCAGGCCCGCCCGGGCGAGCTTGATCGCCGCCGACAGCGCCTCGATCGCCTTGTCCTGGCCGAAAACGGTGCGCTGCAGGTTGTCCTTGAGGTGGACGAGCACCTCGGCATCCGACTTCGAAACCGACTTAGGCGGAATGCGCGCCATCGTCGCGATGGTGGCCTCCACGTCCTTGACCCCGATCACGCGCCTGCGCCGCGACGGCGGCAGCAGCATTTGCGACGCGCCGGTCTCGTCGATCACGTCGATCGCCTTGTCGGGCAGCTTGCGGTCGTGGATGTGCCGCGCGGCGAGCTCGACCGCCGAGGTGATCGCCTCGTTGGTGTAGCGCAGGCCGTGGAACTCCTCGAAATAGGGCTTCAGCCCCTTGAGGATCTTGATCGCGTCCGGAACCGTCGGCTCGGCGACGTCGATCTTCTGGAACCGCCGCACGAGTGCGCGGTCCTTCTCGAAGTACTGGCGGTACTCCTTGTAGGTGGTGGAGCCGATGCAGCGGAGCTGGCCGCTCTGCAAGGCCGGCTTCAACAGGTTCGATGCGTCCATCGCGCCGCCGGACGTCGCGCCGGCGCCGATCACCGTGTGGATCTCATCGATGAACATGATCGCGCCGGGATACTTCTCGATCTCCTTGACGACCGCCTTCAGCCGCTCCTCGAAGTCGCCGCGATAGCGGGTTCCCGCGAGCAGCGAGCCCATGTCGAGCTGGAAGATCGTCGCCTTGGCGAGGACCTCGGGCACCTCGTTGTGGATGATCCGCCGCGCCAGCCCTTCCGCGATGGCGGTCTTACCGACGCCGGGATCGCCGACGAACAGCGGGTTGTTCTTCTGGCGCCGGCACAGGACCTGGATCGTCCGCCTCAGTTCGGCCTCGCGGCCGATCAGCGGGTCCACCCGGCCCTCGCGGGCCTTCTCGTTGAGGTTGATGCAGTAGGCCTCGAGGGCGTCCGACTTCTTCTTCTCGCCTTCTTCCGCCTCTGCGGCTTCGTCGTCGCTGCCACGCACGGTACGGGTCTCCGAATATCCCGGGCGCTTGGCGATGCCGTGACTGATGTAGTTGACGGCATCGTAGCGCGTCATGTCCTGTTCCTGGAGGAAGTAGGCGGCGTGGCTCTCGCGCTCTGCGAATATCGCCACGAGCACGTTCGCCCCTGTCACCTCCTCCCGTCCCGACGACTGCACGTGAATGACGGCGCGCTGGATGACGCGCTGGAACCCCGCCGTCGGCTTGGAGTCCTCGCCGAGATCGGTGATCAGGTTGTCGAGTTCGCCGTCGATATACTCGACGAGGTTCTGCCGCAGAACGTCGAGGTCCACGTTGCAGGCGCGCATGACGGCGGCCGCGTCCTGGTCCTCGATGAGCGCCAGCAGCAGGTGCTCCAGCGTCGCATACTCGTGGTGCCGCTCGTTCGCGAAGGCGAGCGCTCGGTGAAGGGCCTGTTCGAGACTGCGTGAGAACGATGGCAAGGGCTCGATCCTACTTCTTTTCCATGACGCACTGTAGCGGATGCTGGTGCTTCCGGGCGAAATCCATGACCTGGGTCACCTTGGTTTCAGCCACCTCGTATGTGAATACCCCGCACTCCCCCACGCCGTGGTGGTGAACGTGCAGCATGATACGTGTCGAATCCTCGCGTCCCTTGTTGAAGAAGCGCTCGAGGACGTGAACGACGAATTCCATCGGCGTGTAGTCGTCGTTCAGGAGCAGGACGCGATAGAGACTGGGTCTTTTGGTGCGCGTCCGGGTCCGCGTGACGATGCCGGTTCCCGTATCGCCGTCGCTGTTCTGCCGGCTCATCCTCATGACGATCGGCCGGCCGCCGGACGTCTCCAGTCTGCCCATCACCTTTGCCTTCCGGGATCTTTCGGTTCGCGACGCACGACCCGGCGAATTTCCGCCCGAAGCGATCCCAACCGCCTGGTCAGCATTCTAGGAGCGTCCCCGCTCGGTTGCCAGATGTCCGATAACATAAGTCTCGGACGGGCATTCTTCCACCGGCGCGCTGAAGCCAAACGCAAAAAAGCCCGGCCAGACCGGCCGGGCTTCTGCATTCTGGGAAATTTTGAAGCGGGTCGGCGCCTTACTTGGCGACCTTGGCAACCGCGCTCTCGAACGGCTTGTAGGCGTCCTTGGCGAGATCGACGTACAGTTCGCCCATCTTGGTGGCCTGGGCCACGAAGCCTTCGTAGGACGACTTCACGAAGTCGCTCTGGATCTCCATCGCCTTGTCGAGCGACTTGGCCGAAGCCAGCTTCTCGAACGTGGCGGCGCCTTCCTCGAAGGACTTCTTCGAATAGTCGGCAACCTCGACCGCGATGGCCTGCCAGCTCTTGCTGACGGTGCCGAAGCTCTTCATGGCAAGGTCCATGTTGTCCTTGCCGAGCTTCTGGAAGTCCTCGAAACCATTGATCATCGGGGCTCTCCTCAAGACGTGAGTTAGGGGGCTTTCTTTGGCGGGGCCGCTCCCCACCGGGCATTTCAAGGGCAGATATATGCAATGCAGCATGAAAGTCAACATTCATTTTGCACTGCACCATTTCACTGGCCGGAACCCGGCCGTCTTTTCGACAAGCTTTACGATTTCCTAACTCGCGCCCTCTAGCTTCCTCCATCGGGGCAAGGGCGCGGCCGTCGGCATGGCTATGCGGGATGGTCTCGCCCTATCGGGGAAAGCGAGTGTATTGCGTACGGGTGGTTCCGTTGGGGTCCAGTCTCTCATTCGGTGGGAATCGGGCTAACGTCGACCTTGGGGTCGGACGCTCCTTCGGCATGCCCAGACAGGGTAATGGGGTTCAATCCATGATCGGCGTTCTCCGGCGCGTTTCGACCGGCATCCTCGGCGGGTCCGCCCGCTTTCTCGTCGCCGCACTAGCCGTCGGGGCGATGCTCGCCGCGACCGCTCCGGCCGACGCCAATCCGCGCTATGCCGCGATCGTCTTCGACGCCAACAGCGGCCAGACGCACTTCTCGCGCTACGCTGACGAGCACCGCTTCCCGGCGTCGATCACCAAGGTGATGACCGTATACATCCTGTTCGAGGAACTGGCCGCCGGCCGGCTTCAGCCGAACAGCCCGTTGACGGCCTCCCAGAACGCAGCCGACCAGGCCCCCTCGAAGATCGGGATCAGGGCCGGCCAGACGATCAGTGTCGAGGACGCCATCAAGCTTCTCATCACGAAGTCGGCCAACGACGTCGCAGTCGTCGTCGCCGAGAACGTCAGCGGAAGCGTCTCGGCGTTCGCCGACCGCATGACGAAGACCGCGCGCAGCATCGGGATGAGCCGGACGACGTTCCGCAATCCCCACGGCCTGCCGAACAGCGGTCAGGTGACGACCGCCCGCGACATCGTCACGCTCGCGCTCGCGGTCCAGAAGCGCTTCCCGCAGTACTACCACTACTTCAACACCCGCTCGGCGTCCTGGCGCGGCACCACCTTCCGCAACCACAATCGCCTGCTCGGCCAGGTGCAGGGCGTCGACGGCATGAAGACCGGATTCATCCGCGCCTCGGGCTTCAACCTCGTCGCCAACATGCGCCGCGACGGCAAGCATCTCGTCGCCGTCGTCATGGGCGGCCGCACCGGCGCCAGCCGCGACGCCCACATGCGCGAAATCCTGGCCAACGCCCTGCCCAATGCTGCCCGCGGCGCACAGCAGCTCCTGGTCTCCAACCCTCCGATGCCGCAGGCGCGTCCTAACCACGATCCGTCCATGCCCGTCACAACGCAAACGGCATCGGCTCCGATCCTCGTCCCCTCGACGACCGTTCCCGCAACGCTCGTCGCGGCGTCGGCCGGGCGGCCCTATCCGTTGCAGGAACAGCAGGCCCTCGGCGCGCTCGTCGCCCAGGTTTCCCAGGACCCGCAGTTCGCCGAATTTCCCGAGGAGGGTTCCGCGACCGCCGAACCCCGTGCGGCGGGCGATTACGTGATCCAGATCGGCGCCTTTGCGACCGAAGCCCTCGCGAAGGGACTCGCTCGACCGTGCCCGCTCGCAGGTGTCGGGCGCGCTTAGCGGCGCATCCGCCTTTACCGAGACGGTTCAGTCCAACGGCTCGACGCTATGGCGGGCCCGCTTCGCCGGCTTCGACCGCGGCGGCGCCGACCAGGCCTGCGCCGAGTTGAAGCGCCGCTCCTTCGGCTGCTTCTCGGCCCGCAACTGAGGGAGAGCTCAGGAGCGGCCGCGATGTTTGCGAAGCAGAAGTTCCTTGGCCTCGTTGATCTTGGCGGCCAGGTAGGTGGAGCCACCCCTATCGGGATGAACCTTCATCATCAGGTCCCGGTGGGCGCGTCGAATGTCGCCCTCGCCGGCCCAGGCGTCACGCCCAGTATCTCATAGGCCTCCTCAGGCGTCATTGGCCCGCCGCCGGACGGCATGCCTCCGTGCCCCGCTGCCGTGTCACCATGTCCGTCGTCACGCCAGCCGGGCTCCCGGCGGTCGAGATAAGCTTCGAGTAGCTGCCGGCTCTCCGCGTCGTCGAGTTCGGCGAGCAGGTCCAGGACCTGCTCCCGGTCGAGGTCGTCGAGCATTGTGCCGGCGTACGGCCCTCGCCTCACCCGACCTTCCATTCGACCGCTGTCGTGATCGAGCGTCATCTCGATCCATGCCGAGCGCACGGTGGACGTCTGTCCGCCGCTGCGCGAGGTCTGCGCTCCGAAGTCGAACGGCATGAGGCCGCCCCGTCCGAGCAGCGAGAGACCGAACGCCGCCGCCGGGAAGGCGAGTATCCAGCGGCCGGTCAGCATGAACACGCCGGCGAGTCCCAGCAGCCCGATCCCCGCCCCCTTACGGAGCCGCCGCGCCACCACGGCAGCGTCCGCGCTGACGAACCAGCGTGTCGCGAGGATACCGAGCACGAGTATGACGAGGCCGAGAAAGAAGTATCCCATCGACGGCCGTGCCTCAGCGCATCTGTTCGATGAGGAGGCGCGTCTGCGGGCCGCTTTTCCGCCCGTAGTCCTCGAGCGCCGCCCGGCCGCCGGCCGCATAGACCGCGACCGCCGATAGAAGTTCTCGCAGCTGCTGCGCCGATCCGGAGTCGAACCGGCAATACGCTCCACCCGTCAGTCTCGCGATCTCCTTGAAGGCGCTGCCCGCGATTTGGTCCGGCCCTTCGTGAAACATGAAGGCCGGCATTCCAAGAAGTCCGATCTCCCCGGCGATCGCGCACAGCCGGTCGACGAACTCCTCCATCGCATCGCCGATGTAGACGAGCGCTTGGACCGGCTTCTTGCGGGCCTCGTCGCGGGTGTGCTTGAGGACCTTGCCGATCTGGGTCGCGCCGCCACGGCAATCGATCCGGGTCATCATCTCCGCGAGCCGGCGGGGATCGTCCACCCACTTGCTCGAACGGCATTCGCCGAAGCCGCGGAAATAGACGAGTTGCACTTCGAGGCCGCCGATCGCCGCCGTCTCGTTGAACATCTCCGCCTGCAGCTTGCAGGCCTGGTCCCAGGTCGGCTGCCGGCTCATGGTTGCATCGAGCGCGAAAATCAGCCGTCCGCGCGATCCCGGCGCGCGGCTCGAGCTCATGGTTCGAGCCCTGACGAGGAATGCATCGATCTCGGAGCGCGCGCTCGTCCCGGAGACGTCGCGTCCCTCCTCGCGCTGCGCAGGTATCTTCGGTTCCCGGCTCATCGTCCTGACGGATGCTCGTTCATCGGGGTAAAGATGGCGCACGACCGCCAATTCGCAACATCTGGCGGGGCTGGCTCGGCAGAACTCACAACAGCCCGAGCTCGGCGAGTTCGCGCCGCATCTCCAGGGGCATGTCGCCGGTGTCCGCGCCGGCGGCGATATCCTGCGGCGCGTCGGCGGCCTCGAGATAGCGCCAACCCTGGAACGGACCGCGGGGCCTGGGCGACACCAGAACCAGCTCCGGCAACATGACGAGCTGGCAGCGCGATAGTCCGTCTCCGTCCACCACCGGCCGGATGTCGATCAGCTGCTGCCGGCACTGGATCACGCCCCTGATGACCCAGTAGAGCGATCCGCCATCGAGCAGTTCCGCGCGCCGCGAGGGCGTCATCCGCGTCGTATGGATATGTTCGGCAGGCTCCCCGCGACGACGGCGGTCAGACTGTCGCGACCCGATCCAGGCCGAGAGGTCCTCGACCAAATCCGCCCCGACGCAGAGCTTGATGAGATGGACCGACATTCCTGAAGCCTACACCCGTCAGACCTCGGGGCGAACCATCGCGAATACGGACTCGATCACCGCATAGTCCCGGTATCCGAGCCGGGAGATGGGCTTGGCCCGCGTGATATCCACCAGCCCATCCTCGATCAGCGCGTCGTCGATGTGGACGCCGACCACCTGGCCGATGGTCAGCCAGCGGTTCGAATGGTTGCCCTCGAGGTCCATCAGCTTGACGGTCTGCAAGAGCTTGCATTCCAGGGCCACCGGCGAGGCCTTCACCCGCGGCGGCTTGACGATCCGCGACGGCGCGGCTTCGAGGCCGGCGAGTTCCATCTCGTCGAACGTCCGCCGGCACGTCGGCCGACGAGGCGTTCATCTTCTCACGCAGCTCCCACGTCGCGAGATTGCAGACGAACTCCTTCGTTTCGGAGACGTTGGCCACGCTGTCCTTCCAGCCGTCGCTGGAGAAGCCGACGATATGCGGCGCCTGGGAGAGCGCGTTGAAATAGCTGTAGGGAGCCAGGTTGACCTTGCCGTCCGGGCTGAGGCTCGTCACCCAACCGATCGGCCGCGGCACGACGAGCGCCTTGAAGGGGTCGTGCTTCAGTCCGTGCTCGTTCTTCACCGCGTCGTAGAACATCCGGTCTCCCTGTCGCTATCGTTCGTTCGCGTCGAGCCATGCCGCCAGGTCGGCGACGCTGTCGAGTATCGCATCGGCCAGCGGTTCGAGGTCGGCCCGCGATCCGTTGCCGCTGAGGACCCCCAGCACCGCTCCCGCCCCCGCGGCCCGGCCCATTTCCAGATCGTGCGTGTTGTCGCCGACGACGGCGATCTCGACCGGGGTCAACCCGGCCATCTCACAGAAGCGGTGCACCATGTCCGGCGCCGGCTTCGGGGTGGCCACACTGTCATAGCCGATCACATGGGCAATGCGGTCGGCGAGACCTTGCGCCTCCAGGAATGCCTTTACCGAGGCCGTGGAATCGTTCGTAGCGATCCCCGCTTCGAGACCGCGGGCGGCGATCATCTCCATGAATTCCGCGAGATCTATCAGCGGCACTGAAGTCCGCGGACTGTGATCGGCGCAGATGCCATCGATGCGATGCCGAAGCGCGTCGACGGCGGCCTTGTCGGCCTCGGGCCACCAGAGCCGGACCAGATCGATCGTGGAACCTGCCGCCCATGTCGACCCCGCGCGCAGTCGGCCCGTGGCCGGATCGAGGCCCGCCCCATCCACCAGATCGTCCACCTGCCCCGGCGGCTTCATCTCTTCTGCCAGAAGCCGCAGGATCGGCGCCCACGTCAGGTCGCAGTCGATCAGCGTCCCGTCCTTGTCGAGAAGGATGCCGCGGATCGCCATGGACCGGCGTCACCCCTTCCAGCGGCTGACGAGCGCCTCGGGCTCCGGCCGGTCGCGTTCGACGGGTGCCTCGGACGGCGTGCCGACACTGATGAAACCCGCCACCCGCTCGCCCTCCGACAAGCCCAGGAGCCTGGCCACCGCCTCGTCATAAGCCGGCCAGCCGGTGAGCCACTGGGCGGCGTATCCGCTGGCGTGCGCCGCGTGTACGAGGTTCATGCAGGCCGCGCCCGCCGACAGCTCCTGCTCCCAGACCGGGATCTTGGGATGCTCCGCGGCTCGACTGATCACGATAACGACAGTGGGGGCCCCGGTGCGCTTGCCCCTCTCGATCGCCTCCGCCTCGGCGCTGGCGTCGGGGTTGCCGGCACGCCAGATGGCGATCAGCGCATCGGTGAACCGGCGCCGTTCTTCCCCCTCCACGAGGATGAAGCGCCACGGCGCGAGCTTGCCGTGATCGGGTACGCGAATCGCCGCAGTCAGCATCGCGTCGAGATCGTCGGCACCGGGCGCCGGCTCGGTGAGTCGAACGGCCGGGATGCTGCGGCGGGACAGAAGGTGGGCGAGCGCTTCGGCGTTCTTCGGCATCGACGGTTCGTGATCGTTATGGAAATAGAGCGGGTCAGATACCTGCACGACGGGCAATCGCTGTCAATTCGAGGTCCTGAGCCCGCGGTCGGGCACCGGGGCCCCGAGTTTTCAGCACCGATTCCGCCGTTAAGGCAACTTGCCCACGCCCGTCCGACTCGGCATGATCCCGCCCGCCGACGGCAATGCCGCGCGGATGCCACAGTCGCGTCGGAATGGTGAGCGCCCGGCGCTGGCCGGATACTCGACCGCAGGAAAGTGCGTACGGACCCTGACAGCTGATGTCCGATGGAGCGTCAAAGGCCGCAAACGGCCGCGGATACCGGCTCGTTGTGACTGCGGCGGCGGCGTTGTCCTTGATCATGGGCGCGCACTGGGCCTTTGCCCAGAGCAATGATCCCTCCGCACCGGTCACGGCCCGGGAAGAGCCCGCCGAGCCGCCGGCCCCAGCCATCGAGCCGGAACCCGACACCCCGCCGACTGCCGAAACCGCACAGCCGCAATCGGAGACCGCGCCCGCCGCCCCGCAATCCGAGCCCGCCCCGCCTGCGCAACAGCAGTCTGCGCCCGCTCGCCAACCGGCAAGAAGCGCACCGGCGGCAATCGCGGTGACCGACCCGCCGCTGCCGCGCCCTCGCCCCGACCCGGACACGCCTTCGGAATCCCGCCAATGTGGCCGCCGGGACCGGCGGTCCGGCTGACGCTGCGCCGGCAGCTGCGGCCGGCGAGGAGAACGCGGTCGGCATGCCGATGCCCGAAGGCGCCGGTCCGATCGACCCAGAGCACCCGGCCTTCACAATGGAGGGCATCGATCTGTCGCCGGCGCGGGGTCTCGAGTTCGAGGAGGCCGAGCCCGACGTCCAGATCGGACCGCAGGAGAGCTTCCCGCTAACGCTGGCGGCGCGGCTGACCGACGAGTCCGGACGATTGTCGAACGGCCTCGTGTGGAGGGTTTTCCGCTCCATTCCCACCAGCGACGGGACCTTCGAGCTGATCGAGGAAAGCGATCTGCCGGCGCCTTCGTTCGTGCTTCCAGCCGACGACTACATTGTCCACGTCGCCTACGGTCGCGCCAACACCGCGCGCCGGGTCTCCCTGCGGGCCGGCCCGGCGCAGGAGGAGATCACTCTCAATGCGGGCGGCCTGCGGCTGCTCGGAGTGGACGGGGATGACCGCCCGATCGCCGAGCGACACCTGTCGATTTCGGTCTATTCCTCGGAGCAGGACGAATACGGCCAGCGGCGCCTCATCGTCGAACAGGCGCATCCCGGCCACATCATCCGGCTCAATCCGGGCGCCTATCACATCGTCAGTCGGTTCGGCGACGCCAACGCCATCGTGCGCGCCGACGTCCGGGTCCAGCCCGGGCAGCTCACGGACGCCCGCATCCACCACAGCGCCGCCACCGTCACACTCAAGCTCGTGAACGAGCCGGGCGGCGAGGCTCTGGCCAACACCAACTGGTCGATCCTGTCGCCTGGAGGAGACGTCGTGAAGGAGTTCCTTCGGCGCCTTCCCGACCCACGTCCTCGCCGGCGGCCCGATATTCGGTTGTCGCCCGCCACGAGGGCCGGCTCTACAACCGCGACTTCACGGTCGAGCCGGGCGTCGACGCCGAGGTCGAGCTGATAGCCCAGTAGCGGCGATCAGCGCGGCAACCAGGCGCCGAGGCGACGCACGGCCTCCTCCACCGTCTCGGTGGAGCCCGCGAATGAAAGTCTCAGGAACCGCCGGCCGCGTTCGGGATCGAAGTCCAGGCCTGGCGTCGTCGCCACGCCGGCCTCGCGCAGGATGCGCGATGCGAAGTCGCTGGAATCGTTGGTGAACCTCGATACGTCCAGATAGGCGTAGAACGCTCCGTCCATCGGCAGGAAGCGGTCGAGGCCGAGCTTCGGCAACGCATGCTGTAGCAGCGCCCGGTTGGCGGCATAGACCGCCTTGTTGCGCTCGAGTTCCTCGTTGCAGTCGAACGCCGCCAGCGCGCCGAACTGCGACAGGGCCGGCGGCGAGATGTAGAGGTTCTGGGCCAGCCGTTCGATCGGCCGCACGAGTTCCTCCGGCACGATCATCCATCCGATGCGCCAGCCGGTCATGCAGTAGTATTTGGAGAAGCTGTTGATGATCAGCGCCTCGTCGCCGAAGCGCAGCGCCGTGTCTGTCGGCGCGCCGTAGGTCAGCCCGTGATAAATCTCGTCGGAGATGAAGCGGATGCCGCGATCCCGGCAGGCTCCCGCGAGGTCGCGGAGCGCGTCCGGCGCGATCACCGTGCCGCTCGGATTGGCAGGGCTCGCGACCAGCAGCCCGTCCAGATGGCCCGCCGCATCCAGCATGTCCGGCGTCGGTGCCCAGCGGGTGGCCTCCGTCGTCTCCAGCCAGACCGTCTCCAGTCCCAGCGCGGAGAGAATATTGCAGTAAGCCGGGTAACCGGGAGCCGCAAGCCCAACCCGCCCCCCCGCGTCGAAGCAGGCGAGGAATGCCAGCACGAATCCCGCCGACGACCCCGCGGTGACGACGACCCGGGAGACCGGAACGTCGATGTCGTAGGCGTCGGCGTAGTGGCGGGCGATTCGCTTGCGCAAAGCCATCGTCCCGAGCGCCTCGGTATAGCCGATCACGCCGCGCTCCAGTGCCTCGGCGGCGGCCTTGCGCACCCCCGCCGGAGCAGGCGCGCCCGGCTGCCCGACTTCCATGTGCATGACGCTACGTCCTGCGGCCTCGATCTCGTTGGCTTCCCGCAGGAACGTCCATCGCCAGGAACGGCGCCACCTCCGAGCGGCGCGAGACAAGGCGCGGCAGCGCCTTTGTGGAACGGATGTCTGCGCTGCGATCACTCATCTCGAACACATTCCCTTGAGGTTGCTGGCCGTCGGATCTGCCACCCTGCCGCCGCAATTGGCCGTTTCTCGTAGGCCCGGCGCACCGGACGGTCCTGCCGCGCCCACACAAGGTCACGGCAATTCGGCGGACGAGGCGTTTGACCCGTCTTTTGCCGCACCTTAGCCTAGCTTCGCGATAACGGGAGCGAGACGATCATGGCTGCCACCTTCGGGAAGGCTCTCGTTCGGGCAGGTCTGTCGCGAGCGGGACGGGTTGTCGGCCGGCTCGGGCTTGCGGCCGCCGTCGGCCTGTCGGCTTCCCTCGCGCAAATGAACAATGCCGCCGCCCAGCAACGCATCAGTTTCATCCGTGACGCCGAGATCGAGGGGCTGCTCCGCGATTATGCCGCACCGATCCTTCGCGCTGCGGGGCTCGGCAATTCGAACATCCGGGTCATGGTGGTCAACTCGGCGCAATTCAACGCTTTCGTCATCGACGGTCGCCGCATCTTCATCAATGCCGGTGTCCTTCTTCAGGCGGGAACGCCGAACGAGGTCATAGGCGTCCTCGCTCACGAGGCCGGCCATATCGCGGGCGGACACCTGGCTCGCCTGCGCAACGAGCTGAGCGGCGCCACAGCCGTCGCTATCCTGTCGACTCTGCTTGGCGCCGGGGCGATCGCCGCCGGCGCGATGACCGGCGCCGGAGGTCAGGGCGTGGAGGCCGGCCAGGCCGTCATGATGGGCGGCCAGCACATGGCCCATCGCACCCTTCTCGCCTACCAGCGGACCGAGGAACAGGCGGCGGACCGGGCGGCGGTCAATTACCTCAACGCCACGAGCCAGTCGGCCAAGGGTATGCTGGTCACCTTTTCGCGCTTCGCCGACCAGTCGATGTTCACCGACCGCTATGCCGATCCCTATTCGCGCAGTCATCCGATGCCGCGCGATCGCATAGCCGCCCTGGAGGCGATCGCTCGCCAGAGCCCCACTTCGACCGGACCGACCCGCCGGCCCTTCAGGCGCGTCACGATCTCGCCAAGGCGAAGATTTCGGGAATCTGGAGCACCCCAGCTCGGTTCAGCGGCGCTATGGGTCCGATCAGGGCCTCGCCGGGCGATACGCCCGCGCCATCGCCGAGATGCGCAGCGGCAACATCCGCGCGGCCATTCAGGCCGTGGACGGCCTCATCCAGGCGCAGCCGGACAATGCCTGGTTCTGGGAGTTCAAGGGAGAACTCCTCATCCGCGCCGGTCGGCCCGGCGAAGCCGATCGAGCCGCTGCGTCAGCGCTTCCTCGCTCCAGCCGGAAGCTCCCCTCGTGCAGGATCACTCTCGGCCAGGCCCTCGTCGCGACGGAAGACAACCAATTCCTGGACGATGCCATCAGCCAGCTAAACGCCGGCTCTCCAGCGCGAACCGGAACACGCGGGAGGCTACCGCTATCTCGCCATGGCCTATGGTCGTGCGGGCCGCATCCCCGAGGCTGACCTTGCCACCGCGCAGGGCCACATGGCTTCCACGGTGACCACGAAACGGCCAAGCGCTTCGCACAGCGGGCGCGCCAGGCACTTCGGCTGGCTCCCCGGCCGCGCTGCGGGCTGACGACATTTTGAATTACCGCCCGCCGAGAACGTGATACCTCGCCCGGTCCAGTCCTCCAGCGAGGTGCCCGCAGATCTCCAGAACCGTCGCGCTCGTGCTCGCGGGAGCGATCCTCGTCGCCGCCGCGTTCGTCGTGGTCGGGCTTCGTTCGGAGCCGCCGCGAATGGCCGACGGCGCCTTCAGCGACGAACAGCGCGATGAGGTCGGTCGTATCGTCCGCGACTACCTGATCGCGAACCCCGGGGTCCTCGAGGAGGTGCTGGAGGCTCTGGAGCGGCAGCAGGCGCAGAGCGAGGCTGACGCAGCGAGAAGCGCCGTCGCCGAGAATGCCGACGAGATATTCCGCTCGCCAAACGCCTATGTGGCCGGAAATCCCGACGGCAACGTCACGCTGGTCGAGTTCTTCGACTACAACTGCGGTTACTGCCGGCGCTGATGCCGACCTCGCCGCGCTTGATCGAGGAAGATCACGACCTGAGCGTCGTCTTCAAGGAATTGCCGGTGCTGGGGAAGAGTCCGCATCAGGCGGCCAGGGTCGCCGTGGCCGTGCGTCGCGAGGCCGCCGGACCAGTATTTCGACTTCCACGTCGCCCTGCTGTCCAGCCAGGGACAGGTCGACGGGGAGCGGGCTCGCCAAGTCGCCGAGGATATGGGCATCGATCGTGATGCGCTCGAGATCGAGATCGCCGATCCCACCGTCGACGAACCGATCGTGGAGGCACTACCGGCTCGCGCAGGGCGCTCGGCATTCACGGGACGCCGACCTACATCGTCGGCGACGAGATCATGATGGGCGCCGTCGGCGATCGATGCGATCAGGGAAAAGTATTGCCGAACTTCGCGAGAAGCGGCTGACGAGGTCTGCTAGGCTTGCCCCCTTCCCCCTCCGGACCGCCTCTCTATAAGCGGCTGTCACACCAGGAGCCGGCAACTCAGCGCGCCGGCGGAAATCTCGCAGCGAATCGATGGCCGAAGCCCGTTTCATCCTCAACGGTCCGAATCTGAACCTGCCTCGGTCTGCGCGAGCCGGCCATTTATGGGACGCGGACGCTGGCCGATGTCGAGGAGCGCTGCCGGCTCACGCCGCGGCGACTGGGGCTTAACGTCGACTTTCGCCAGTCCAACCACGAAGGCGAACTGGTCGACTGGATCCAGGAGGCGCGGACGACGGCCGCGGCGATCGTGCTGAATGCCGGCGCCTACACCCACACGTCGCTTGCGCTCCACGACGCGCTGCGCAGCCGCCGGCACTCCCGGTCGTGGAGGTGCATCTGTCCAACGTCTCATGCCCGCGAGGCCTTTCGCCATCATTCCTACGTGTCGCGCGGTCGCGGTCGGCGTGATCTGCGGCTTCGGCGCCACCGGCTACGAGCTGGCGCTCGACGCGCCTGCACAACCTGCTAACCAACGGGGCCTGACGGCCTCCGGAACAACGAACAGGGACTTCCGATGGACCGTCCGTCACGCGACATCGACAAGCAGCTCATCCGTGACCTTGCCGCGCTGCTCACCGAGACCGGACCTGACCGAGATCGAGATCGAGCAGGACGAGCTGCGGGTGCGCGTCGCGCGCGGCCGGCGGCGCCGTCGCACTGCTCATGGCCGCACACGGTGCGCCGGCCGCGCCGGCACGCCGTGCCGCCGCCGCAGCCGCTGCCGATGCCGAGGCACGCCGCATCCGGCGGGCGCGTGACCTCGCCGATGGTCGGCACCGCCTATCGCGCGCCCGAGCCCGGCGCCCAGCCTTCGTCGAGGTCGGCGCCAAGGTCAAGCGAGGGCCAGACCCTGCTCATCATCGAGGCGATGAAGACGATGAACCAGATCCCCGCCCCGCGCTCCGGCACGGTCACGCACATCCTCGTCGAGGACGGGCAGCCGGTCGAATACGGCGAGCCGCTCCTGGTCATCGAGTAAGCGGCGGGGCCTCGCATGTTCGACAAGATCCTCATCGCCAATCGCGGCGAAATCGCCCTGCGCGTCCTGCGCGCCTGCAAGGAACTCGGCATCCAGACCGTCGCCGTCCATTCGACCGCCGACGCCGACGCCATGCATGTCCGCCTCGCCGACGAGAGCGTCTGCATCGGCCCGCCGCCGGCCCGCGACAGCTACCTCAACATCCCGTCGCTCCTCGCCGCCTGCGAGATCACCGGCGCCGACGCGGTCCATCCCGGCTATGGCTTCCTGTCCGAGAACGCGCGCTTCGCCGAGATCCTGCGCCGCGCACGGCATCACCTTCATCGGTCCGAGCGCCGGAGCACATCCGCATCATGGGCGACAAGATCGAGGCCAAGCAGACGGCCGCGCAGCTCGGCATTCCCGTCGTGCCGGGCTCCGACGGCGGCGATCGACGAGCAGCGCCGCGCGGCAAGGTCGCCGCCGATATCGGCTATCCCGTGCTGATCAAGGCGGCCGCCGGCGGCGGCGGGCGCGGCATGAAGGTCGCGCATGACGCCGAACGACCTCGAGACTGCGTTGCCAGACCGCGCGCGCCGAGGCCAAGGCCGCCTTCGGCGACGACGCCGTCTATCTCGAGAAGTATCTCGCCAGCCCGCGCCACATCGAGATCCAGGTGCTCGGCGACGGCCAGGGCAACGCCATGCATCTGGGCGAGCGCGACTGCTCGCTGCAGCGCCGCCACCAGAAGGTCTGGGAGGAGGCCCGCTCCCCGGCCCTCAACGTCGAGGCAGCGCGACGCGATCGGCGGCCGTGTCGCCAAGGCCATGCGGCGAGCTCGGCTATTCCGGCGCCGGCACGGTCGAGTTCCTCTACGAGAACGGCGAGTTCTACTTCATCGAGATGAACACGCGGCTGCAGGTCGAGCACCCGGTCACCGAGATGATCACCGGCATCGATCTCGTCAACGAGCAGATCCGCGTCGCCGCCGGCACCGCGCTGTCGATGAGCGCAGAACGACATCACCTTCGAGGGCCACGCCATCGAGTGCCGCGATCAACGCCGAGAACCCTGCCACCTTCCGCGCCGTCGCCCGGCAAGATCACCTATTACCATCCGCCCGGCGGGCTCGGCGTCCGGGTCGATTCGGCGCGTCTATGCGGGCTATCGCATCCCGCCGCTACTACGACAGCCTGATCGGCAAGCTGATCGTCCACGGCAAGACGCGCAACGAGTGCCTGATGCGCCTGCGCCGCGCGCTCGGCGAATTCGTCGTCGACGGCATCGAGACGACGATCCCGCTGTTCCAGCGCCTGGTCGCCGAACCCGATATCATGGACGGCGACTACGACATCCACTGGCTGGAGCGTTTCCTCGAAGCGAAAAGCGAGCAGGAAAGTTCGGCCGAAGGCTAGAATTGTAACGGCCGACTTTTCGGCCTTCTGGCGCAATTCCACCCACTCACCGGCCTTCAGAACCGCTATCATTTCGTCGAACGAATGCGGGAAACGCTTCACGGCCAGCCCGCGCTCGAGATCGTCGCAATGCTTGAGGCCGGCGTCGCACCGGCGAAGTTGCGGGCGTGACGATCTTAGCCGGTGACAATACGGTCACGCGCGCTAGAACTCCCCTTCCATGGCTTCTCCTGACAATCTTTTCGTTGAAATCACGCCGGAGGTGCTCCTCAAGGCCTATGCCTGCGGCATCTTCCCGATGGCGGAGAGCGCAACCGATCCTGTTCTCTACTGGATCGAGCCCAAGGAGCGCGGCATCCTGCCGCTCGACGGGCTGGTGGTGTCGCGCAGCCTCGCTCGGGCCGTGCGCCGGACCGACTACGAGGTCCGCATCGACCACGACTTCGACGCTGTGATCGACGCCTGTGCCGCCGCCGGACCCGGCCGCCGCTCGACCTGGATCAACGCGGAGATACGCCGTCTCTATCGCGCCTTGTTCGCGATCGGCCACGCCCATACGGTAGAGATCTGGCGCGGCGGCGGCCTCGTGGGCGGGCTGTATGGTGTTCACCTCGGCGCGGCATTCTTCGGCGAGAGCATGTTCCACCGGGACACCGACGCCAGCAAGATCGCACTGGTCCATCTGGTCGCACGGCTGCGCGCCGGCGGTTTCGAACTGCTCGACACGCAGTTCGTCACCGACCACTTGAAGCGGCTAGGCGCTTACGAGTTGTCCCGGAAAGAGTACCACCGGCGGCTCGACAGTGCCGTCAATGGCCGGGCCGACTTCTATAAGCTGCCCGTGTCCACCTCCTCCGAGGTCTCCTTGCAGTTGGCCAGCCAAACGTCGTAGACGGGGTGCTCCACGGCGTTGAGCCCGGGGCTGTCGGCGAACATCCACCCTGAGAATATCCGCTGGATCCGGTTATCCAGCGTCACCTCGTCGACCTCGACGAAGACCGTGGTGCGCGGCGGTTCGGTCGGCGGGCGCGAGTAGCAGACCCTCGGCGTAACCTGCAGCGCGCCGAACTGCACGGTCTCGTCGATCAGCACGTCGAACGTGATGACCCGGCCCGTGATCTTGTCGAGCCCAGTGAACTCGGCAACGGGATTGCGGATCTTGGTGTCGGTCTGCTCCTGCGGAACCTGGGGCTGCTCCCCCTCGGTCGAGTCCCTGCTGGTCGTCCGGCAGCGGCTGTTGCCCATCGTCGGGAAACTGCTCGTCCGGCGGCATTTGAATGCCGTCCCCGGGCGGAAACTGGTCCGGGGGGAACTGATCTGACGGAAACTGGTCCGGAGGAAACTGGTCCGGCGGGAATTGTTGCGGAGGGAACTGCTCCTGAGGCGGAAACTGTTGCGGCGGGAACTGTTGCGGCGGGAACTGCTGCTGTGGTGGCGGCGGAGGAAACTGCTGCTGCGGGGGGAACTGCTGCTGTGGCAACTGGAACCCGCCGGGCAATTGCCATCCCTGGTCTGGGCTGGGAGGCAGCGGGGCGCTGTCGTCGCGCTGCGCCTGCGCGATCGCCGGCATTGCCGTCAGCATCGCGACGACTACCGCCGCGCGCAGGCCGCCACCGATCGTCCGTCTGGCTGCTCGCTCGACCATGATGACCCTGTGATGCGGGAATGTGCCGAAAACGCGGCCGGTCACGCCCCGGGCGACCAGGCGTCGTAGTCGCCAGCCACGCGGGGGCGCCGCTCGGGCGTCAGCAGACTGCCGGCCGGCCGATAGGCACCGGGTGTGCCCGTAAGGTTCGGGCGGTGCGGCTTCTCCCAGGATTTCGGACTGTAGCCGGCCTCCGTCGGCGGCACGTCGACGATATGATGCATCCACCCGTGCCACTCCGGAGGAATGAAGCTCGCCTCGGACACTCCGGAGTAGATCACCCAGCGCCGCTCGAACCCGAGAGCAGGATCGGGGCGTCCTCCCCGACGGCGGTAATAGCGGTTGCCGAAGGCATCCTCGCCGACGAACTCGCCCTTGCGCCAGAGGTGGAAGCGCAGCCCGATCGTCGCCCGGTTCCACCACGTGAATAATTGTAGAATGAGTTCGCGCATGTCCGTCCGCTCGGTTGGCGGCGCGGACTATGGCGCGCGATGCCCCCTGTGTCCAGCCTCGGCCGGGACGGGAACGGGTCAGTTCATGGTCCAGCTGTTCCAGTGCGGCGAACGTCGGCCGGCGCCCTGTCCCGAACGGATTGGGCTACGCCCGGCAGATCGCGCGGTAGCAAATCAACGTCCACCTCGCCGTTGACGATCCGGTCCACGAGATCCTGTGCGCTCTGCGCCTCCTTTGTCAGCGCCTCCTGCATGATCTTCTGGCGCTTCAGCATGTCGGCAACGTCGTTGCGCCGCACCCTCGTCTCGAGAATTTCATCCATGCCACGGACGACGAGCTGGTCGCCCTTGAGTTCGAAGCCGCGCGCGTCCTGTGTTAGCCATTCGAGGCGCCGGCGGAGCATCGTCGGGGCCACGGGCTTGACCATGATATTGTTGACGCCGTTCGAGAACGCACGGTCCACGAAGCTCATGGTCGGACTTCCGGAAACAACGATGATCGGAACGTAGCACAACGGTTCCATCGACTTGTTGCGCACCAGGCGCGTAAATCGATAGCCGCTCATCGGCTTCATCTCCCAGTCGGTGATCACCACCGAAGGCGGGTCGATCATCATGTCCTTGAGCGCATCGTCGGCCCGGTCATACACGCGCAGGCGCTTGACGCGGAACGACGCGATCATCGACCGCAGGATCGCCTGGGCGCCGCGATTGTCCTGCACAAGAACAACGTCCATCGTGTCCAGCGTGCGGCCGTAGGCGAGGCTCTTCTTCATTCCGGGGGGCTCCGTCTGTCACCTTGCGGAACATATCCCGCCCCGCTTACTCCGCGTTGAAATCGAATGTGACAATTCGATGCGAAATCGGCCCCAATCGGAAGTGATTGCAGCGCCTCGTGGATTCCGGGTTTTCCCCGGAGTTAACCGCGTATTCTGGGTGCGAGATACCAGATTTAGGGATTTGTTTATCCGCGCATACTAATCCTTGACGGGCGGAGTTAAGTCGCTTTAGCGTTGTGGACGTCGCGGCAATCGCCCGGCAGCCGGGAAGCACCCGGACAACCTCATCCGAGACGAGACGACTTGGGCCCCGCATTAGGCCGAGCCGGGCGGGAGAAGAGTACTCCGCGTCTCGAGAGACTGAGTGACGTAAGGGCAAGTAACGCGATCAGAGGGCCGAAGACGCCCGGATCGCGATGGGTGCGGAGATCGGGGGCGATCTCCGGGGTGACGGGGTAAAGCGTCATTGCGAGTGCGTAGGAGCCGGGTCGGTCGTGGTCCGGCGCGGATTTTTTGCGCGAAGATACGAAGATACATGGTGGAGCAGAGAGATGCGGATCGAGCGGCGCTACACGGTTGAAGGGCAGTCGGCCTACGCGGGCATCGCGTTCCGCACGGCGACCGAGCGAGATCCGCAACCCGGACGGCTCGATCGTCTTCCAGCTCGAGCGACATCGAGGTGCCCGCGCGCTGGAGCCAGGTCGCCGGCGACATCCTCGCCCAGAAGTATTTCCGCAAGGCCGGCGTCCCGGCGCGCCTGAAGCGCGTCGAGGAGAACGACGTCCCGTCCTGGCTCTGGCGCTCCGTCGCCGACGAGACGGCGCTCGCCAGGCTGCCCGAGGCCGAGCGCACGGCTCGGAGACGCGACGCCCGGCAGGTGTTCGACCGCCTCGCCGGCACCTGGACCTACTGGGGCTGGAAGGGCGGCTACTTCGACGCCGAGGCCGACGCCCGCGCCTTCTTCGACGAGCTCGCGCTACATGCTGGCCACGCAGATGGCCGCGCCGAACTGCCCGCAGTGGTTCAACACCGGCCTGCACTGGGCCTACGGCATCGACGGCCCGCGCCAGGGCCACTACTACGTCGACTACCAGACCGGCGAGCTGACGCAGTCCGAGTCCGCCTACGAGCATCCGCAGCCGCACGCCTGCTTCATCCAGTCCGTCACCGACGACCTCGTCAACGAGGGCGGCATCATGGACCTGTGGGTGCGCGAGGCGCGCCTCTTCAAGTACGGCTCGGGCACCGGCTCCAACTTCTCCGCGCTGCGCGGCGAGGGCGAGCCGCTCTCGGGCGGCGGCAAGTCGTCCGGCCTGATGAGCTTCCTCAAGATCGGCGACCGCGCGGCGGGCGCCATCAAGTCCGGCGGCACCACGCGCCGCGCCGCCAAGATGGTCGTGCGTCGACCTCGACCATCCCGACATCGAGGATTCATCAACTGGAAGGTGAAGCGAGGAGCAGAAGGTCGCCGCCCTCGTCACCGGCTCCAAGATCGTCTGCGAAGCACCTGAACGCGATCATGAAGGCCTGCGTGAACTGCGACGGGCCCGGCGACGACTGCTTCGACCCGGAGAAGAACCCGGCGCTGAAGCGCGAGGTCCAGGCCGCCCGCAAGAGCCAGGTCCCGGAGAACTACATCCAGCGCGTCATCCAGTTCGCCAAGCAGGGCTACACCGAGATCGAGTTCGACGAGTACGACACCGACTGGGACTCGGAGGCCTACCTCACCGTCTCCGGCCAGAACTCCAACAACTCGGTCCGCGTCACCGACGACTTCCTGCGCGCGGTCGAGAACGACGGCGACTGGAACGCTGCACCCGCCGCACTCGACGGCAAGGTCGCACAAGACGCTGAAGGCCCGCGAGCTGTGGGAGCAGATCGGCTACGCCGCCTGGGCCTGCGCCGATCCCGGCATGCAGTTCGACACCACCATCAACGACTGGCACACCTGCCCGGCCGTCGGGCGCGATCAACGCCTCGAACCCGTGCTCGGAGTACATGTTCCTCGACGACACGGCCTGCAACCTCGCGTCGCTGAACCTGCTCCAGTTCCGCGAGCGCGGACGGCACCTTCGACGTCGACCGCTTCGAGCACGCCGTGCGCCTGTGGACCGTCGTCCTCGAAATCTCCGTGCTGATGGCGCAGTTCCCCTCGAAGCAGATCGCCGAGCTCTCCTACGACTACCGCACGCTCGGCCTCGGCTACGCCAACATCGGCGGCCTCCTGATGTCGTCGGGCATCCCCTACGACTCGCGCGGAGGGCCGCGCGCTCTGCGGCGCCATCACCGCGATCATGACCGGCGTCTCCTACGCCACCTCGGCCGAGATGGCGGCCGAGCTCGGCGCCGTTCCCGCGGCTATCGCGGAGAACCGCGAGCACATGCTGCGCGTCATCCGCAACCATCGCCGCGCCGCACACGGCGAGGCGACGGCTACGAGGGCCTGCACATCACGCCGGTCCCGCTCGACCACGCCTCCTGCCCGGAAGGCGATCTGGTGGCGGCGCCTGGCGCGCCTGGGACCGCGCGCTCGAGCTCGGCGAGCAGCACGGCTACCGCAACGCCCAGGTCACGGTCATCGCGCCCACCGGCACGATCGGCCTCGTCATGGACTGCGACACCACCGGCATCGAGCCCGACTTCGCGCTGGTGAAGTTCAAGAAGCTCGCCGGCGGCGGCTACTTCAAGATCATCAACCGGTCCGTGCCGGAGGCGCTGCGGGTTCTCGGCTACACGCGCGGCGCAGATCGAGGAGATCATCGGCTACGCGGTCGGCCACGGCACGCTCAACAGGCGCGCCCGGCGTCAACCACGCAGCGCTGAAGGCCAAGGGCTTCACCGACGAGATGCTCGGCGGCCGTGGAGCAGGCGCTCGCCAGCGCCTTCGACATCAGTTCGTCTTCAACAAGTGGACGCTCGGCGAGGAGTTTCTGCACCGGGACCCTCGGGTTCGCGGCGGACGCAGCTCGCCGACCCGGGCTTCGACATGCTTGCCGCGCTCGGCTTCGCGAAGGCCGAGATCGAGGCAGGCCAACACCTACGTCTGCGGCGCCATGACGCTCGAAGGCGCGCCGCACCTGAAGGACGAGCACCTCGCCGGTCTTCGACTGCGCCAACCCCTGCGGCCGCACCGGCAAGCGCTTCCTCTCGGTCGACAGCCACATCCGCATGATGGCCGCCGCCCAGCCCTTCATCTCGGGCGCCATCTCCAAGACCATCAACATGCCGAACGAGGCGACGGTCGAGGAGTGCAAGGAAGCCTACATGCTGTCCTGGAAGCTGGCGCTGAAGGCCAACGCGCTCTACCGCGACGGCTCGAAGCTCTCCCAGCCGCTCAACTCGCAGCTTCTAGCTGACGACGAGGATGACGAGGAGGATGCCGTCGAGGCGCTGGTCGCCCAGGCCTCGAAGCCCGTGCCGCTGCGGTCGCCGAGAAGATCGTCGAGCGCGTCATCGAGCGGGCGGTGCGCGAGCGCGAGAAGCTGCCGAACCGCCGCAAGGGCTACACCCAGAAGGCCATCGTCGGCGGCCACAAGGTCTACCTGCGCACCGGCGAGTACGAGGACGGCCGCATCGGCGAGATCTTCATCGACATGCACAAGGAAGGCGCCGCCTTCCGCAGCCTGATGAACAACTTCGCCATCGCCATCTCGCTCGGCCTGCAGTACGGCGTGCCGCTGGAGGAGTTCGTCGACGCCTTCACCTTCACCCGCTTCGAGCCGGCCGGCCTCGTCCAGGGCAACGACGCGATCAAGATCGCGACGTCGATCCTCGACTACATCTTCCGCGAACTGGCGATCTCCTATCTCGACCGCCACGACCTCGGCCATGTCAGTCCCGAGGATATCGGCGCCACGGCGATGGGATCGGGCGTCGACGAGGGCAAATCGCCGGCGTCGGCCATTGTCTCGACCGGCCTCGTCCGCGGGCGTGTCGCCGAGCGGCTGATGGTAGTCCAGGGCCGCGAGCCCCGTGCCCACCACGACCGCTCCCCCGTTTCCGAGCTTCAGGCCCGCGCCAAGGGCTTTGGATCGGGCGGCGCCGCCACCGCGCTCAAGCAGGAGATCGCCGTTGAGATCGCGGCCGAGACGGAAGTCGAGATTACGGTCGAGACCGCCGCACCGGCCACCCGCACCGTCGACGAGCGCCGCGCCGAAGCCCGTCTCAAGGGCTACGAAGGCGAATCCTGCGGCGAGTGCGGAAACTTCACGATGGTGCGGAACGGCACCTGCCTGAAGTGCGACACCTGCGGATCTACCAGCGGATGCAGTTGATCCGGCGGATTTCGCCGAACTGACGCAAGGGGCGGCCAACTGGCCGCCCCTTTTTGTTGGGCTACACCGCGACTTAGCCTCTGTGACACTTTGGCAACTTCATTCGAGTTCCAGTTACCTGGATGGATATTTCGGTCCGCTCCTGCCCGAGAATCGGTCAGACTTCATGGCGACGAAGATTTCGGCACCAGCTCTTTGTCGGAGTCCGCTGAACGGCCTTCTGTACCCAACCTCCCTCCGTTGGTGCGTATCAGACTGAGGCGGCTCATCGGCCGCCTCTTCTTATTTCGGGGGCGGCCCGTTGAGGCCTCGGTCGTTCCAGGCGGGCTTTAACAAGCGCTGCTCTGAATGCGGAATTCGCCCGGGATCCCATCACCCCCGCGCCAGCACGCCCCCCGTCATCGCCTCCCGCACCCCCGTCGTCGTCGAAAATGTCAGCGGCAGGCCTTTCAGCGACCGCACCGCGAGGAAGGCGAAGGCCTGCGCCTCCACGTGGTCGCCGGCCCAGCCGATCGCGTTCGCCGTCGTGACTGGCGCCTCGACGCGCGCCTGCAGCGCGGCGAGCATGGATGGGTTCCGCCCGCCGCCGCCCGACACGATCCAGCGCTTCGGCGACTCAGGGAAGAACGCTCTGGCGGCAGCGAGCGTCTCGGCAGTGAACGCCGTCAGCGTCGCCGCGCCATCCTCCAGGGACAGGCCGGCGACCGGCGAACCATCGAAGGCGTCGCGGTCGAGCGATTTCGGCGGCTGCATCGCAAAGTATGGATTGTCCATGAGCCGGTCCAGCGCCGCCTGATCCACCCTGCCCGCCGCCGCGAGCCGTCCGCCGTCGTCGTAGGGCGCGCCCGTCCTACCCGACACGAAGTCGTCGATCAGGGCGTTGCCCGGGCCCGTGTCGAAGGCAACGGGATCGCCGTCGCCGAGCCAGGTGACGTTGCCAACCCCGCCGATGTTGGCCACCACCACCGGCAGGTCGAGGCCGGCGCCCAGCGCCAGCGCCCGGTGATAGACCGGCACGACAGGCGCGCCCTGCCCGCCGCCCGCCATGTCGGCCGCCCTGAGATCGTGAACCACGTCTATGCCGAGCCGCCCGGCCAGCGCCGGGCCGTCGCCCACCTGTACCGTGAAGCCGAGATCGGGCCGATGCACCACCGTCTGGCCGTGGAATCCGACCACGTCGATGTCCGACGGCGACAGCCCGTTATCGGCGAGAAACGCCTCCACGACGCGTCCGTGCGCCTCGGTGACGACGCGCTCGGCGTCGCCCAGCGCGCCCGACCTGTCTGCCCGGTCGGTCACGCTGCGCGCCGCTTCCAACGCCCGCCGGATCGCCGCCCGCTCCTCGGGGGCGTAGCTCCGCGAGGCGACGGGCCCGAAACGCGAGACAGTCTCCCCGTCCGTTTCGATCAGCGCCACGTCGATACCGTCCATCAACGTCCCGCTCATCAGCCCGATCGCCGTCATGGTCTGGCTAGGTGCAATCATCCGATACCGCTGCTATACGCTGTGTCCCAAACCTTGGCCTCGTCGCCCGGGCTCGTCCCCGGCATCCAAGTCTTTCGTGGACGTACGCCGGCCCCTTTCGGATACTTTGGAATAAGCGCAAGTCCGATGCCCGCCTTCAAGTCTGATTTCCTGCGCACGCTCGACGCGCGCGGTTACATCCACCAGATCTCCGACGCCGACGCGCTCGACGCGCTCGCGGCCAGGGAGGCGATCACCGCCTATATCGGCTTCGACTGCACCGGCCCCAGCCTGCATGTCGGCCACATGATGGGCATCATGATGCTGCGCCGGCTCCAACAGGCCGGCCACAAGCCCATCGTGCTCATGGGTGGCGGCACGACCAAGGTGGGCGACCCGTCTGGCAAGGACGAGGCGCGCCAGCTCCTGACCGACGACCAGATCGCCGCCAACATGGCTTCGATCAAAACCGCCTTTGACCGCTTCCTGACTTTCGGCGACGGTCCGACCGACGCTGTCATGGTCAACAACGCCGACTGGCTCGACAAGCTCGAATATATCCCCTTCCTGCGCGAGGTCGGCCGCCACTTCTCCGTCAACCGGATGTTGTCGTTCGATTCGGTGAAGCTGCGGCTGGAACGCGAGCAGCCGCTGTCTTTCCTGGAGTTCAACTACATGATCCTCCAGGCCTACGACTACATGGAGCTTGCCCGCCGCCACGGTTGCCGGCTCCAGATGGGCGGCTCGGACCAGTGGGGCAACATCGTCAACGGCATCGACCTCGCCCGCCGGATCGACGGTGCGGAGATATTCGGCCTCACCTGCCCCCTCATCACCACCGCCTCGGGGGCCAAGATGGGCAAGACAGCCGCCGGCGCCGTCTGGCTCAACGCCGACATGCTGAGTCCGTGGGATTACTGGCAGTACTGGCGCAACACCGAGGACGCCGACGTCGGCCGCTTCATGCGCCTGTTCACCGACATGCCCCTGGACGAGATCGCCCGTCTCGAGGCTCTGCCGGGCGCGGAGATCAACGAGGCCAAGAAGGTGTTGGCGACGGAGGCTACTGCGATGCTGCATTGCCGTGAGGCCGCCGACGCCGCTGCCGAGACCGCGCGCGCCACCTTCGAGGAAGGCCGCCTGTCGCAGGACCTGCCGACGGTCGAAGTCCCGCGCGGCGAGATCGAAGCCGGGCTCGGCCTCCTCACCGCCTTCGTCCGCGCCGGCCTCGTCGCGTCGAACGGCGAGGCCCGCCGCGCGGTGTCGGGCGGTGCGTTGAGGGTCAACGACCAGCCGGTGAACGACCCGACGAGGACGCTCGACGCTTCGGACCTGACGGCCGACGGCGTGATCAAATTGTCCTTCGGGCGCAAGAAGCACGTCCTCCTGCGTCCCGCCTGACTCGTTCAGCGGATCGACGGATCGCGGGAGCTGCCCGTCGACTGCGGCGTGAAGGCCTGCGGATTGTCCATGCCCAGGATGTAGCGGAAAACGCCGGGCGCCACGAGCGACAGCGGATTGATCGTCAGCACCGGGCTGTTCACCGGCCCCGACAGCGAATAGGTCACCCCGAACATCCCCTCGTTGCGCTTGCCGCCCAGCAGCGGCCCGAAGATGGGCAGTTGCCCGAACAGGTTGTTCAGCGCGTAGAGCGGTACGTAGGTGCCGTGGAGGGACAGCCGGTCGCTACCGAGGTCCACCTGCCCCTCGATCGTCGCCCCGACGGCTGGCCCGCGCAGCACCCCGTCGCTCACCTGGAACCCGGCCGGCCCCTGGATGAAGGGTAGTGACAGCGTGTCAAAGCCGACATTGGAAGGATTGAACGACTGCCCGTCACCTTGCGCCGCGCCTCGCCGCCTGTCCTGTTCCCCGCTTTCCATGATGCGCTGCAGCGACGGATCGTTGGCGATCGCGAACCCATTGATGACGAGCCGGCCGGCCAGCGGCGCGTCGGCCCCGCGCCGGGAGGCGGCGAGCCGGAGCCGGCCGTTGCGCATGTTGGGGTAAAGTCCGCTCCAGGCCAGCAACCGCCCGCCGTCGTCGGTATCGACGCCGAGGTCGGCAATCCCGCCGTCGTCCCCGAAACGGACCACGACGCTCTGCCCTGTCGATGTCGTCCCGGTCAGTTCCAGCCGCGAAACCGAGCCGCCATCCTGGTGAACCGTGGCGTCGACCGAGCCGAGCGATTCACCGTGGAAGCCGATCGCCTCTTCCACGTCAATCGCCACCCGGTACCGGCCGCCGTCCCCGCCCGTGGCGGTCGCCGCGCCCTCCGTCGCCCGGCCGCCTATGCCGCGAAGCGCAGGTCGCAAGTCGAGCGCGCGCCCGCGCAGCGTGAACCTGTCGGCCGCCCCGTCGCTCTCGCCGGTGATCGCGATGTCGGTCCCCCGTGCGGTGCGCACGACGGGCAGGTCGAGACTTACCAGTCCTCCCCCACGCTGGAACTCGGCCTCGCCCCGGATCCGGATCGCGCCGGACTGGAAGTCGATTCCGGTCAGCCGGATCGCCTCGCCCTCCTGCGCGAGCTGGAAGGTGGCGTTCGCCCGCTCGCCCGCGGGCTTCTCGAGTCCGAGCGGGGCGAAAGCGATGCGCGCGTCGGTGAGATCGGCCTCGATGCGCTGCGACGTTCCGCGGCCGACGGCCCGCACGTCCGCCACGGTCGCCGAGATCGGTCCCGAGATGATATCGCCCAACGGAATGCCGAGCCGCTCCCGCGCCTCCTCGTCGAGACGCAGCGTCACTGCCTGCTCGCCCGGCTCGCCTTGCCCGTCGATGGAATCCTCGAGAGCGATCTCGGCCGGCACGCCGTCGACCACCGCCTCTCCAGTCACCGAGAATCGCCCGTCGGCGACCCTGACCTCCATCTCGCCCCCCTCGACGGTACGCGCCCCCGAGAAGTTCTCCGCGCTAAAGCCGCTGATCGTTCCATCGACCGTCAGCCCGACGTCCGACAGACGCACGCCGTTGACCAGCGGCAGCGTCAGCCCGATGTCGAGCGCGCCGTCCCCGCCCAGGGTCGACGGATCGAGGTTGCGCCTGCTCGCGAGGCTGATCGGCTCGTGATCGAACAGCCGCATCATGGCCGAGGCGCTCCCGGAGACCGAAAGCGTGATCTCCCCTGTCGGCGGCTGCGCCCGGCGGTCGGCGATGTGAAAACGACCGCTGCCGACCGCTATGCGCTCGCTTTCCCCGACCGGCACGATCGCGCCCTGCGCCATCCGCAGGTCGAAGGTCGCGGGGGTAAGCCTGGCATGGCCGCGGGCGCCGGTGATCGGCGGCATGTCGCCGAGATAGCGAAAATCGACGTCCTCGACCTGGAACTCCAGAAGATACGACTGCTCGGGTAAAGGCACGCCCCGCGCCATCGCGGCGAGGTCGCCCGGCGCGATGTCGACGGTCAGCCTGCCCTCGGTGACCGTTCCGGCGTCGAGATGGCGAAGCACCCAGTTTCGCGTGTTGGGGCCGAGGAATGGCGGCCAGAGTTCCCGAAGCGCGTCGTAGGGCATCGGCACCATGCTGCCGGCGAGCCTGATGCCCGGGGATTCGCCGGCTCCTCCGGCGAAGCCGACGAACGACATGGCGGCGTCACGCGCCACGACATCAAGGCGGCTGATGTGCAGGACGCTCTGGTCCGTCACGTAGAAGGCCTCGGCGGTCACCGAGGGATAGATCGCCGGCGGGCCGCCCCTGTCGTCGCCGATCTCGACATCCGTGAGTTCCAGCCGCATCGGGATCGTGCCGTAGCTGAATTCTCCGCGATCAGGGACCGCGACCTGGGCGGCGACCGTCGCCTTGCTCCCCCCGGCCAGGATGACGGATGGCAGGATGGACACCTGGCCCGTCGCATCGCTCCAGTCGATGGTAACGTCCGCCTCGTCGATCAGAAATCGCCTCTCTCCGAATCCGACATGCCCCGCGCCGACCGTCACCTTCGCGCTCGCCGCCTCCAGCCGGCCGCCGCCGTCGATCCGGAAGGCAACAACGCTGTTCATCGGGCTGCTGAAAGTGACCGGCAAGGTCTTGGGGAACCATGCCGCGACGTCGGTCATCGCCAGGTCGCTCAGGGTCGCCTCGACCATCAGGTCGTAGTCCGCCTCGCGAACTATCGTGCCCTGGATGCGAGGCATCCCCGCTTCGCTGCCGAGCATCGCCATGAACGAAAGATCGTTGGCTCCCCGGCCGTTGAACATGCCGAGCGTGACGGGGCCGAAGGCGGCCCGCTCGCCGTCGCGGTCCACCGTGAACGTCGCATCGCGAACACCGACCGATTGCAGGCCGCCATCGTTGACGAGCGCGAGCAGGACCGCCGCCACATCGGCTGGCCGGGTCGTCACGCGGGCCGTCTCCGGAAGCGGCTCGGGCGTGGCTGCGCGAAGCCGCAGCCCGGCCTCGGTGTCCACGACCGTGAGTTCAGGCTCGATCAGCCACAGCGACCGCGGCGATACCCGCCCGGTGACCAGCCGCCAAGGCGACAGGCCGATGGTCGCCCGGGGAGCCGCGAAGACGGTCTCCCCCGTCGGACCGGTCAGGGCGACGTCGCTGAGCCCCACCTGTATGCCATAGTCGGGATGCCGGTTCAGCTCCGTGTCCGCGACCTCGAGCACGAAGCCCGCAGGCAGCCGCTGCGCGGCGGCGGCGACGATGTCGTCGGTCAGGAATGAAATGGCGATCGGTCCGCTGGAGAGCCTCCAGTTCAGAGTGCCCAGCCCGATCGCGACGAGCGCGGCGGCAATGACGCCCCCGGCCAGCGCCCGGCGGATGGAAGGTCTGGCGGCGAGGACTTGGCGCATGCGCCACCCGGCCCTGCGCATTGAGCGCCGGGCGCGCCCGAGCAGCCGGACTGCGCTGGTCCTCATCGGTACGCCGTCGTTCCGTGAACGTCGCCCGTCGATCTCACCCTCAAGATACTGCTACCCTAACCGTCACGGAATCGTTGAGATTGCCGTACGAAACAGACAATACACCGATCCGGCGCCGTCCGCGCGGACCGAATTCTCCACCGCCAGGCGCATTGCTGATCCGCACCGCGGGAGCGCTGCGTAGGGTCCGCGGATGGCGGAACACTGGCTAAGACGGCGAAAGCGACGAAAGGATGACGACGATGACAGAGGAGCTCAACGCCGGCGACAAGGCGCCCGACTTCGATCTGCCGGGTACGGGCGGCGGCCGCATAGAACTGTCCGGCCTCAAGGGGAAGACGGTCGTCCTCTACTTCTACCCGAAGGACAACACGTCCGGCTGCACCAGGGAGGCCGTCGATTTCTCGGCCCTGATGCCGCAGTTCGAGGCCGCGGGCGTCGCCGTGATCGGCGTCTCGCCGGATTCCCCGAAGAGCCACGAGAAGTTCGTCGCCAAGCACGATCTCGCCGTCGCACTGGCCTCCGACGAGGAGAAGTCGGCACTCGAGGCCTATGGCGTCTGGGTGGAGAAGAGCATGTACGGGCGCAAGTACATGGGCGTCGAGCGCACCACCTTCCTGATCGGCCCGGATGGCGACATCCGCCGCGTCTGGCGCAAGGTCAAGGTGCCCGGACACGCCGAGGAAGTACTTGCCGCGGCTACTGGCGGCAGCCTCCAGGGCTGATCTCGACACGGCCGGCGCGCGAACGGGGACAATCTTCGTACAATCTTAACCATGCGGAAGCCACTCTCTTCACGGCTACCGTGTAACCGACTTCCCCAGTGTCCCCATTCTGTGCTTCGGACGAGATGACGCGCCCCCATACGTCCTATCGCCGCCCCGAGGTCGAGTCTGCCGCCGCACCGGCAGCCCCTCGCGGAAGCGTCTGCGTAACCTTCACGCCTGCCACCCTTTCGACCCTCGCCGCGATCGGGGTCCTGTTGACCTCGTGGCTGGTGGTCTCGACGGGATGGCTCCTGTTCCATCGGGATATCCAGGAGGCGGCACGCTTCTACGAGGTCGAGAACCAGCGCGCTTACGAAGACCGCATAGCGACGCTCCGACGCCAGATCGACGAGATCAACAGCCGCCAGTTCCTGGACCAGACGAAGTTCGAGCGCGAGCTCGCCGACATGCGTCGGCGCCAGGCCCAGATGGAAGAGTATCACGCCCGGATCGGCGGCCTTTTCCGAACGGCCGGCGAGCATGACCTGTCCATCAGGTCGGTCCCGGCGAAGACGGAGCCCGTCCAGACCGGAGCGATCGTGCCCCTGGTCAAGCCGACCGTCGCCTCGGCGGGTACGGTACCGATCCTACTCTCCCGGCCACAGCCGCTCGGCTTCGGGTTCCCGGAGAGGAACGGCCCCTCCGACAACCCCGCGACCCGTGCCCTTGCCGAGTTGGGCGGGGCTTTGGACCGGATGGCCAATTCCCAGAACATGATCCTCAATTCCCTCGAGACCTCCGTGGTCGACAAGGTCCGCAGGCTCGCCGCCATCCCGGGCGCCATCGGCGCGGCCGTGCCGGCCTCTGCCCAGATCGAAGAGGGTATCGGCGGTCCGTTCGTCGAGTTGCGCGGTGGTGAAGGCCCGATGGAGGCCGACAACCAGATCGTGCGTATCGAAAATGCCATCGAGAGGCTCGATATCCTTTCGAAGCAGGTGCGCTATCTCCCCGTGAGGCTGCCGCTGGCCGGGTCGCCCCGGCTCTCCAGCGGGTACGGCACGCGCATGGACCCGTTCCTGCGCCGCCCCGCCATGCATACAGGCCTGGATTTCAGGGCACGCACCGGAACCCCGGTTCTGGCCGCGGGCGCCGGCCGCGTGACGCGCGCCGGCAGGATGGGCGGATACGGCAACCTCGTGGAGATCGACCACGGCAACGGCTATCAGACGCGCTATGCCCACCTGAACTCGATCGCCGTCAGCCGCGGGCAGTCGGTAGAGCCGGGAGACATCGTCGGCGAGGTCGGCAGCACCGGCCGCTCGACGGGTCCTCACCTGCATTACGAGACCCGCAAGTCGGGCGCCCCGCGCAATCCCCGCCCCTTTGTCGACGCGGCCAAGCTGGTCCCGGAAGGCTACTGACGGTCCCGGGGTCTCACGAGACCTGCGCCTCGGCCTCCTCGCCACCGACACGCTGCGCCAGCGACGCCTCCATGAACTCGTCGAGATCGCCGTCGAGCACGGCCGACGGATTGGTGCTCTCGACGCCGGTCCTCAGGTCCTTGACCATCTGGTAGGGCTGCAGGACGTAGGAGCGGATCTGGTGGCCCCACCCGATGTCGCTCTTCGACGCGGCCTCCGCCATCGCCGCCTCTTCCCGCTTCTGCAGTTCCAGCTCGTAGAGCCGCGCTCTCAGCATGTCCCAGGCGGTCGCGCGGTTCTTGTGCTGCGAGCGCTCGTTCTGGCAGGCGACGACGATTCCCGTCGGGATGTGCGTCAGCCGGACGGCCGAATCCGTCGTGTTCACGTGCTGGCCGCCGGCGCCGGACGACCTGTAGGTATCGACCCGGACGTCGGATTCGTTGACGTCGATCTCGATGGTGTCGTCGATGACCGGGTAAACCCAGACCGATGCGAAGCTCGTATGCCGCCTGGCGTTCGAATCGAACGGCGAGATGCGCACGAGGCGATGAACGCCCGATTCCGACTTCAGCCAGCCATAGGCGTTGGCACCCTTGACCTGGATCGTCGCGCCCTTGATCCCCGCCTCGTCACCGGCGTTGTAGCCGATCTCGTCGACCTTGTAGCCGTGCGCCTGCGCCCAGCGCGTGTACATCCTGAGCAGCATCTCCGCCCAGTCCTGGCTCTCGGTACCGCCGGCGCCGGCATGAATCTCGATATAGGCGTCGTTGCCGTCGGCCTCGCCCGACAACAGCGATTCGATCTGCCGCTTGGCCGCGTCGCGCTGGATGGCGCGCAGCGTCTCGCCGGCCTCGTCGAGGACGCCCGCGTCGCCCTCCGCCTCGGCCAGTTCGATCAGCTCGATCGTGTCGTTGAGCCCGGTCTCGAGGCCGGTCAGCGCCTCGATGGAATCCTCCAGCTGCTGGCGCTCGCGCATGAGGCCCTGCGCCCGCTCCGCGTCATCCCAGAGCGAGGGGTCTTCGGCGAGGCCGTTCAGCTCGTCCAGACGGCGGTTTGCCTGATCCCAGTCAAAGATGCCTCCGGAGCAAGGCCATCGACTGGCGGATTTCGTCGACGAGCGATTGGTGTTCTGCGCGCATGGCTGTCCGTTGCTGGTCCGGTCCTGGAGTTCGGGCGGCGGGACGGCGGAGCTAGTAGAGGCCGCCGGTTCCCGCGCCGATGGCCGGCCCCTGCTGCGAGGGGTAGCCACCCGACGTCGGATAGCCGAAACCGTCCTGGAAGCCAATGACCGAATAGCTCGACGGCGGCTCCTGGCCCGGCTTGAACGCCTCGAGGATCACCCGCTCGTCGCCGGGACCGGCGCGAAGTCCGGTCGTGGGGTCGATCCTGACGAGCTGGATGCCGGGCGGAATGCGGAACGCCTCCGCCGGCTTGTCCTTCAGGGCTTCCTTCATGAATTCTTGAAGATCGGCGCGGAGAGCCGGCCGCCGGCGTTGCCCTTGCCGATCGAACGCGGCTTGTCGAAGCCGACGAACACGCCGACCGCGAGGTCCGGGGAATATCCGACGAACCAGGCGTCCTTCATAGTCGTTCGTGGTGCCGGTCTTGCCGGCCGATCGGCTTGCCGACCTCGCGCACCGACGTCGCGGTGCCGCGCTGGACGACGCCCTCCATCATCGAGGTGACCTGGTAGGCGGTATAGGGGTCGAGCATCTGCTCGCGGTCGTCGACGAGCTCCGGCTCGGCCTGTCCGTACCAGTCCGTCGACGCGCAGCCGACGCACTGCCGCTGGTCGTGCTTGTAGATCGTGTCGCCGTACCGGTCCTGGATGCGGTCGATCAGCGTCGGCGTGATCTTCCTGCCGCCGTTGGCCAGCGTCGCGTAGGCTGCCGTGATCCGCAGCACCGTCGTCTCGCCGGCGCCGAGCGCCATGGGCAGGTACTGGCCCATGTTGTCGTAGATGCCGAAGCGGCGCGCGTATTCGGCGACGAGCGGCATGCCCATGTCCTGCGCCAGGCGCACGGTCATGACGTTCCGCGACTTTTCGATGCCGGTCCGCAGGGTCGCCGGACCGTAGAATTTGCCGCCGTAGTTCTCCGGCCGCCAGATCGCCTGCCCGACATCGATCTCGATCGGCGCGTCGATGACCACGCGACGACGGCGTATAGCCGTTGTCGAGCGCCGCCGCGTAGACGAACGGCTTGAACGAAGAGCCCGGCTGCCGCCAGCGCCTGCGTCGCCCGGTTGAACTCGCTTTCGGCGTAGCGAGAAGCCGCCGACCATGGCGAGCACGCGGCCGGTATGCGGGTCCATGGCCACCAGCGCGCCCTGGATCTCGGGAGGCTGCTGAAGCTCGTAGACGCCCCCGTCCTCGTCGACCGTCTCGACATAGACGACGTCGCCGGGCTTGAGCACCTGCTCGGGCGCCGTGACGTCGCGCCCGCGACGCTCGCCTGTCGCCCATTTCGCCCACCTCAGCTGTTCGAGCGGGATGTCGCCGCGTCTCCGGCGCTCATCGAGCCTTCCGATTCGGAAGCCGTCCCGGCTGCAGCCCGATGACCGCGTCGTCGGCGTCCGTCCTCAGCACCACCGCCAGGCGCCATTCCGGAACGTCGGCAGAGCGGCGGCGACCTCGCCGAGCGCCTCGCCCCAGTCGCCGCTACGTCCACCTCTTCGACGGGTCCGCGAAAGCCGCGCGCCGGATCGTACTGATCAGCCCGTCGGTCAGCGCCTGCGGGCCAGCACCTGCAGCTTCGGATCGAGCGTGGTGCGGACCGACAGCCCGCCCTCGTAGAGCTTCTCTCGCCGTACAGCTCGATCGAGTTGCCGGCGCACCTCCTCGGCGAAGTACTCTGACGCGAAGAGGTACGTGCCAGTCGGCCGCGGCGTGACCTCGATGTCCCTGGCTCGCCTTCGCCGCCTCGCCGTCTTCGCTGCGGATGTATCCGTTCTCCACCATGCGGTCGACGCACCCAGTTCCGCCGCTCGATGGCGCGCTCCTTGTGGCGGAACGGATTGTAGTTCGTCCGGCGCCTTCGGCAGCGCCGCCAGATAGGCCGCCTCCGCAGACGTCAGCTGGTGACCGGCTTGTCGAAGTAGTTCAGCGCCGCCGCGGCGATGCCGTAGGAGCCGAGCCCGAGATAGATCTCGTTCAGATACAGCTCGAAGATCTTGTCCTTGGAATAGGCCTGCTCGATCGCTGAGCGCGAGCAGCGCTTCCTTGATCTTGCGCTCGTAGGACACCTCGTTCGTCAGCAGGAAGTTCTTGGCGACCTGCTGGGTGATGGTCGAGGCGCCGACCGGCCGCTTGCCGCGAGCCGCGGTTCCGGACGTTCTCCACGACCGCGCGGCCGATGCCGCAGACAGTCGAGGCCGCCGTGGCTGTAGAAGTTCTTGTCCTCCGCCGACAGGAACGCCGCCTTGACACGAGGTCCGGCACGGCCTGGATCGGCAGGTAGAGCCGGCGCTCGCGGGCGTATTCGGCGACGAGCTGGCCGTCGGCGGCATGAATGCGCGTCATCACCGGCGGCTCGTAATTTCGCAGCACCGCGTAGTCGGGAAGGTCGCGCCCGACATACCACAGGACATAACCGGCCACCGCCGCGCCTATGAGGAAAAGCACGACACCGATCGTGAACAGGAATCCCAGAAATCTCAGTAGCATGGCCGTATCACCAACTCATTCCGCGCCTCTCCGCGAAGCAGTCGCGCCCCGTCTGCGCGTCCTTCCCCCGGTACGGCCTCGCGCGGTTCCGTTCGGCCAATGCTCATATCCTGCCCGTATTCGGTGAGCAAATCACCATCGTTTCAAGTACCGGTTCAATGCGAGCGCCGTGTTCAAAATGTGACATTGGCCAGTCGAGACCGATGTCAAAACGGCCCTCGGGCGTGTTTTTCGCCGAAATAGGCGTTCACGGCCTCAACGGTTCGCTTCGCGACCGTGTTCTGCCACTCCTCGTCGTTGAGGAGCTTTTCGTCGGCAGTGTTCGTCAGGTAGCCCAGTTCGAGGAGGATCGAGGGCACGTCGTGTGCCCGGAGGACGCGAAATCCAGCCGACCGGTGCGGATTCCGCACCAGCGCCACGTCCTCGCGCAGGTTCTCCACCAGCGTCCTGGCGAAAAAGACCGAATAATTGTTGGTCTCCCGCCGAACGAGGTCGATCAGGATGTCCGCGACCGCGTCGTTCTCCTCGACCAGTTCGACGCCGGCCAGCGCGTCCGACCGGTTCTCCTGCTCGGCGAGTGCCGCCGCAACCGAATCGGATGCCCGTTCCGACAAGGTGTAGACCGAAGCGCCATTGACGCTGCCGGTGGAGACCGAATCGGCATGAATTGAGATGAAGAGCGATGCCCGCAGCTCGCGCGCCTGACGGACGCGTTCGGCCAGCGGAATGAACACGTCGCGTTCGCGGGTCAGGTGGACATCGAATTGCCCGACCTCCTCAAGCGCCTCCTTCAGCCTCTGCGAGAAGGCCAGCACGATGTCCTTTTCCCGGGTTCCTCCCCGGCTGACGGCGCCCGGGTCGATCCCCCCGTGCCCGGGGTCGAGCACAATGGCGATCCGGCGCCCCTCGTCCGCCGTCCCCGGCGGAACCGCCGCGTGCGATCCGGGCGCGCTCTCCTGACCGTCGGACTCGCGCTGCGGCCGCTCTTCCTCCATGGCGGCCATGACGGCCGCGCGGTCGGAGGCCACCAGGTCGACGACGAGACGGGCCGGCTGATCGTCCTGCGGATCGAGCACGAAGGCCTTCTCGACCGATACGGGGCCGGCGGCGTCGATGACGATGCGGGACTTTCCGGACGCGAAGAGACCGAACCGATAGGCCTTCACCAGCCCGCGGCCCTCCTTCCCTTCTCCCTCGGCGAGTCGGAAGTCGACCTGGGGCAGGTCGATGACGACACGATACGGATCGGCGAGCGGGAAGACGCGGAAATCGACGTGCCGGTCGAGATCGATCACGAATCGCGTGCGCTCGTCGTCGCCCGCCAGACGGGACGCCGTAGCGACCGGATTTCACTCGCGTCGTTCGCCGCGGGTGCGCTTCCAGCATTGGCGACAAGCGCCATTACCGCGAGCATTGCCGCCGGCAGCGCGTGTCGGAACATGTGCCTGATCGTTTCGGCCGGAGACACCGGGGACGCCCCTTGTCGCTGTCCGTATGTTGGCCAATATGGTGGAAGCCGGGTCACGATTAAAGCGGTAGGGTTAACCACCTCTTTACGACTGGCGGCTTTCAACGTTACGCCCGGTCAGATGGCAGACAATCACTTGCCAAGGGTGCCTGCAACGCACTAATAAGGCGAGGAATGCATACGTTCGCGTCTCTGGCCTCGTGCAGATCATCGGCCCGGCCGAAAGCCCTCCTTTTTCAGGGTGCGCGTTTCAACAGGACCGAAGGTTGCCATCAGTCGCACGGTGGGCGTTGGCCCGCCGTACCGGGGCGAACCGCGATGTCGCGTCGCCGGGAGATTTACGGTTTTCGCGCACGACGGAATGCGTCGGCGCTTTGGACTGGCCGGGATGTCAGGTGTCCCTTCCCCGGCCCATGCGGCGGCCTCGGACCCTCCGGGCGATGCTGATCGACAACGGCCGGTGTCACCTCGGCCCGTTATGTGAGAGTTGTGGATGAAAGGTCTGCGCAGTTTCGACGCCGACGATCTGGGCGGGGCCCGCGGCCCCGGTGCTCATGATCGCCGCGTTGTCGGCGGCGCCCGTGGCGCGATGCGCCCGACCGGTCCACGAAATGAATTTGCTTTCAACCGAAACGGAGAGCGCGCGCGCCCGACCGCCCGGCATGGGCGGGGACCGGCCGCACGACGCGCCCCTCCCCAATCAGAGTTCAGAACATGTCAACAAAGATGCTCATCGATGCGACCCATCCGGAGGAGACCCGGGTGGTCGTCGTAAGGGACGGACAGGTCGAAGACTTTGATTTCGAGGCCGCATCGCGCAAGCAGCTACGCGGCAATATCTACCTTGCCAAGGTTACCCGGGTCGAGCCGTCGCTCCAGGCGGCCTTCGTGGACTATGGCGGCAACCGCCACGGCTTCCTCGCCTTCAGCGAAATCCATCCCGACTACTACCAGATCCCCATGCCGACCGTCAGGCGCTGCTCGCCGAGGACGAGCCGAGGAAGAGCGCCGGCGAGGCATGGCATGAGCCGGCGAGCGGACGCCGCCGAGGTCGCGAGGCCGAGGCCGACGGAGACGGCGAGGACGCCGAGAACGCCGATGCCGTCGCCAGGCCGCGAGACGCCGGCGAGCGACGAGCGGTCGAATCGGTCGGCGGCGAGCGACGCGCTCGAGGAGGTTCCCGAGCGCCGCCAGCGCCACCGCGGCCGTACAAGATCCAGGAAGTCATCAAGCGCCGGCAGGTGCTGCTGGTGCAGGTCGTCAAGGAAGAGCGCGGCAACAAGGGCGCGGCGCTGACCACCTACCTGTCGCTCGCCGGCCGCTACTGCGTGCTGATGCCCAATACGTCGCGCGGCGGCGGCATCTCCCGCAAGATCACCAACGCCAGCCGACCGCAAGCGCCTGAAGTCGATCGCCTCGCGATCTCGACGTGCCGGAGGGCATGGGCGTGATCCTGCGCACCGCCGGCGCGAAGCGCACCAAGACCGAGGTGCAAGCGCGACTTCGAATATCTCCTGCGGCTGTGGGAGAACGTCGCGCGAACTGACGCTGAATTCCATCGCGCCGACGCTGGTCTACGAGGAAGGCCACCTCGTCAAGCGCGCCATCCGCGACCTCTACGACAAGGACATCGACGAGTCATCGTCGACGGCGACGACGCCTATCAGCGAGGCCAAGGACTTCATGCGCATGCTCATGCCGAGCCACGCCAAGAACGTCCAGCCCTACCGCGACGACGGAGCCGCTGTTCTTCAAGCACGGCGTCGAGGGCCAGCTCGACGCGATCTTCTCGCCGCACGTGACGCTGACATCCGGCGGCTACATCGTGCATCAACCAGACCGAGGCGCTCGTCGCCATCGACGTCAACTCGGGCCGCTCGACGCGCGAGCACAACATCGAGGACACCGCGCTCAAGACCAACCTGGAGGCCGCCGACGAAGTCGCCCGCCAGCTCCGCCTGCGCGACCTCGCGGGCCTGATCGTCATCGACTTCATCGACATGGAGGAGAAGCGCAACAACCGCGCCGTCGAGAGCAAGCATGAAGGACTGCGCTGAAGCACGACCGGGCCCGCATCCAGGTCGGCCGCATCTCGCACTTCGGCCTGCTCGAGATGTCCCGCCAGCGCATCCGGCACCGGCGTGCTGGAGGCTCGAGCCTCGAGCCATGCCCGCACTGCGAGGGCACCGGCCGCATCCGCTCCGTGGAGTCGGTCGCGCTGCACGTGCTGCGCTCGATCGAGTACGAACTCCTGCGCACCCGCCCGACCGACCTGACCGTGCACGTGCGCACGGCGGTGGCGCTCTACATACTCAACCAGAAGCGCAACCACCTGCGCGAACTGGAGGCGCTCGGCATCCGCATCACGCTGGAGGCCGACGAGACCATGTCCGGCGTCGCCTTCAAGCTCGAGAAGGGCGAGCCGGCCCGCACCCCGCTCGCCGAGAGCGTCGTGCGCCCGGTCTCCGTCGACCCCGACGAGGAGGTCGAGGACGAGCACGAGGCAGAGGCCGAGATCGAGGACGACGAGGCCGAAACGGACGCCGAGGCCGAGGCCGAGGCGGCCGACGGCGATCGCGAGCACGACGAGCGCGGCGGACGCAAGGGCCGCCGCCGGCGTCGGCGCCGGCGTGGCGGCGAGGGGCAGGCCACGCAGGCCCAGCCCGCCGAACAGACCGCCGCCGAGGACGCCGGCGACGGGCAGACCGAAGCAGACGACGAGGAACGCGGCGAAGGCGACGACCAGCCCCGCCGCCGCCGGCGGGGTCGACGGGGAGGCCGGCGGCACCGCCGCGACGGCACGACGCGTCCGTCCGACGAGCACGGTGACGACGAGGTGTCCGGGGACGGCGAAGCCGCGGCCGATGCCGGCGAGCCTGCCGCCGCGGAGACCGTCGCCGCCGCACCGGCCGAGGCGACCGAGCCCGTGGACAGCGAGCCCGAGGTCGCGCCCGTCGAGGCGGAAGCCCCGGCCGAGCCCGAGACCGCGGCGGAGCCCGCCGTCGAAGAGGAAAAGCCCGCGCCGAAGCGCCGCGCACCGCGCCGTTCCAGGGCCAAGGCCAAGCCTGCCGAGGCAGCGGAAGCCGCGGAGGCCACTCCTGCCGAGCCGGAGCCGGAGACGATCGAGCCGGTCAAGGCGGTGGCGCCCGAACCTGTCGAGGCAGCGGATCAGGCCGCTCCCGCCTCCAACGGCGCGGATTCCGACGACTCAGAGGCGGATGGCGGCGAGGAGAGCGGTTCCGCCGAGCCGAAGCGCGGCTGGTGGCAGCGCCGGCGCATCTTCGGCCAGTAGCCGGCCGATCGGAACTCTAACCTTCGGGGTCCGCGGCGACCGCGCCGTGGACCACCATCATCACCTGTCCCTCGGCGACCTGATCGCCCGCCGCGACCGATATGGCGCCGACCGTCCCGCCATGCGGCGCGATGAGCGCGTGCTCCATCTTCATCGCCTCGACGACGGCGAGCTTCCGGCCCTTCACGACCGCCTCGCCGTCCACGACATCGACGGACACGACCCGTCCGTGCATCGGCGCGCGCACGGGCGCGTCGCCCGCGAGCGCCTCCGTGTCGGGACCGGCATCCGCGGACGGCTCGACATGCGTCTGGCGGCCGTCCGCGACAACCAGCACGCCCGAGGGGACGTCGATCAGGCAGGCGTCGATCTCCGCCCACCGTGGGCCATCCTCCGGGACAACCACAGACGCCTCGCCCTCATCCCATTCGACCTCCACCGAGCGGGTCACGCCGTCGACGCGGACGCGGACGCCCATGCGTCGTGCGGGCCCCAGCTGGAAACCGTCGGTCGCATCCCAGGGGCTCGTGGCCCGCAGGGCGGGCGCCGCTGCCGATTCCTCGCGCCTTTCCAGCAGCCGCAGCACGCCCAGCGCCGTGGCAGCCTCCACCGCACCCTCCGGCCGGGCGATCAGCGATTCGATCCGGGCATCGATCAGCCCGGTGTCGAACGCACCGGACCGGAACCCCTCGTCCTGCGTCAGGCGGCGCAGAAATCCCAGATTGGTCCTGGGGCCCGCCACCAGACTCTCGTCCAGCGCCTGCGCCAGCCGGTCGAGCGCCTCGTCGCGACTGGCCCCGTGCGCAATGATCTTCGCGATCATGGGGTCGTAGAACGGGGTGACGACATCGCCCTCGCGCACGCCGCTGTCGACGCGTATCCCATCGCCCCCGGCGAGTTCGAGCACCTCGAGCCGGCCCGTGGACGGCAGGAACCCCCTGTCGGGGTCCTCGGCGTAGAGCCGTGCCTCGACCGCATGGCCTGAGATTCCGATCTCGTCCTGCTTCAGCGGCAGCGGCTCTCCGGCGGCGACGCGAAGCTGCCACTCCACGAGATCCAGGCCCGTAACGGCCTCGGTCACGGGATGCTCCACCTGAAGCCGGGTGTTCATCTCCATGAAATGGAAGCCGTCCGGCCCCGGTTCCTTCGTCCCATCGACGATGAATTCGACCGTGCCGGCGTTCGTGTAGCCGACGGCCCTTGCTGCAGCGACGGCGGCCTCGCCCATTGCGGCGCGGGTCACAGCCGTCATGCCCGGCGCCGGCGCTTCCTCGATCACCTTCTGGTGGCGGCGCTGCATCGAGCAGTCGCGCTCGAAGAGATGCACCGCGTTGCCGTGCGCGTCGGCGAAGACCTGCATCTCGATATGGCGCGGCCGGGCGACGTATTTCTCGATCAGGACCCGTGGATCGCCGAACGCGCCCCGCGCCTCGCGCTGCGCGGCCTCCAGCGCGCCATCGAAATCGATCTGCCGGTCGACGCGGCGCATGCCCTTGCCGCCGCCGCCGGCCACGGCCTTGACGAGCACCGGATAGCCGATCTCGTAGGCCTTCTCGCGCAGGAAGTCGGGCTCCTGCCGGCTTCCGTGATAGCCGGGCACGACGGGCACGCCCGCCTTCTCCATCAGCGCCTTGGCTTCGTCCTTCAGGCCCATCGCCCGGATCGCCGATGGCGGAGGGCCGACGAAGACGATACCCGCTGCCGCGCAGGCCTCCGCGAAGTCGGCATTCTCGGAAAGAAACCCGTAGCCGGGGTGTATCGCCTCGGCCCCGGCGTTCCGCGCGACATCGAGGATACGGTCGGGACGGAGGTAGCTCTCGGCGGCGGGCGCAGGGCCGAGTGGATGCGCCTCGTCGGCGAGTTCGACGTGCAGCGCGCCCCGGTCGGCCTCCGAATGAACGGCGATCGTGCGCAATCCCATCCGCCTGGCGGTCAGGATCACGCGTACGGCGATCTCGCCGCGATTCGCGATGAGGAGCGACCCGAACATGCCGCCTTATCGCCCGCCCTGCCGCTTCGGGCAATCGGGCCGGTGGCGGGACTGCTCCGTCCCCACCCCCCTCAGCACTCCACGACGTTCACCGCGAGGCCGCCGGTCGAGGTCTCCTTGTACTTTTCGCTCATGTCGATGCCGGTCTGGCGCATCGTCTCGATGCAGGTGTCGAGGGGGACGAAGTGGCTGCCGTCGCCCCTGAGCGCGAGCGATGCGGCGGTCACAGCCTTCACGGCGCCGAGCGCGTTGCGCTCGATGCACGGGACCTGCACGAGCCCGCCGACGGGATCGCACGTCATGCCGAGATGGTGCTCCAGCGCGATCTCGGCGGCGTTCTCGACCTGCGCGTTGGTGCCGCCGAGCGCCGCCGCGAGCCCCGCCGCCGCCATCGCCGAGGCAGAGCCGACCTCGCCCTGGCAGCCGACCTCGGCACCGGAAATCGACGCGTTGTGCTTGATGATCCCGCCGATGGCCGCCGCCGCCAGCAGGAAAGTGCGGATTCCAGCCCGGTCGGCGCCGGGGCAATGGTCGAGGTAGTAACGGATGACGGCGGGCACGACGCCGGCGGCTCCGTTCGTCGGCGCGGTGACGACGCTCCCGCCCGCCGCGTTCTCCTCGTTCACGGCCATGGCATAGACCGACAGCCAGTCCATGACCTGATGCTCGAAGGGCCTGTTACGCCCCTTCTCCTCCATCAGCTTGTCGTGGATGGTCGCCGCACGCCGCTTCACGTGCAGACCCCCGGGCAGTTCTCCGTGATGGGTCAGCCCGCGCTGCATGCAGCCGTTCATCGCATCCCAGATGCGGTCCAGGCGCGCGTCGAGCTCCGAACCCTCCATACGCGAGAGTTCGTTGGCGCGCTTCATCTGCGCGACGGTCATTCCTGCCGCGGCCGCCATCTCGAGCATTTCTGCAGCGCTCGCAAAGGGATGGGGCACGTCGGAAGCGCGCGCCAGCGGCGACTCGTCCTCGCCCACGCGGTCGAGCTCGGCACGGCTCACGACGAAACCGCCGCCGATCGAGAAATACGTCTTCTCGATCAGGACGTCGCCGGCCGCGTCCATGGCCCGGAAGGACATGCCGTTGGAATGTCCCGGCAATGGCGGGCCGTAGTCGAAGACGATGTCGGCGGCGGGATCGAACTCCATCCGCCACAGCCCAGGGGGAACGATCGCCTTCTCCGAGGCGACCTGCGCTATGAGACCGTCGACCGCGTCCGGATCGACGCGGTCGGGCGCTTCGCCGAGAAGTCCCAGCACGATCGCCCGGTCGGTGCCGTGCCCTTTTCCGGTGAAGGCGAGCGATCCATGAAGCGACACCGAGACATGCGTCGGCCTCGGCCCCTCGCCGCGCCGCATGGCTTCCAGGAACCGCGCCGCGGCCACCATCGGCCCCACGGTATGCGAGCTCGACGGCCCGATCCCTATCTTGAAAAGCTCGAAGACGCTGAGGAACATGAGAAGGCTCCGGATACGCAACTCATTCATCTAGCAGCTTTTCACGCCCGAGGGCGCCGATGCGCGACATCGCACGCATGTGCTCGCATCATCGCAACGGGCGTCGACCCTTCGGGACGCGCTCATCGAGCGGCCCCTCAGGATGAGGAATTCACCAGAGCACAGCGCCGTCTCGAAGGATCGAGCCCCGCCTCGTTACATCCGGAAAACGCCGAACCTGGTCTCGGGTATCGGCGCGTTGAGGGCGGCGGCCAGCGACAGGGCGAGGACGCGGCGGGTTTCGCGCGGGGTGATGATGCCGTCGTCCCAGAGCCGGGCGGTCGCGTAATAGGCGCTGCCTTCCGCTTCGTAGCGCTCGCGGATCGGGGCCTTGAAAGCGTCCTCGTCCTCCGCGCTCCAGGCCTTGCCTTCAGCCTCGATATTGTCCCGCCGGACCGTCGCGAGGACGCTCGCGGCCTGCTCGCCGCCCATGACCGAGATGCGGGCATTCGGCCACATGTACAGAAACCGCGGCCCGTAGGCGCGCCCACACATGCCGTAGTTCCCCGCTCCGAAGGAACCGCCGACGATGACCGTCAGCTTCGGCACCTTCGCACAGGCCACGGCGGTGACCAGCTTCGCTCCGTCCTTTGCGATGCCGCCCGCCTCGTATTCGCGGCCGACCATGAACCCGGTGATGTTCTGGAGAAACAGCAGCGGAATCCGGCGCTGACAGCACAATTCCACGAAATGCGCGCCCTTCAGCGCGGATTCCGAAAACAGGATGCCGTTATTGGCGAGGATTCCCACCGGCATCCCATGTATCCGGGCAAAGCCCGTTACCAGCGTCGTTCCATAGCGCGCCTTGAACTCGTCGAGCACGGAGCCGTCGACGATCCGCGCGATCACCTCGCGGATGTCGTACTGCCGAGACAGCGACGCCGGTACGATGCCGTCCAGTTCCGCCTCTTCATAGGCCGGCGGTACCGTTTCCTGAAGTTCGGCGGCCAACGCATTGCGACTGTTAATGTTCGCGACGATGGATCTGGCGATCCTCAGCGCATGGTCGTCGTCCAGGGCATAGTGGTCCGCAACACCCGAGACGCGGGTATGCACGTCGGCCCCGCCGAGATCCTCCGCCGACACCTCCTCGCCCGTCGCCGCCTTCACCAGCGGCGGGCCAGCCAGGAAGATCGTCCCCTGCCCCTTCACGATCACCGTCTCGTCCGACATCGCCGGGACGTAGGCCCCGCCCGCCGTGCACGACCCCATGACCACTGCGATCTGCGGTATGCCTTCCGCCGACATCGTCGCCTGATTGTAGAAGATGCGGCCGAAATGATCGCGGTCCGGGAACACCTCGGTCTGGTTAGGCAGATTGGCACCGCCGGAATCGACCAGATAGACGCAGGGCAGCCGGTTCTCGCGCGCGATCTCCTGCGCGCGGAGATGCTTCTTCACCGTCATCGGATAGTAGGTGCCGCCCTTGATCGTCGCGTCGTTGCAGACGATCACGCATTCCCTCCCCTCGACGCGCCCGATCCCGGTGATGATGCCCGCGCCGTGGATGGCGTCGTCGTACATGCCGCCGGCGGCCAGCGGAGACATCTCGAGGAAGGGCGAGCCCGGATCGATCAACCGCATCACTCGCTCGCGCGGCAGAAGCTTCCCGCGCTTCACGTGCCGCTCGCGCGCCTTCTCGCCGCCGCCGGCTGCCGCCTCGGCGCGCTTCGCTTCCAGTTCGGCGACGAGCGCGGCCATCGCCTCCGCATTGGCGCGGAAGTCCTCGTCCTGCGTGTCTATCCTCGATTCGATCAGCGGCATGGGACGGACGATACGCGCATTCGGAGCGCGGCGTCAGCCACGCTTCGCGGCCGGGGCCTCGACCGGGCCGCCGGCCTCCTTCCAGGCCTTGAAGCCGCCGTGGACATGGCACACGGGCGCCAGCCCCATACGGCTCGCGATCTGCGCGGCGAGCGCCGAGCGCAGGCCGCCCGCGCAGAAGAATACGAAGCGCTTGTCTTCCGCAAAGGCCGGCTTGTGATACGGGCTGTCGGGATCGATCCAGAACTCCAGCATCCCGCGCGGCGCGTGGAACGCGCCCGGCACCCTGCCCTCGCGCTCCAACTCGCGAATGTCGCGGATGTCGACCAGCAGGACGTCGTCCCGTCCGGCGAGGCCCTTCGCCTCCTCCGCAGAGATCGTCTCCACCTCGGCCAAGGCGTCGTCAACGAGCTTCCGGTAACCGAGCTTTATCGTCTGGGCCATGCGCGTCCTCCCGTATCGGCGGCGGACGCTAGCACGACTTGGCGCCCCCCGAAACGCGAACGGCGCGGCTCCGCCGGAACCGCGCCGTAATGGTTCGCAAGCTGCGCCTCAGACTATCTCCCGGCCACCGCGGTCGGCTCGAAGCCGCCGAACAGCGCCGTCACCATCATCACGCCGACGAGCACCGCCAGCGTCCAGGCCGTCACCCTGAGATAGGACGGCTCGGCATCTCGCTGCATTTACACAAACCTCTTGTGATTCGATCCGCCCCGCCGCGGATCATACGCCCGATGAGCGGAGCGGTGGCGGGAGTTACACGCTCGGCCTTGGGGGCGCAAGGGGCATTGCTGCAATGCAGCAGATCGGGGGACGCACGGCTCGCGCCGTCATGGCCCGGGAAGGAGCTCGGGGCTGCGGCCGATCAGACGGTAAACGGCGAGGCCGATCCACTCGCGGACCGTCGTGTCGATGCGCCGAAGCCCTTCCGAGACCGTGGGGAATCCGCGCCAGGCATCGTCGCGACCGCGGGTGCGGTAGTCGACGGGATAGGCCTCGACCTCGAAACCGGCGGCGCGGAAGGCGCCGATCGCGCGCGGCATGTGCCACGCCGAGGTGACGACCAGCCAGCGTTCGCCTTGCCCCGGGGAGACGAGCGCGCGGGTGAATACGGCGTTCTCCCAGGTGTTGCGCGACCTGTCCTCGAACGCCACCCGCGCGGGCTCGACGCCGATCTCCGCCAGCAGGCGCGCCGCCGCCTCGGATTCGGTGACGCCGCCGCCGCCCGCTCCGCCCGAGAATACGAGCCGCGCCTCCGGATAGCGGCGAGCGAGCGCCACGAATTCCGTCATCCGCTCGCCCGCCTCGTTGAGCTCGACCGAATCGCGCGCCGCGCCGATGCCGGTGACGAAGGCGCCGCCCAGCACGACGATGCCGTCGGGCGGCCCGGCCTCGCCTTCGGCCCAGCGCGGAAAGCGCTCCTCAAGCGGCAGGATCAGGATGTTGCCGAGCGGACTGAAGCCGGCGACGAGCAATCCCGCGACGGCGAGGACGGCGAGGACCTTGCCCGTGCCCACCCACACGCCGGTGACCGTGAGCACCAGCCCCGCGGCGGCGGTGACGACCAGAAGGTTCGACGGCGTCAGGAGGAACCAGCCGACCGACGACAGGAAACCGTACATCCGCGTACCCTAGCGCGCCCGGGCCTCGTCGAGCAGGGCCACGAGCTCGATGGCGCGGCGCCCGGTCTCCTCGAGCATGCAGGTCGCCGCCCACACCTGCGCGAGCGAGCCGCCGGAATACAGCATCTCGCCGAGCGCGCAGCGCCGGTCGCGATACCTGGTCCAGGAGCGCTGAACGCTGTTGAACTGCTCGCCGCCGTCCTCGTTGAGGATCTTCGCGAGGTCGGCGTATCGCGCCTCCAGGAGCCGGGTCCAGACCACCGTCTCGCGCGACATGCACTCGATCGCGGCCTGCGTGCTGGCGTTCCCGGGCGCCTCGAGGCAGGGATCGGCGACGACGCCGACGCACGCCCGGGGGTCCGAACCGGCCTTGCGGACGGCGTCCAGGCACTGGTTGACCTGCCGCTCGTCCTCGTTCGATGCGTTTGTCTGGGCCGCAATCGGTCCCGTCGCGGCCAGTGCCGCCACCGCTCCGGCCAGGAGCAGGGTCCGGAGGGTCAGTCTCGACTGTCGTCCACGCATGCACAGCCCCTCGTTTCGTGCCGCTGACTCACCTACTGCCGCAGAAACAGTGGTAATCTGCCCTGAATGTAACGTTAGGGAAAGTCTTACGGCGCCAAGGCCCGCAAACCGCATCCAAACCGCACGAACGTCCCACAGGCTCGCTTCACTACCCTGAACGCCGCCTGAACGTCTCGCGACGAACCGTCACGCGACGCCGCGGACGGTCAGCGGGCGCGCGGCCGCACGCGTCTCAATCCCATTGCGGCGCCCATATCGCATTCACGACACGACCGTTCGGCTCGGCGAGGCGGGAGATTTTCGTCATCTCGTCGTCGGAAAGCTCGAAATCGAATATCGAGAGGTTCTCCTTGAGCCGGGACGGAGTGGCCGTCTTCGGAATGGCGATGACGCCGTCCTGCTGGACCAGCCAGCGCAGGGTGACCTGGGCCGCCGTGCGGCCGTGGCGGATCGCAATCGCGCCGATGGCGGGATCATCGAACACGCGCCCCCGCGCCACCGGGCAATAGGCGGTAAGGGCCAGGCCATGCTTGCGGCAGGTCGCCATGAGCCGGCTCTGGTCGAGGTAGGGATGATATTCGACCTGGTTGACGACGATCGGGGCATCGCTCAGGGCCACCGCCTGCTCGACGAGGCTGCTGTTGAAGTTCGAGACGCCGATATGCCGCGTGAGGCCGTCCCTGGCCACGCGGTTCAACGCGGCGATCGTCTCCGGCAGCGGCACGTCCGGTGACGGCCAGTGGATGAGCAGGAGATCCACCCGCTCGACCCCGAGATGGCGCAGCCGTTCCTCGGCCGCCCGCTCCAGGACGCCCCCGGCGAGCTGGTCGGGCATGATCTTGGTCGTCAGGAACACGTCGTCGCGCGCCACGCCGGACGCCCGCAGCCCCTCGCCCACCTCGCGCTCGTTGCCGTACATCTGGGCGGTATCGAGATGCCGGTAGCCGATCCGCAACCCCTCGGCCACGACATCTGCGCATTCGCGGTCGCGAAGCTGCCAGGTGCCCAGACCGAGGGCGGGTATGCGGGCGCCATTGGCGTCGACGAGATGCATCAGCGATATCCGTTTGCGTTGTTGTCCGGCCCCCATCCTAGGCGCTGGCGGGGCAGGGTCCAGTGGCTCTAGCGCATCGACCGGGGCAGGAAGCGCCAGGCGATCCCCGCGCTCGCCCCAACGAACGCGGCCAGCACCACGAACACCGCGCCGAGGTCGAACCACACCAGCACGACGGTGAAGACAAGCGGCGGCAGGAGTTCCGAGGATTCGAGATAGGTGCGGTAGACCGCCGTCATCTGCGGCCGCTCGAAGGAGCGCACGGCGCGCAGGAAGGGTATGCCGCCGACCCCATCCAAAGCCGATGCGAAAACGGATGCAAAGACCAGAAGGCCCGCCGCGACCCAGGGCGCGGACGCCACGAAGAAGCCGGCCGCGCAGCTTGCCACGGCGATGCCGACGAGCGAGCCGGCAACGACTTCCCGCAACCCCCGCCTCTGCGCCACGCGTCCCCAGAAGAGCGTCGTGAACAGCGTCGCGTTGCCCAACGACACGACGAGGCCGGCGGCGAGTTCGCCCTCGCCCGCCCGGACCATCATGATCGGCACCCAGACGAAGAACGTCGTCCAGAAGCACGAGCGGGCGAAAGCGATCAGCCACGCGAGTACGAGCCTCGGCTGGGCTATGAATTGGGCGATGTTGGCAATCGGCGTGACCGGACGCGTCGATCCGGGCGAGATCGCCCGCCCGTCGCTCAGGCGGAACGCCCAGAACACCGCCAGCAGCAGCACCGCCCACGCGGCCGACCACCCGAAGGCGGCCTCAGGCCCGTACCGCGAATAGAGCCAGACGCCGAACCACGGCCCCAGGGTCCAGGCGACGGTGGACATGGCGAGCCGGAGCGATTTCGAGCGCACCAGGTCCCGCCTGCCGATCATGTCGAGGATGTAGAGCGACAGCGTGACGCTCAGCGCGCCCGCGCCGAACACCCGCAGATACATGCCGGCGGCCTGACCCAGCAGGCCGTCTATGAGGAAGGCGACGGACGCGGCCACAAGCGCCAGCGCGCCGAGCGTATAGAGCCAGCGCCGCGGGATGCGTCTGGCGAGCAGCGGCAGGGCCGTCATGGTGGCGAGCCCGGCGACGCCCAGCACCGTGTAGAGGGCGCCTACCTTCTGCTCGCTCTGGAGGATGTCGTAGGCCTGGATCGGGATGACGGACGCGATCGACGCCCGCGCGACCAATTCGATCAGGAACAGTGTCGCGAAAACCCACCGGCCGGGCAGATACGCCGCATGGAGACCGACGGGAGCACGGACGTGCGACGGCATGGTGAGGCGGGAACCCCGGGAAAGCCGCCGGCACGACTATTCCGGCAGGCTGGAGTCTTACGCCTGCCGGCTGGCCTTTACTATCGCGGCCACGACGCGGATCAGCTCGCCATCGACAGGTGGTGGCTGACCCGGTTGCGGCCCTTGGCCTTAGCGTCGTAGAGCGCCTTGTCGGCCAATTCCATCAGGCCGTCGAAAGTGGCCGTGCGCGAAGGCATCACCGCGATGCCGACGCTGACGGTGGCGAGGATGGACAGGCCGTTGTAGTCGATCGCGTGACGGTTGAAGGCGGCGCGAATGCGCTCGGCGACGACAAGCGCCGTCTCGTGCCCGGCATTGTTGAGGAGCGCGGCGAACTCCTCGCCACCCAGCCTGCCGAACACGTCATCCGGGCGCAGCTTGGATTGTGCCACCTCGCAGAATCCGATCAGCGCGCTGTCGCCGGCCAGGTGGCCGAAGCGGTCGTTGATCGCCTTGAAGTGATCGAGGTCGAAGAGCAACAACGAAACCTCGTGCCGCTCCAGCCGGGACCGCGCCAGGATGTGCTCGCAGCGTTCGACAAAACCCCGCCGGTTGAGCGCCGGTGTCAGCGGATCGGCCGCGGCGAGCCGCTTCAGTTCCTTCTCGGTACGCTGCTTGTCGAGCGCAATGACCAGGATCACGCCGAGGAAGAGCAGGACGAACGGTTCGACGAGCAGGAGCCCGAACCAGGACTCCGAGGTCAGCAGATCCTGCGGCATGCCCAAGACGGCGGAGAGGCCGGAGCGGGCGGTGAAGACGAGCCCCTGGAACAGGCAGAGCAGCACAAGCGCCCGGCGCGCCGCGAGTATCTCGTCCTTCCCCCGCCAGAGCTCCCAGGCGAGCAGGTAGGCCAGGCTGGCGAGAAGCAGGGACGCGACGGTCGTTCGGTGCTGGGTGGATTCATAGATGAACGGTATCTGGCAGGTCGCGAGCCAGATCGCGGCGGCAGCCGCCAAGGACCAGGCCGGAACGCGACGGCCGTCGAATATCCTGACGCCGGCCCAGCACATGGAAACGCCGATCAGCACGAGCGAGTTGGCCAGGTCGATGGATGCCCAATCCGCCACCCGCCCCCGTGCGGCGAGCAAGCCTATCCCCAGGAATCCGCAGGAGAACCCGCCGCACCACCAGAGAAATGCGGCGCGTGTGCGATCGTGCAGCCACACAAAGAGGAACGTGGCAGAGATCAGCAGGCAGGACCCGGCGAGCAGGATCAGAAGCGTGAGGATATCGAGCATCGATTCGGGCGCTGTCGGCGTGAGAATCCGACTATCGGCCAAGGCTCATTAAGAACTGTCGCGCCCGGTCACTAAAATTGTAGCGATTCGGTTCAGGCGGTCTCCTCGAACAGCTCGCGACCGATCAGCCAGCGCCGGATCTCGCTGGTTCCCGCGCCGATTTCGTAAAGCTTGGCATCGCGCAGGAGGCGGCCCGCCGGGTAGTCGTTGATGTAGCCGTTGCCGCCGAGGCACTGGATCGCCTCGAGCGCCATCCACGTCGCCGTCTCGGCGGCGTAGAGGATCGCGCCCGCGGCGTCCTTGCGGGTCGTCCGGCCCCGGTCGCAGGCCGCCGCCACGGCATAGACGTAGGCCCTGGCTGCGTTCATCCGTGTGTACATGTCGGCGATCTTGCCCTGCATGAGCTGGAACGAGCCGATCGGCTCGCCGAACTGCCGCCGCTCGTGCACATAGGGGACGACCACGTCCATGCACGCCTGACAGATACCGGCCGGTCCCGCCGCCAGAACGGCGCGCTCGTAGTCGAGGCCCGACATGAGCACCCTGGCGCCGGCGCCGACCTGGCCGAGCACGTTGTCCTCGGGCACCTCGCAGTCCCGGAACACGAGCTCGCACGTGTCGGAGCCCCGCATGCCGAGCTTGTCGAGCTTCTGCGCGGTCGAGAAACCGGGCATCCCCTTCTCGACGATGAAGGCGGTGATGCCGCGCGGGCCGGCCTCGGGATCGGTCTTTGCGTAGACCACGAGGACGTCCGCGCCCGGCCCGTTGGTTATCCACATCTTCGAGCCGTTGAGGACGAAGCGGTCGCCCTTCTTCTCGGCCTTCGTCTTCATCGACACGACGTCGGAGCCCGCTCCCGGCTCGGACATCGCCAGTGCGCCCAGATGCTCGCCCGAGACCAGGTTCGGCAGGTAGCGCCGCTTCTGTTCCTCCGAGCCGTTGCGGCGGATCTGGTTAACGCAGAGGTTGGAATGCGCGCCGTAGGACAGCCCGACCGAGGCAGAGCCGCGGCTCAATTCCTCCATGGCCACGCAGTGCTCGAGATAACCCATGCCCGCGCCGCCATACTTCTCCTCGACCGTGATGCCGAGAAGCCCCAGTTCGCCGAGCTTCGGCCAGAGATGGCGCGGGAATTCGTTGGTGCGGTCTATGTCGGCGGCGACGGGAGCAAGATGATCGTCGGCGAAGCTGCGCACCGTGTCGCGGAGCATGTCGGCGGTTTCGCCGAGGCCGAAGTCGAGCGTGGGATAATCGTTGCGCATCGCGAAGCTCCATTGCCGTCCCGCGAGGATTATTCGCCCGCCGGACCGCCCGTGTCACTGGTGACTCGCCCCTACCTCCGCTCATTCCGGCGCAGGCCGGAATCCAGGGCGGCGGCTGCAGGGCAGGCCATCTCCCTCGGCGCTGTCATTGCCGGGCTTGTTCCGGCAATCCACTCACCTTCCCAGATGTCGCATCATGGATTGGATGCCCGGGACGAGCCCGGGCATGGCTCCTCGTATATTCCTCGCGGTCTCAGCCCTGGATCCCGGCCTGCGCCGGGATGAGCGGCAGCACGGATTCAACCCTCATGCCGCCGCCGGCGTTGCGCGCTTCACGATCCGTGCCTCGTCCAACCCGTCAGGGAGCATGCCGAAGGCGAGGCCGCCGCCCTCCCCGAGCCGCGCCGCACAGAAGGCATCGGCCAGGAAATCCGGACCATGGCGCACGAGCAGCGATGCCTGCAGCGCCATGGCGAGCCAGGCCGCGATACGGCGGGCATCTAACTTCACGCGGTTTCGCCAGCAGCGCCTCGAGGCGACCGAGATGGGCGTCGAGGCGGCGGTCCGCGCCTCGCGCTGGCGCCAGCTCGGCCCGAAGCACCTCCACCGTCTCCGGCTCGCGCGTCGTCGCCCGCAGCACGTCGAGCGCCATGACGTTGCCGGTGCCCTCCCAGATGCCGTTGAGCGGGGCCTCGCGGTACAGCCGCGCCATCGGCCAGGTCTCCACATAGCCGTTGCCGCCATGGACCTCGAGCAACTCGGCGACGAGCGGCGGGGTGCGCTTGCAGATCCAGAATTTGGCGAGCGCCACCGCGATGCGCGCGAAGGCGCGCTCGGCCGGATCGTCGGCCGCGCGGTCGAAGGCACGCGCGACCCGCATGGCAAGCGCCGTCGCCGCCTCGCTTTCGAGCGCGATGTCGGCGATGACGCGGCGCATGGCCGGCTGGTCGGTCAGCCTCTTCTGAAATGCCGTACGATGGGCGGCGTAATGGGCGGCATGCGATACTGCGATGCGCATGATCGCGGCGGCCGACAGCGACACGTCGAGACGGGTGTGGTGGACCATCTCCATGATCGTGCGGACGCCCCTGCCCTCCTCGCCGACGCGCCGCGCCCAGGTGTCGCGATACTCGATCTCGGATGACGCGTTGGACCGGTTGCCGAGCTTGTCCTTGAGGCGCTGGATCAGGAAGACGTTGCGGCTGCCGTCGGGCAGAGAATCGCGGCACGAGGAAGCACGACAGCCCCGCCCCGGTCTGCGCCAGCGTCAGGAAGGCGTCGCTCATCGGCGCCGAGCAGAACCACTTGTGTCCCGTCAGCAGATACTCCCCGCCGGGTCCGCCCGCGATCAGCGGGCGCGCGCGGGTGGTGTTGGCCCGGACGTCCGAGCCGCCCTGCTTCTCGGTCAACGCCATGCCGAAGGTGGCGCCGGTCTTGCCGGATGCCGGGATGAAGCGCGGATCGTAGACCAGCGAGCGGGCGCGCGGCTCCCATTCGGCGGCGATCCCGGGCTCGAGCCTGAGCGCGGGCACGGCCGCGAACGTCATCAGCGCCGGGCAGCACACCCCTATCTCGGCGATATTGCAGAGGTACGAGGCGGCCGCCCGCGCCACGTGCGCACCGGGACGCGGCTCGTTGAACGGCAGGGCGTGGATCCCGTTGGCGATCGCGCGTCCCAGAAGCGCGTGGTAGGCGGGATGGAACTCGACCTCGTCGATCCGATTGCCCCACCGATCGTGGGTCTGCAGGATCGGCGTGCAGGTGTTGGCGAGCCTCGCGAGTTCCTGCGTCTCGGCGCTCGCGACCTCCGCGCCGAGGGCGATCAGGCGGTCCTTCGCCCAGTCCCCTCCGTATCGCACGACAGCCTCGCGCAGCGCCTGGTCCGCCTCGTAGGCGTTGAAGTCCTGAAGCGGCGGAACCTGGTTCGTGACCTCGTGCGTGGCACCGGGATCGCGCATGACGTCCTCCCTGGAGTGGCATTCCCGGGAGAGTAGAGTCGCGAGGACGGGGAAGGAAGCGGGGAAGCGGCGTGGTTCGGGACCTGATCCTTCGCGGCCGAGGCCCATCCTGAATTACAGCATATCCGCCGAGGGAATCCGCTCGCCGGCCTCGCCGGTGAGGATGCGGGTGGCGGCGCTCTCCATGATGACGCGCTCGCGCTCGATGCGGCTGTCGAACCAGGACAGGATCAGCATGACGGGGATGGCGACCGCGAGGCCCGCGGCGGTGGTCAGGAGCGCGACCCAGATGCCGCCGGCCAGCGTGGCGGGATCGGCGTCGCCGCCGGCGGCCTCGAGCGACTGGAAGGCCTCGATCATGCCCAGCACCGTGCCGAACAGGCCGAGGAGCGGCGCGACCTGGGCGATCACCTCGAGGAGGCGCAGGCCGTAGGAGAGTTCGGCCAGGTTCTCGCGGGCGACGCGTTCAACGTCCTCCGAGGCGGCCGTCCGGTCCTCGACCCTGCGGGCCACGAGGGCGGCGGCGATAACGTCCATGTGCGGCGCGCGCAGGCGGCGGGCGATGGTCAGCGCGGCGTCCTCGCGGCCGTCGCGCCACATGGCGAGCACCCGGTCGGCCTTCGTGCGCTTGCCGACGCCGAGCCATAGGAACTGGACGAACTTGGCCAGCACGATGGTGAGCGCGACAACGGACAGGAGCGCGATGAGCAGGAGGACCGGGCCGCCGAGGCCGATCAGGCCGGCGACGGGCTCGGGCACGGTGAGTTCGGGCAGGGCGTCGAGCATCTGCATCCCGGGGCGATAGCCTACCGCCGGTAGCATGGCGGGGTAACGGGGGCAATCGGGAGCGCTCGCATTGCAAGGCTTGTTGACGGCGGGCGCCCGCGCTAGACGGGGAAGCCCTCCCCGGCGCACGCAACCCGGAGCCCGCCTTGTCGGAACGTCTCGATGTCGTCGTCCTCGGTGCGGGTATCGTCGGGGTTTCCGCCGCGCTGCAACTCCAGAGGCGCGGCCGGAGGGTCACGCTCATCGACCGCCTGGAGCCCGGGCAGGAGACCTCGTTCGGAAACGCGGGCGTGATCGAGGGCGGCAGCTACGTGCCGCTGGCCTTTCCGCGCGAGCCGCTGGCCATCGCGCGCTATGCGACGAACCTGCGCCCGGAACTGCATTTCCACTGGTCGTACCTGCCGAGCATCGCACCGTGGCTGTGGGGGCTGTTCCGCAACTCCTCGGAGCGGAAGCTGAGGGCGAACGGCGCGGCGATCATGACGCTGACGGCGTCGGCCATCGGCGAACACCGGCGGCTGCTCGGCGAGGCCGGGGCCGAGACACTCCTGCGCGAGAACGGGTGGCTCAGGCTCTACCGGACGGCGGGCGAGTACGAGGCGGACGGGCTGGAGCGCCAGGTCGCCGACGAGGCGGGCATCGCCTACACGGTGCTCGATACGCGCGAGACGCTGGAACGTCGAGCCGCACCTGAAGCCCGTGTTCGCGAAGGCGGTCCACTGGCACGAGATCGCCTCGGTCTCGGACCCGGCGGCGGTGACGGCCGCCTATGCCGGACTGTTCGCGCGGGACGGCGGGGAAATCCGGACCGGCGAGGTGCAGCGCCTGGTGCAGCAGGCCGGGGCGTGGCGGGTGAACCTCGCCGAGCACGCGGTAGAGGCGAAGGACGTTGTCGTGGCGCTGGGCCCGTGGTCGGCGGACCTGTTGGGGACGCTCGGCTACCGGTTTCCGCTGGCGATGAAGCGCGGGTACCACCGGCACTATCGGCCGAAAGGCGACGCAACGCTCAACAGGCCTGTGGTCGACAACACGAACGGCTTCGTGCTGGCGCCGATGGCGAAGGGCATCCGCATCACCACCGGCATCGAATTCGCGGCGCGGGACGCGGCGAAGACGCCGGTGCAGCTCAGGCGCGCGGAGTGGCTGGGACGGGAGCTGTTCCCGCTGGGCGAAGGACTCGAGGCCGACCCCTGGATGGGGCGGCGGCCCTGCCTGCCGGATTCGCTTCCCGTGATCGGTGAGGCGCCGGGCCATCGCGGGCTGTGGCTCGACTTCGGCCACGCCCATCTCGGCCTGACGCTCGGCCCCGTCTCGGGACGGCTGCTGGCCGACCTGATGACGGGGGAGACGCCCTTCGTCGACCCGGCGCCGTTCGCGACCGACAGGTTCCTCGAACGGTTCAGGTCTCGCTGACGGGAAGCTCGGTGGACTCCTTCACCGTCGAGACGACGATGCGGGACTGGACGTCGCTGACGAGCTCGTTGTCGAGCAGGCGGAAGCGCAGGAAGTCGTCATAGGCGCGGATGTCCTCCACGACGACCTTGACCAGGTAGTCGACGGCGCCGGTGACGCGCTCGCAGAAGACGACCTCGGGCCAGCTTCTGATCAGCTTGTCGAACACCTCCATGTTGGCGCGGCTCGGGATGGCGAGCTTCACGAAGGCGTAAGACACGAAGTTCAGGCCCAGCAACTCGCGGTCGAGGAGCGCGACCTGGGCACGTATCACGCCGGTGTCCTTCAGGCGCTTGATGCGGCGCCAGCACGGCGTCTGCGACATGCCGACGGCCTTGGCGATCTCGGCGACGGGGCGAGAGGCGTCCTTCTGCATCTCGCGCAGGATTCGGATGTCGCCAACGTCCAGCGAAACTTTTCTCGAAATCATCACGAACTCGCACGGATCATTCAGCAAGCGATCCGGACGCAACTATCATAGCACACATTTTCCCTCTTCCCCGTCGATAATGATCCAAGGTCCCCATGCGCCTTCCGGCGCGGTGCCGAGGGTCTCGCAGATGAATGCCATCGCCCGGCAAGCGACATTGGACGACAAGTATGTGCTCGAACGAGGGCAGATTTTCCTCACAGGCATCCAGGCGCTCGTCCGGCTGCCGCTAGACATCGTCCGGCGCGACAGGCGGGCTGGAACTCGACACGGCGGGCTACATCTCGGGCTACCGCGGCTCGCCGCTGGCCGGCTATGACCAGCAACTCGTCAAGGCGAAGCGTTTCCTCGATGCGCACGGCGTGGTGTTCCATCCGGGTCTGAACGAAGAGCTCGCGGCGTCGGCGGTGTGGGGGACGCAGAAGGTCGGACTGACGGGCGCGGGGCTGCACGACGGCGTGTTCGGCATCTGGTACGGCAAGGCGCCGGGCGTCGACCGGACGCTCGACGTGTTCCGGCACGCGAACTCCAGCGGCACGGCGGCAGCCGGCGGCGTCCTGGCGATCGCCGGCGACGATCACCTCGCCAAGTCCTCGAGCCTGCCAGCGCAAAGCGAGTTCGCATTCGCCCATGCCGAGATCCCGGTCCTCAGCCCTGCGGACCTGCAGGACGTGTTGGACTACGGCTTGCACGGAATCGCGCTGTCGCGGTTCGCGGGCGTCTGGACCGCTCTGATCGCGCTGGCCGACACGATGGACTCCTCGGGCATGGTGCGGGTCGACGCGGACCGGCTGACGCTCAAGAAGCCGATGGATGTCGCCGATCCGCGCAAGGACACCGATCTCAACCGGCCGATGCGTCTGGCGACGCGGCTCGATACCGAGTTGCTCATGCGCGAACTGCGGCTTCCCGCGGTGAAGGCCTATGTGCGGGCGAACGGGCTCGACCGGCGCACCTTCGGCGCGCAGCGGCCGCGGCTCGGGATCGTGGCGACAGGCAAGGCCTACCGCGACCTGATGCAGACGTTCGACCTGATGGGAATCGACGAGGGCGTCGCGCGGGAAATCGGGCTCGGCGTGTTCAAGGTCGCCATGCCCTGGCCGCTGGAGCCGGAGGCGATCGGATCGTTCGCGCGCGGCCTCGACCGGCTTCTCGTGGTGGAGCACAAGCGCGGGCTGATCGAGCCGCAGCTCAAGGAGATCGCCTATCACTGGGACGCGGTCGACCGGCCCGCGATCTGGGGCAAGCAGCGCCCGGACGGCCGCGCGCTCCTGCCCGACATCCGAGAGTGCTCGCCCGCCGACATCGCGCCGGCGCTGGTCGAATTCCTCCCCGGGGACGCGCGGCGGCCGGCGATGCATGAGGGCGCGGCGCGGCTGGCGGCGCGCCTTGCCTGGGCAAGGGAGAACGGCAGCGACGCGGCACGGTCGCCGTATTTCTGTTCGGGCTGCCCGCACAACACCTCGACACTGGCGCCCGAAGGCTCGCGGACGCTCGCCGGCATCGGCTGCCACGCGATGACCGAGATCGCCGGCCGGGCGACGGACGGACTGGTCGCCATGGGCACCGAGGGCGCGCCGTGGCTTGGGCAGTTCCACTTCTCGAAGGACCGTCACGCCTTCGTCAATCTCGGCGACGGGACGTACTACCACTCCGGCATACTCGCGATCCGGGCGGCGGTGGCGGCGAAGGCGCCGGTGACGTTCAAGATCCTCTACAACGATGCCGTGGCGATGACCGGCGGCCAGCCGCTGGACGGGCCGCTCGACGTGCCGCAGCTTCTTGCGCAGGTGGCCGCCGAGGGCGTCGACCGGATCGTGCTCCTGTCGGAGCGGCCGGAGCTCTATCGGGCGGCGAGGCTTCCGGCGGGCGTTCCGGTCATGCACCGCGACGAGATCATGTCGGTGCAGCGGGAGTTCGCCGAGGTGCCGGGTGTGACGATCCTGGTCTTCGACCAGACCTGCGCGGCGGAGAAGCGGCGGCGGCGCAAGCACGGGGCCTACGAGGACCCGGCCAGGCGGCTCTTCATCAACGACCGGGTGTGCGAGGACTGCGGCGACTGCTCGGTGCAGTCGAACTGCATCTCGGTGGAGCCGGTCGAGACCGCCTTCGGGCGCAAGCGGCGGATCAACCAGTCGAGCTGCAACAAGGACTATTCCTGCGCCAAGGGGTTCTGCCCCTCCTTCGTGACGGTGGAGGGCGGGACGCTCGCGCGGGCGGCCGGTCACGGCATCAACGTCATGGCGCTGGCCGCCGGCTTGCCGGGGATCGCGCCGCGACCGGGCGAGAGGCCGGCCAATATCCTCTTCACCGGCATCGGCGGCATGGGAGTGACGACGACGGCGGCCGTGCTCGCCATGGCGGCGCATCTCGACGGACTCAACGCCACGACGCTCGACATGACGGGGCTCGCCCAGAAGAACGGGCCGGTGACCTCGCATGTCCGCATCTCGCGCAAGGCCGTCTCCATCGAGGGGCCGCGCGTTCCGGTGGGCGAACTGGATGCACTGATCGCGGGCGATCTGCTCGTGGCGGCGAGCGCAGAGGTGCTGGCGCTGTGCGCGCCCGACCGGACCTGCGCGGTCTATAACGGGCAGGTGGCGCCGACCGCGGAGTTCGTGCTGCACCAGACGCTGAGCTACGACGCGCGGCGGCTCGCGCGGCTCGTGGGCCGGGCAACGGCGGAGACGCACGGCGCGGACATGACGCGGGCCGCCGAGCGGCTTCTTGGCGACGCGATCTTCGCCAACATGATGCTGCTCGGCCATGCCTGGCAGGACGGCATGGTGCCCGTGGCGCTCGACGCGATCGAGGCGGCGATCCGGCTCAACGGCGTGGCGGTCGAGGCGAACCTCGCCGCGTTCCACGCCGGTCGCGTGCTGTCGGCCCGTCATGAGGCATTCGCAAGTCTTCTCAAGGACGAGGAGGCACCGGCTCAGATGTCGATTCAGGAGAGGGCGGCGTTCCTGGCCGGCGAGCTGGCGCGCTATCAGGATCAGGCCTATGCGGCGCGGTTCCTCAAGGCGGTCGCCAGGGTTCGCGAGGCCGAGGAGCGCGTCGGCGGCGTCGATCTAAAGCTGACGGGACAGGCGGCGGAATCGCTCTTCAGGCTGATGGCCTACAAGGACGAATACGAGGTGGCGCGGCTCTACGCGGCGCCGGAGTTCCGCGAGAAGCTGAGGCGGCAGTTCGAGGGCGCGGCGAAGATCTCGGTGCAGCTCGCGCCGCCGCTTCTCTCCCGCATCGACCCGCGCACGGGGCGGCCGCGCAAGATGACGTTCGGGCCGTGGGTGTTCGGGGTGTTCGGGGTCTTGAGCCGCATGAAGTTCCTGAGGGGAACGGCGCTCGATCCATTCGGCTACACGGTCGAGCGGAGGATCGAGCGCCGTCTCTTCGCGGAGTTCGAGGCAACGCTCGAACGGCTGGCCAGCGGCCTCACCCGCGAGCGGCTCGCGCTGGCCGTGGAGATCGCCGGCGTTCCGCAGTCGATCAAGGGATACGGGCCGGTCAAGGCGGCGAACCTCGCGAAGGCCAGGGCACGCGAGGCGGCTCTGATGCGTCGGTGGGAGAGGCCCGTGGAGACACCGGCGCCGGTGTTGGAGGCGGCGGAATGAGACTATCGCCGGCTCCCCATCGCTAGGAACAGGCCCGTGGGCTCCTACCGCGAGGCCCGGACCTGCGCTCCGGTGTTGGCGGCGAGCCATGCGCGCCAGTCCTCACGGCTGCCGTTGAAGACGTTGCGGTCGACCTCGACCTGGACGCCGTCGACGCTGCCCCTGGCCGTGTACTGCCAGAACACCCATTCGCGGGTTGGGTACCGCACACTGGGGTGCGCGGCGACGCTGCGGACCCAGAACGGATAGTCGTGCTTGTGCCCGTCGAGGATGTCCTCGTGGAAGTCGACGGAGGTGTAGATCACGGGCCGCTTGCCGTAATGCGCCTCGACGCCGTCGAGGAACACGCGCATCTCGCGGATCAGCTCGTCCCGGGGCGGTCGCCGGCGGCAGGTCGGGGAATGGCCGTTCCACTCCATGTCGAGCACCGGCGGCAATGCGCCGGGATCGTGCGGCACGTTCTCGATGAACCAGGCGAGCTGCTCCGCGCCGCCCCGGCACATGTACCAGAAGTGATAGGCGCCGCGCGGCACGCCGGCATCCGCGGCGGCGCGCCAGTTGTCGTGGAACTTCGAATCGAGCAGGTCGCCGCCCTCGGTGGCCTTGATCCACGCGAAATGCGCGCCCGGATCGGCGGCCACCGCGTCCCAGTCGATCTCGCCCTGGTACCGGGCGACGTTGATGCCGTGGATGGCGAAGTCGTCGGGCGTCTCCACGATCTCGACGAAATCCTCGATCGAGGAGCAGGCCGAGACGAACAGGAGCGCCGTCAGCGCCATGGTGGCGCCGCAGCGCTTGGCCGAGACTGCGAGTTTCCCCGTTGCCATCGTCCCTCGGACGCTCGCGGAAGGCCCCCTCAGCGGCGATACTGCACGAACGGCGTCACGGTGGCCAGCCTGTCATAGAGCTGACGGGCGGTCTCGTTGTCGGACTGGGTCAGCCAGTAGACACGGCCGGCCTCACGCGCGTCGGCCGCAGTGTAGACGGCCTCGATCAGCGCCCTCCCCGCGCCGGCGCCGCGCGCGGCCGGATCGACATAGAGATCTTCGAGGTAGCAGTACGGCCCGACGGTCCACGTCGCCGAATGGAAGACGTAGTGGCAGATGCCCACCAGCCTGCCCTCCGCCTCCGCGCCGATGGCGTGCATGTCTACCAGCGGGTCCATGAGGCGCACCCAGGTGCGCGCCGTCACGTCGCCGGGAAGGCTGGTCCGGTAGAAATCGAGATAGCCCTGCCAGAGCGATTCCCAAGCCGCCCGGTCGGCCTCGACGAGCGGCCGGACCGCCGCCTGCGCGCTCACAGGTTCTTCAGGAGCTGCTCGCAGACATAGCCGATTTCGTCGTCGGTGATGTCGGCGTGGATCGGCAGGCTCAGCACCTGTTCGGCCAGCTTCTCCGAGACCGGAAGCCGCAGCCCGTCGGGCACCCACTGGCGGAACGCGGGATGGCGATGCAGCGGGACCCGGTAGAACAGCCCAGTGCCGACGCCGGCAGCCTGCAGCCGGTCCTTCAGCCCGTCGCGGTCGTCGACCTGGATCGTGTAGAGCGCCCAGGCGCTCGACGCGCCGGCCGGCAGCGAAGGCGTGCTGACCTTGCCGGCGAGCGCTTTCGTGTAGAGATCGGCGGCGCGGCGGCGATGGGCGAGCTCGTCGGCGAAGCCCGCGAGCTTCACCAGCAGCACAGCGGCCTGGATCGTGTCGAGGCGGCCGGTCATGCCGAGGCGTACCGCCTCGTCGCCCGTGCCCTGGCGGCCATGCGTGCGGATCTGGAGGACCGCCTCGGCGAGGGCGTCGTCCTCGGTGAACACCGCCCCGCCGTCGCCGTAGGCGCCGAGCGGCTTGGTGGGATAGAAGCTGGTGGCGCTGATCGGGGCGAGCGTCGCGACCTGCCTGTCGCCCAGAGCGCCACCAAAGCTCTGCGCGGCATCGGCTAGGACGGCGATGCCGTGGCGATCCGCGACAGCCGCGATGGCCGGATAGTCGGCCGGCAGGCCGTAGAGGTCGACCGGCATGACGACCTTCGGCTTCAGTCGCCCCTCCGCCTCGACGGCCTTCACGGCGGCCTCGAAGGCGCCCGGGTCCATGTTGAAGGTCTCGAACGTCACGTCGACGAAGACCGGCTCCGCACCCAGCGGCGCGATGGCGCCGGCGGTGGCGGAAAAGGTGAAGCCGGGCACGAACACCGCGTCGCCCGGCCCGACGCCGAGCGCCATCAGGGCCATGGTCAAGGCATCGCGGCCGCTCGACACGGCGATGGCGTGCCGCGCGCCGGCGAATGCGGCGAGCCTGTCCTCGAGCTCGGCGACTTCCGGTCCGAGGATGAACTGGCCGTGCTTCAGCACCTCGTCGATGCGCGCCTCGATCTCCGCGCCCATGCGGCGGCGCTGGCCGGTGAGGTCGAACAGCGGCACATTGCGGACGGTCGGCGTGGACGTGCCGGCCGGCTCGAGTGTGGTTACGCTTGCCAAGCTACTTTCTCCCCGTCTCTGCGGCGCGCGCTCTCCGCGGCCGGCTGGCCCGCGTCACGGCGGGCGCGGATGTCATCGGTGATCATTGTGGCGATTTGCAGTGCATCGGCCCCCGCCTGCCCGTCGACGGCAGGCGCGCGGCCTGCGCGGATGGACGCCACGAATTCGGCAATCTCGTTGGCGAGACCGTCCTCGCGCGGAATGTCGCGCGCCTCGACGGCAAGCGCGTCCTCGTCGGTCGCGGTCGCTCCGGGCCGACACGAGAAACGGGTCAGGCGCGACTTGCCGAGATCGCACACCAGATAGCCGTCGTCCTGGAATACGGTGGTCACGCGCTTGACCCTCTCGGCGACACGGCTCGCGGTCAGTTCGGCGACCACGCCGTTGGCAAATGTCAGCCGCGCGTTCGCGTAGTCCTCGCTGGCGCTGATGACCGGCATTCCCACCGCCTCGACGGCGACGACGGGCGCGCCCGCAAGCCCCATCGCCAGGTCGATATCGTGGATCATCAGGTCGAGCACCACGTCGACATCGGTCGCCCGTGGTTTCCACGGCGAGATCCGGCGCGCCTTGATCAGCCGCGGCGCGGTCGCCGCGGCGGCCAGCGCCTTGTAGGCGGCCGAATACCGCTCGATGTGGCCGATCTGGACCGTAACAGTGCGCGCCCGCGCCAGGTCGATCAGCGCGTCGGCGCTCGCGGTATCGTGGGTAATCGGCTTTTCGATGAGAACGTGGATGCCGGCCTCGATCAGATCGCGCGCCACGTCGAAATGCATCGAGGTCGGCACCGCGACACTGGCGGCGTCGATCCGGCCGGCGAGCGACCTGTGATCGGTAACCGCTTCTCCACCGAACTCGGCCGCGATCTCACCGGCCCGCGCGCCGTCGGCATCACACACCGCCACGAGCTTGACGTTGTCGTTGAGCGCATGGTGGCGTGCGTGAAAGCGGCCGAAGTAACCAAGGCCGATCACGGCGGTTCGAAGCGGGCGGTGCATGGGCGGGGTAATCGCAGCTTCGATTCAAAGAAGCAAGATCGTCGCCAGCCCCAGAAACGCAAAGAATCCTACGACGTCTGTAACAGTCGTGAGAAAGACGCTCGACGACACGGCGGGGTCGGCGCCGAACCGGTTCAGCACGACCGGGATGGTGAAGCCGAAGAAGCCGGCGCACAGCATGTTGACGATCATCGCCGTCGCGATCACCGCGCCCAGCTCCGCGCTTGCGAACCAGATGCCGGCGACGAGGCCGACAAGGACGGCGATGCCGATCCCGTTGACGAGACCCACGAGCACCTCGCGGGTGAAGATCCGCCTGAGGTTGAAGCCGCCGAGTTCGCGCGTTGCCAGCGCGCGAACCGTGACGGTCATCGCCTGCATCCCGGCGTTCCCGCCCAGCGACGCGACGATGGGCATGAGGATGGCGAGCGCGACCATGGCTTCGAGCGAGGCATCGAACAGGCCGATGGTCGCCGCGGCGAGAAACGCCGTTACGAGATTGACCAGGAGCCAGGGAAAGCGGCTGCGCGCGGTGTAGACGACCGAGTCGGTGATCTCCTCGTCGCCGACGCCCGTGATGCCGCGGATGTCCTCCTCGGCCTCCTCGTGGATGACGTTGACGATGTCGTCGACCGTGATGACGCCGGCCAGCCGCCCGCTCTCATCGATCACCGGCGCCGAGACGAGATTGTATCGCTCGAAGAGCCGGGCCACATCCTCCTGGTCGTCGTCGGCGCGAACGGTGTGGACGGGTGTCTCGGTGATCGATTCGATGGTCACCGGGCGCTTGGAACGCAGCAGCCTGTTGAGCGGGACGGTGCCGACCGGCCGGAACGACGGATCGACCACTATCAACTCGTAGAACTCGTCCGGCAGATCGTCGGATTCGCGCATGTAGTCGATCGTCCGCCCGACGTCCCAGAACGGGGGGACGGCGATGACGTCCGTCTGCATGCGCCGGCCGGCGCTCTCGTCGGGATAGTCGAGGCCCCGGCGCAGCCGCAGCCGCTCGGTCTCGGGGATCTGCGAAAGGACTTCTTCCTGCTCGGCATCCTCGAGATCCTCAAGGATGTAGACCGCGTCGTCGGAATCGAGGTCGCGCACGCCCTCCGCGACGGTCTTCCAGGGCAGCGCCTCGAGGATCTGCTCGCGGACCGTGTCGTCGAGTTCGGTGAGGACCGTGTAGTCGAATCCGTCGCCCATGAGCGTGATCAGGGCGATGCGATGCGCGGCGTCGAGGGCATCGACGAGATCGGCGAGATCGGCTTCGTGAAGATCGCCGCAGAGCGAATTTAGGCGGGCGGGGTCGGAAGAGTTGAGCGCCCTCACGACGGCATCGAGAAACTCGGCCGACAATGCGCCGTCCTCGTCGCGAACGGCCGGGGCGGCCGCCCACTCGTGGTCCGCGTGCTCGTGCACGATGTGTCTCCAGCGAGTATCCGCGGCGCCGCGGCGCCCGTCAGCGTCGTTCTAGGGCGATGGAGAGGCCGGGCAACCCGGCCCCGAAAATGCGAAGCCCGGCGCGGGTCTCAGACCCAGGCGCCGGGCTTCGTCGAATCTGGTGCGGTCGAGAAGACTCGAACTTCCACGGGGTCTCCCCCACAGCGACCTCAACGCTGCGCGTCTACCAGTTCCGCCACGACCGCAGACCGTCCGGCGAGCGAGGGGCACGTCGGACAGGGGCGTCATGTAGCAAAGCTGGCCGACGCGAACAAGAGGCTGAAGGCGGTCTTGCGACCATGCGACACGAAGGCGGCTTCAGAGGATTTAGCGCTGCTGGACCGGGAGGATACGGCCGATGGCGAGCGAGATGCGGTCGCCCTCGACCAGCACCTGCCCTTCCGCCACCGGCATGTTGTTGGCGAGAAGCTGAACCGGGTCGCTCTCGCGGGCGTCGAGCGCGATCACCGCGCCTCGACCCATGCGCAGAAGCTGGTGCACCGGCATGGTGGTCGATCCGAGCACCACCGAGAGCTCGACGCTGACGCTGTCTATGGTCGACATGACCTGCCCTGTATATGTATCCCCGAGATATCGGAGCCTCTCCGGTATCCTTGGACCTTATGGTTAGCGGATGGTTAACGACGCACTCTCGACGCCCCTTCTCAGGCTCGACCCGGCAGACGGGGCGGTCGAGTGGCGCGTCTCCGACCGGCCAGTCGGCTACGAGGAGGCCGTGGCCGAAATGGAGGCCCGGGCGGCGGCCATCGCCGAAGGCAGCGCCCCGGAGCTGATATGGCTCGTCGAGCATCCGCCGCTCTACACCGCCGGCACCAGCGCCGACGACGCGGAGTTGCTCGCCGCCGCCCGCTTTCCCGTGCACCGGACCGGCCGGGGCGGTCGCTGGACCTATCACGGGCCCGGCCAGCGCGTCGCCTATGTGATGCTGGACCTCGACCGGCGCGGCCGCGACATCCGCCGCTTCGTCTGCCGGCTCGAAGACTGGATCATTGCCGCGCTCGACGAATTCGGCGTCACCGGCGAGCGCCGGCCGGACCGGGTCGGCGTCTGGGTGCGCCGGCCCGACAAGGGACCGGGCGTCGAGGACAAGATCGCCGCCGTCGGCATCCGGGTGCGCCGCTGGGTGAGCTTCCACGGCATCGCCATCAACGTCGAACCCGAGCTCGAGCATTTCTCCGGGATCGTGCCGTGCGGCGTCGCCGGCCATGGCGTGACGAGCCTCGCGGACCTCGGACGAATCGTGACGATGCACGAGGTCGATTCGGTTCTGCGCCGGACGTTCGACGGGATATTCGGCCCCGACGCGCCTATTCCGTCGGCCGGACGCTGAAGCCCGCCAGCGCCGCCTCTCCTTCCGCGACGACGCGCACCGCGCTCACGCGCGCTCCCGGCGGGCCTTCGCTGCAACGCTCGATCATCCGAACCACCGCCTCGTCCTCCCCCGCGAACAGCGCCTCGACCGTTCCGTCCTGCCGGTTTCTCACCCAGCCCGAGAGGCCGAGTTCGTCCGCCGTTTCCTGCGCCCACGCCCGGTAGGCCACTCCCTGCACCCGCCCCTCAATCCGCACCCGTGCGCTTCGCACGTCGCGCCCCCCTTGCTAGCGCCGGTTTCTTCACGCCGGCTATCCTCGAAATCGCCCGCTCGTCGTCGACCATGAAGTCCCGTGTGATCGGCACCGCCTCCCGTCTGGTCGACAGCAGGAGTTGGAACACCATGTTAGAGCCGTTCAGGAAGCCGAGTTCCACCGCCGACAGGTAGAATTCCCACATCCGGCAGAACCGCTCGTCGTAGAGCGCCTCCGCCCTGTCTCGGTTCGCCGCGAATCGCTCCCGCCAGTGCCGGATCGTGTAGTAGTAGTGCAGCCGCAGCACCTCCATGTCGGCGACCCACAGGCCGGTGCGCTCCGTCGAGGCGAACACCTCCGACAAGGCCGGTACATACCCGCCCGGAAAGATGTATTTGCGGATGAACGGCGCCGTCGTGCCCGGCGGGCTCATCCGGCCGATACAGTGGACGAAGGCGTATCCCTCGGGCTTCAGCAGACTCGCGGATCTTGCCGAAATACTCGTCGAAATGGCGCGACGCCGACATGCTCCATCATGCCGACCGAGACCACCCGGTCGAACTGGCCCTCCAGCAGCGCGGTAGTCGAGTTCGCGGAACTCCACGAGGTCGACACGCCGGCTTCCTCCGCCCGCTGGCGCGACACGCGCAGTTGCTCCGGCGAGACGTTGATCGCCGTTACCTGCGCGCCCGTCGTCGCGGCCATTTGGATGGCGAACGCCGCCCCAGCCCGAGCCGATCTCGGCGACCGTCATGCCCGGCGAGAGACCGAGCTTGGCCGTCGCGTGGATCAGCTTGTTGCGCTGCGCCTGCTCCAGGGTGTCGCGTCTCGGGATCGCGGAAATAGGCGCAGGAATACTTCATGCCCTCGTCGAGGAAGAGCCGGTAGAGCCCCGTCGGACAGGTCGTAGTGATGGCGGACGTTCGTCGCGGCCTTGCCGAGCGGGTTCGCCTGCTGCCATCGCTTGGCCCCGCGCCACGCCCTGCGCAGGAGCTTCTGGGAACCGGTGCTGCCAAGCCCCGACGGTTGACCGAGAACAGGTGGCAGGAAGTCGTGGACGCTGGAGCCGTCCTCGAAGGTCAGCGTGCCGTCCATGTAGGCCTCGGCGGCGTACAGCTCCGGATTGAGGACCAGCTTCCAGTAAAGCGATCGGTCGTGGAGCCGCGCGGTGACGACCGGGTCGCGCCCGTCGCCGAAGTCGTGGCGCCGGCCGTCGGCGTCGTGAAGCCTCAGCGTTCCGTTGCGGATGAACTTTCGCAACAGTCCCGACAAGAATCGCATCGCGCTTTCCCCTCAAATGGCGGGAAATCCCTCATATCTTCCCCAAAGTCAAAATCCTAACACCGGGAATCGAAGGGTGCGACGTGTCAGAGCCGAAATGATCCTGGCGAGGTCGGTTCTCGCCTCGGCCTACGCGAATTCCATGATCACCGCGTCGACGGCCAGGCTGTCGCCCGGCTTGACGTTGATCCTGGCCACGGTGCCGTCGCGGTCGGCGCGCAGGACGTTCTCCATCTTCATGGCCTCGACCACGGCCAGCGTCTCGCCGGCCTTGACCTCCTGGCCCTCGGAGACCGCGAGCGAGACCACGAGCCCGGGCATCGGACAGAGGAGCAGCTTCGAGGTGTCCGCGGCCACCTTCTCGGGCATCAGCGCGGCGAGTGCGGCCTCCCGCTCGGTGAAGACATCGGCGTCGGCGACCACGCCACGATGGGCGAGCCGGTAGCCGGTCGTCGTCGGCCTGATCTGTAGGTGGACCGGGTCCCCGCCCACCGTGCCGGACCAGACCGGCCGTCCGGGCGTCCAGTGCGAGTGCACCGCGACGAGCTCGTCGTTCCCGTCATCGTCGAGGAGAGCCACGGCGAAGTCGGGCATCTCGCCGGAGACCGTCAGCCGCACCGCTCGCCCGTCGAAGCGCACGATACGCCTGCTCGGGAAGTGATAGCCGCCGGTCGCGAGCTGGCCCGAGATCGCCCCGCGGCGCGAGTTGGACAGGTGATCGACCGACGCCGCCACCGCCGCGATGACGCGCTCCGCCGCTGCGTCGGCCTCGCGGGGCTGGAAGCCGTCCGGATATTCCTCGGCGATGAAGCCCGTCGACAGCCGCCCCTCCCGCCAGCGGGGATGCTCCATCAGCGCCGACAGGAACGGCATGTTGTGCTGGATGCCCTCGATGTGGAAGGCGTCCAGCGCGCGGCCATTGCGTCGATCGCCGCGGCCCGGTCGGGCGCGTGGGTGCAGAGCTTGGCGATCATCGGATCGTAGAACATCGAGATCTCGCCGCCCTCCTACACGCCGGTATCGACGCGCACCGTCGAGCCGTCGCCGGTCGTGCCTTCCTCCGGCGGACGGTAGCGGACGAGCCGGCCGATCGACGGCAGGAAGTCGCGAAACGGGTCCTCGGCATAGATCGGCTCTCGATCGCCCAGCCGTTCAGCTCACGTCGTCCTGCGCGAGCGCCAGCTTCTCGCCGGCGGCGACGCGGATCATCTGCTCGACGAGGTCGATGCCGGTGACGAGCTCGGTCACCGGATGCTCGACCTGGAGCCGGGTGTTCATCTCGAGGAAGTAGAAGCTCGTTCCTGGCCGGCGACGAACTCGACCGTGCCGGCGGAGTCGTAGCCGACCGCCTTGGCCAGCGCGACGGCCTGCGCGCCCATCTCCCTGCGCGTCGCCTCGTCGAGGAGCGGCGACGGCGCCTCCTCGACGACCTTCTGGTTGCGCCGCTGGATCGAGCATTCGCGCTCGCCGAGATGGATGACGTTGCCGTGCTTGTCGCCCAGCACCTGGATCTCGATGTGGCGCGGCTTCGCGATGAACTTCTCGATGAAGACGCGGTCGTCGCCGAAGGAGGACCGCGCCTCGGACTTCGAGCGCGCGAAACCCTCGCGCGACCTCGCTCGGCGTTCCATGGCGACGCGCATGCCCTTGCCGCCGCCGCCGGCCGAGGCCTTGATCATGACCGGGAAGCCGATCTCCCCGGCGATGCGCGACCGCGCTGTCCTCGTCCTCGATGACGCCGAGATGGCCGGGCACGGTCGAGACGCCCGGCCGGCGTCGGCGGCCTTCTTGGACTCGATCTTGTCGCCCATCGCCTCGATGGCGCTGCGGGTTGGGGCCGATGAAGACGATGCCGGCCGCGTCGAGCGCCTCGGCGAAGGCGGCGCGCTCGGAGAGGAAGCCGTAGCCGGGATGCACGGCTTCGGCGCCGGTCTGCCTGCAGGCCTCGATGATCCTGTCGATGACGAGATAGGCTTTGCGCCGCCGGCGCCGGGCCGATATGCACGGCCTCGTCGGCCATCTCGACATGCAGCGCGTCCTGTCCGCGTCCGAATAGACGGCGACGGTCGCGATCCCCATCCGCCGCGCCGTCTTGATGACGCGGCAGGCGATTTCGCCGCGATTGGCGATCAGTATCTTGGAGAACATCGTCCGCCCTGAAGCCCTGCCCGGTCGCGCGAAGCTATCCGCAGGCGGGAACGCAGGCAACGGTTCGTGGTGCAGACGGCTTCGCCTTATTTCCGGCGAAGACCGATATCCGCCGGGTTGGATATGGACGGGACCAGACCTTCCTCAGCGGCTGTCATGCCCGGGCTAGTCCCGGGCATCCAATTCACGCTTCGACAAAATTGGGCGGCGAGTGGATTGCCGGGATAAACCCGGCAATGACAGTGGGGACGCGTGGCTGGAGAAGCTGGACCCGCGGCATCGCTGTACCTGCACGGCCTTCCGCCGGGACGACCGGTCGCGCTTCCGTCAGCGCCGCGCGGGCCTCGCGGCCAGCGGCAGGTCGCCAAACAGCGACGGCGCGGGCCTCGCGTGGACGCGCTCGATCTCCAGAATGCGCATCTTGGTCTCGACGCCGCCCGGAGCGGAGAAACCGCCGACACCGCCATTGGCGGCCATCACCCTGTGGCACGGCACGATGATCGGCACCGGATTGCGGCCCATGGACTGACCTACGGCCCGGGCGATGGTGCCGTCGCCGAGGCGCGCCGCGATCTCGCCATATGTCATGGTCGCCCCGGGAGGGATGGTGCGGATGACGCCATAGAGGGCGCGGTCGCGTTCGGGTGTCGTCCCGAAGTCGATCTCGATGTCGCTCAGTTCGTCGCAGGCCCCGTCGAGAAGCGAAACGATGCGCCTGACCGCTCCCGCCACGGCCATCGGCGGTGCGGCGCGACCGATGCCCGGCTGACGGCGGCGCATCCTCGCGGCGGTGGCTTCCGCCGTCGCTTCAGGAAGCTGGCAGGGCGATGATTCCCGCCGACAGCCAGGCGACGGCACATGGGCCGATGGCCGTATCGAAGACGTGGAATCCCGTGTTCATGTCACCAGATTATCAGGTTGGACAGGCCGGACCAAAGTTCTCGTCTGCGCAACAATCCCTTCATACGGCAGACGTTTATTCGCGCGAGATACGGCCCATATTGCCGATCATATTCAACCTTGAGACGCTGCGGTACGCGCGCGGCAAACGCACACTCCGCAGGAAAGGAACGCGCCATGACTGCAAGATCGGCCGGCATCCACCACATCACGTCCATCGCTTCCGATCCGCGGGAGAACGTGCGCTTCTACATCGAAGAGCTCGGCCTCAGGTTCGTCAAGCGGACCGTGAATTTCGACGATCCCGGCACCTACCACCTCTATTTCGGCGACGAGACCGGCTCGCCGGGCTCGATCATCACCTTCTTTCCTTGGCCCGGTGCGCATGCGGGCCGGCACGGCACCGGCCAGGCCGAGGAAGTCGGCTATGCGGTCCCGAAGTCGTCCATCGGCTGGTGGCTGCATCGCCTGACCGAGCGCGGCATCGCCCATGAGGGCCCGGCCACCCGCTTCGGCGAGAGCGTGATCGCGCTGAAGGATACGGACGGCCACCTCGTGGAGATCGTCGGCACCGACTGGGCCGGCGCAGTGCCCGGCTATGCCGGCGGCAGCGTTCCGGCCGAACACGCAATACGCGGTTTCTCCGGCGTCAGCCTCTGGCTGCGCGACGGAAGCGCCACGGCGGATGTCCTCACGAACGTGCTCGGCTTCACCGAGGCCGGCACCGAGAACGGCCGCCGGCGCTTCGTGTCGGGTGAAAGCGGCATTGGCTCGGCCGTCGACATCCGCGAGATCGGCGACTACCCGCGCGGCCAGCTCGGCGCCGGCATCGTCCATCACGTCGCCTTCCGGGCGACGAACGACGCCGATCAAGCCGAGATGGCGGATCGGGCCCGAAAGGCTGTTCGGCAGGTGACGGACCAGGTCGACCGAAACTACTTCAGGTCGGTCTATTTCCGGGAGCCGGGCGGCGTCTTGTTCGAGATCGCGACAGACGATCCGGGATTCGCCATAGACGAGCCTGTCGAGAGCCTGGGCCAGTCGCTCAGGCTGCCGCCGCAGTACGAGCAGCACCGCGACAGGATCGAGGCGGCGCTGCCCGAGATCGACTGATGTCAGGCGGCAGGCCGTACCAGCTTGTCGAATGCCGGATCGAGAGCCGGGGATTCGGCACGAAGGAAGTCGATGAGCGCCTGTTCGTTGGCGTGAACGAGGCCGTCGCGGCCGATGCGGTTCGCAAGCCACTCCGCCTCGCCGGCGGTGAGGCGCTCGGCATCGGCAGCGGCGGCTTCGAACCGCTCGTTGCGCTCCTCCCACATCCGGCGCGAACCACCGGAAGTGTAGGCGGCGAATACCCCGCGCAGGCCGTCCTGCAGCATCCGGCCGAAGAAGCCGGACACGCCGTCGCCGCGCGCGTCGAGGAACGCTTCGCGCCGCAGCGCCTCCTGGCGGCACGGCACGTAGTAGCCGGACGCCGCCATGAGGAAATTGGCGACCGCCTTGACGAAGAGATCGGACCAGGTCGGATCGTTCTCCGCCTCGGCGGTGCGGTCGTTGATGTCGAACAGGATTTCGGCCTCCGCCCGCGTGATGGCGACCGATCCGTCGCCGCCGAAGGCATAGAGAACGCGGCGGAGGATATCGACCTCGGCGGCGCCGACCACTCCGGGCTTCAGGACGCCGGCCGCGACGGGCCCGCGGCCCGACAGGACAGCCTCGCGCACCTGCGCCAACGCCAGCGCGGACAGTTCCGGCGGACTGGTCGTCGCGCGCTCGAGAACCTTGATCAGCAGTTCGAGCTCGGTGCGCGTGTTCACGACGCCATTGGCCATGATCCGCTCGGAGAGCCACGACGCCTTGGACTGGTCGACATGGCCTTCCGGCACCTGCTGGACGACCACGTAGTCGGTCAGGGCCTCTATGAACAGCATGGCCCACGACGGCGACGTGTCGGACACGGCGTTCTCGATGGCGAACATCCACTCGGCCTGATCCGCCGAGACGACGCCGTCGGCATAGATCGTGCGCCTGAGCAGCGCGACATCCTCGTCGGTGACGGCATTGCGCGCGATCATTCCGGCCACCGTCGGCGGCAAGCTCCGTTCAGTCATCGCCCAGTCCCTCCTGCGATGCGACCGCGGGAGGATCAGGCAAATCCATTGAAAAAGCGTAAGCTCGCGCACGATTTGACCGTGCGGCAGGGCCGGACAGGGAAATATTCCCCATGACATCGCAGACGACACCCGATCTCGGCTTCATCCACCGCTTCACGCCCGGAGTGGCCGGCGCGCCGGCGCTCCTCCTGCTGCACGGCACCGGCGGCGACGAGAATGACCTCGTCCCGCTCGCCCGAGCCGTGGCGCCGGGCCTGTCGCTTCTGTCGCCGCGGGGCAAGGTGCTGGAGAACGGCATGCCGCGTTTCTTCCGGCGCTACGGCGAGGGTGTGTTCGACTTGGAGGACGTTGCCCACCGCGCCGACGAGCTTGCCGATTTCGTCGAGGCGGCGATGGGGAGATACGGCATTCCCCGGCCGGTCGCGCTGGGGTTTTCGAACGGGGCCAATATCGCCGCGGCCATGCTGCTGCGTCGTCCCCGCGCGCTGGCCGGCGCCGCCCTGCTGCGTGCCCAGCCGACGATCGAGGTGGAGGGCAAGCCCGACATGACCGGCCTTCCCGTCCTCATCCTCAGCGGCGCGATGGACCCCATCATCCCCGCCGACGAGGCTGAAAGGCTGGCCGAGATGCTGGAGGTTGCGGGCGCCGAGGTACGTCACGAGACCCTGACGGCCGCGCACGGGCTGACGCAGGCCGACCTGGAAATCCTGTCTCAGTGGATGGCGCGGTTCGGCACGGCGGCCTAGAGCGTTTCCAGGCGAAGTGGACACCGGTTCGCCGTCCGGAAACGCGACAAGAACAAAATTCTGGAGTGCGCTCGCGATTTAAGGAATGGCGAACGCGCTCCAGGCGGTCGCCGCCCTTCCCGCGCATCGCTCGTTGGGCTAGAAGTCGCGGCTTCGCCCACCGCACCGGACACCATATGCCCCGCGAGACCCCGACCGTCGGCTTCGTCTAGCCTCGGCTGCCCGAAGGCGCTCGTCGACAGCGAGCGCATCATCACCAAGCTGCGCTCCGAGGGCTATGCGATCTCGCCCGGACTACGACGGCGCCGACGTCGTCGTCGTCAACACCTGCGGCTTCCTCGATTCAGCCAAGCAGGAGAGCCTCGACGCCATCGGCGAGGCGATGGCCGAGAACGGCCGCGTCATCGTCACCGGCTGCATGGGCGTCGAGGAAGGCCGCATCCGCGACGCGCATCCGGGCGTGCTCGCCGTCACCGGCCCGCATCAGTACGAGGCGGTCGTGGGCGCGGTGCACGACGCCGTGCCGCCGCTGCACGATCCCTTCGTCGATCTCGTGCCGCCCGAGGGCCTGCGCCTCACGCCGCGCCACTACGCCTATCTGAAGATTTCCGAAGGCTGCAACAACCGCTGCTCGTTCTGCATCATCCCGAGCTCCGCGGCGATCTCGCGAGCCGGCCCGCCGAGCACGTGCATGACGGAAGCCGAGCGGCTCGTGAAGGCCGGCGTCAAGGAGCTGCTCGTCATCAGCCAGGACACGAGCGCCTACGGCGTCGACATCAAATATGCCGAGAGCCAGTGGAATGGCGCGCCGCTGCAAGGCGCGCGTTCCTCGATCTGCGCGAAGGCGCTCGGCGAGCTCGGCGCCTGGGTGCGCCTGCACTACGTCTATCCCTACCCGCATGTCGACGACGTCATCCCGCTGATGGCCGAGGGCAAGATCCTCCCCTATCTCGACATCCCGTTCCAGCATGCGTCGCCCGCGCGTGCTGAAGGCCATGCGCCGCCCGGCGCACGCAGGAGAAGACGCTGGAGCGCATCGCCGCTGGCGCGAGGTCTGCCCCGATCTCGCGATCCGCTCGACCTTCATCGTCGGCTTTCCCGGCGAGACCGAGGAGGACTTCGCACTCCTGCTCGACTGGCTCCGCGAGGACGCAGGCTCAGCGCGCGTCGGCTGCTTCAAGTACGAGCCGGTCGAGGGCGCCACGGCCAACGACGCTGCCGGGCGCCGTTCCCGACGAGGTCAAGGAAGAGCGCTGGCACCGCTTCATGGCGGCGCAGCAGGAGGTCTAGCGCCGAGCATGCTGGCCGGCCAAGCGTCGGCCGCGAGATCGACGTCATCATCGACGAGGTCGACGAGGAAGGCGCGATCGGCCGCTCGCAGTGGGACGCGCCCGAGATCGACGGCAGCGTGTTCCTCAACGGCGAGACGGACCTGAAGCCCGGCGACATCGTCCGGGCGCGCGTCGATCATGCCGACGAATACGACCTGGAGGCCGATCTCGTCTGACAGCCGGGGTTGGTCGCGGCCGCCCCAGCCGATAGGACTGGGGCTCCCAACCCGACGAGGAGCCTCATGCAGACGGTCGAGACCCACATCTCCCACGGCGGCACACAAGGCGTCTTTACGCACGCCTCGAAGGCGACCGGCACGGACATGACCTTCGCGGTCTATCTTCCGCCACAGGCCGAGGAAGGCCCCTGCCCCGTCCTGTGGTACCTGTCGGGCCTGACCTGCACCCACGCCAACGTCATGGAGAAGGGCGAATACCGGCGCGCCGCCGCCGAAGCGGGCATCATCGTCGTCTGCCCCGACACCAGCCCGCGCGGCGACGATGTCGCCGACGATCCGGACTACGACATGGGAAAGGGCGCGGGCTTCTACCTCGACGCGACGCAGGCGCCCTGGTCCGACCACTTCCGCATGTATTCCTACATCGTGGACGAGCTTCCCGAGCTGATCGCCGGGCGCTTCCCCGCCGACATGGACCGTCAGGGCATTTCCGGCCACTCGATGGGCGGGCACGGCGCGCTCACCGTCGCGCTGAAGAATCCCGGCCGCTTCCGCTCGGTCTCCGCCTTCGCGCCGATCTGCCATCCCGCCGCCGTGGACTGGGGCCGGAAGGCCTTCCCGGCCTATCTCGGCGCCGACGAGGCGGCATGGCGCGCCTACGACGCCGTCCAGCTCATCGAGGACGGGCACCGCGTCCCGGACATTCTGGTCGATCAGGGCATGGCCGACGGGTTTCTCGACAGCCAGCTACGTCCGGACGCCTTGAAGTCGGCCTGTAAGACGGCCGGTATCCCACTCACGCTCAACATGCGCGAAGGATACGACCACTCGTACTTCTTCATCTCGACCTTCATGGAAGACCACGTGCGCTGGCACGCCGACAGGCTCGGCCGCTGAGGGCGTTGAAACTACTGGCGGAGGCGCTATGATATCATCATGATATCATGGAGGCCGGAATGGGCCAGATTATCGTTCGCAACCTTGATGACCGCGTGATCGAGCAACTGAAGGAAAAGGCCCGCGAAAGCGACCGGTCCCTGGAGCAGACCGTGCGCGATATACTGGCTGATGCCACCCGCGAGGACAAAGCGGCACTGTTGCGATTTTCCGAGGACATTCGCGAGCGGACCAGGGCCCGCGGAACCGCCCCCGATCCCGTGGAAGCTATCCGCCATGACCGCGACACCGATCACGGCCACGAATGGCCTTGATCGATGCAAGTGTGGCTGTGCGGTGGTTCGTCCATGGCCCCGGCAGTGAAGCCGCATCGGCCTGGCAAACACGAGATGATCTTGTTGCGCCCGATTTTCTGCTCATTGAGGTCGCCAACGCACTGTGGCGTTACCTCTCGTCGGGCCATCTGGAGATGGACGACGCGCTAGGAATTGTCGATCGCCTTCCAGCGTATTTCAGCAGGCTCGAACCCAGCGGCCCACTCCTTCCCTACGCAGTGACGATGGCGAAGGAACTGGGGCATCCCGTCTATGACTGCATCTACCTGACGCTGGCGCTCCGGACATCGCTCCCTCTCGTCACTGGCGACCGCAAGCTGGCGAGAGTCGCTGAAAGGCTCGACCTGAATGTGGTTCTGATCGGCTGACGCCTCACAGCGGAATATTGTCGTGCTTCTTCCAGGGATTCTCGAGCTTCTTGTTGCGCAGCATGTTGAGCGCGCGGGCGATGCGCTTGCGCGTCGAATGCGGCATGATCACTTCATCGAGGAAGCCGCGCTCGGCGGCGACGAAGGGATTGGCGAAGCGGGTCCTCGATATTCCTTGACGCTGGCCTTGATCTTCTCGGGGTCGCCGAGCTCCGAGCGGTAGATGATCTCGGCCGCGCCCTTCGGCGCCCATGACGGCGATCTCGGCCGTCGGCCAGGCATAATTGACATCGCCGCGCATATGCTTCGACGCCATGACGACATAGGCGCCGCCATAGGCCTTGCGGGTGATGACCGTGACCTTGGGAACCGTCGCCTCGGCATAGGCGAAAAGCAGTTTGGCGCCGTGCTTGATGAGCCCGCCATATTCCTGCGCGGTGCCGGGCAGGAAGCCCGGCACGTCGACGAAGGTGACGATCGGGATGTTGAAGCAGTCGCAGAAGCGCACGAAGCGCGCGGCCTTGCGGCCGGCATCGGAATCGAGCACGCCGGCCAGCACCATCGGCTGGTTGGCGACGATGCCGACGGTGCGCCCCTCGATGCGCCCGAAGCCCGTCACGATGTTGCGTCGCGAAGGCCTCCTGGATCTCGAAGAAATCGCCCTCGTCGACGATCTTCGAGGATCAGCTCCTTCATGTCGTAGGGCTGGTTGGGATTGGCCGGGATCAGCGTGTCGAGCGACATGCTCCATGCGCTCGCCGTCGTCGAAGCTCGGCAGCTCCGGGCACGCCGAGCGGTATTGGTGGCCGGCAGGAAATCGATGAGCCGGCGGATCTGCAGCAGCGCCTCGACATCATTGTCGAAGGCCTTGTCGGCGATCGAGGAGCTGGTCGTGTGGACGCGACGCGCCGCCGAGTTCCTCCGCCGTCACCGTCTCGTTGGTCACGGTCTTCACCACATCGGGCCCGGTCACGAACATGTAGCTCGTATCGCGCACCATGAAGATGAAGTCGGTCATCGCCGGCGAATAGACATCGCCGCCGGCGCAAGGCCCCATGATGACCGAGATCTGCGGGATGACGCCGGACGCCAGCACATTGCGCTGGAACACCTCGCCATAGCCGCCGAGCGCCGCGCACCCCTTCCTGGATGCGCGCGCCGCCGGCATCGAACAGGCCGATGATCGGCGCCCGGTTCTGCAGCGCCATGTCCTGGATCTTGGTGATCTTGCGGGCATGCGCTTCCGACAGCGAGCCGCCGAATACCGTGAAATCCTTGGCGAAGACATAGACGACGCGGCCATTGATCGTGCCCCAGCCGGTGACGACGCCGTCGCCCGGGATCTTCGGCTTCTCCATGCCGAAATCGGTGCAGCGGTGCTCGACGAACATGTCGAACTCCTCGAACGAGCCCTCGTCGAGCAGAAGCTCGATCCGCTCGCGCGCCGTCAGCTTGCCGCGCGCATGCTGCGCGTCGATGCGCTTCTGGCCGCCGCCGAGCCTGGCTTTCGCCCGCCGTTCCTCGAGCCTGCCCAGAATTTCCTTCATGCCTATCCCGATCTTTCGTCGCGTTTTGTCTCGCATAGCACGGCGGGAGAAGGTGCGGGAGTCGCGGGTCAGGCAAGCGCCTGCCACGCGATGTAGGCGCCCAGCAGGAACAGCGAGACGAACAGGAGTTGCCGGAAGACCGCCTCGGGCAGCCGCTTGCGCACCTTCTGGCCCAGCCACATGCCGACGAGCGCCGGCACCACACCCACCGCGGAGGTGAATGCGAGCTCGCCCGTCAGCAGGCCCTGCCCGCCCAGGCCAACGCCTATCGCCAGCGTGCAGGTCAGGAACAGGACGCCCATCGCCTGCACGAAGTCGTCGCGCCCGAGACCGAGCGCCTGGATGTAGACGAGGCCCGGCAGCACCATCGTGCCGGTCATTCCGGACAGCAGTCCGTTGAAGACCCCGAGGACCGGAGAGAGCCAGCCTTCCGACCGCCCGGGCGGCGGGACCCTGAACCGGAGAAGGCTTACCGCCGAATAGAGCATCAGGACGCAGCCGAGCAGCCCCGCGAGCAGGCCCGCATCCGACCGCGCGAGGATCATGGCGCCGAACCACGCGCCGACGAAGATCGCGGCGAAGAAGCTCCACAGCCGCCGCAGGATCGTGCCCAGCGCCGGCCCCGCCACCGCCTGCCAGATATTGGTGATGATCGAGGGAGCCAGCAGCAGCGCCATGGCCGCCTGAAGGCCGAGCGTCACCGTGAACACTGCGAGCGCGATGGTCGGCAGCCCGAGGCCGACGACGCCCTTCACCAGGCCGGCGACGATGAAAGTCGCAGCCACGATGGCCAGGGCGGATGGGTCGGAGATCACCTCCACCGAAACGATCTCGTGTGTTGCATCCCCGTCCCGCCGCCGCGATCATCCCACGCGCAATGAAGGGAGAGGTACCCCATGCCCGATGCTGCCGACAATCGCGGAACCGTCATGGGAGGCGTGCGCTGGCTGTTGAGACTTGAGGGCCTCGCCATCTTCATCGTCGGCACGGCCCTGTTCTTCGCACCGGGCGGGCAATGGTGGTTCTACGCCATGCTGTTCTTCGCGCCCGACCTGTCGCTCGCCGGATATCTCGCCGGTCCGCGCGTCGGGGCCGCGGTCTACGACACCGTCCATTCGCTGACCGGCCCGCTGATGCTGGCGCTCGGCGCCTTCTTCATGGTCGACGCGGCACCCGTGCTTTCGGTGGCATTCGTCTGGCTTGCCCATATCGGCTTCGACCGCGCGCTCGGCCTGGGCCTGAAATACGGCACCGGCTTCAGGGATACGCACCTGGGAAGGATCGGCGGCTTGCGCCTCTGATCGCCTCGTCCGGGCGCTTACGGCCCCGCGAGCGCCACCACACGCGCGGCGGCCGCCATCTCCTCCCACCTCAGCCGCCGGCGGCGCATCGCCTCGGCGTCCTCGCCCCACTGGGAAATCTGCCAGTCCTCGTCGACATGGGCGGCCGCCCAGGCCTCGTCGGCGCCGATGCGCCCTCGCGCCACGGCGAGAGCCAAAATGGCCGAACCGGTCAGTGAGGTCATGGCATGGAGCGCCGTCAGGGACAGGACGTCGAATTCCCCGACCGCCTCGCCGACGCGCCTCATCGCCTCGTCGGACTGCGCGACATGCATCACACCCTCGCCCAGCACAAGGTCGACATCCAGCGCCTCCTTCGCCCAGGCGACGACCGGGTCCCAGAGCTCGGACTGTCGCGTGACCAGTCCTTCAGGCCCGTCGGCGCGATAGCAGATCAGATCGGTGCTCGCGAACCGCACGATGTCCTCACGCACGGACCGGGCCGCCTGCGCCACCCCGTCGAGCGCGGTGTTCACCAGCCGCGTCAGCGGCATCGTCGCGGGATCGACCCGCTCGCCCTGTGCGCCCCATTCCCCCGCGACGGCTTCCGCCAGCTCCGCCGACGGCACCGCGATCACGGAGCGTCCCGGCGTGCGCATGGGACGTCCGTCGAGCAGAACGGCATACCCTTCGGGGCGCTCCTCGACCGTTACCTCGGTGTAAAATCGCCTTGGCAGCTCTGGTGGTGTCGGTCCCGTTTGCGGCCCGCTCATGCCCTGGCCTCCCTGCGCGGCCTGTTCACAAGGTAGATTCCCGCCGCCACCAGCCCCAGCGCCATGAAGAGCCGGGCGCTCATCGGCTCGGACAGGAGCAGGCCTCCGAAGAGGACGCCGAAGATCGGCGTCAGGAACATGAAGGCTGAAAGCTGCGCCGCCGGATACTGGCGGATCAGCCAGAACCAGATCAGATAGGTCACGGCCACGACGATCAGAACCTGGAAGGCGAAGGCGCCGATAACGAGCGGCGTCACCTCGCGGATAAACGGCCCAAAGAATGGCGCCGCCGCGAGTTGCAGGACCGCCGAGACGGCGAGCTGGTAGAGCAGCACCTTCTCCGCCGAAGCCGTCCTCAGCTTCGTCGTCTTGATGACGATTGTCGTCGCGCCCCAGCCCACCGCCGCCATGACGCAGAGCATGTCGCCGATGATGGCCTCAGGCCCCGGCACGCTCAGGTCGTCGGAGAACGCCAGCACGACGCCCGCGAACGCCGCGACCAGCCCCACCACCCGCAAGGGCGTCAGCCGTTCGCCGGGAATGAGGAAATGCGCCCCGATCGCCACCACGAAGGGCATGAGGTAGAGGAATACGATGCCGCGCGAGACGGTGGTGTAGTCGAGCGCGACGTAGATCAGCAGGAACTCGAAGCCGAACAGCGCGCCCGCCACGAGCCCCGCGACCAGCGTCCCGTCGCGCTGGAACAGGCCGATGCCGCGCCAGAGGCACCAGCCGTAGACGATCAGCGTGCCGAGAGCCGCGCGCAGTCCCACCTGGAAGACCGGCTGAAGCCCCTCGTTGGCGATCTTGATCGAGACGTGGTTGAGCCCCCAGGCAAGACAGAGCAAGAGGAGCAGCCCCGAGGCGAAGCCGTCCAGCCGGTCGTGGGTCTTGATTTCCGGCGCTCCGCCCACGGCCATGCCACGCTCGCCGGGCCTCATTCCTCGCCGCCTTTGCCCGCGGTATCGAAGCCGTAGGCCGAGAAGGCTTTTTCCATGTGATCGGATAGCGGCGCCGTCACGTCGACCGTTCCCTTGCCGGACGGATGCGGGAAACTCACGCGGCGGGCATGCAGATGCAGCCGGTTCTCCACCGCGTCGGGAACCTCCTGGTCGCCGCCGTACTTTTCGTCGCCCAGGATCGGATGTCCGATCATCGCCATGTGGGCACGCAATTGATGCTGGCGCCCGGTCACCGGCTTCAGCGACATCCAGGCGAGCTTCTGCGCCGCCCGGTCGACGACCGAATAGTGGGTCACGGCCGACTGCGCCACATCCTGCTCGCCGGGCCGCGCCTTGCGCACGCGGTCGCCCTCCGGTCCCGCCGCCTTGACCAGCGCGGCCTCGACCTTGCCCTGCGGCGGCTTCGGCACGCCCTGGACAATTGCCCAATAGATCTTCCGCACGGTCCGCGTCTGGAACAGCTTGCCCATCTTCGCCGCCACCTGCCGCCGCTTGGCGACGACGAGGACGCCCGACGTGTCGCGGTCGAGACGGTGGACGAGCCGCGGCCGCGTGTCCCGGTCCTCGCCCAGCCCCTCCAGCAGCCGGTCGATGTGGCGCACGGTCTTGGTCCCGCCCTGTACGGCGATGCCCGACGGCTTGTTGAGGATCAGGAGATCGTCGTCCTCGTAGAGCGTGATCGACTGGAGAAACTCGCGGTCGGCCCTGGAGATCGTCTGCTTCGGCTGCGGCGCGTCGGACTGGGGCACGGGCGGGACGCGGATCTCCTGCCCCGCCTCGAGCCGAGCGTTCGCCTTCACGCGCCCCCCGTCGACGCGGACCTGACCCGTGCGCAGCAGTTTCTGGAGATAGCCCTGCGTCACCTGCGGGAAGTGCTCGCGGAACCAGCGGTCGAGCCGCATGCCGGCCTCCTCGCGGCCGACGGAGAGGTGCTGGACCCCGCTCATGGCGCGAGCCAACGCATGATCACGATGCCAGCGAAGACCGCCGCGATCGACAGCGATACGGAACCCAGCACGTAGACCGCCATTGCCGCCACCTCCCCGCGCTCCCACATGGCCACGACATCGAGCGAAAAAGCCGAGAACGTCGTGAAGCCGCCGAGCAGCCCGACGCCCAGGAACAGCCGCATGAACTCGCCGCCCGCCGCCGGCGTCCATTTCGCCAGTACCCCTATCAGGACGCCCATCAGCAGAGAACCGACGACGTTTACGGTCAGCGTCCCCCACGGGAACCCCGGCCCCATCAGGCGCAGCGCGGCGAGGTTCATCATGTGCCGCCCGGCGGCGCCGAGCGCCCCGCCGGCGGCCACGATTGCGATATGGGCCAGGCTCGCGGTCATTTCGGCTGGCCGTGCGGATTTCGTGCTGTCATACCGCCTGCAATATCCCTCCTCCGCGGTGACCGCCAGTGCGCGGCATCGTAGATCGTTAGGATTTGACGCGTAGGGTTCACCGGTTCCCGCTGAAATCGCTGGCCGGAACGCTCCCGCGGGCCTAGGATCACGAAGCTGCGGGGCGAATGAGAACACCCGCCGGGGCCTGCGTTGAGCCCTGGCGGCAAACCCAATTCGCTCGGGAGAAGAGCTGGATGAACGCCGTGAGTGAACCGGCGAAGTTCGATGCAGGCCCCGCCGATGCGTCGGCGATCCGGGATATCCGGGTCGAGACAGACCCGGCCCGCCTCGAGGCCCTGTGGCGTCACTTCGAGACCCTGGCCGTCGGCCACGTGTTCCAGACCTATGGCTGGATGAAGCCGTGGATCGACAACGTCGCGGCCGCGCGCGGCATCGAGCCGCGAATCGTCGTGGGATATCTCCCTGACGGGCGCGTCGGCTTCCTGTTTCCCTTCGGACGGCGCCGTTCGGGCGGCGTGCGCGTTCTGGAGTGGCTCGGCGGCGAGCACGCCGACTACCACGCCGGCCTGTTCGATCCCGTGGTGATCGACGCCCTCTCGCACCGCCCCGGCGCTTTCCGCACCGTGTTCGACCGGGTGATGGCCGCGCTGAACAACGTCGACCTCGCCCAATTCTCGCGCCAGCCGCGCATGTTGGGGTCCTGGACCAATCCGTTCCTTGCGCTCCCGACCTTCCCCAACGCATCGAGTGCGCACCAGACGCGTCTCGGCACGGACTGGGAGAGCTATTACGCCACGAAGCGCGGCGGCGGCTGGCGCCGCACCGACCGCAACAAGCTGAAGAAGCTCGGCGAGATCGGTGAGGTGCGCTTCGTGATCGCCGACGACGACGCGACCCGGGCCACGATGCTCGACGCGCTGTTCCCCCAGAAGCGCGAAGGCCTTGCGAGGATGGGCGTTCCCGACATGTTCGCGCCCCCCGGCGTCGAGGCCTTCTACCGCGCCCTTGCGGCCAACGCCTGGCCGGAGGGCCCGTCCCAGGTGTCGGCCCTCTACTGCGGCGACCGCATCGCGGCGGTGAGCTTCGGCGTCATATTCCGCGACACCTACTATTACGTTCTCCACTCATACGACCTGAGCGAGGACATCGCCGGCCACTCGCCCGGCCGTGCGCTGATGTACGAACTGATGCAGTGGGCGATCGCCAACAGGATCACCGTCTTCGACTTCACGATCGGCGACGAGATCGCCACAAGGGCATGTGGTGCGAGGAGACGATGGAGCTTTCCGACAGCACCATCCCGCGCACGCTGGCCGGCCGGACGCTGGCCGCTTCCTATCGCGTCGGCGAGACCGTCAAGCGCCGCATCAAGACCGACCCGCGCCTGTGGCAGGCCGCGCAGTATGTAAGGAAGCGCCTCGGCGGGGCCTGAGCCCGCCACCGCGCCTTACTCCCCGCCACGCTCCCGCCGGAGCTTCGACCAGTATTCGAGCCGCTTGCGGATCTCGCGCTCGAAACCGCGATCCGGCGGGTTGTAGAAGGTCTGCCGCGCCATCTCCTCGGGAAAGTAGTTCTGGCCCGAGAATGCCTCGGCCGTGTCGTGGTCGTACTCATAGCCGGCGCCATAGCCCTCGTCCTTCATCAGGCTGGTCGGCGCGTTGAGGATGATCTTGGGCGGGGTCAGCGAGCCGAAGTCGCGGGCGGCGCGCCGCGCCGCGCCGAAGGCCTTGTATGCGGCGTTCGACTTGGGCGCGGTCGCCATGTAGATCACCGCCTGCGCGACCGCGAGTTCGCCCTCGGGGCTGCCGAGGAAGTCGTATGCGTCCTTGGCCGCGTTGGCGACCACGAGCGCCTGCGGGTCGGCGAGGCCGATATCCTCGACCGCCATGCGCACCACCCGGCGGGCGATATAGAGCGGCTCCTCGCCGGCGGCGAACATGCGGGCAAGATAATAGAGCGCCGCGTCCGGATCGGAGCCGCGCACGGCTTTGTGCAGCGCCGAGATCAGGTTGTAGTGGCCGTCCTGGCCCTTGTCGTATATCGGCGCGCGGCGCTGGACGACCTCGGTCAGCCCGGCCGTGTCGAAGCTCTCGCCCTCGCGCGCGGCGCGAAACAGGTCCTCCACCAGCGTCAGCACCGCGCGACCGTCGCCGTCGGCCATCTGCACCAGCGCGGCGCGGGCATCTTCGGTGAGCGGCAGCGCCCTGCCCTCCGCCTTCTCCGCCCGCGCCAGCAGCTTCTCGATGGCCTCGGCGTCGAGGCGTCGAAACACCAGCACCTGCGCGCGCGACAGGAGCGCCGCATTGAGCTCGAAGGACGGGTTCTCGGTGGTGGCGCCGACAAGCGTCACCGTGCCGTCCTCCATCACGGGCAGAAAGCTGTCCTGCTGGGCGCGGTTGAAGCGGTGGATCTCGTCGACGAACAGCAGCGTGCCCTTGCCGACCTTGCGCCGCTCGCGCGCGCGCCTCGAAGACCTTCTTCAGGTCCTGCACGCCGGAGAAAATCGCCGAGAGCTGCTCGAACTCGAACTCCGTCTCGCTGGCGAGCAGCCGCGCGACCGTCGTCTTGCCGGTACCCGGCGGCCCCCAGAGGATCAGCGAGCCGAGGCTGCCCGAGGCCAGCATCCGCGTGAGCGCGCCGTCCGGACCCGACGAGGTGGTCCTGCCCGACGACCTCGCCCAGCGCTTTCGGCCGCAGGCGGTCGGCGAGCGGCCGGGGCACGTCCCGGTCCATCCCTGCCGCCTCGAACAGCGTCGACATCGCTATCCCCTAAGCACCGTCTGGATGACGCGGCCGTCGCGCTCGATCGATATCTCCCACGCCCTGTACGGCTCCCGCGTCGCAGCCTCCAGCGCCTCGGTGGAGACGATACGGGTGCCGTTGATCTCGCGCACGATGTCGCCAGCGCGGAAACCAACGCGGTGGGCAGGCGAGCCGCGCTCGACGCCGACCACGGCGACGCCTTCCGCCGTTCCGCGCATGGACAGTTCCTCGGTGAGCGCAGGCGAGAGGTTCGCCACGCGCGCTCCGGCGAAGGGCGAGGGCCCGGCCAGGCTGCGCTCGTCGCGCGGCGGGTTCTCCGGCGGCGGGATGAGCGCCACCGTCGCCACGAACTCTTCGCCGCCACGCACGACCGTCAGGTCGGTGTTTCCGTCGAGGCCGCGCGTCGCGAAGCGGTAGCGGAAGCCGTTCGCATCACCCACCTCGTAATCATCCACGGCGACGATGACGTCGCCCGGCTCGATCATGGCCGCGGCCGCCGGGCTCTCGGGGTGGATATTCGCGACCAGCACCCCGACCGGACGGCGCATCCCGAGACTTTCCGCGATGTCCGCCGTCACCGCCTGCAAGGTGGCGCCGAACCAGGGACGCTGCACGTCCGAGCCGCTCCGTGCGGAGGAGACGACCAGTTCCACCATGTTCGAGGGTATGGCAAAGCCGATGCCGTGCGAGCCCCCGGAGCGCGAGAAGATCGCGGTGTTCACCCCGACCAGCCGCCCCCGCATGTCGACCAGCGCGCCGCCCGAATTGCCGGGATTGATCGCCGCGTCAGTCTGGATGAAGAAGCCGTAATCGGAGACGCCGACCTGCGTGCGCGCCAGTGCCGAGACAATGCCGCTGGTCACAGTCTGGCCGACACCGAAAGGATTGCCGATCGCGAGCACGAGGTCACCCACCTCGAGGAGGTCGGAATCCTCGAACTCGACGTATGGGTACGGTCCTTCCTCGCCGATCCTGAGAACCGCGAGATCGGTGCTCTCGTCCGTCGTCACGACCTCCGCGGGCACCTCCCGCCGGTCGGAAAGCGCGATGCGGATCTCGGTCCGCGCCCTGGATCACGTGGGCGTTGGTCACGACGAGGCCCGACGGGTCCACGATCACCCCGGAACCGAGGGAATTTTGCACCCGTTCGGGACGCCGCCCCGGTGCCATATCGCCGAAGAAGCGGCGAAAGAACGGGTTGTCGAAGAACGGCGACATGCCGCGCCGCTGCACGGTTCGGCTCGTGTAGATGTTGACGACCGCCGGCGTCACCGAGCGGACGATGGGCGCGTAGGAAAGCCGGATCTGCTCCTGGCTCTCGGGAACGATGCTGTCCTGCGCGACGGCGGCAGGCGCCGCGAGGGCCGGCAGGAGCGCCAGCACGGTGGCGAGAATCCGATTGGATCGTCATCGCCGCAATATAGGGGCGCGGAATCGTCGCAAAAAGAACGGGCGGCCGAAGCGGCCGCCCGTGCTGAAATCCATGAAGAGCTTCAGGGCGCTCGTCAGGCCGTCTCGGCCTCGCTCGCCACTTCCGCCTCGTGGCGCGCCCGGTCCTCGGCGCCCTTGGCGTCGGGGTCACGGTCGACCAGCTCGATCACCGCCACCGGCGCCGCGTCGCCGTGTCGGAAACCGGCCTTCAGCACGCGCGTGTAGCCGCCGCTCCGCTCCTTGTAACGGGGGCCCAGCGTTCGAACAGCTTCGACACCGCGTCCTTGTCGCGGATCTCGCTGATCGCCAGCCGGCGGGCGTGCAGGTCGCCGCGCTTTCCAAGCGTGACGAGCTTGTCGACGATGGGCTTGAGTTCCTTGGCCTTCGGCAGCGTCGTCACGATCTGCTCGTGCCTGATAAGCGACGCCGCCATGTTGGCGAACATCGCCTTGCGATGGCTGGCCGTCCGGTTGAGCCTCCGGCCCGAATTGCCGTGACGCATCAGTGTCTCCTTCAACGTCTTCCTCAGAGGCGGCGCCCGGCGGGCGGCCGGACCTCAGTAATGGTCTTCGTACCGCTTGGCCAGCTCTTCGATATTCTCCGGCGGCCAGTTGGTGACTTCCATGCCGAGGTGCAGGCCCATCTGGGCGAGCACTTCCTTGATCTCGTTGAGCGACTTGCGCCCGAAGTTCGGCGTCCGCAGCATCTCTGCTTCGGTCTTCTGGATCAGGTCGCCGATATAGACGATGTTGTCGTTCTTCAGGCAGTTCGCCGAACGCACCGACAGCTCGAGTTCGTCGACCTTCTTCAGCAGAGCCGGGTTGAACGCCAGCTCCGGCACCATCTCCTCGGTGACCTCGGCCTTCGGCTCCTCGAAGTTGACGAAGATCTCGAGCTGGTCCTGGAGGATGCGCGCGGCATAGGCCACGGCGTCCTCGGGGCTCACCGAGCCGTCCGTCTCGACTTCCATCGTCAGCTTGTCGTAGTCGAGGATCTGGCCCTCGCGGGTGTTCTCGACGCGATAGGACACGCGGCGCACTGGGCTGTAGAGGCTGTCGACCGGGATAAGGCCGATCGGCGCGTCGTCCGGACGGTTGCGGTCGGCCGGCACGTAGCCCTTGCCGACGTCGACGGTGAACTCCATGCGCATCTCGGCGCCCTCGTCCAGCGTGCACAGCACGAGGCCGGGATTCAGCACCTCGATGTCGCCGACGGTCTGGATGTCGCCGGCGGTCACCTGCCCGGGGCCCTGCTTCTTCACCACCATGCGCTTGGGGCCTTCGCCCTGCATGCGCACGGAGATGTCCTTGATGTTCAGGACGATGTCGGTGACGTCCTCGCGCACGCCGGGAATCGACGAGAACTCGTGGAGAACGCCGTCGATCTGCACCGACGTCACCGCCGCGCCCTGCAGCGACGACAACAGCACGCGCCGCAGCGCGTTACCGAGCGTCAGGCCGAATCCGCGCTCGAGCGGCTCGGCCACGACGGTCGCCAGGCGCTTGGTGTCGGAGCCGGGGCTCACCTCGAGCTTGTTCGGCTTGATAAGCTCCTGCCAGTTCTTCTCAATCACGGTCGAACCTCACGGGGTTGTTCGTGCCTTCGCGACCGCCCGCCTCGCGCGGTCGCGGCATCGACCGGCGGCGGGCCCGTATGGCCCCCGCCGGGAATAAAGCGTCAGACCCGGCGACGCTTGCGCGGCCGGCAGCCATTGTGCGGGATCGGCGTCACGTCGCGGATCGACGTGATCGTGAACCCGGCCGCCTGCAGCGCGCGAAGCGCCGATTCGCGGCCCGATCCCGGACCCTTCACCTCGACCTCGAGCGTGCGCATGCCGTGCTCGGATGCCTTCTTGGCGGCATCCTCGGCGGCCATCTGCGCCGCGTACGGGGTCGACTTGCGCGAACCCTTGAAGCCCATCGCCCCGGCGGACGACCAGGAGATCGCATTGCCCTGGGCATCCGTGATGGTGATCATCGTGTTGTTGAACGATGCGCTGACATGCGCGACGCCGGACGTGATGTTCTTGCGTTCGCGGCGGCGCACGCGGGTCGTGTCTCGTGCCATGTGGTGTTCCTGGTTCTCGATATCAACGCCGCCGTTACGCCAGCGGCTCCACCTGAAGCAGCGAGTGGAGAGTAGCGAATTGCGAGCGAGCCTTGCTGACCCGTCCTCTCGCTATTCGCTACTCCCCATTCGCTACTCGCTACTACTTCTTCTTGCCCGCAATCGCCTTCGCCGGCCCCTTGCGGGTGCGGGCGTTGGTGTGCGTGCGCTGGCCGCGCACCGGCAGGCCGCGGCGATGGCGCAGACCGCGGTAGCAGCCCAGATCCATCAGCCGCTTGATGTTCATCGCCACTTCGCGGCGCAGGTCTCCTTCCACGATGTAATCCTGGTCGATCACTTCGCGGATCTGGATGACCTCAGCGTCCGAAAGCTGGTTCACCCGGCGCTCGGCCGGGATGCTGACCTTCTCGCAGATCTTCTTGGCCTGCGTATGGCCGATGCCATGGATGTAGGTCAGCGCGATCTCGACGCGCTTGTTGGTCGGAATGTTGACGCCTGCGATTCGGGCCACGTTCTTTAGCTCCCATCAGCCGGCCGCGATCGGCCGTGCCTGTCTATTCCAAACTCGTTTCCAAACGCAACGAACGCGACGGACGCCCCGCCCCTCGACCGGGACCGGCAACCGTCTGCTGACGTCATAACGATAGAGGATGGTGCATATCCCATCGTCCTATCGCCCGTCAACCGTCGCCACGCTTCACCTCGGAGCGTCAAGCCGCCTCGAGAACCTCTGCTATCTCCTGCGTCACGGCGTCGATGTCGGCCATGCCGTCCACCCGCCTGAGCAGGCCCTTGTCTTGGTAATACGCGATCAGCGGGGCCGTCTGCTCGCGGTAGACCACCAGTCGCTTCTTCAGCGCCTCGGCGTTGTCGTCCGCGCGCGGGCCACCGACCGTCTCGCGAGCCCTCTTCTCGATGCGGTCGATGAGGATGCCCTCGTCGACCGCCAGCTCGACGACCGCGTCGAGTTCCATTGCCTTCTCCCGGAGCAGCCGGTCCAGCGCTCCGGCCTGCGCCGTCGTGCGGGGAAATCCGTCGAGGATGAACCCCTTGGCGCAGTCCGGCTGGTCGAGCCGGTCCGAGATGATCCCCACCACCACGTCGTCGGGGACGAGCTCGCCCCGCGCCATGATGTCCTTGGCCTTCAGACCGACCGGCGTCTCGGCCGCGACCGCGGCGCGCAGCATGTCTCCGGTCGAGAGTTGCACGGCGCCGTAACGCTCCTGGATGCGTACTGCCTGAGTGCCCTTCCCCGCTCCGGGCGGTCCCAGCAGGATCAGTCTCATCTGCGACGCGTCCCCCTCAGCTTCGCCTTCTTGACGAGGCCCTCGTACTGGTGAGCCAGCAGGTGCCCCTGCACCTGAGACACCGTGTCCATCGTGACAGACACCACGATCAGGAGCGATGTGCCGCCAAAGTAGAACGGAAGCTGCCAGTTCGAGATCAGAAACTCCGGCAGCAGGCAGACGAGCGTCAGGTACAGCGCGCCGACCACGGTGATGCGCGTCAGAACGTAGTCGATGTACTCGGCGGTCCGCTCGCCCGGACGGATACCGGGGATGAAGCCGCCGTGCTTCTTCAGATTGTCCGCCGTGTCCGACGGATTGAACACGATGGCGGTGTAGAAGAACGCGAAGAAGATGATCATCGACGCGTAGAACAGCATGAACAGCGGCTGGCCCTGGCCGAGCAGCGCCGTGATCGTGTTCAGCCACGCCGGCCCCTCGCCTGCCGAGAAGTTCGCCACCGTGATCGGCAGCAGGAGAAGCGACGAGGCGAAGATCGGCGGGATGACGCCGGCCGTGTTCAGCTTCAGCGGCAGATGCGAGGAATCGCCCTGGAACACGCGATTGCCGACCTGGCGCTTGGGATACTGGATCAGCAGCCGCCGCTGCGCGCGCTCCATGAACACGATGAACGCGATGACGAGGATCGACATCAGGATCACGGCCAGGATGATGAAGGTCGACAGCGCGCCCTGGCGTCCGAGCTCCAGCGTTCCCGCGATGGCCGAGGGCAGTTCCGCGACGATGCCGGCGAAGATGATGAGCGAGATGCCGTTGCCGACGCCGCGCTGCGTGATCTGCTCGCCGAGCCACATCAGGAACACGGTGCCGCCGACCAGCGTGATCACGGTGGTGATGCGGAAGAACCAGCCCGGATCCATGACGATATTGCCCGCGCCCTCGAGGCCGACGGCGATGCCGTAGCCCTGGATCGTGGCGAGGAAGACGGTGCCGTAGCGGGTGTACTGGTTGATCTGCTTGCGGCCCTGCTCGCCTTCCTTCTTGAGCTGAGCCAGATGCGGCGAGACCGCCGTCAGGAGTTGCACGATGATGGCAGCCGAGATGTACGGCATGATGTTCAGCGCGAAGATCGCCATGCGGCCCACGGCGCCGCCGGCGAACATGTTGAACATGCCGAGAATGCCGGTCGCCTGCTGCTGGAACATCTCCGCCAGCGCGACGGGATTGATGCCGGGCAGCGGAATGTAGGTGCCCAGCCGATAGATCAGGAGCGCGGCCAGCGTGAACCAGATACGCTTCTTGAGCTCCGTCGCCTTGGCGATGGCGCCAAAGTTCAGGTTTGCCGCGAGTTGTTCAGCTGCTGACGCCATATCCTGCTCCGCCGCTCCCGTCCGTCCTCATACCGGCGGACGGGCCCGGCTCACCGGGTTCAGTCCGCCGTCGACTGATCGGCCTCGGCGGGCTTCGCCGGGGCGTCGATCTCGACCTTGCCGCCCGCCTTCTCGACAGCCTCGATGGCCGCCTTGGACGCACCCGCGACCTTGAAGGAGACCTTCGCCTTCAATTCGCCGGTGCCGAGAAGACGGACACCGTCCTTCACGCGGCGCACGACGCCGGCCGCGACGAGCGCGTCGGCCGTCACCGTCTCCTTGGCATCGAGCTTGCCCGCATCAATGGCGGTCTGCACGCGGCCGAGGTTCACCTCCGCATACGACTTCCGGGAGATATTGGTGAAGCCGCGCTTCGGCAAGCGGCGATAGAGCGGCATCTGGCCGCCCTCGAAGCCGCCGACGGCGACGCCGGTGCGCGACTTCTGGCCCTTGTGGCCGCGGCCCGCGGTCTTGCCGAGGCCCGATCCGATGCCGCGACCCACGCGCTTGCGCGCCTGGCGGGCGCCCGGACGGTCGGCGATTTCGTTGAGTTTCATGACGCCTGCTCCGCTCGCATCACTTTTCGTCGACGACGCGCACGAGGTGGCTGACCTTGTTGATCATGCCGCGCACCGCCGGCGTGTCCGGCAGCGTCCTGCGCTTGTGCATCTTGTTGAGGCCGAGCCCGATCAGGGTCGCCCGCTGGTCGCCGGGACGGCGGATCGGGCTTCCGATCTGCTCGACCGTGACGGTCTTGTCGTTCTTGGCCATGTCGGTCTCTCCTGGCGCGCTCAGGCGTCGACGACGTTGGCCTGGGTTTCGCGGCGGCGGCCCTGGAGCGTCGACACCTTGAGACCCCGGCGCGCGGCGACGCTGCGCGGGCTGTCCTCGTGCAGGAGCGCGTCGAAGGTGGCGCGCACCATGTTATAGGGGTTCGACGAGCCAAGCGACTTGGCCACGACGTCCTGGACGCCGAGCGTCTCGAACACGGCGCGCATCGGGCCGCCAGCGATGATACCCGTACCGGGAGGCGCGGCGCGCAGGATCACGCGACCGGCGCCCCAGCGCCCGGCGACGTCGTGATGCAGCGTCCGGCCCTCGCGCAGAGGCACGCGGACCATCGAGCGCTTGGCAGACTCGGTCGCCTTGCGGATGGCTTCCGGCACCTCACGGGCCTTGCCGTGGCCGAAGCCCACGCGGCCCTTCTGGTCGCCGACCACCACGAGGGCGGCGAAGCCGAAGCGCCGGCCACCCTTCACAACCTTGGCCACGCGGTTGATGTGCACGAGCTTGTCGACGAATTCGCTGTCGCGCTCGCGCTCTTCTCTCATCGGACCCGCCACGTCGTCATTCCCTTCCTGGTCTGGAGGCTGCGAGTATCGCGCCTCAGAAACTCAATCCGCCTTCGCGCGCGGCGTCGGCAAGCGCCTTGACCCGCCCGTGATACAGGTAGCTGCCACGGTCGAAAACGACCTCCTTGACGCCGGCCTTGGATGCGCGCTCGGCGATCAGCTTGCCGACCGCGACCGCGGCGTCGGAGTCCGCGCCGGTCTTCAGCGACCCGCGCATGTCCTTCTCGAGGCTCGAGGCCGAAGCGACGGTTACGCCCTGCGCGTCGTCGATGACCTGCGCGTAGATGTGCTTGGAGGAGCGGAACACGCTGAGCCGCGGCCGCCCGTTCGCGGTGCGGCGAAGCGCCCGACGCACACGCAGGGTGCGCTTCTCCGTTCTGGTGAGTCCCTTGGTCATGGCCGTTACTTCTTCTTGCCTTCCTTGCGGGCGATATACTCGTTGGCATAACGCACGCCCTTGCCCTTGTAAGGCTCCGGCGGACGGAAGCGACGGATTTCCGACGCTACCTGGCCGACGCGCTGCTTGTCGATGCCCGACACCACGACCTCGGTCGGCTTCGGAACCTCGATGGTGATGCCTTCCGGGATCGGATAGAGCACCTCGTGGCTGAAGCCCAGCGCGAGCTGCAGGTTCTTGCCCTGAAGCTGCGCGCGATAACCGACGCCGACGATCTCGAGGCGCCGCGTGAAGCCGTCCGAAACACCGGTGACGATATTCGACACCAGCGAGCGCGACAGGCCCCACATCGCACGCGCCCGCTTCGACTCCTTGTCGACCGGGTTCACCTGGATGCCGTCGTCGCTCATCTCTGCCTTGACGTCGTCATGCAGCACGATCGAAAGCTGCCCCTTCGGCCCCTTGGCAGAAATCTGCTGGCCGTCGATCGTCGCGGTCACGCCGTTCGGCACGGGCACGATCTTGTATCCGATACGAGACATCGATTCGTCTCCACTCGTTCCTTTTGCTGTCGCGTCAGAAGACGCGGCAGAGCACCTCGCCGCCGACGTTCTCTTCGCGCGCCTGCCAGTCGGGCATCACGCCCTTAGGCGTCGACACGATCGAGACACCGAGGCCGTTGTTGACCGTCGGAAGCGTCTTCACCGAGGCATACACGCGACGCCCGGGCTTCGACACCCTCTGGATCTCGCGGATGACCGGCTCGCCGTCGAAATACTTCAGCTCGATCTCGAACTCCGGATGGCTGCCGGCCTGTTCGACCGACGAATAGCCGCGGATGAAGCCTTCCGACTGCAGCACTTCCAGCACGCTGCCGCGCAGCTTGGACGCGGGCGTCGAGACCTTGTTCTTGCGCCGCATCTGCGCATTGCGGATGCGGGTGATCATATCGCCCAGCGGGTCGCTGATGCTCATGTCCTGCTCCTCACCAGCTCGACTTCACCAGGCCCGGGATCAGCCCGTTCGAGCCGAGATCCCTCAGCGCGATGCGCGAGACCCTGAGTTTGCGATAGAAGGCACGCGGCCGGCCCGACACCTCGCAGCGGTTGCGGATGCGCGTCGGCGACGAGTTGCGGGGCAGCTCGGCGAGCTTCAGACGCGCCTGGAAGCGCTCCTCGGTCGACAGCGACTTGTCGTTCGCGACCGCCTTCAGCCGTTCGCGCTTGCCGCGAATACTGCTTCGCGAGCCGTGCGCGGCGACGGTTCTTCTCGATCGCGCTCTTCTTGGCCATGCGATTCTCCTGGTCTCCGTGCCGATTCAGTTACGGAACGGGAAGTTGAAAGCCTTCAACAAGGCGCGCGCCTCGTCGTCCGTCTTGGCGGTGGTGCAGACGATCACGTCCATTCCCCATGATCTGGTCGACCTTGTCGTAGTCGATCTCCGGGAAGACGATGTGCTCCTTGATGCCCATCGCGAAATTGCCGCGCCCGTCGAAGCTCTTCGGGCTCAGCCCGCGGAAGTCGCGCACGCGCGGCAGCGCGATGTTGACCAGCCGGTCGAGGAACTCGTACATCTGCGCCTTGCGCAGCGTCACCTTGGCGCCGATCGCCATGCCCTCGCGAAGCTTGAACGTCGCGATCGACTTGCCGGGCCTTGTGACGACGGCCTTCTGGCCGGCGATCAGGCTGAGATCGTCGGCAGCCGCCTGTGCCCGCTTCTGGTCGCCGACCGCCTCGCCCACGCCCATGTTGAGCACCATCTTGTCCAGGCGCGGGCACTTCCATGATGTTCTTGTAGCCGAACTCCTCGACGAGCTTCGACTTCACGACGTCGTTGTAATGCTGCTTGAGCCGCGGCTCGTAGTGATGCCTCAGCCATCGATAACCTCACCCGACTTCTTGGCGAACCGCACCTTCTGGCCGTCCTTCAGCGTCTTGAAGCCGACCCGTGTCGGCCACCGTCCTTGGGATCGATGAGCGACAGGTTCGACAGATGGATCGGCGCCTCCTTGGCGACGATTCCGCCTTCCTGCTGGGCCGTCTGGCGCTGGTGGCGGCGTACCACGTTGACGCCCTGCACGATCGCCCGGTTGTCCTTCGGCAGGACCTTGAGCGACTTCGCCGGTCTTGCCCTTGTCGCGGCCGGTCAGCACGATGACCCTGTCGCCCTTGCCTGATCTTCGCCGCCATCACAGCACCTCCGGCGCGAGCGAAATGATCTTCATGTGGTTCTTCGCCCGCAGTTCGCGCGGCACGGGCCCGAAGATGCGCGTGCCGATCGGCTCGCCCTGTGTTGTTGACCAGCACCGCCGCATTGCGGTCGAACCGGATGACCGATGCCGTCGGCGCGGCGGATGTCCTTGGCGGTGCGCACGACGATCGCCTTCATCACGTTGCCCTTCTTCACACGGCCGCGCGGGATCGCCTCCTTGACGGAAACGACGATGATGTCGCCGACGCCGGCATATTTCCGCTTCGAGCCGCCCAGCACCTTGATGCATTGCACCCGGCGTGCGCCGGAGTTGTCGGCGACATCGAGATTGGTCTCATCTGGATCATGGCTCACCCTCTCGTCCTCATCGCGCGAGGCCCACGGCCCGCGCTTGTCCCTTGTTCTCTAACATCGCGCTCGCCGCCGTTCAGTCGGCCAGCACGATCCAGCGCTTCTGTCTTCGAGAGCGGCCTGCATCTCCTCGATCCGCACGACGTCGCCGATCTTGAGCGGTTCTCCTCATCGTGAGCGTGGTACTTCTTGCTCGGCCGCACCGTCTTCTTCAGAACCGGGTGGGTGAAGCGCCGCTCGACCTTGACCACGATGGTCTTGTCCTTCTTGTCGCAGACGACGACGCCTTGCATCACTCGTTTCGGCATGTCCTGATCCTCACGCCTTGGCGCCCGAACGCGCGCTTCTCGGCTGCGCAGCGTCCTGATGCGCGCGATGTCGCGGCGGACCTGGCGCACGCGCGCGGTATTCTCGATCTGACCCGTGGCCTTCTGGAAGCGCAGGTTGAACTGCTCCTTCTTCAGCTTGACGAGCTCGTCGTTCAGCTGTCGGGCGTCATCGGCCGTGACGTCGCTGGCCTTCATGGTCCTCGGCTCCTCACTCGCCGAGCCGCGCCACGAAGCGCGTCTTGATCGGCAGCTTGGCCGCGCCGAGACGCAGCGCCTCGCGGGCGATCGGCGTCGGAACGCCGTCGACCTCGAACAGGATCCGGCCCGGCTTGACCCGGCCGCCCAGTACTCCGGCGAGCCCTTGCCCGAACCCATGCGGACCTCGGTCGGCTTCTTCGAAACCGGCACGTCCGGGAAGACGCGGATCCACACGCGGCCGGCGCGCTTCATGTCGCGCGTGAGCGCGCGGCGCGCGGCCTCGATCTGGCGCGCCGTGATCCGCTCTCGGCTCCTGCGCCTTCAGGCCGAAGGCGCCGAAGTCAAGATTCGTCCCGCTCGTCGCCTTGCCGTGAATGCGGCCCTTGTGCGCCTTGCGGAATTTGGTTCGCTTTGGTTGCAGCATGATCTGTCTCCCTTATCTCAGGCCGCGTCGCCGTCGCGCTCGCGACGGCCGCGGCGCGACGCCGACCGTCCTGGCCTCTCGGCCTTCCGCTTGTCCTGCGCCATCGGATCGTGCTCGAGGATCTCGCCCTTGAAGATCCACACCTTGACGCCGTTGGTGCCGTAGGCCGTCACCGCCGTCGCCGTGCCGTAGTCGATGTCGGCACGCAGCGTATGCAGCGGCACCCGGCCCTCGCGATACCACTCCGTGCGCGCGATCTCCGCGCCGCCGAGGCGGCCGGCGCAGTTGATCCTGATACCCTCGGCGCCCAGCCGCATGGCCGACTGGACCGCCCGCTTCATCGCACGGCGGAAAGACACGCGGCGCTCGAGCTGCTGGGCGATGTTCTCGGCCACCAGCGTCGGCGTCGATTTCCGGCTTGCGCACCTCGACGATGTTGAGATGCACCTCGGAGTCGGTCATCTCCGCGATCTTCTTGCGCAGCTTCTCGATATCCGCGCCCTTCTTGCCGATGACGATGCCCGGACGCGCCGAGTGGATCGTCACGCGGCACTTCTTGTGCGGACGCTCGATCACGATGCTTCGATACGGCGGCCTGCTTGAGCTGCTTCTGCAGCATCTCGCGGATCCTCATGTCCTCGTGAAGCAGCGGGCCGTACTCGCGCTGGTTGGCGAACCAGCGCGAATCCCAGGTCCGGTTGATCCCGAGCCTCAGGCCGATCGGATTGACTTTCTGGCCCATCAGGCGGTCTCCTCGACTTGGCGCACGACGATCGTGAGGTTCGAGAACGGCTTCTCGATGCGCCCGACCCGGCCGCGAGCGCGCGGGCTGAAGCGCTTCATCACCAGCTCCTTGCCGACATAGGCCTCGGCGACGACGAGATCGTCGATGTCGAGATCGTGGTTGTTCTCGGCGTTGGCGATCGCGGATTCCAGCGTCTTCTTGACCGTCGCGGCGATGCGCTTGCTGCGAGAAGGTCAGGTCGGCGAGCGCCGTGGCGACCTTCTTGCCGCGGATCAGGCCGGCGACGAGATTGAGCTTCTGCGGGCTACACGCGCAGCATGCGCGCGACGGCCTGGGCCTCGTTCTCGGAAAGCGCGCGCTCTGTGGCGGGCTTGCCCATGTACTTCCTCCTGGCCTTCTTGTCGCCGCCGTGGCCGTGGTAGGTGCGCGTCGGCGAGAACTCGCCGAACTTGTGCCCGACCATGTCCTCGGACACGAGCACCGGAATGTGCTTCTGGCCGTTGTAGACGCCGAAGGTGAGCCCGACGAACTGCGGCAGGATCGTCGAGCGTCGGCTCCAGATCTTGATCACCTCGTTGCGGCCCGACCCGCGCACGGCATCCGCCTTCTTCAGCAGATACCCGTCGACGAACGGTCCTTTCCAGACGGAACGTGTCATGACTGGCCTCCTACTTCTTCTTCAGGTGACGGCTAGCGCAGGATGAACTTCTGCGTCGCCTTGTTGCGCCGGGTCCGCTTGCCCTTGGTAGGCTTGCCCCACGGCGTGACCGGATGACGGCCGCCCGAGGTGCGGCCCTCGCCGCCGCCGTGCGGATGGTCGACCGGGTTCATGGCCACGCCGCGAACCGCCGGCCGCTTGCCCTTCCAGCGAGAACGGCCGGCCTTGCCGATCGTTGATGTTCGAGTGGTCGGGGTTCGACACCGCGCCCACCGTCGCCATGCACTGGCCGTGAACCAGACGCTGCTCGCCCGAGTTCAGCCGCAGGATGGCGTAGCCGCCGTCTCGGCCGACGAGCTGTACGTACGTACCCGCCGAGCGCGCGATCTGACCGCCCTTGCCCGGCTTCATCTCCACGTTGTGGACGATGGTGCCGATCGGGATTGAGGCCAGCGGCATCGCGTTGCCGGGCTTCACGTCGACCTGGCGCCCGGCCACCACCGAGTCGCCCGCGTTCAGCCGCTGCGGCGCCAGGATGTAGGCGAGCTCGCCGTCCTCGTACTTGATCAGCGCGATGTAGGCCGACCGGTTCGGATCGTATTCGAGCCGCTCGACCTTCGCCGGGCACATCGAACTTCGTGCGCTTGAAGTCGACCACGCGATAGAGCCGCTTGTGGCCGCCGCCGCGCCGCCTGGCCGTGATGCGGCCGGTGTTGTTGCGCCCGCCGGACTTCGTCAGGCCCTCGGTCAGCGTCTTGACCGGACCGCCCTTCCACAGGGCCGACCTGTCGACGATGACCAGCTGGCGCTGGCCGGGCGTCGTCGGATTGAATGTCTTCAGTGCCATCTCGACCGTCCTCGCCTTACAGGCCCGTCGTCACGTCGATGGAGTGGCCCTCTTCGAGGGTCACGATCGCCTTCTTGACGTCGCTCTGACGGCCCCGCACGCCACGGAAGCGCTTGTTCTTGCCCTTCCGCACCAGCGTGTTGACCTTCTTCACCTTGACCGAGAACAGGGTCTCGACCGCCTTCTTGATCTCGGGCTTGGTCGCGTCATTGGCGACCTTGAAAACCACCTGTCCGTTCTCCGAGGCGAACGTCGACTTCTCGGTGATCACCGGCGCGACGGATGACGTCGTAGTGCCGCGTATCTCATTTGAACCGCTCCTCGAGCGCCTCGAGCGCCGCCTTCGTCAGCACCAGCTTGTCGCGGCGCAGGATGTCGTAGACGTTGATGCCCTGCACCGGCAGTACGTCGATGTTCGCGATGTTGCGGGCCGCCAGCCGGAAGTTGCCGTCGATCTCGCTGCCGTCCACGATCAGCGCCGAGCCGAGACCGAGCTTGGTGAACTGCTCGCGCACCGCCTTGGTCTTGGCCTCCTTCGCCGCCGCCTCGGTGAGAACGATCAGCGCGTCGGACTTCGCCTTGGCCGACAGGGCGAGCTTCAGCGCGAGCGCCCGCACCTTCTTGGGAAGGTCATGGGCGTGGCTGCGCACCACCGGCCCGAAGGCCTTGCCGCCGCCGCGGAACTGCGGCGCGCGTCTCGGCGCCGTGCCGCGCGCGGCCGGTGCCCTTCTGGCTTGTACATCTTCTGCCGTCGTCCCCCGGACCTCGCCGCGGGTCTTCGACTTGTGCGTGCCGGCCTGGCGCTTGGAGAGCTGCCAGCGCACCATCCGCTGCAGGATGTCGGCGCGCGGCTCGAGGCCGAAGATCTCGTCGCTGAGATCGACGGAACCGGCCTTCTTGCCGTCGAGGGCGATCACGTCGAGCTTCATCACTGACCTTCCTTGGCGCGTCTCGCCGCCGGCTTCTCGGCCGGGGTCTCCGCCGGTGTCTCGGCGGCCGGAGCTATCGGTCGCAGCCGGTCTCGGCCTTGGCCTCTTCGGCAGCCGCTCTTCGGCCTTGCCCGCGTCACCGCCGTACGCCTTCCGGGCAACGGCACGCCTTCGGGAAGCTTCCGCTTGACGGCGTCGCGCAGCAGCACCCAGCCGCCCTTCGACCCCGGAACCGCGCCGCGAACCATTATCAGGCCACGGTCCGTATCGGTCTTGACCACCTGGATGTTCTGCGTCGTCACCCGCTCGTCACCCATGTGACCGGCCATCTTCTTGCCCTTGAACACGCTGCCCGGGTCCTGGTTCTGACCGGTCGAGCCGTGCGAGCGATGGCTGACCGACACGCCGTGCGATGCGCGCAGGCCGCCGAAATTGCGCCGCTTCATGGCACCGGCGAAGCCCTTGCCGATCGAGGTACCCGTCGCGTCCACGAACTGGCCCGACACGAAGTGGTCGGCGGTCATCTCCGCGCCCACGTCGATCAGGTTGTCCGGGCTGACACGGAACTCCGCCAGCGTCCGCTTCGGCTCGACCTTGGCCACCGCGAAGTGTCCGCGCATGGCGCGCGGCGTATTCTTCGCCTTGGCCAGGCCCGCTCCGAGCTGGACCGCCGTGTAGCCGTTCTTCTCTTCGGTGCGGTGGGCTACCACCTGGCAGCCCGCGACCTTCAGCACGGTCACCGGCACCTGTTCGCCTGTGTCCGTGAAGACGCGGGTCATGCCCACCTTCTGTGCGATCAGTCCTGAGCGCATTGTCGTTTCGCTTTCCTCAGGGCCTTAGAGCTTGATCTCGACGTCCACGCCGGCGGCGAGATCGAGCTTCATCAGGGCGTCAACGGTCTGCGGGGTGGGCTCGACGATATCGAGGAGCCGCTTGTGCGTCCGCATCTCGAACTGCTCACGACTCTTCTTGTCGATGTGCGGTCCGCGGTTGACGGTGAATTTCTCGATCCGGGTCGGCAGCGGGATCGGTCCGCGCACGCGCGCACCCGTGCGTTTCGCGGTGTTGACGATCTCGCGCGTCGAGGCGTCGAGGACCCGATGGTCGAACGCCTTGAGCCGGATGCGGATGTTCTGGCCGTTCATTGTGCCTGTCCCGAAGCAGCCGGCGCGCCCGCGAAGGGCGCGCCGCCCGCATTACAATTACTCGATGATGGAAGCGACGACGCCTGCGCCGACGGTGCGGCCGCCTTCGCGGATGGCGAAGCGCAGCTTCTCCTCCATCGCGATCGGCACGATCAGCTCGACCGTCACCGTCACGTTGTCGCCCGGCATCACCATCTCCGTGCCCTCCGGAAGGTGTACCACGCCCGTCACGTCCGTCGTCCGGAAGTAGAACTGCGGACGGTAGTTCGTGAAGAACGGCGTGTGACGCCCGCCCTCCTCCTTCGTCAGGATGTAGGCCTCGGCCTGGAACTTCGTGTGCGGCGTCACCGTGCCCGGCTTGCACAGCACCTGGCCGCGCTCGACGCCCTCGCGGTCAACACCGCGCAGCAGCGCGCCGATGTTGTCGCCCGCCTCGCCCTGGTCCAGCAGCTTGCGGAACATCTCGACGCCCGTCACCGTCGTCTTCGTCGTCGGCTTGATGCCGACAATCTCGACTTCCTCGCCGACCTTCACGACGCCACGCTCCACACGACCCGTCACAACCGTGCCGCGGCCCGAGATCGAGAACACGTCCTCGATCGGCATCAGGAACGGCTGGTCCTTCGGACGCTCGGGCTGCGGAATGTACTCGTCGACCGCCGCCATCAGCGCCCGAACCGAATCCTCGCCCATAGCCTTGTCGCCGTCCTCCAGCGCAACCAGCGCGGAGCCCTTCACGATCGGAATGTCGTCGCCCGGGAAGTCATACGCCGACAGCAGCTCCCGGATCTCCATCTCGACGAGCTCCAGAAGCTCCTCGTCGTCGACCTGGTCGACCTTGTTCATGTAGACCACGATCGCGGGAACACCCACCTGGCGCGCCAGAAGAATGTGCTCGCGCGTCTGCGGCATCGGGCCATCCGCCGCAGACACAACCAGGATCGCGCCGTCCATCTGCGCCGCGCCCGTGATCATGTTCTTCACGTAGTCCGCATGGCCAGGGCAGTCGACATGCGCGTAGTGACGGTTCTCCGTCTCGTACTCGACATGCGCCGTCGAGATCGTGATGCCGCGCGCCTTCTCCTCAGGCGCAGCGTCGATCTGGTCATACGCGCGGAACTCGCCAAAATACTTCGTGATCGCCGCCGTCAGCGTCGTCTTGCCATGATCGACATGACCAATCGTACCAATGTTGCAGTGCGGCTTCGTACGCTCGAATTTCGCTTTGGCCATCTTGGCTCTCCAATCTTCTCAGGCGTTCCTGATCTGGTTAGGTGACGGTCGGGATCAGGCGAACTTTGCCTGGACCTCATCTGCCACCGCCTGGGGCACCTGCTCGTAGTGATCGAACTGCATGGTGTACTGCGCCCGCCCCTGGCTCATGGAACGCAGCGTGTTGACGTAGCCGAACATGTTGGCGAGCGGGACCATCGCGTTCACCACGGTCGCGACACCGCGCGCCTCGGTGCCCTGGATCTGCCCGCGCCGGGAGTTCAGGTCGCCGATGATGTCGCCCATGTACTCGTCAGGCGTCACGACCTCGACCTTCATGATCGGCTCGAGAAGCTTCGGCGACGCCTTCTGCGTTCCTTCGCGGAACGCGGCACGCGAGGCGATCTCGAAGGCGAGCACGCTCGAGTTGACGTCGTGGAACGCGCCGTCGATGACACGCACCTTCACGTCGACCATCGGGAACCCCGCGAGCACGCCCGACGTCATCACCGACTTCACGCCCTTCTCGACGCCCGGGATGTACTCCTTCGGGATCGATCCACCGACGATCTCGTTGGCGAACTCGAAGCCGGCGCCCTGCTCGTTCGGCTCGAGCACGAGCTTCACGCGGGCGAACTGGCCCGAACCGCCGGTCTGCTTCTTGTGCGTATAATCGATCTCGGCCGTCTTGGTGATCGTCTCGCGATAGGCGACCTGAGGCGCGCCGATGTTGGCCTCGACCTTGAACTCGCGCTTCATGCGGTCGACGATGATGTCGAGATGAAGTTCGCCCATCCCCTTGATGATCGTCTGCCCCGACTCCTCGTCGGTGCCCACGCGGAAGGACGGATCCTCCTGCGCCAGCCGGTGGAGCGCGACGCCCATCTTCTCCTGGTCGGCCTTGGTCTTCGGCTCGATCGCGATCTCGATGACCGGATCGGGGAATTCCATGCGCTCCAGGATCACCGGCTTCAGCGGGTCGCACAGCGTATCGCCCGTCGTGACGTCCTTGAGGCCCGCGATGGCGACGATGTCGCCGGCATAGGCCTCCTTGATGTCCTCGCGGTGGTTCGAGTGCATCTGCAGCATGCGGCCGACGCGCTCGCGCTTGTCCTTCACCGAGTTGAGCACCTGCGTGCCCGTCTCCAGCTTGCCCGAATAGATGCGGCAGAAGGTCAGCGAACCGACGAACGGGTCGTTCATGATCTTGAAGGCCAGCAGCGCCAGCGGCTGGTCGTCGCCGGACTTGCGGCGCACTTCCTCGCCCGTCTTGACGTTGATGCCCTTGATGTCCGGCACTTCGACCGGCGAGGGAAGGAAGTCGACGACGGCGTCCAGAAGCGGCTGCACGCCCTTGTTCTTGAAGGCTGAGCCGGCGAGGATCGGCACGAACGTGGTGTCGCAGGTCCCCTTGCGGATGAGCCGCTTCAGCGTCTCCTCGTCGGGCTCGTTGCCCTCGAGGTAGGCCTCCATCGCGGCTTCGTCGATCTCGACGGCCTGCTCGACCATCTTCTCGCGATACTCCGCCGCCTTGTCGGCGAGATCGGCCGGGATGTCGACATAGTCGAACTGCGCACCCAGCGACTCGTCGTGCCAGACGATGGCCTTCATCTTCACCAGGTCGACGACACCCTTGAACTCGCTCTCCGCGCCGATCGGCAGCTGGACCACGAGGGCGTTGGCGCCGAGGCGCGTCTTGACCATATCGACGGAGCGGTAGAAGTCCGCGCCGAGCTTGTCCATCTTGTTGACGAAGATCATGCGCGGCACGTGGTACTTGTCGGCCTGCCGCCACACGGTCTCGGTCTGCGGCTCCACGCCGGCGTTGGCGTCGAGCAGCGCGATGGCGCCGTCGAGCACACGCAGGCTGCGCTCGACCTCGATCGTGAAGTCGACGTGCCCGGGCGTGTCGATGATGTTGAGGCGCTTGTCCTTCCAGTAAGCGGTCGTCGCGGCCGACGTGATCGTGATGCCGCGCTCCTGCTCCTGCTCCATCCAGTCCATGGTGGCCGCGCCATCATGGACTTCGCCCATCTTGTGGCTCTTGCCGGTGTAGAAGAGGATCCGCTCGGTCGTCGTCGTCTTGCCCGCATCGATGTGGGCCATGATGCCGAAGTTGCGGTAGTCCTCGATTTTATGAGTGCGTGGCATGTTCGGGGCTCCGTATCCTCGTCACCAGCGGTAGTGCGAGAAGGCCCGGTTGGCGTCGGCCATCCGGTGCGTGTCCTCGCGCTTCTTCACGGCGGTCCCCCGATTGTTCGCGGCATCCAGCAGCTCCCCCGAGAGCCGCTCGACCATGGTGCGTTCGTTGCGGGCGCGCGCCGCGGTGATGAGCCAGCGGATCGCGAGCGCCTGCCGACGGTCGGGACGAACCTCGACCGGCACCTGGTAGGTCGCGCCACCGACGCGCCGCGAGCGCACCTCGATGGCGGGCATCACGTTGTCCAGCGCCTGGTGGAACACCGAGACGGGATCCTGCTTGGCGCGGTTCTCGATCGAGTCGAACGCGCCGTAGACGATCCCCTCGGCCACGGACTTCTTGCCGTGGCGCATGATCGAATTCATGAACTTCGAGACGACCATGTCGCCGAACTTCGGGTCCGGGATGATCTCTCGCTTCTCTGCACGGTGACGGCGGGACATCGCTTCGTCCTTGATTCTATGGTTCGTCGCGCTGGTTCAGGCGAAAAAAAGAGACCCGATCACTTGGGTCTCTTGGCTCCGTACTTGGACCTGCGCTGGCGACGGCTGGATACGCCCTGGGTGTCGAGCACGCCACGAATGATGTGGTAGCGCACACCCGGAAGGTCTTTCACGCGGCCGCCGCGGATCATGACCACCGAGTGCTCCTGGAGGTTGTGGCCCTCGCCCGGAATGTAGCCAATGACCTCGAAACCGTTGGTCAGCCGGATCTTAGCGACCTTGCGGAGCGCCGAGTTCGGCTTCTTCGGAGTCGTCGTGTAGACGCGCGTGCAAACGCCGCGCTTCTGCGGACAGGCCTCCATGGCCGGAACCTTGTTCCGCTTCACCGGGGCCTGCCGCGGCTTGCGGATGAGCTGGTTGATCGTCGGCATCGATCGCCTTCTTGAGCCACATGGGCCGGACATGCCGGCCTTCCGGTTAAACAAATGAGCCGCCGCCGCCTGAACTGGCGATCGGCGTCCCGATACAGAGGATCGCGCGGAAACGAACCCCGCGATCATGCTTCGATCATGTTCGTCGCAAGACGAGCAGCAGTGTCTAGGCCGTATGGGTCGTGCTCTTGTGGGCGAGCGCGATCAAGCGAGCCTACCACCTGCCGCGAAATCGAGGCGGAACATACTGACGCCCCCCTGCCCCGTCAACCCCGCCGCGGAGCAATAATTCCGCTATTTAGCTGGGCCGTCGGTCATTTTCGCCCCGCCCCACCCGCACCGGTAGTCCACGTGTGAAGAATACGGGCTGCACGGGGATTGAGCGCCGAAGATTCGGGCGCTTCGGGCAGATGTGGGGCGACCGCCGCGTCGCTTCAAGTCCGTCAAGAACGGAATTGGGCCGCCCCTCCGGGACGGCCCGACCGATTCTCCGCAGATCGTGAGTGAGGACCTTATTCGGCCGGCGATTCGGCCAGTTCCTCTTCCGCGATCGTGCCCTGCTCCCGGCTTTCCAGGATCAGATCGTCGCGATGCGTGGCCACCTCGCGCAGGCGGGTCATCATCGCACCGGTTCCCGCCGGGATAAGCCGGCCGACGATGACGTTCTCCTTCAGGCCCTCGAGCGAGTCGACCTTGCCCTGGACCGACGCCTCGGTGAGGACACGGGTCGTCTCCTGGAACGAGGCCGCCGAGATGAAGCTGCGGGTCTGCAGCGACGCCTTGGTGATGCCGAGCAGCACGGGGTTGCCGGTTGCTGGCTTCTTTTTCTCGGCTGCCAGGCGTTCATTGGTTTCCTGCAGTTCGACCGCGTCGACCTGCTCGCCGGCGAGATATTCAGACTCGCCGGCGTCGTCGATCTCGACCTTCTGCAGCATCTGGCGGACGATCACCTCGATGTGCTTGTCGTTGATCGACACGCCCTGGAGCCGGTAGACCTCCTGGATCTCGTTGACCAGGTATGCCGCCAGTTCCTCGACGCCCTTGATTGCCAGGATGTCGTGCGGGGCCGGGTTGCCGTCGAGGATATACTCGCCCTTCTCGATGTGGTCGCCTTCCTGCACGTAGAGGTGGCGGCCCTTCGGGATTAGGTACTCCCGCACCTCCTCGCTCTCGTCTTCAGGCCGGATGGCGATGCGCCGCTTGTTCTTGTAGTCGCGGCCGAACTCCACCGTTCCGGAAATCTCGGCGATGATGGCGTGATCCTTCGGACGGCGCGCCTCGAACAGCTCCGCCACGCGCGGCAGGCCGCCCGTGATGTCGCGGGTCTTGGCGCTCTCGAGCGGGATACGCGCGAGAACGTCGCCGGCTTTGACCTCCTCACCCGGCTCCACCACGATGACCGCGTCGACGGCCAGCAGGTAGCGCGCCTCGCCGCCACGGGCGAGCTTGGACACGGTGCCCGTCTGGTCGGCGATGGCGAGAGCCGGACGAAGGTCGGAACCGCGCGTGTTGGTACGCCAGTCGGCCACCAGACGCTTCGTGATGCCGGTCGACTCGTCCTGCGTCTCGCTGATCGACACGCCCTCGACGAGATCCTCGAACGCCACCACGCCGTCCACCTCGGTGATGATCGGGCGGGTATACGGGTCCCACTCGGCCAGGCGTGCGCCACGCTTGATGTGGTCGCCGTCGTTCACCCTGAGACGCGCGCCGTAGTTGATGCGGTGCACGGCCCGCTCGTTGTCGTCGCCGTCGAGGACGACGAGCTGAAGGTTGCGGCTCATGGAGATCAGCACGCCCTCGGAATCGCGCACGACGTTGCCGTTCCTGAGCTGCACGACGCCGTCGAAGTTCGATTCGATGAAGGACTGCTCGGCGATCTGGGCCGTGCCGCCGATGTGGAACGTCCGCATCGTGAGCTGGGTGCCCGGCTCGCCGATCGACTGCGCCGCAATGACGCCGACGGCCTCGCCCATGTTGACCGGCGTGCCGCGGGCGAGATCGCGCCCGTAGCAGGTGCCGCACACGCCCGTGCGGGTCTCGCAGGTCAGCACCGAGCGGATCTTGACCTCCTGGATATCGGCGGATCGATCTGCTCGACGTGGCGCTCCTCGATCATCGTGCCGGCGGCGACGATGACCTCGCCCGACGCCGTATCGGTGATGTCCTCCGCGGCCGTGCGGCCGAGAACGCGCTGGCCGAGCGACACGATGACCTCGCCGGCGTCGATGACGGCGGCCATGGCGATACCGCGCGTCGAGCCGCAATCCTCCTCGATGACGATCGAGTCCTGGGCGACGTCGACGAGACGGCGCGTCAGGTAGCCCGAGTTCGCCGTCTTCAGGGCGGTGTCGGCGAGACCCTTGCGGGCGCCGTGCGTCGAGTTGAAGTACTCGAGAACCGACAGGCCTTCCTTGAAGTTCGAGATGATCGGCGTCTCGATGATCTCGCCGGACGGCTTGGCCATAAGGCCGCGCATGCCCGCGAGCTGCTTCATCTGCGCGGGCGAGCCACGTGCGCCCGAGTGCGCCATCATGTAGATCGAGTTGATCGGCTTCTCGCGGCCGGTCACCTCGTCCCGCTGGACCGACGAAATCCGGGCCATCATCTCGTCGGCGACGCGATCGGTGCACTTGGCCCAGGCGTCGACGACCTTGTTGTACTTCTCGCCCTGGGTGATGAAGCCCTCGTTGTACTGCTGCTCGTACTCCTTCACGAGCGTACGGGTCTCATCGACGAATTTGTCCTTCGTCTCCGGGATGACCATGTCGTCCTTGCCGAACGAGATGCCGGCAAGGCACGCGTGACGGAAGCCCATGGCCATGATCCGGTCGCAGAAGATGACCGTCTCCTTCTGGCCGCAGTGGCGATAGACCGTGTCGATCGCGCCCGAGATCTCCTTCTTGGTCAGGAGCTTGTTGACCACGCCGAAGTGCATCTCGGGGTGCTTGGGCAGGATCTGACCGAGCAGCATGCGTCCGGGCGTCGTCTCGTGGATGCCCGACACCTGGTTGCCGTTCTCGTCGACGCCGATGTAGCGCCCCTTGATCTTGGCGTGCAGCGTGACCGCCTTGGACTCCAGCGCGTGCTCGAGCTCGCCGATCGAGGCGAAGGCCATGCCCTCGCCGGGCTCGCCCTCGCGCATCTGCGACATGTAGTAGAGGCCGAGAATGATGTCCTGCGACGGCACGATGATCGGCGAGCCGTTGGCCGGGTGCAGGATGTTGTTCGTCGACATCATCAGGACGCGCGCCTCGAGCTGCGCCTCCAGCGACAGCGGCACGTGGACCGCCATCTGGTCGCCGTCGAAGTCGGCGTTGAACGCCGCGCAGACGAGCGGGTGGAGCTGGATCGCCTTGCCCTCGATCAGCACCGGCTCGAACGCCTGGATGCCCAGCCTGTGCAGCGTCGGCGCCCGGTTCAGCATGACCGGATGCTCGCGGATGACCTCGTCCAGGATGTCCCAGACCTCGGGCTTCTCCTTCTCGACCAGCTTCTTGGCCTGCTTGACCGTCGAGGACAGGCCCTTGGCCTCCAGCCGCGAGTAGATGAACGGCTTGAAGAGCTCGAGCGCCATCTTCTTGGGCAGCCCGCACTGGTGCAGCTTCAGCTCGGGACCGACGACGATCACCGAACGTCCGGAATAGTCGACGCGCTTGCCGAGCAGGTTCTGGCGGAACCGGCCCTGCTTGCCCTTCAGCATGTCGGCGAGCGACTTCAGCGGCCGCTTGTTGGCGCCCGTGATGACGCGGCCGCGACGGCCGTTGTCGAACAGCGCGTCAACCGCCTCCTGAAGCATGCGCTTCTCGTTGCGGATGATGATGTCCGGGGCGCGCAGCTCGATGAGGCGCTTCAGGCGGTTGTTGCGGTTGATCACGCGCCGGTAGAGGTCGTTGAGGTCCGACGTCGCGAACCGGCCGCCGTCGAGCGGCACCAGCGGGCGCAGGTCGGGCGGAATCACCGGCACGACGGTCAGGATCATCCACTCCGGACGGTTGCCCGAGGTGATGAACGACTCGATCAGCTTCAGCCTCTTGGCCAGCTTCTTCGGCTTGAGCTCGGACGTGGATTCGGCGATCTCGACGCGCAGGTCGGCCGCGATCTTCTCGAGGTCCATGCCCTTGAGGATCTCGCGGATCGCCTCGGCGCCGATCATGGCCGTGAACGTGTCCTGGCCGAACTGGTCCTGGGCGTCGATGTACTCCTCCTCCGACAGGAGCTGGAACTCCTTCAGAGGCGTCAGGCCGGGCTCGGTGACGACGTAGTTCTCGAAGTACAGGATCCGCTCCAGGTCCTTGAGCGGCATGTCGAGGATGAGGCCGATGCGGCTCGGCAGCGACTTCAGGAACCAGATGTGCGCGACCGGCGCAGCGAGGTCGATGTGGCCCATCCGCTCTCGCCGAACGCGGCTAAGCGTGACCTCGACTCCGCACTTTTCGCAGATGATGCCCTTGTACTTCATCCGCTTGTACTTGCCGCAAAGGCACTCGTAGTCCTTGATCGGACCGAAGATGCGCGCGCAGAACAGGCCGTCACGCTCGGGCTTGAACGTGCGGTAGTTGATCGTCTCCGGCTTCTTGATCTCGCCGAACGACCACGACTTGATCTTTTCCGGGCTCGCGATCGAGATTCGGATCTGATCGAAGGTCTGCTGCGGAGCCGTCGGGTTGAAAAGATTTAGGACTTCCTGGTTCATGTCCTTCTCCCATTGAGCCGGTTCCCGGGCCGCATGCCCCGGAACCGGCGGGATGAAACGTCAGCGCACGTCGCGGTGGATGGTTCCCGCGACGGCTATTCGGCGGCTTCCGAGGAGGGCGGCGACAGCATCGGCCCGGCAGGCTGCGCCCCTCCGCCCTTCGTCGGCGGGCGGCTCGACGTAAGCTCGACGTTGAGGCCGAGCGACCGCATCTCCTTGACCAGCACGTTGAACGATTCCGGGATGCCCGCCTCGAAGGTGTCGTCCCCGCGGACGATCGCCTCGTAGACCTTGGTGCGGCCGGCCACGTCGTCCGACTTTACCGTGAGCATCTCCTGCAGCGTGTAGGCGGCACCGTAGGCTTCCAGCGCCCAGACCTCCATCTCACCGAACCGCTGGCCGCCGAACTGGGCCTTGCCGCCCAGCGGCTGCTGGGTGACCAGGCTGTAGGGGCCGATCGAGCGGGCATGGATCTTGTCGTCGACCAGGTGGTGCAGCTTGAGCATGTAGATATAGCCCACGGTCACCTTGCGGTCGAACGACGTGCCCGTGCGGCCGTCGAAGAGCGTCACCTGGCCCGACCGGTCGAGCCCGGCCTGTTCCAGCATCTCGACGATGTCGCCCTCGTGCGCCCCGTCGAAGACCGGGGTCGCCATCGGCACGCCCTTGGCGAGGTTGGAGCCGAGCTCCACCAGGCCGCCCTCGTCCAGCGTCGAGACGGTCTCGTCCTTGCCGTAGACCTTCTCCATCGCATTGCGGAGCTCTTCGGCCTTGCCGTTGGCACGGTAGGCTTCAACCGCCTGATTGATCTGCCGGCCGAGACCCGCGCAGGCCCATCCCAGATGCGTCTCCAGGATCTGCCCGACGTTCATGCGGCTCGGCACGCCGAGCGGATTGAGCACGATGTCGACATGCGTGCCGTCGTCGAGGAACGGCATGTCCTCGATCGGAACGATGCGGCTGATCACGCCCTTGTTGCCGTGCCGGCCGGCCATCTTGTCGCCCGGCTGGATCTTGCGCTTCACGGCGACGAAGACCTTGACCATCTTCATCACGCCGGGCGGCAGTTCGTCGCCGCGCTGAAGCTTCTCGACCTTGTCGAGGAAGCGCTGCTCCAGCCGCTTCTTCGATTCGTCGTACTGCTTCCTGAGCGCCTCGACCTCGGCCATGGCCTTCTCGTCCTCGAGGCCGAGCTGCCACCAGTGGGAACGCGGCAGGCCCTCGAGCGTCTCGTCGGAGATATTGTCTCCCTTCTTGACGCCCTTCGGCCCGCTGGCGACCGCCTTGCCCTTCAGCATGTCGGCGAGACGGCCGAACACGTTGCGGTCGAGGATCGCCTGCTCGTCGTCGCGGTCCTTGGCGAGACGCTCGATCTCCTCGCGCTCGATGGCGACCGCGCGCTCGTCCTTGTCGACGCCGTGGCGGTTGAACACGCGAACCTCGACGACCGTGCCCTGCACGCCGGGCGGAACCCGGAGAGAGGTATCGCGCACGTCCGACGCCTTCTCGCCGAAGATGGCGCGGAGCAGCTTCTCCTCCGGCGTCATCGGGCTCTCGCCTTTCGGCGTGATCTTGCCGCACAGGATGTCGCCCGCGTTCACCTCGGCGCCGATATAGACGATGCCGGCCTCGTCGAGGTTCTTCAGAGCCTCTTCGGAGACGTTCGGTATGTCGCGGGTGATTTCCTCCGGTCCGAGCTTGGTGTCCCGGGCCATCACCTCGAATTCCTCGATGTGGATCGAGGTGAAGACGTCGTCGCGCACGACGCGCTCCGACAGGAGGATGGAGTCCTCGAAATTGTAGCCCATCCAAGGCATGAACGCGACGAGCACGTTACGCCCGAGCGCCAGCTCGCCGAGATCGGTCGAGGGGCCGTCGGCGATGATGTCGCCCTTCTCCACCACGTCGCCCACGCGCACCAGCGGACGCTGGTTGATGCAGGTGTTCTGGTTGGAACGCTGGAACTTCATCAGCCGGTAGATGTCGACGCCCGACTTGCCGGCGTCCACGTTCTCGGTCGCCCGGATGACGATACGCGTCGCATCGACCTGGTCGATCACGCCGGAGCGCCGCGCCGAGATGGCCGCGCCGGAATCGCGCGCCACGACCGCCTCCATACCGGTGCCGACGAGCGGCGCCTCGGCCTGGATGAGCGGCACGGCCTGACGCTGCATGTTCGAACCCATGAGGGCACGGTTGGCGTCGTCGTTCTCCAGGAACGGGATCAGAGCCGCGGCCACCGAAACGAGCTGCTTCGGCGACACGTCCATGTAGTCGACCTTGTCGCGCGTCGTCATCAGGACGTCGCCGCCGTGACGGCACACGATCAGGTCCTCGACGAAGCGCCCCTTGTCGTCGAGCTGGGCGTTCGCCTGCGCGATGTGGTGACGCGTCTCCTCCATGGCCGACAGGTAGACAACCTCGTCGGTCACCTGCCCGTCCTTCACCTTGCAGTACGGCGCCTCGATGAAGCCGTACTTGTTCACGCGGGCGAAGGTGGCCAGCGAGTTGATCAGGCCGATGTTCGGGCCTTCCGGCGTCTCGATCGGGCAGATGCGGCCGTAGTGCGTCGGATGGACGTCGCGCACCTCGAAGCCGGCCCGCTCACGGGTCAGACCGCCCGGTCCAAGCGCCGAGAGACGGCGCTTGTGGGTGATCTCCGACAGCGGGTTGGTCTGGTCCATGAACTGCGAGAGCTGCGACGAGCCGAAGAACTCGCGGACAGCGGCCGCCGCCGGCTTGGCGTTGATCAGGTCCTGCGGCATCGCCGTGTCGATCTCGACCGACGACATGCGCTCCTTGATCGCCCGCTCCATGCGGAGAAGGCCGACGCGGTACTGGTTCTCCATGAGCTCGCCGACCGAGCGCACCCGGCGGTTGCCGAGGTGGTCGATGTCGTCGATCTCGCCCTTGCCGTCGCGCAGGTCCACCAGCGTCTTGATGACCGAGACGATGTCCTCCTTGCGCAGGACGCGCATCGTGTCGGGCGCATCCAGCTCGAGGCGGATGTTCATCTTCACGCGGCCGACGGCCGAGAGATCGTAGCGCTCGGGATCGAAGAACAGCGACTGGAACATCGCCTCCGCCGCCTCGATCGTCGGCGGCTCGCCGGGACGCATCACCCGGTAGATGTCGAACAGCGCGTCCTCGCGGGTGTCGTTCTTGTCGAGCGCCAGCGTGTTGCGGATGAACGGACCGTTGTTGACGTGGTCGATGTCGAGGATCGGCAGCGAGTTCGAACCCGGCCCCCTTCAGCGCCTCGAGCATGGCGGCGGAAATCTCGTCGCCCGCCTCGCCGAAGATCTCGCCGGTCTCGGGATTGACGATGTCCTCGGCCAGGAACAGCCCGACGACCTCCTCGTCGGAGATCTTGAGCGCCTTGAGGCCCTTCTCGGCCAGTTCGCGGGCCTTGCGCACGGTCAGCTTGCGGCCGGCCTCTACCACGACCTCGCCGGAATCGGCGTCGATCAGGTCGGTCTCGGCCTTGATGCCGCGCATCTTGGCCGCGTCGAAGGGACGCCGCCAGCCGTCCTTGGCCAGCTTCAGCTCGAAGTGGTCGTAGAAGGTCCGCAGGATCTCCTCGCCGTCGAGCCCGAGGGCGTAGAGCAGCGACGTGACGGGCAGCTTGCGACGACGGTCGATGCGCGCGTGCACGACGTCCTTGGCGTCGAACTCGATGTCGAGCCAGGAGCCGCGATAGGGAATGATGCGCGCGGCAAAGAGGAGCTTGCCCGACGAGTGCGTCTTGCCCTTGTCGTGATCGAAGAAGACGCCCGGGGACCGGTGCATCTGCGAGACGATGACGCGCTCGGTGCCGTTGATGATGAAGGTGCCGTTGTCCGTCATGAGCGGCATGTCGCCCATGTAGAACGTCCTGCTCCTTGATGTCCTTGACCGACTTGGCGCCCGTGTCCTCGTCGACATCGAACACGATCAGCCGCAGCGTGACCTTGAGCGGGGCCGCGAAGGTCATGCCGCGCTGGCGGCACTCGTCGACGTCATATTTCGGCGCCTCGAACTCGTAGCGCACGAATTCGAGCATCGCCGTCTCGGCGAAGTCGGAAATCGGGAACACGGATTCGAAGACCGCCTGCAGGCCGCCGTCCTCGCGCCCCTCGTCCGGCTCCTCTATCTGCAGGAACTGGTCGTAGGACGCCTTCTGCACTTCGATCAGGTTCGGAAGTTCCGCAATTTCCCTGATGTGTCCGAAGTACTTGCGAACGCGCTTGCGGCCGGTGAAGGTCTGGGCCATCGTCGCTCCTCGTAATCGCTCGTGTACGGCTCGCCGGAAGACCCCGGACGGGACGCGGATGGTCGCGCTCCCGGCGGGATGTTCGGGCGAACCGCCATCCGCCCAATGGGTGCCGCGGAAACGCCGCGGCGGCTCGTCAGTCCAAAACTCGCGCGCCGCGACTGCCGCGGAGACGGCGAAACGGACAGGGGCGACCGGTGCCGCCCCTGCCCGCGTAGATCACTTCAGCTCGACGGACGCGCCTGCGCCTTCGAGCTGGGCCTTGAGCTTCTCGGCCTCGTCCTTGGTCACGCCTTCCTTGACGGGCTTCGGCGCGCCCTCGACGAGGTCCTTGGCTTCCTTGAGGCCGAGACCGGTGATCGCGCGCACTTCCTTGATCACGTTGATCTTCTGTGCGCCGGCCGACGCCAGGACGACGTCGAACTCGGTCTTCTCCTCGACCGCGGCCGCTTCGCCGCCGCCGGCAGCCGCCGCAACCGCGACGGGCGCAGCAGCCGACACGCCCCATTTCTCCTCGAGCATCTTGGACAGCTCCGCTGCCTCGAGGACGGTGAGAGCGGAGAGATCCTCCGCGATCTTCGCTAGATCAGCCATTGTTCCATTTCCTTTCGATTCGAACCACTGGTTGTAACGGCCTCAAGCCGCTTCGCCTTTTTCCGCGCGCGCGCTGAGCACCCGGGCGATCTGCCCGCCGGGCGCCTGAAGCACCTGTGCGATACGCGTCCCGGGCGTCTGGATCATGCCGACCAGCCTTGCTCGCAGTTCGTCGAGCGAAGGCAGGGTCGCCAGTGACTTGACACCCTCGGGGTCGAGCACCGTCTTGCCCATCGCCCCGCCGAGGATCACCAGCTTCTGGTTGGCCTTGGCGAAGTCGGACGCGACCTTCGGCGCGGCCACCGGATCGTCGGAATAGGCGATCACGGTGGGACCGGTGAGAAGATCCCGCATATGGGCGAGGTCGGTGCCCTCGAGCGCGAGCTTGGCGAGACGGTTCTTGGCCACCTTCAGGCGGCCCCCGGCCTGGCGCATGCGGCTCCGAAGATCCGTCATCTCGCTGACCGAGAGCCCCGTGTAGTGGGCCACGACGACCACGCCCGTGTTCTGGAACACGTCGTGTAGCGTCGAGACGAGCTCTTGCTTTTCAGCTCTGTCCACCTGCTCTCTCCAGTTCGGCGGCGGAAAATCCGCCGCCAGTTGCCCTTGCCGTCCGATCCCTCGTCGAAAGACGGGTTCACGAACGACGTGTCGCTCCTGTCCCGCCCTTCCCGCGCCGAGGCACGTCAAGGACAACGAGGTCCGAACCGACTGTCCGGCCCCTCAAGGGACCGGTGAAACCGGTTCATTCCCGTCTCATGCAGGCTCCAAAGCGGACTTAAGCCCCTGGGGGCACCTGCAGTCTTGGACAGGACTATGGGCCCGGCGGACTCGCGTCCTCCGGACCCGTCCTTCGTCCGGTCTCCCGGACGAAACTCAAAAATCTCCGTCCGTCAGGCGTTCTGCACGCTCGACGGCTCGATGCGCACGCCAGGCCCCATCGACGAGGAAATGGCAATACGCTGCAGATAGGTACCCTTCGCGCCGCTCGGCTTCGCACGGGTGACGGCCTCGATCAGCGCGCGGACGTTCTCCGCGATCTGCTTTTCCTCGAAGCTCGCCTTGCCGACGCCGGCGTGAATGATACCGGCCTTCTCGACGCGGAACTCCACGGCGCCGCCCTTCTGGGCCTGCACGGCCTCGGCGACGTTGTTGGTCACCGTGCCGACCTTCGGGTTCGGCATCAGGCCGCGCGGACCAAGCACCTTGCCGAGACGGCCGACCAGCGGCATCATGTCCGGCGTCGCGATGCAGCGGTCGAAATCGATCGCGCCACCCTGCACCTTCTCAACCAGATCCTCCGCGCCGACGATGTCGGCGCCGGCCTTCCTGGCCTCCTCGGCCTTGTCGCCCTTGGCGAAGACCGCGACCCGGACCGTGCGGCCCGAGCCGTTGGGAAGCTGGACCACGCCACGGACCATCTGGTCGGCGTGACGGGGATCGACGCCGAGATTCAACGCGACCTCGATCGTCTCGTCGAACTTCGCCGTGGCCCGCTCCTTCACGAGCTTCACGGCTTCGTCGAGCGGATAGAGCGCATCGCGATCGATGCCCTCGGAAGCCTTGCGGATACGCTTGCCGTTGTTCGCCATCACCGCACCTCGAGACCCATGGAGCGGGCAGAGCCCTCGATGATCTTCATCGCGCCTTCGATGTCGGTCGCATTGAGATCCTTCATCTTCGCCTCGGCGATCTCGCGAACCTGATCGCGCGTCACCGAGCCGGCGCCCTCGCGGCCCGGGGCCTTGGAGCCCTTGCTGAGCTTGGCCGCCTTCTTCAGGAAGTAGGAGGCCGGGGGCGTCTTGATCTCGTAGGAGAACGACTTGTCCTGGTAGACCGTGATGACGGTCGGACAGGGAGCGCCCTTCTCCATCTCCTGCGTGGCCGCGTTGAAGGACTTGCAGAATTCCATGATGTTCAGGCCGCGCTGGCCGAGCGCCGGGCCGATGGGCGGCGACGGAGTTGCAGCGCCGGCAGGCACTTCCAGCTTGATGTAGCCGACGATCTTCTTTGCCATCTTCTCACCTGTGTGCGCCGGATGCCGGCGACGTTGGTTGTCCGTGGTGCGACCGTGTCCGGTTGGCGGCCGGGCGATCTCCCACAACTAGAGGCCAGTCAGAGTTTTTCCACCTGGCCATACTCGAGCTCGACCGGGGTAGCCCGGCCGAAGATGGACACGGCGACTTTCACCCGTGCCCGTTCCTCGTCCACCTCTTCCACGGTTCCGTTGAAGGAGGTGAACGGTCCGTCGGCGACCCGAACCTGCTCGCCGATCTCGAAATGGACCGACGGCTTGGGCCGCTCGATGCCTTCCTGTACCTGCTGAAGAATGCGCTCCGCCTCGCTGTCGGGGATCGGAACCGGCTTGGTATCCGAGCCGAGAAACCCCGTCACCTTGGGAGTGTTCTTGATCAGATGGTACGCATCGTCCGTCATGTCCATACGAACGAGGACATATCCGGGAAAAAACTTGCGTTCCGTGTCGATTTTCCGGCCACGCCTGACCTCGACGACCTTTTCGGTCGGGACGAGGATGTCCTCGAACTTGTCGCCGAGCCCGGTCGCGGTCGCCTTCTCCCGGATGGCCTCGGCGACCTTCTTTTCGAAGTTCGAGTAGGTGTGGACGATGTACCAGCGCATGGCCATGTTTCGCTTGCGCCCCGTCAACGCGTGCCGAGGATGTAGCCGACGACGGTGCTGAGCACCCAGTCGCCGGCCAGGAAGAACAGACAGGCGAGCGTCACCATGATGAACACCATGACGGTCGTGATCGCCGTCTCGCGACGCGACGGCCAGGTGACCTTCATCGTCTCGGTGCGCACCTGCTGAAGGAACTCGAACGGGTTCGTCTTCGCCATAACCCTGTCTGACCTTGCCGGGGCTCTCTAGCCCCTAATCTTGCGGAACTGGCAGGAGTGGAGGGACTTCGAACCCCCAACCCCCGGTTTTGGAGACCGGTGCTCTAGCCAGTTGAGCTACACTCCTAAGCTCTCTGCCTGCCCCGCTCTCACTCGATGATGGAAGCGACGACGCCTGCGCCGACGGTGCGGCCGCCTTCGCGGATGGCGAAGCGCAGCTTCTCCTCCATCGCGATCGGCACGATCAGCTCGACCGTCACCGTCACGTTGTCGCCCGGCATCACCATCTCCGTGCCCTCCGGAAGGTGTACCACGCCCGTCACGTCCGTCGTCCGGAAGTAGAACTGCGGACGGTAGTTCGTGAAGAACGGCGTGTGACGCCCGCCCTCCTCCTTCGTCAGGATGTAGGCCTCGGCCTGGAACTTCGTGTGCGGCGTCACCGTGCCCGGCTTGCACAGCACCTGGCCGCGCTCGACGCCCTCGCGGTCAACACCGCGCAGCAGCGCGCCGATGTTGTCGCCCGCCTCGCCCTGGTCCAGCAGCTTGCGGAACATCTCGACGCCCGTCACCGTCGTCTTCGTCGTCGGCTTGATGCCGACAATCTCGACTTCCTCGCCGACCTTCACGACGCCACGCTCCACACGACCCGTCACAACCGTGCCGCGGCCCGAGATCGAGAACACGTCCTCGATCGGCATCAGGAACGGCTGGTCCTTCGGACGCTCGGGCTGCGGAATGTACTCGTCGACCGCCGCCATCAGCGCCCGAACCGAATCCTCGCCCATAGCCTTGTCGCCGTCCTCCAGCGCAACCAGCGCGGAGCCCTTCACGATCGGAATGTCGTCGCCCGGGAAGTCATACGCCGACAGCAGCTCCCGGATCTCCATCTCGACGAGCTCCAGAAGCTCCTCGTCGTCGACCTGGTCGACCTTGTTCATGTAGACCACGATCGCGGGAACACCCACCTGGCGCGCCAGAAGAATGTGCTCGCGCGTCTGCGGCATCGGGCCATCCGCCGCAGACACAACCAGGATCGCGCCGTCCATCTGCGCCGCGCCCGTGATCATGTTCTTCACGTAGTCCGCATGGCCAGGGCAGTCGACATGCGCGTAGTGACGGTTCTCCGTCTCGTACTCGACATGCGCCGTCGAGATCGTGATGCCGCGCGCCTTCTCCTCAGGCGCAGCGTCGATCTGGTCATACGCGCGGAACTCGCCAAAATACTTCGTGATCGCCGCCGTCAGCGTCGTCTTGCCATGATCGACATGACCAATCGTACCAATGTTGCAGTGCGGCTTCGTACGCTCGAATTTCGCTTTGGCCATCGCCGTCTGGATCCCTTGAAGTCTGCTTCTGGCTCGTTCTCGCCCGGCTCGACGCGCGCCCGGCTGGTTGTCAACTCAAGAACACTGTCCTCTCGGAGGCGGCCCGCGTCGCTTCAGATGATGGAGCGGGTGAAGGGAATTGAACCCTCATCGTCAGCTTGGAAGGCTGCTGCTCTACCATTGAGCTACACCCGCCTCGAATTGCAAATCTGGTGGAGGGGGTTGGATTCGAACCAACGTAGGCATAGCCAACGGGTTTACAGCCCGTCCCCTTTAACCACTCGGGCACCCCTCCGGATTTTTGCAGTGTTGAGTTGAGGGCACAGCATCCCGCCGCCGCAACCGCTCCGGGCGCAGCGTGGCCGCTTTATGGAAATGAAACAGGCTGATGTCAACCGGGCATCGTGCCTATGCGACGAAAACTTCCCCGTTCCAGCCGCTTATCCGTCGATCAGCTCCCGCAGCCGGTCCATCGCCGCTTCGAGCTGGGGATCCTCCCCGGCGCTGAAGGCGGGCTCGAACGGCACCGGTATATCGGGTTCCACGCCCTCGCCTTCAAGCCGGACCCCGTCGACCTCGACGTCCAGGACGGCGAGGATCAGCAGGCTGTCGTCGGGGAGGAAGAAGGCCCGTCCGGCCAGCACGGCGCCGGCCGTCCGCTCGCCGACGAGCGGGACGCCGCCCTGCTTGAGCGAATGGGCGACGATCTCCTTGCCGGACCGCGTTCCCTCGTCGATCACCGCCACGACCGGCCGGCCCCACCGGAAGCTCGCAAGGCTCTCTTCGCCGTCCCGGTCCGTCACCGTCATCACCGGGCCGCCACCCACGAAAATCTCGGCATAGGCGGGGTCCGCGCCGCCCCAGCCGCCGCGCAGGTCGAAGACGAGCCCGTCGACGCCGGAGAGCTCGCCGCGCCACAGGCTTTCGGCCAGCGCCTCGTGATAGGCCCGACGCGCATAGGACCAGATCCGGACATACCCCAGGCTGCGGCCGTCCCGCTCGACCACCTCGATGCTCTCGCGGGTGGCTTCGAGGAACGCCTCGTTCGGCCGGATGCGCTCCGGGGTGACGACCATGTCCAGAGGCTCGCCGCCCCGCTCGCGGCTCACCGACAGCGTGACGTTCTCTCCCTCCCGCCCCTCGAAGGACGTTATCTCGCCGAACGTCTCGCCGTCGGCCGACCGAATCACGTCGCCACGGAGGAGCCCCGCGCGATCGGCCGGGCCACCCTGGTAGACGCTGTCCACGACCGCCCAGTCCCCGGAGGCGCGCGTCGTCACGCCGATGCCGACGTAGGAGACCTCGCCGCCGTCGAAGAGATCGTCCAGCCGACGCCTGATCTCGCGCGAGCCGGAGAAGATGCCGAGAAGCTCGTAATAGGCCGCCTGGTCAGGCGTATAGCGCTGGGTATGGGAGACGCCGAACGCGCCGAGGACCGAATTGACCGCCGCCGCCAGCTCGGCGTCGTCGGCGTCGTCACCCAGCGCGGCCGCCCTCTCCTCGAACAGCGTCCGCCAGTCGTCATCGACCATCGCCGGGTCGAAGAAGTACCTCTCCACCAGCCGGCCGACGGTATCGAGCACTTCTCCCGGTGCGGCGTCGCGCGCTTGCGCCGGAACGATCGTCGCTGCAATCACGGCCAGCGGCACGATCCAGCGCGCCGCCATCGACAAGCATCGCATTGCATGACACCTCTTTGGGAACCCGGCCCGGCTAAAATCTAGATAGCGGGCGGGCCGGTCCTTTCCACACGAACGACGGATCACGTTCTTGAGCACTTCCGGCAGGCCGCGACGGCCCTCCCCCCGCCGAGACCAGCGACGCCCGCGCCGCGACGTTCCGGCGATCGACCACCACGTCTACGGCCTGCATGCCGTCGCAGCCGCATTCGCCAACCGGTCGCGCAAGCGCCACCGCCTGCTGGCGACAGCCAACGCCCTTAGACGGCTCGAGGCGCAAGGGGTGACCATCGATGTGGACGTTGAGGAGATCGAGGCGGGGAGGCTCACCCGCCTCCTGGGGCCGGATGCCGTCCATCAGGGCTGCCTGCTGTATTGCGCGCCCCTGAGGGAGCCGAGCCTGGAGGATTTGGCAGGCATGCGGCGGATCGTCGTCCTCGACCAGGTGACCGACCCGCACAATGTCGGAGCGATTCTGCGCAGTTGCGCCGCCTATGCCGTCGACGCCCTCGTCGTCACCGAACGCCACAGCCCGCACGAGACGCCGGTGCTCGCCAAGGCCGCCGCCGGGGCGCTCGACATCGTGCCGATCCTGCGCGTGCGCAATCTCTCGGCCGCCCTGGAGGAACTGTCCGGCGCCGGCATCACCACCGTCGGCCTCGCCGGCGAGGCGGAACATGCTCTCGACGAAATCACGCTCTCCGAGCCCTTCGCTCTCGTCATGGGCGCCGAGGGCAAGGGCCTGCGGCAGAAGACGCGGGAGACCTGCGACACTCTCGCCCGCATCGACATGCCGGGTGCAATGCCGAGCCTTAACGTCTCGAATGCCGCGGTGGTCGCTCTGTATGTCGCCGACCGCCTGTCGCGCGCACGAAGCTGACGCGCGGCCAGTCGACATCGGCAACCACCCGGCGCTATTCTCCGCGCGCCCTGGGCCGGCTTAGCTCAGCAGGTAGAGCACCTGATTTGTAATTTGCCCCGGAGTAATCTTGCGTTGTTTCAGGTTGTCCAATTTGAAAAATTTACATCCCTGTAAACGTTGGATTTTTTGTCGTTCCGCGATACCGAACGATATCATTGCCTTTCACTCGCTATCATGGAAATCTGTTACCCCTCGTTACCCCAGGAGAGGCCGGGGTAACAAAATCGTCTCGGGGTAACAGAGAAATGGCCAAGACGCTCACCGTCAAATCCGTGGAATCCATCAAGCCGGAATCGGCCCGTCGCGAATTGCCGGATGGCGCCATTCGGGGCCTTTATCTCGTCATCCAACCTTCCGGCCGGAAGTCCTGGGCGCTTCGCTACCGCGCGCCAACCACGGGCAAGACGGTAAAGCTCACGATCGGACCGCTGGCGCCGACCGTCGACGGTTTCGAACCGGCCCCCGTGGTCGGCACCCCACAAACTTTGGCCAGCGCCCGGCGGCTCGCGGCCAACGCTCTCGCGGATGTGGCCGGGGGGAACGATCCGGCGGCTACGCGAAAGGCCGAAAAGGCCGTGACCCGATCCGGCCGATACGACATGGATGCGGTTCTTGACGATTTCATCGCCCGCCACGTCCGCCGGAAAAACAAGCCGAGAACCATCCGCGAAAACGAGCGGATCGTGAACCGCTACATTCGCCCCGAATGGACCGGCCGCGACGTGCGGAAGATCGCAAAACGCGACGTGCTCGCGCTGATCGATGGAATTGTGGCGCCGCACATGGCGAACAACGTGCATGCCGTTGTGCGCCGGCTCTTCAATTGGTGCGTCGAGCGAGACATTATCGACGCCTCGCCCGCCTTATCGGTGAAGGCGCCTACGGCGCTCGTCAGTCGCGACCGCGTTCTATCCGATGACGAATTGCGGTTGATCTGGAAATCGTGCGACGGGCTAGGCCCATTCGGGTCGCTGGTGAAATTGCTCGCGATGACCGGCCAGCGTCGTGACGAGATTTCGTCAATGCGATGGTCGGAACTTCACGACCTGGATGGTGAAAATCCGACGCTGCACTTGCCGAGCGAACGGGTGAAGAATCGTCGGGCCCATGTCGTACCGCTCGCGCCGCAAGCCGTGGCAATCATCGAAAAACTGCCGAAGATCGCGAACCGCCGCGGTCAATCCATATGGGTTTTCACGACAAGCGGCGAGGTTGCCAGTAGCGGGTTTTCCAAGGCGAAAGCGGAACTCGACGCCGCAATGATGGCGCGGGCGCGGAAGGAAGCCGAGGACCGCGGCGACAATCCCGATCATGTCGAAATCCCCGCGTGGAGATTGCACGATCTTCGTCGTACCGCTGCGAGCGGAATGGCGAGATTCGACGTACCGCCGCACGTAATCGAAGCGGTGCTAAATCACAAATCCGGCACGATATCCGGCGTTGCGGCGGTGTATAACCGATACGACTATTCGTCGGAAAAACGTCGTTCTCTAGATGTATGGGCGAATGAACTCATTCGAATAGTCAATAGATGATTTGTTGAACTCATATCGTACTGATTTTATTGAATATTTTTGCTTGACTCAACGATGCTTGATCCCACTAAATCATGCCGTCATTGACCACCAATGGAAGGCATACACCATGACTATTGTTCTGAATTCTGCGGATCGTCCTCGGCTTCTCCGCAAGATTCGCTCGCTCGGATTCCGGGCGCGGGAATTCAACATCTTCAACCTGCGCGACGAGACGATGCAGACCGTCAAGCTCGTCGCGATCCGCCGCTAGGGAGAGCGCATCATGTCGGAACGATTTCTTCGGCGGCAGGAAGTTGAAAAGCTAATCGGCGTCGGGCGTGCCACGCTCTACGCGAACATCGCGGCCGGACACTTCCCCAAGCCCGTGAAGCTCTTTCCGGCCAAGGCGGACAACGCAACGGCCGCGTGGCCGGAAAGCGTCGTTCGGCGGTGGATGGACGAAAGGATGCGCGAAGCTGGCTACGAGCCGGTTGCCATCATGGAACCGGAACCGATCGCCGACACCGGCTAAGCCCGATAATCCGGAGTATTTACGGAGGCCGCACCCGCCCCGGATTGTTTCGGGGTGGGCGTCTCATTCAGCATTTTATAGTATCATGTATCCGCACTTAAAGTTTTCCACATATAATTCGGCGCGCTACATCTTGATAACATAACGTAGCATGTTAACGTTGTATTGCTCACTACGAAAACGGGATGTTTTCCGAGGCGGGACGCCGCGAGCGTGGATGAAACCGCGCCCGGAAACCTGATTTCTTGCGTCCGGGCATGCCCGAAAGGCTCGGACCGATGAACGATTCCCCCATGACTTCGCGCGAAGTGCGCGACCATTTTTCGATCTCACCGATGACGCTGTGGCGTTGGCAGCGCGAATGCCGCGACTTCCCGCGACCGGTGAAGTTCCGCGGCCGATCCTATTGGCGGCGTGCGGACATCCTCGCCTGGGATCGCGCCCGATTGGGTGAGCCGAGTTTCGCCGCCGAATACCCCGACGATACCCCTGCATCGGCGGGCGCACGGCAGATTTCGGCAAGCGCCTGATTTTCGCGAGGATCAGACGAGCGGAACCGCTGATACGTGATCAGCGGGCATAAAATTGCCCCGGCCGGCGGTGGAAGCCGAACCGGGGCGAAAAGTGAGCATTGACATGACTATAACAAACCGACCTGACACCATCAACGCGCCCCGCGTCCCAAATGCACTGAAGGGCTTTCGGCAGTTCGTCCTTTGGCGGCTTGAACCTGCCGAACCTAAGCCGCGCAAGGTGCCCTATTCCGCCAACGGCCGACGAGCGAGCACCACAGACCCGACGACCTGGGCGACTTTCGAGGAAGCGTGCGCGGCCCTCGCAACGGGCGGTAGTAGCGGGCTCGGCTTTGTCCTGACACCTGACAACCCTTTCGCATTTGTCGACGTTGACCAGTGCCGCGAGCAGGACGGATCGTGGTCAGCCCTCGCGACCGGTCTGATTGCCGCCCTGCCCGGTTCTGCCGTGGAAGTCTCTCAATCCGGCGCCGGACTTCACATACTGGCGGGCGCCGATCACGCTGCGCTCGCAAAGAAGCGGTCACGATGCGACGGGTTCGAATTCTACACGGCGGCGCGGTTCATCGCCTTCGGTCCGCACGGTTGGACTGGTGAACCCACGACCGACCACACAGCCACGCTGGGCGCGATGGTGCCGGATGCTTCCCCAGGCGAAGGGCGCGCGGCCGATATGGATTGGTCCGACGCTCCGCGCGAGGGCTATTCCGGACCGGCCGATGATGACGAGCTAATCCGGCGGATGCTGGACGATCGGCGGGCAGGTGCCGTCTTCGGCGGGCGGGCTACGGCGGTTCAGCTATGGACGGCGGACGACGCCCTGGGCTCGTTTTTCCCCGACACCGGCGGGCGCCCGTTCGACCATTCAGCCGCGGACGTGGCCCTTATAAATCTTCTGGCGTTCTGGACCGGCTGCAATCCCGTCCGAATGGAACAGCTTTTTTCGCGATCGCACCTTGGCCGGCGCGAGAAATGGACAGATCGGCCCGACTATCGAGCACGTACCATTTGGGCAGCGATCCGCGATCCGAACCGGGCAATACTCAATTCCGATGCCTTCGCCGCGAAGCGCCGCGCCGAACAGATCGCGGAAAATGCCAAGATTGGCGACGATCCCGACGAACCGGCGGTTCCGACCATTCTAACACTCGCTGAAATGGAACGCCGTTTCGTGCATGTCGGCCTTGGAGGCAGTGTGGTCGAACTCGGAAACGATGCGGGTGCGGAAAAAGGACGACGCCGCCGGCGAGTACGCCGCGAGCCGTCATGTTTTCGAAACCGGCGAAATTGATGGGCAAGGAAACCCCAAGACAAAGGACGTTCCCGCGCTTGGTGCATGGCTAAAATCGCCGGCCCGCGTGTCGGTAGACGTTCTGACCTGGGCGCCCGATCGGCCACGGTTCTGCGCACCACCGGAGGGGAGCGAGGCGGGCGAGCGCGCGTTCAACCTATGGCGAGGATTTCGACCGCTGACGCCGCCGGCCAATTGGCAGGAATGGGCGGCGCTGTTCGATCGGCACGTTGAATTTTTGGTCCCGATCGAAGCGGAGCGCGCGCGGTTCCTGCAATGGCTTGGTCATGCCGTTCAGCATCCGGGCACCCTGCCTCACACGGCGTATCTGATGGTGACAGAGAAAACCGGAGTCGGTCGAAATTGGCTTGCCAGCGTGCTCGCCCGCGTCCTTCGTGGCTACGTCGCAGCGGGCGTCTCGATCGCCGACGTTCTTGACGGCAAGTTCAACGGGCGCCTGTCGCGGAAGCTCTTGGCCATCGTTGACGAGACGCGGGAGGGCATGAGCGAACGACGATACCAGCGCGGCGAAGCGTTAAAGCGACTGGTGACGGAGGAATTTCGACACATCAATCCCAAGTACGGTGTCCAATCAGTCGAATATAATTCGTGCCGATGGTTGATGTTTTCGAACCATTTCGACGCCCTTCCATTCGATAACAACGATCGTCGGATAGTCGTTATCGAGAACCCAGGCGAGCGCGCCGCGCCGGATTACTATTCATACATTTACGGATTGGTCGACAATCCTGCTTTCATCGCCAGCGTGCGCCGTCGTCTCGAAACAATCAATTTCGCCGGCTTCAATCCCGGTGAGCACGCGCCGATGAGCGCGGCGAAGGCGAAGGCGCTCAACTCGATGACGAGCGATGCGGATCAGGCTTGTCGCGCGTTCGCTGAAGCTTGGCCCGGCGACCTCGCGGGAAATCGCCATATTCGCCAGTACATCACCGCCGTCTTCGGGGAGGATGCTGAACCGCGAGGAAAGGGACTCGCCCACGCGGCATCCCGCGCCGGCATGATACCAACATCCCGCGTAGTCAAAATCTTCGGTCAGAATGACCGAATTACGATCGTACGGAACTTATCGCCCGAAGCGGTTGAAAAGATGGACCCGGCCATTATCGCGAAAATCGTCAATGACGCTTCGGCTCGGTTCACCTTGGATGCCGGTAACGCAAGGAACGCTAGTAACGGTGTTCTATAAACTCCCTCCTATTCTACAGATCAAAAAAATTGCAAAAACTGGAGAGCCGGACGATATGGATCAGCGTTCCTTACGTTCCTTGCGTTACCGGCACATGTGGCTATGAGAGGGGATTGGGATAGACATGCTCGGAAACGCTCGGATCGCTGCCATCGTCGGCGCCGCATTGATCGCGGCCGGTGTGGTCTTCGTCGTCGTCTCGCCCGGATCGTCGGCGGCGAACCTGTCCATTGCCGATGCCGAGGCGATCGGTTTCGAGCGGACGCAAGACAAGATGTTTCAGATTGTCCAGGCACTCGACGGCGCCGGCGGCCGGCTCGACGGTCACACGGTCGAAATCTATCAGTACGCGCCGGGCGCGTCGGTGCCGCCGGCATTGGAAGCCGCGGCGGCACCGGGGAATATTTCGGGATGGGTAGCGGCATGCCAGGTCGGCAATCTCGTCATGCTGACGAAGGGTAAATCAGCGTGCGAGGCGCTGGCTACGCTGGCGGATTAGTCCGTCCTAGTTGATTGCGGGCCTAGAAAAATCTTGGTCTCCCAATCCAGGTCCGCTGACATTTTCGGCAAATAGCAAAAGAATACACCTAAACCTATCTTAGCGAGACCAAACCAGACGTAGCCCGTGCGGTTAGCCCATATGACATCTCCCACACCAGTAACCGCGAGCACTAATCCGAAAATGAAAGCAGCAAATCCCACAATAATAAAAATGATAAACAATGTCTTACGGGCTAACGTTGCCTGCATCCAATAGATATTATTCACACTTAAAATCCTCTTCCAGGTTGGGCGGCAATATGCCTGACGAGATCGGTCTATGCTAGAGAATTGACGATCGTCAAATTCTAAATCAGCGGATCGCCGTCTAGTTCTCCCCGGAATTCCAAACGCTTTCGCCCCGTGCCGCCGCAAGATCGGCGCGCCTGGGTAACGCACGGGTAAATTTGGGCATTCATCGCATTCCAATCGTACTTTTATCGCATCAATTATGGTAGTTTAAATCGTAGTAATTATCGTATTTCAAAGCGTATATTTATACGTATGTAAATTTTATATTTTACTGTAATCTTGTTTTACTTATCGAATCACGTCAAACTCCCTTCGAATCATCGGAGGGCAGAAGTATGTTTGAACAGGTGCGCGACGGGGTTTTCATCGAATTTCAGGATTACGGGGCGGTTGGCTTCAGGGACTACAACACGCGGCGGACCGTTTTCGGCAATTTCAATGTTGCCGCCGCGTCATCGCTTCTTCCGACCGTTGCTGCCGAGGCATCGAAGATCATTGAGACGCTTCGCATCCTCAACACCACCGTCGCGCGCATCGTAGAGACCTACAAAAACCCCGAGGATCAGCGGCGCACTGCGGTCGTCACGGTTAAATCGCTGGCCGAACCGTGGCGCGCCTTGCGCAACGCGATCATTGAGGCACGCGCGAGGCACGACGCCGAGCATGCGGACCTGACGCGCATCAGCAATGCCGAGACCGGTGAGGCGATCGTTATCCGCAGCGAAACGCGCGAAATGGTCAATCGCATGAAGGTTTCCGAGGCGTTCAGCTTCCTGATCGAGTCCGGCGATTTGTCGCTGTTTGAAGCGATCTTCGTCGCGCCGCACCTGGTTCCCACACTCCACAACTCCGGCGAGCTTTGGGATCGATTGGAACGCGAGTTTCTGACGTTGAAAACCGCACAATCTGTCGATCGGGGCGATAGCGATGCAGCGGCCACGCTCGAAAATCCTCTTGCCAAGGGCATGACTGACGAGGAATTCCGACGCGCCGTCGATCTCCGGATTTCCCATCACTACGACCGCGCCGAGACGTTGAAGCGTGCGGAGGCGTTCTTGAAATTCCTCGTTGGCATGGTCGCTTCCGGTATCGGCGACTCGCCAATCGCGGCTTTCAAACGCTTGATGAACCGGTCGGCGTGATGCGGGCCGCTCGTGCCGTCGCGTCCCTGCCGGCTTCGCCGGACGCCGACGATATGCCGTCAACTGACGTAGATTGGAAAGTAGATGAAGATGCCGCCTGGCATCGGAAAATGAACTCGCTTCGCCAACTGATGAATGACGTAGAGAAGTCCGATCTTCGGGCTATCAGGCGATGACCGATATTGCCCGCCTCGGCTACGAAATCAACTCAAAGCCAATCGCCGAAGCGTCCGACGAACTGGACAACATGGCTAAGTCCGCGCACGGCGCGGAAAAGGCGGCGGACGATTTCCGCGGTGGCGCCGACAAGGCGACGACCGCAACCGGCAAGATGGAAGCCCAAATCAAGAAAGCCGATTCCGCCTTCGGCATGATGAGCGGCACCATGATGAAGATGGCCGCGGTGCTTGCGGGCGCATTTTCCGTCGTCGGCATTCAGCGGTTCGTTTCGGCGTCTATGGATGCCGTCGACTCGCAAGCCAAGCTCGCCCGCCAGATTGACGGCACGGTGACAGGCGTCCAGGCGCTAGAGCGCGTGGCGGGACGCGCGGGCGTGTCGACCGGTGCGCTTACAGGCGCGGCCGGCTTGCTCAATGTGCGGCTAGGCGAGGCAATCCAGCGCGGCGGACCGGTCGCCGACACGCTCGAAAGGATCGGCCTACGCGCGCAAGACCTAGTGAAAATGGACGTTGACGAGCGGTTCGCGGCGATCTCGGAACGCATGAAGGCGCTCGGCATGGACGGCGCTCAAATGGGTTCGGTGCTTCGCGATCTCGGCATCAGGCAACGCGAGTTGGTCAACCTGATGAAAGAGGGACCGGAAGCCATCCTTTCGAGCCGGGATGCGATCATTGCATACGGCGGCGCACTCTCCGATATCGACGCGGCGAAGGTGGAAGCGGCCAACGACGCATGGGCCGATCTCGGCATCATCGGGCAGTCGCTCGGCAACCGTCTCGCCGTCGTGGTCGCGCCGGCCGTCGAGCGTGTCGCGCTGGCACTGGCGGAAAGCGCGAAGGAAGGCGGAATCCTTCGCATGGTGATCGATGGTGTTGTCGCTGCCTTTTCGGCCGGTGTGGCCGTCTTCGGCTTCGTCGCCGACAATATTGATCTAATAACCGTCGCCGCCTATGCCGCGTCCCCTGCCCTGTTGGCAACGTTCGGGCCGACGATGTTGACCGGCATCCGTACGTTCGCGACGTTGATCGCTACCCAGGCGGTCGGCGCGGTCAAGGCGTTGACGGTCGCCATCGCCGCGAACCCGATCGGCGCGCTTGTGACCGCACTTGCGGCCGGTGTCGGCTACCTGATCACCTTCCGCGATCAAATCCGGCCGCTCGCGAACGAGATTGCCACATTAGGCGACTATTTCCAGGCGCTTTGGGAAATGATCGTCAACGGTGGTCAACAGGTGCTCGGATGGGCGCTTGGTTTTTGGCCGCAACTGACCGATGGCGCCGGCACCGCATGGGAAGGGCTCGTTACCGGCGCGACGACTGCATTTCAGCTTGTCGGCACGGCGCTACGCAACGCCGTCAATATGTGGGTTGGGCTCTATAAGGGCGCGTTTGATGCGGCCGTATTGATTTGGAAACAGTTGCCCGCCGCGATCGGCGATATCGTCTATCGCGCCGCCGCTGCCATGCTTTCGGGCGTTGAAACGATGGTCAACGGCGCGATCGGGATTCTCAACACGGTCCTGGCCGCTGTAGGCATGTCGCCGATAGCGACCGTCTCCCTCGGCGGCATCGATAATCCCTATGCCGGCGCTGCCGCTGGACTCGGATCGGCGGTATCGGGCGCGTTCGGTGACGCCATGTCGACGGATTACGTCGGCGAAGCGGCCGGGCTTTTCGCCGGTCTGTTCGAAGGTATCCGGCAACGCGCGCTCGAATTGGCGACGTTACGCGAGGCTTCAGCGCAGACGGTTGACGACATTACGATAATGGTCGACCGGGTTAAATCGGAATTCGACCGGATGGCGGATGCGGTCGAACGGGCGTCAGGCGCCGCCGCGAAGTCCAACGAAAAGATGGCGAAGGATGCGGCCGGCGATTGGGCGAATAGCGCGAATTCAATCCTGGGATCGCTTGGACAGCTTTTCGGCGGGCACAAGGCTTTCGCCATCGCACAGGCGATGTTGCAAGTTGCGCAGGGCGTAACGAAGGCGCTTGCCGACCCGACGTTGACCACGGCCGGATCGTTTATCGCCGCGACAAACGTCGCTGCGCAGGGTGCCGCACAGATTGCGAGCATGCGCAGCACAAACCCCGGATCGAGCGGAAGCGCGCGGGCGCCGTCCATTCGCGGCCGTTCGTCGGGATCGTCGGCGCCGGCAGCGACCGAACAGCCCGGATGGCGCCAGGCACCGCCGCAAATCAGCCTGACTGTTCACGGCACGGCCGACGAGCGGAAGTTGGCGGAACGCATCCTGAAGGAAATCAACGGGGTGCTCGCAGACGGCGGTAATTGGGTTCCGCGGGGTGCATGACCATGATTGCCACACTCCCCGCCCGCCCCCTTCTGACCGTCTACGACGTGGCGCGCGCATTCGGGCGAACGCGCCAGTGCGTTTATCAGTGGCGCCATCGCCTCGCGTTTCCCGGCCCGGTCCTGAAGGAAGGGGCGCGCGTCTATTTCGCCCGCGCCGACGTTGTTGAATGGGCGAGCGCGAACGGCTGGCGTGTGGTCGAGCGATGAGTAGCGAAGGACGCGATGCGCGCGGCCGGTTCGCGCCGGGAAATTCTGGCCGGCCGAAGGGGACGGGGAAGCGCGCGCGGTATCTTATGCTCCTCGAACTTTGTGCGGACGAACTGATTGCTGCCGCGATCAACCAGGCGCGCAAGGGTAACTCCGGCCTGCTTAGGCAGTTCGTCGGCATCCTCCTACCGGCCTCGCTACCCGTCGAGCTACCGGCGGAAGGCGAGACGGTCGAAGCGATGGCATCGGCCGTGCTGAAGGCGCTCGCTGAAGGTTCGATCACGACCGACGAAGCGAAGCGAGCGGCGCAGGCGATCGACGCCTTGGGCAACACGCGTGACCGCGCCGAAATGCTGGCCAAGCTTGACGAAATTCGCGCGAGGCTTGGCGATGCGAATTCCTGAAATCAAACGGCAAATTACAAAACTTGATGGGCGAACAGCCCGCATGAACGGCTTGCGACTTTCCGGCGAAACCCGCGAGGCGTGGGCACGTTTCAACGCAAAGATCGCCGCGATCGAGGCCAAGAAACCCGGCCTCGGCTACATACACACCCTCATCGTTCCGGCATGGATGCAGGAAGTCGAGGAACTCGTTGGTTTAATCGAGCGCGACAATCCGGTGATGGCGAGCCGGAAAATTCAACCCACCGACGATGTGATTACGGCGCGCGAAAAATACCTTGCGGAAATGGAGGCGGGGCGATGGTGACGATGCTCGACGCTTTCCGCTTCGCTTGCGGCGAGGCGGGTATCTACGACGACGACAAGAATTTCTCGCGCGCCGTGGCATACTTGACACGCATCGACGGCATGACCGAATCCGAACTCGAAAAATTCCACGCCTGCCCGGTCAATCGAGGGGCATTCCAGGCGCCGTTCCTGCGCTGCGTCGATCTGATCGAAAAGCGCACCGTGCCGCGCGATCCGGCCTTCGCGAAGCGACCCGCATTCCTGGCACCGTGGCGATGACCAGCCTCACAGCGGATCAGCGCGAGGAAATGTTAGAATATTTCCGACCGATAATTCGGCAGTTCAAGCATGCCTTGGCCGATCGTCGCGGCGCTGGTGTTTCGGAGGATGAGATTCGCGAGGCGCTGAAACTGGTCGAACGGAAATGGACCGGCCTCATGCACCCTGATGATCTGGCTAGCGTGATGGGCGAGCTTTACACTGCCGGCCGCGTGCTTATTGATGCACCCTCATCGCTTCAGTAGCAGGCGACCGACGAACCGTTACCCCATTCGTTACCCGGATGCAAAATCGGAACAAAAATGCCAAGCACTTTACATACCTAACCGACTGAAGATAAACGATAAACGCCGGCTTAGCTCAGCAGGTAGAGCACCTGATTTGTAATCAGGGGGTCGGGGGTTCGAGCCCCTCAGCCGGCACCAATCCGCCGTCGAACGTCCTGAAGGAATCCCACGTGATGCGACTGCGCTATTCCCCGACCTCGCCGTATGTCCGCAAGGTCATGGTCGTCATCCACGAACTCGGGCTCGCGGACGAGGTGGAGACGGTCGGCACGGATGTCTGGGCGACGGACACCGACATCGGGGACGAAAATCCGGTCGGAAAGATCCCAGCGCTGGTCACCGAGGACGGCACCTTCACGAACTCGACGCTCATCTGCCAGTACCTCGACCACCGCGCCGGGGGCGGCCTTTTCCCCCGTCCCGGCGAAGGCTGGGCGGTGCTGCAGCTTCAGGCGCTGGCCGAGGGGCTGATCGACGCCATGGTCTCCCGCAACATAGAGACGATGCGGCGGCCGGCCGAGTTCGTGTATCCAGGATACGTCGCGCGGCAGGAGGAACGGATCATCCGTATCCTCGACGCGCTCGAGCGGCGGACGGACATCTCGCCGGACCGGGTCAACGTCGCGACCGTCACGCTTGCGGTCGCGCTCGACTATGTCGACCTGAGGGCTCCGCATCTGAACTGGCGCGAGGGCAGGCCCGGGCTGACGGCCTTCCATGACGGCTTCATACGCCGGGATTCGATGAAGGCCACCGCGCCCAACCAGGTCGTCGCCTGATCCGGGCTCAGCCGATGTAGGTCTCGCCCGTCCGCGGATCGATCAGCTCGCTGGGATCGCTCCGCCGGTCGACGCCCAGCATCTCCGCTATGGCTCCGCGCCGGCGGTCCGGTCCGAAGAAGCCCGGCACCTGCACGAAACCGCGCCGATGGAACAGGATGCTGTCGATCCGGCCCTGCATGCTCTTGGGCGAGAACGGCGCGGCCAGGAATTCGTCGACCCCGGCGTCGCGTGCCTGCATGACGCGCTCGCGGGTCGCCTGCTGGGACAGCACGACGATCGCCAGGAACGGCGCCGGCGAGCTTTCCCGGTCGCGGATCGCCTTGCAGAAGGAGATCGCCTCGGCCAGCGGCTCCTTCCAGTTGATCATCATGATGTCGGGCGCCTGCCGCGCCTTCAGCGCGAACATCGCCGAGCGCGCGTTGGAGATGACCTCGAAGTTGCGTATGCCGCACATCGTGACGGCCGTGCGCACCAGCTTGACGTTGAACTCGTCGTCGTCGAGCAGCGTGACGCGCAGCGAGGAGTAGACGGATGATGCGGCGGCTTCCACGGTCATGGCTTCGTCGATCTTCTAGAGGGCCGTCCTGACCTTGGTGAAACGGACCACCCGTTGCGCGGTCTCGGTATCGACCCGGTCCCAGGACTCCACCATCCGGGCGATCATCGAATTGGGCAGGCTCAGCCGGCGGCTGCGCAACCGACCGATCAACTCGACCGTCGACTTCGCCGCGCCGATCGAGCGCAGGAGGAGCGATATCGGCTCGGGGTCGATCTTCAGCAGCGAATGATTGGTAACCGTCTCGTCGAGCCCGCTCAGCTCGGCCAGCGCGAAGGCCAGGTCGAGCGTGCGGTCGGCCTCGGACAGCCGGATCAGCACCTCGTCGACGGTCAGCTTGCCGGCCTGCGCATCGGCCACCATCGCACGCGTCTCGAAACGGCGCTTCCTGCGGGCCAGCCGCTCCTGGCGGCTGCGCTCGTCGGCCGTCTCGATGACGGAACGCACGATCTCGGAGTCGAATGCCATCAGCTCGGCAAGCCTGGCCCGCGCGACTTCCGGCAGGATGTTCATCAGCCGCTGGCCGACCTCCTCCGGCATGTCGCCGCGGAACGACAGCGCGGTCTGCAGATCGTCGTCGTCGCGCGCCCGGTCGGCAAGCTTGCCGAACCCCTGCCGCGACAGCTCCGCGCCGAGGTTGCGCGTCAGCGAGGCCAGCACGTCGTTGGCGCCCTGCTCCACCAGCACGTCGGTCACGATCGGGCTCAGATAGGCACGGCGGCTGATCGCCATCATGTGGCCCTGCCCGTGATGCGATGCGAGCTTGACCAGCGCCGCGTCGTCGAGCTTCTCCGACCGGGTCAGCACCGGCTCCGCGACCCGGATCTCGTCCTCCGCCAGTCGCATGTGAAGCGCCGTCGTCGCACGCGAGGAATCCGCCACGCGCTCGGCGACGCCGACACGTGTGTCGACGTCCACCTGGTCGAGCAGCTTGATCAGCACATCGCTGAACAGCAGCAGCTCACGGTCGCGATATTCGGCACTCCCATCGAGGAAAACGTCGGACAACCGCCCCAGCAATTCCCGCCGCTTCTCGCTCGACGGCTCCCGAGCCAAATCGATGAGTTCAGAAAGCATCCCACCCATACGCACGCTAAGCCAAAGAAAGGCCCGGCGAACTTGGCATGACGGGGCTAAGAATGTGTTAAATGACAAGCCGGTGGCGTAACGTTACGTCCTATTGGACCCGCTGGCCGAGATATTCCCGGAGCCGGGCCGCCAGGCCTGATGTCAGAAACAACGCGAACGCGCTGACCACGATCGACGGTCCCGCCGGCGTGTCCCAGGACAGCGACACGTTAAGGCCCGAGACCACGGCGACCGCGCCGATCAGCGCGGCCAGAACCGCCATGCGTTCCGGCGTCGCCGCGTGCCCGCGCGCCGCCGCAGCGGGAATAATGAGCAGCGCGGTCACCAGCAGCACGCCCACGATCTTCATCGCGATGGCGACAACCAGCGCGATCAGCATCATGTAGACGAGTTCGACCAGCCAGATGCGTACGCCCTCGGCGCGCGCCAGATCCCGGTCGACGGTGATCGCCACAAGCGGCCGCCACACCGCCGCGAGCAGCGCCAGCGCAAGGAGACCGCAGCCCCAGACGACAAGGACGTCGGTCCGCCCGATCGCGAGCACGTCGCCGAACAGGTAGCCCATCAGGTCCACCCGCACCCAGGTCATGAATGCCAGCGCCACGAGACCGATCGACAGCGCGGAATGGGAGAGGATGCCGAGGATCGTGTCACCGGCGAGCCGCCCCAGCCGCATCAGCACGATGAGCAGCAGCGCGACGGCGACGGTGGTGATGAACACGCCGGCCGTCGGACCGATCCCCGCGAGGAACCCGAGCACGACGCCGAGCAATGCCGCGTGCGCCGTCGTATCGCCGAAATAGGCCATGCGCCGCCAGACGATGAAGCAGCCCAGCGGCCCGGCGACGAGCGCGACGCCGATGCCGCCGACCAGCGCGCGGATGAAGAAGTCGTCGAGCACCGGTCAGACCTTCCCGGCGTGATGATGATGATGACCGTGATGGTGCTGATGACCGCAGGCATCGCCATCGGGAAGGATTTCTCCGGACGGGCCGTGGGAGTGGTCGTGCTCGTGCGGATAGACAGCAAGAGCCTCGGCGCCGCGCGGCCCGAACATCCGCAGGTACTCGGGGTGCCGCGAAACGTCGTGCGGAATGCCGTGACAGCAGACATGGCCGCTCAGGCAGATGACGTGGTCGGTCTCTCGCATCACGACGTGCAGATCGTGGCTCACCAACAGAACACCGCAGCCCCGTCGCGCCCGCACGTCGGCGATCAGGCGGTAGAGTTCGACCTGGCCGCCGAAATCGACGCTCTGGACGGGTTCGTCGAGGACCAGGAGATCCGGATCGGCGAGGAGCGCCCTGGCGATCAGTACCCGCTGGAACTCGCCGCCCGACAGCCGCTGCACGGGCGCGTCGAGGAGGTGCGGCACGCCCGTCTCCTCCAGCGCCGCGACGAGGGCCCGCCGGTGCGCGTGCCGGGTCAGCGTCATCAGCCGCGCGACCGTCAGCGGCATGGTCGGATCGATGGCGAGCCGTTGGGGGACGTACCCGACGGTCAGCTCCCGCCGACGCTCGACCGAACCGGTGGTCGGCCGCTCGATGCCCACGATCGTCTTGACGAGAGTCGTTTTGCCGCCGCCGTTCGGACCGACGATGGAGACGATCTCGCCGCGCCGCACCGACAGGTCGACGTCCCGGATGAGCCACCGTCCGTCCCGGTGGACGCCCAGCCCCGCGACTGTGATCAGCCGATCCCCATCAGGAGCGGGCGGCGTCTCGATTTTGGCCATCCTGTTCATTCGCATCGCTTTATGCACGACGCCCGTTGAGCGTTGTGAAATGTTATACTATAACACTTTCAGTTTATCAGAGCCGTCCGATCGTGTTTAGGAGAATTTCGACGCATGCACTCGTCTGTCCGAAACTGCCTCGCCGCCGCAGCCGCCCTCGCGTTCATGGCACCCGCGACCGCCGACGAAGCCACGGGCGTCGTTGCGTCCATCAAGCCTGTACACTCCCTGGTGGCGGGCGTGATGGACGGCATCGGCGAGCCGCACCTTCTCGTGTCCGGTGGTGATTCTCCACACACCTATGCCATGCGACCGTCCGACGCCAACGCCCTGGCGGGCGCGAAAGTGGTGTTCTGGATCGGCCGTGAGATGGAAGTCTTCCTCGACCGACCGATCGCCAATCTCGGCTCGGAGACGCGCGCCGTCGAGCTGATCCGCACCCCTGGACTGACCCTGTACGATTACGAGGGCGACGATGACGGCGCCCACGGTCATGCGCATGACGATGGTCACGATCACAATCACGGCCACGATCACGGGCATGAACACGATCACACGTCGCACGACCATGATCATGGTCATGACGGCGACCATGCATCCCATGACCATGATCACGCCGGCCACGGACACCACGATCATGTGCATGTCGGCACCGACGGGCACATCTGGCTGGATCCCCTCCAACGCCCGCGTGATTGTCGCGCGGATCGTCGAAGAGTTGTCGGACGTCGACCCGGCCCATGCCGACGCCTATCGCGCCAACGGCGAGCGGCTGGCCGCCCGTCTGACCGACCTGGAATTGGACGTTGCCGATCGGCTGGCCCCCTATCGGGACATTCCTTTCTACACCTTCCACGAAGCGTTCCGGTACTTCGCCGAGCGCTTCGATCTCCATTCGGAGGGGGCAATCACGGTAAGCCCGGAAGTTCAGCCGGGCGCCCGCCGGGTCGAGGAAATTCGAGCGCGGATCTCGGAGAGCGAGCACGTCTGCGTCTTCGCCGAGCCGCAGTTCCCGCCCCGACTGGTGGACACCATCGTAGAAGGGACGCCGGCGAGAACCGGCGTCGTCGACCCGCTGGGCGCGGAGATCGCCGACGGGCCGGAGCTCTATTTCGAGCTGATCGGCTTCAACGCGGACGCCTTCACGGAGTGCTTCGCTGCCACCATGTAGCATCGCCGCGGGCCGCCGTTCGGCGGCGGGCCGCGCATTCCCCCCTCCCATTCCGCGGCGAACGCCGTAGAGTTCTTCCCTTACGGACGCTATTAGAGGGCCCAGGAGGCCGGAACGCGTCCATCGAGGGAGGGTTGTTCATGAATTCCAGGAATTTCACGGCCGCACTGGCCGGCGCCTCGGCACTCATGCTGGCCGCTGGCGCGGCAATCGCGCAGGAGCCGGTCAAGATCGGATTCGTGACCACGCTGTCGGGTCCGGCTGGTTACCTGGGCGAGGACGCGCGCGACGCGTTCCTGCTCGCGATGGACGAGGAAGGCGGCAAGCTCGGGGGTATCGACGTCGAGCTCCTTGTGGAGGACGACGGTCTGAACCCAGGCATGGGCCAGCAGGCCGCCGACAGGCTTCTCCAGCGCGAGAACATCCAGATCATGTCCGGCGTGATCTTCTCGAACATCGCCCCAGTGGTGGCGCCGATGACGCTCGAGCGGGGCGTGTTCTACATCTCTCCGAACGCGGCCCCGTCGACCTATGCCGGCGCGCAATGCCACGAGGACTATTTCGTCGTCGCCTGGCAGAACGACTCCCTGCATGAAGCCGCCGGCATCGCCGCCACCAGGGCCGGCCATGGCAACGCCATCGCCCTCGCCCCGAACTATCAGGCCGGCAAGGACGCGATCGAGGGCTTCAAGCGCTTCTTCGAGGGCGAGATCGTCGAGGAGATTTATACCCAGCTCAACCAGACCGACTACGCCGCCGAGATCGCGCGGATCCGCGATGCCGCGCCCGAGATGGTCTTCTATTTCCTGCCCGGCGGCATGGGTATCAACTTCATGAAGCAGTACGACCAGTCGGGCCTGAAGGAGGCGATCCCGCTGATCGTCTCCATGCCGAGCCTCGAGGCCCGCATCCTGCAGGCGGTCGGCGACGCCGGCCTCGGCGTCTCCACGTCGAGCCACTGGAACGCCGATCTCGACAACGAGGCGAACGTGAAGTTCGTGGAAGGCTTCCGGGAGAAATACGGCCGCGAGCCGACCCCCTATGCCAGCCAGGGCTATGACACCGCGAAGCTGATCGCCAGCGCGCTGGCCAAGACCGGCGGCAAGGTGCTCGACGACAAGGACGCCTTCCGCGCGGCGCTCGAGGAAGCGGACTTCGCGTCCGTACGCGGCGAATTCTCCTTCGCCAACAACCACCACCCGATCCACGACTGGTACTCGCTGACCGTTGAGCGGGCCGACGACGGCACCCTGTTCCTGGCCACCCAGGAGAAGATCGCCGAGGACCACGTCGACGCCTACCACCAGGACTGCCCGCTCTAGGGGCGTCCCCAGGCATACGCCGGGGCCTCGATCCTTCGGGGCGACTCGAAGGATCGAGGCCGAAGCGGCGCCCCCGCTGGCCGGGATCCCTCCCGGCTTGCGTTTTCCCCGGCTTCGCGTATATCAGCGCGGTCCGGCTTACGCTTCGGCCGGAGGCTGAACGGAAGGTTGGCGGTTTCGCCGACAGGATCTCGCGGTCCGGCTTCCCGTGTCTCCGCTCTCGAATCCTTGTCGAACGCCTTTCCGAAGGCTTCGAAGAGGCTTTGCGCCGAAGGTGGCCAAACCGAAGACTTGAAAGGCGTACAGAATGCCACTCTACGAGCACGTCTTCCTGGCGCGCCAGGACGTTTCGGCCCAGCAGGTCGAGGCGCTGACGGAACAGTACAAGTCCGTTCTGGAGCAGAACGGCGGCAAGGTCGGCAAGGTCGAGTATTGGGGTGTCCGCCCCCTCTCCTTCCGCATCAAGAAGAATCGCAAGGCGCATTATTCGCTGATGAACATCGAGGCACCGCACACGGCGGTCGCCGAGATGGAGCGCCAGATGCGCATCAGCGACGACATCCTCCGCTTCATGACGGTCAAGGTCGAGGAGCACGAGGAAGAGCAGTCGGCGATCCTGTCGCGCCGTGGCGAGCGTGACGACCGGCGCGGCCCGCGTGACCGCGACGATCGTGGCCCGCGTCGCGACCGCGACGATCGTGGTGACCGCGGCGATCGTGGTGACCGCGGCGATCGCGGCGACCGCCGTCCGCGTGGTGACGATCAGGCTTCCGGGGGGAACGCATAATGTCTGCTCCGAACATCGCACAGCTTCCGGTCCGCCGGCCGTTCCACCGTCGGCGCAAGACCTGCCCGTTCTCCGGCGCCGACGCGCCGAAGATCGACTACAAGGACATCAAGCTGCTTCAGCGCTACGTCTCCGAGCGCGGCAAGATCGTGCCGAGCCGGATCACGGCGGTCTCGCAGAAGAAGCAGCGTGAACTCGCCCGCGCCATCAAGCGCGCGCGGTTCCTGGGCCTTCTGCCCTACGTTCTGAAGTAATCCCGGGCGTTTTCGGGCGCCCAGAATGGTTGGACCGGGGGCGCTCCGCGCCGCCCGGCCCTAACCGCCCATAAGGCGGGACAGCACATGATGAACAACCAGATCATCACCGGACTGGCGGCCGGCGCCATCGCGGCGCTTTTGTATTTCGCCGTGTCCACGGGCACCGCCCTCTCCTTCGTCCTGTTCTACGTCGCGCCGCTGCCGGTGATCCTCGCCGGTCTCGGCTGGGGCGCGGCCACGGGCTTCATCGCCGCTGTCTCCGGCAGCCTGCTGGCGGCCGCCGCCGTCGGTCCGGTCCTCGGCCTCGCCTTCCTCGTCGGCTGCAGCCTGCCGGCGGCCTGGCTGGCACGGCTTGCGCTGATGTCTCGGCCCGCCGACGAGTCCGGAGGGGCGGTGGAATGGTACCCGGCCGGGCGGCTGATGATCTGGGCCGCCGGCATGGGCTCCGCCGTCATCCTCGTCGCGATCGCGCTTCAGGGCGGCGCGGAGTCGTTTCGCTTGTCAGTGCAGCATGGCATAGCCCTCCTAATCGACGACGGTGCCGGGGGCATGTTCGGTCTGCCGGAAGACGTGGACCGGGACCAGCTCGCCGCCGTTCTGTCGGTCATGCTGCCGCCGGTCTCGGCCGCAGTCTGGACCATGACGATGGTCTTCAACCTCTGGCTCGCCGCCCGTATCGCCATCGCGTCGGGCCGGCTTGACCGGCCGATGCCCGAAATCACGGCCATCGACTATCCCCCGGCGGCCGCGATGGCCTTCGGGGCGGCTCTCGTCGTGTCGTTCCTGCCCGGCTTCGTCGGGCTCGCGGGCGCCGTGATCGCGGCGACGCTGACGGTCGCCTACGTGATCGTCGGGCTTTCCGTCATACACGTCATCACACGCGACATGGCGGGCCGGCAGTTCCTGCTGGCGGCGCTCTACGTGACGCTTCTCGTGCTCGCCTGGGTGATCCCGATCATCGCCGCGCTCGGGCTTGCGGACGGCTTCCTGAAATTGCGCGAACGCGCGCGCGCCGGCGCCGGGCCGGTCTGACAAACACCAACACTCATCACCTGCCCAAGGAGACACTCAGATGGAAATCATCCTGCTCGAACGCATCGCCAAGCTTGGCCAGATGGGCGACACCGTGCGCGTCCGTGACGGCTATGCGCGCAATTACCTGCTGCCGCAGGGCAAGGCGCTGAGGGCCACCGACGCGAACCGGACGCGTTTCGAATCCGAGCGCGCGCAGCTCGAGGCGCGCAACCTCGATGCCCGCAAGGAAGCCGAGGCCGTCGCCGAGAAGCTAAACGGCCAGTCCTTCGTCGTCATCCGCCAGGCCGGCGAGCGCGGCCAGCTCTACGGTTCGGTGTCGACGCGCGACATCGCCGACGCGCTCACCGAAGGCGGGTTCTCGGTCGGCCGTAACCAGATCGTGCTCAATTCGCCGATCAAGGACATCGGCCTCACGGAGGTTCCGGTCCGGCTGCACCCGGAAGTCGAGTTCGACCGTGACGATCAACGTCGCCCGGACCGCCGACGAGGCCGAGCGCCAGGCGCGTGGCGAGGACGTCATGGCCGAGGACGAGGATGAGTACGAGTTCGAAGGGGAGTCGGCCGTGGAGGCCGATGCGTTCTTCGAGGACGAGGCCACGGCCGAGGATGCGGCGGGTGAGGCCCTGGAAGAAGACGCAGGGGACGCCCCGGCCGAGGAAGACGACGACAAGTGATCGCAACCGCTGGCGGCGCGCGGCCCCTGTCGGAGGCGGCGCGCCGTCCGGTTGTGACGCAAGGATATTGAACGTATCGGGGTATCGGTGGTTTAATCCGGGAGATGAGGCAAGCGGCCTCGGACGGATCGGCCATGAGCACACTGCTCCGATACGTTCTTTCGCGCGTTGTCGTCCGCGGGAATCTTCGCGTTACCGACAGCAGCGGCGCGATACATGAATTCGGCGATGGTTCGGGCTCGCCGGTACATGTCCGTTTTACGTCCTCATCGGCTGAACGCGCCATAACGCGCAATCCCGAGCTCAGGCTCGGCGAAGCGTTCATGGACGGAACCCTCGTCGTCGAAGAGGGTACGATCTACGACTTCCTGAATCTGGCGACCCAGAGGGACCACTGGCGCGACCTGCCCTGGTGGATGGCGGGCTTTCGAGTCGCGCGCTACGTCACGCGACGCCTCGACCAGTTCAACCCGGCGCGCCGGGCGCGCCGCAACGTGGCCCACCACTACGATCTCGACGGCCGGCTCTACCGGCTCTTCCTGGACACAGACGAGCAGTATTCCTGCGCTTACTTCGAAAGCGACACCGCCACGCTCGAGGCGGCCCAGCTCGCCAAGAAGCGGCATATCGCGGCCAAGCTAGCACCTAGGCGTGGCGACAGGGTGCTCGATATCGGATCCGGGTGGGGTGGACTCGGCCTCTATCTCGCCGAGACGCACCCGGTCGAGGTGACGGGCGTCACGCTGAGCGAGGAGCAGCACGCGACCAGCCGCCGGCGCGCCGAGGAGACGGGCCTTGGCGACCGGGTCGACTTCAGGCTTCGCGACTACCGCGACGTGGAGGGGCCCTACGATCGCATCGTCTCGGTCGGCATGTTCGAGCATGTGGGCGTCGGCTACTACGACACCTTCTTTGCCAGGGTGAGCGACCTCCTGACCGACGATGGCGTCATGCTGCTGCATTCAATCGGCCGCTACGGACCGCCCGGGTCGACCAATCCGTGGATCGCCAAGTACATCTTTCCCGGCGGCTACATCCCGGCGCTTTCCGAGGTGTTGCCGGCGATCGAGAAATCGGGACTGCTGGTAACGGATATCGAGATTCTGCGGCTGCACTATGCAGAGACGCTGCGCGAGTGGCGCAAGCGCTTCATGGCCAACCGGGAGAAGGCAGCCGCGCTTTACGACGAGCGGTTCTGCAGGATGTGGGAGTTCTATCTCGCCGGCTCGGAGATCTCCTTCCGCAACCAGGGGATGATGGTCTTCCAGATCCAGCTCGCCAAGCGGCAGGACGCGGTGCCCCTGACCCGGCGCTACATCGATGATACGGAAGACGACCTCAGGCGGCGTGACGGCGGACTGATTCCTCCAGCCGAAGCCGCTGCCGAGTAGAAGGTCAAGCATTTATCCGCTGCAATCGACCCAGCTGTGAATGATTTGGGATTGCGGGCAAGTGCGGGCAAAATGCGTCATGCTTGGTCGCAGCGCCGCGTGATTCGGCCTTATTGCAGAGCCATGAACACGCCAGCCATAGCCCGCCCCTTCGGGGCCGTCGAAGAACCGCAATATCGCGCCGCGCCCCACAACCTGGAGGCGGAGCAAGCGCTGCTCGGCGCCGTCCTCGTAAACAACGAGGCGTTCTACCGGGTCTCCGACTTTCTCCAGCCGGAGCACTTCTTCGATCCGGTCCATCAGCGCATCTTCGATGTGATGTCGCGGCTCATCCGCGCCAACAAGACCGCGACGCCGGTGACTCTGAAGACGTTCCTGGAGAACGACGATGCCATCGGCGAGATTTCGATACCGCAGTATCTGATCCGGCTTGCGGGCCAGGCGACGACGGTCATCAACGCGCAGGACTACGGGCGCGCCGTCTATGACCTCGCCACCCGGCGGCGGCTGATCTCCATCGGCGAGGACATGGTCAACGTCGCCTACGACGCGCCGGTCGACATGACGCCGGCCGCGCAGGTGGAGATCGCCGAGCAGCAGTTGTTCGAGCTGGCCGAGACCGGCAAATACGGGTCGGGGTTCCAGCGTTTCGCGGATGCGCTCAAGGACGCCATCGACATGGCGAGCAAGGCCTATGAGCGTGACGGGCATCTGTCCGGCATCGCCTCGGGCCTGCGCGACCTCGACAACCTCATGGGCGGATTGCAGCCCTCCGACCTCATCATCCTCGCCGGCCGCCCGGCCATGGGTAAGACGGCGCTGGCGACCAACATCGCCTTCCATATCGCCGAGCACTATCAGGGGCAGACGCTGCCGGACGGGCGTGTGGAATCGGTCAACGGCGGGATCGTCGGATTCTTCTCGCTGGAAATGTCGGCCGAACAGCTCGCGACCCGCATCATCTCCGAGCAGGCGCAGGTCTCATCGGAACAAATCCGGCGCGGCAAGACCACCCAGGGGGAGTTCGACCGGCTGGTCGACGTCGCGGCCCGGCTGCAGTCGATCCCGCTCTACATCGACGCGTCGGGCGGCCTGTCGGTGGCGCAGCTCGCCGCGCGCGCCCGCCGGCTGAAGCGCCAGAAGGGCCTCGATCTGATCGTGGTCGACTACCTGCAGCTCCTTACCGGGTCGAGCCGGCGCTCGCAGGAGGGCCGGGTGCAGGAAATCACTGAAATCACCAC